>JAJYLW010000026.1 GCA_021787475.1 Actinomycetes bacterium
GGTTTAAGTTGTCAATCAGGACCGGGGCCTTGGCCAGGTCGTCGCCCTCCCCCAGGATGTTGCCGTCGCCGTTGGAGTCAAGCGCGCTGTGAAGACCGTGCTGGTTGATGTAAAAACCGTTCTTGTCCACAGTGACGCTGCCCTCGCCTTCGCCGGCGCTGGTGTACTGGCGCTGGATGTAGCTGTCCACGTAACCCTGGACCTTAGTCCAGTCGCTCGGCGTGACGCCGCTGGCTTTGTTCACGAAACTCAGGCTCAGATAAAGCCCGAGCGCCAGCATCAGCCCCAGTACGATAATTGCCGATCTAAGCAGCAATTTTGAACTAACTTGCATCCTTCCTCCCTTCCTTCATCCTCTAGTGTTTTTCCGCCTTGGCGGACTTGCCTTAAGTGCCCGCTCTGACGGACCCTCCCCCCGTATTGCATCTTCGCCGCAGCCGGCCCGCTGCAACGATCGTGCCTGCTTGATGCCTTTCCCGCCGGCGGACGAAGCCGCGTCGGGTGGGCGTTTATTTTACGCCGCCGCTACAATTTTGTCAACAGCGGCGGCCAACTCAGAACCGTCAAGCCCCATGTAGAGCCGGTAACACCTGGCCGACCGCACCAGTCCCGCCAGCAGGGCGAAGTTCTCCTTGCTGGTTTCGGGGTCCATGAACAGGAAAGCATAGAGTATCAGCTCCGCCAGCGCTTCAGTCTGGCCAACGCGCTCGTAACGAGTCTGGCCGTCCGCGGCGATAACCGGAAATACCAGCACATCCGTGTGGCAGTTCTCAATCACCGCGCTTGATCTCAAGTCGTTTAAATTGACCCTGGCTTTAGGCTGCCAGCGGTCCTCGGCCATATTGCGGGCCAGGGCCAGCGGCGAATAAAGGTCAATCGTCTCCGGACAGACGTCAACTTCCTCGGGGAAGAAGAGCATCTCGGCGCCCCTGCCGTCGCCGCGGACAAAAACCGTGTCGTCGCCCAGCAACATATAGCCGTGGCGCAACAGATGCAATGACAGCGTCGATTTGCCGCAGCCGCTTTTGCCCGGGAAAAGGATGCCCTTGCCGTTTCTTTCCAGGCCGGCTGCATGCACGGGGAATATCCCCCTTGTCTTCAGCAGTTGGGCCCAGATGGGGAAAAAGACCAGATGCGCAACCGACCAGGCGCGGGCCGCCATGCCGCTCTCGACGAAAGCGACGGCCAGGCCGGCGTCAAGATCGGCCACAATCGAGCCGGCCCCGGGCGCTTCCTGATAGCGAAGCTGGCCGTCCCGGCTGTAACGAAGCACCTGCCAGTCGTAAAGGACCTCGCCACTTTTAAAGTAGTCGCTGGCATCGGGTCCGGCGCTTTCCTTCGTCAGCAGATAGAACTCAATATCGGTCTTTGCCTGGGGCATGCAGCGAAACGGCCGCAGGAAATCCTGAATGGCCAGCGCCAGCAGGTGATCGTCCGCATATACCCGGGTGACAACTCCGTGCACATCATAAGTGGACGGGTTCGGGCCCGTGCCCGCAAACCGCTCCCTGATGGTCTGTCCCAGCGTGAAAGGCATTTTCCCCTCTTTATTAATTTTCCTGTCCCTGCCTGCTTCCGCTGCCTCTGCCGTTGCTTTTCTCCGTACCTGCTATTCCTTGCAATTCACATTACTGGAGCTTTACGGAGACCCGGGCACCGTGATCGATATCCCGCCCGAAGGCCATCCGCCGCCGCCTGACGTCGGCTGGCTTGGCGCCGGCGAGCCTCCCCCCGGGGGAGTTCCCCCCGATGGAGGCGTTCCTCCGCCGCCACCCGGCGCCGGCTGCCCTGGCTGAGACGAACCCGCCGGCTGCCCCGGGATTTTTGCTCCCGGCACCGGCGTAACGCCGACCTTGCTTTCCACCTTCGGCAGTATCGTCGCCATCTGGCTTTCCGGCGTCGCCGGCCCGTAGCTGGCGCTGAGTTCGGCGCAGACCTTCTGCGCCGCCGCCGCGCTGCCGTAACGGGCAGTCATATCGGCAACGCACTGATTTTCCGTATAGCCGGCCAGCACCTGCTGATTGCCGCCAACCGTGGCCACTCTGGCAGTTGTTCCTGTTCCCGTCCTGGCCGCAACCGTCGCTCCGGCTGCTTTCTGGTCAAGCGGCGAGCCTGTCGAGCTCTGGCCCGAGCCGCCGCAGCCAGCCGCCACAACTGCCAAAAAGGCCAGTAATGCCACTGCTGTTGCCGTTGCCGCCGCCTGCCACCTTCCCCGCTTCCCGTCGTTTCCACGAACCAAAGCAGTCATGCTTATGCCTTCTCCTTATTAAGCGTTTGCAGAAAAACCCGCAACATGATTGTACGCGTTTTTCGCAATTCCTGCCATGGACGGCAAACTATGCTTTCTTATCGTTTCCGGGAGGCAGCCCAACGGGCTGCCTCCCGGTTATTGCCGTCCTTGCCGGCTTACGGCGCCGGCGGAACCGTTACGCTACAGGACCAGTTGGAGCACTCGAAGGTCAGTTCCTTCAAGTTGTCATGCTTTACCAGCTCCGGCTTCGCGTAAGGCTCCCGATGGTCGCTTTTCTTTACGGCCATATCGTCTCCTTTCAGGTTAGAATGCACCCGATCCTCTCCTGCTTAGTAGGTGAAGATCGCGGAGCCGTTCTGAGCCGATGCGTCTGTCGTGGTCACGAATGACGTCACGCCAACCGGCACGTTGTACTGCAGGGTCAACGCAGCGCTGCTGCTGCCGCCGATGTTGCCTACAGCAAGCGGCAGAGCCGTTGCCACGGTGACGCCGTTGGTGCTGTTGGAGCCCGTGATCACCACGCCAGCGGCAACGTTGGTCGGAACTGCCGCATCGCTATTGGCGATGCTGTAGTCAACCGACAGCTTGCCCGCCAAGTAATCGCTCAGGCTAGCCCAGTAGACGCGGGTCTCGCTGAGGGACAACGATGGCTTGTGGCCGTAGAAGTCCTGCTTGTCGCCAATAGCGTAGACGCCGCAGGCTTCGTTATCAAGGCCGTTGATCGAGCCGATCACCTTGGGCGCGGCCAGGTTGGAGACATCCAGCGCCACTTCCGTGGTGTCGCCGTTACCAGGCGTATGACGCGCGGTCAAGTAGATGACGTTGCTGTTGGACGGCGACAGGTCAACGCTGTGGATGGCGCTGGTGGTGCTGCCCAGCAGGGCGCGTATGTTGATGGTGGTGTCATAGACAGCCGTGCCCGTGCTGATGTTGAAGACATCGATGTTGCCGTCCTCAGACGTCACATACAGCAGGTTCTTGGCCTTGTCGGTCTCGGCCTGGTGGTACATGCGGCCGGCCGCCGGCGGCGCCGTGAAGCTTACCGGCGTGCCGGAGGCGTTGGCGTTTGCGCCGCCGTTGCCGCCGGACCAGCTGAGATTGGCCACGTACGGGTTGAACATCGTTGAGGCGAATGCGTGGGTGCCGGAAGCATCCCAGGCAATGCCGCAGGTCGCCGACTCATAGTTGGTGCCGTTGGCCGGATTGTACACGCTTGTAAAGCCGGTATCGGTACCGTTGGCGATGTCCACGTACGCCCAGCCGCCCTGCTGCTCGGCAGCCGGCCGGCCCAGGTTGGGCGCGCCGATGCTCTGCAGGGTGGCGTCGGACGCGTTCATGCTCGTCGCCACCAGCTCGTTGGAGCTCTCGTCGTTGAGCGCGTACTCAAGGCCGCAGTAGCCGACCGGGTCGTAGCTGTCTGTTGGCAGCGGTATGCTGCGGATCACCGACCCGGTGGCGCTGTTGATGTTATACAGCTGGTAGGGAGCGCTTGCCAGGTAGCCGCCCGAGAGGGCGTCCTGGGCGTAGATGCTCGTCCTGTCCTGGGACGCGACCACGCCGTGGACCTCCGGGTACATGCCCAGGCCGGCCAGGCCGGCGGGCTGCACCGGCACCGGAATATGGTCGACAATGCTCATCGTGCCGACGTCCGCCACGGCCACGTTGTTGGCGTTGCCGTTGGCGACAAACAGCATGTCGTTGCTTAAGTTGTCGATGTCGGCGGCCGCGTAGAAGTCCTGCTTGTCCGGTATGGCGTAAACGCCGCAGGCTTCGTTGTCAAGGCCGTCTACCGCGCCGATCACCTGGGGCGCGGCCAGGTTGGAGACATCCAGCGCCACTTCCGTGGTGTCGCCGTTACCAGGCGTATGACGCGCGGTCAAGTAGATGACGTTGCTGTTGGACGGCGACAGGTCAACGCTGTGGATGGCGCTGGTGGTGCTGCCCAGCAGGGCGCGTATGTTGATGGTGGTGTCATAGACAGCCGTGCCCGTGCTGATGTTGAAGACATCGATGTTGCCGTCCTCAGACGTCACATACAGCAGGTTCTTGGCCTTGTCGGTCTCGGCCTGGTGGTACATGCGGCCGGCCGCCGGCGGCGCCGTGAAGCTTACCGGCGTGCCGGAGGCGTTGGCGTTTGCGCCGCCGTTGCCGCCGGACCAGCTGAGATTGGCCACGTACGGGTTGAACATCGTTGAGGCGAATGCGTGGGTGCCGGAAGCATCCCAGGCAATGCCGCAGGTCGCCGACTCATAGTTGGTGCCGTTGGCCGGATTGTACACGCTTGTAAAGCCGGTATCGGTACCGTTGGCGATGTCCACGTACGCCCAGCCGCCCTGCTGCTCGGCAGCCGGCCGGCCCAGGTTGGGCGCGCCGATGCTCTGCAGGGTGGCGTCGGACGCGTTCATGCTCGTCGCCACCAGCTCGTTGGAGCTCTCGTCGTTGAGCGCGTACTCAAGGCCGCAGTAGCCGACCGGGTCGTAGCTGTCTGTTGGCAGCGGTATGCTGCGGATGACATTGCCGTTCTTGACGCCGATCTGGTACAGCTGGTAGGGAGCGCTTGCCAGGTAGCCGCCCGAGAGGGCGTCCTGGGCGTAGATGCTCGCCCTGTCCTTGGAGGCGACCACGCCGTGGGTCTCCGTGTACATGCCCAGGCCGGCCAGGCCGTTGGGCTGCACCGGCACCGGAATATGGTCGACAATGCTCATCGTGCCGACGTCGATAACGGCCACGTTCTGGGCGTTGCCGTTGGCGACGTAGAGCGCGTCATTGCTGACGCCGTAACTCGATGGCGGCGCCACATGACCGCAGTTGCCATAGGTACAAGAAGCAGCCGAACTGTTGGTAATATAACCGCTGGTTGCAAACGCTAAAGCAACCAGCAGGACCAGCGGCGCCAGGACCATCAAGGTCCGCCCCCGCAGGCCCTTCTTAAAGACACTCTTCATCCCTTCCCCTCCTCCTTCATTGAGTAGAGTCTCGGTCTGGGTCAAACACTTGCCTGGTAGAACTTAATAAGGCGCAACACCTCCTCGGTCCCCCGTATCCAAGATTTAACGAACTTTAAGTGCCTTTGAATGTGCCGGAGCGTTATACGGAGCGCCGGGCCTGCCAGTAGCCGGACCGGCCAGGCGTTGTTTTGGTTTGGGTCGACTCTCGGGCCGGATAGAACCGCCGACTCCACAGGGGCTGCAACTTCCGCGTCAGCAGATCATAAACAGTCAGACGCCCAACAACAAATCCCTGTCCCCGTACTCCCCAGATGGTTGATAAAGACACTTATAATGCAACAAGTTTACTCCAATTCCCGCTTTTTACATGATGCGGATTATCCATATTCCTGATTAATGAGACTCATTTTCCGTTAACTATAATCCCCCCGGGGTATAGCGAAAAGCAGCACTTTTGGCGTTTTTGTCCGGATGCGGATTGTTGATATAGTAGAATAGTGGCCCGGGGGGCATGACTCAATTTACGAAGGAAATTGGGATCGTGTCCCTGAGTTTCGACTTAACTTTTTCGAGGTTCAAAAATGAAACTGGCGGTTAGCGGCAAGGGAGGCGTGGGCAAGACCACCGTGGCGGGCACGCTGGCGCGGATCCTCGCCGCGCGCGGCATGCGCGTCTTTGCCATCGACGCCGACCCCGACGCCAACCTGGCTTCGGCAATCGGCGTCCCGCTCGAAACAGCGGCGGCTACCCGCCCCATTTCCGAAATGTCCGATCTGATCAGGGAAAGGACCGGCGCGGCGCCGGGCGAGTCTGCGCCCGTTTACAAAATGAATCCGCGCGTCGACGATATTCCCGCCCGCATGTCGGCGGAGGCCCACGGGGTCAGATTGCTGAGGCTGGGAACGGTGAAAAAGGGCGGCGCCGGCTGTATCTGCCCTGAGTCGGCGCTGCTGAGGGCTCTGGTCTCGCATCTGCTGCTGGCGGAAAAGGACGTGGTCATCGTTGACATGGAGGCAGGCCTGGAACACTTAGGCCGCGCTACCGCCCGCGGCGTGGACGCGATGCTGGTGGTGGTGGAGCCCGGCCGGCGCAGCCTCCAGACGGCCGAGGCGATATCCCGCCTGGCGGCGGACATCGGCATCGGGCGGGTGGCGCTTGTGGTCAACAAGGTTACCGGCGCCGACGCCGGCTTCTGCGACCGGCTGGAGGAAAAATACGATTTGCTGGGCTGCCTGTCCTTTGACGAGGAGGTCAGGCTTGCCGATTTAAACGGGCAGGCTCCTTACGACGCCGCCCCCCGCTACGCAACCGCCGTGGCCCGCGTCCTCGACAAGCTGGAAACAGCCATTGCAAAAACCTAGCCCGGCTTTACCGCCAAACCAACATGCGTTAATATACCAAAAACCGGATAATGGATAATGGATTCTGGATAAAAGCTTTTATTCAACGTCCAAAGCCCAATATCCACTATCCGGTTTAGGATTGTTTTTATCCAGCGTCCAGAACCCGGTCTTAAATGTATTTTCCGTCTTATAGAATGCGCCGCCTGCGGCAGAGTCCGCAGATGCGCCGCCTCGTCCGCGAGACCGACCTGCTCCCGGACCGGCTGGTTTATCCCCTCTTTGTCACGCATGGCAACGACGTTTACAAGGAAGTCGGCTCCATGCCGGGCTGCTACCAGATGTCAATCAACAACCTGGTCAAGGAAGCGCGCAGCGTGCAGGATCTGGGCCTGGCTGGCATCCTCCTCTTTGGCATTCCGGCCGAAAAAGACGAAGCCGGCTCCGGCGCCTACGACGAGGAAGGCATTATCCAGATGGCCCTGGCGGCGCTGAAGGAGAAGGTGCCGGAGCTGATCGTGATCACGGACGTCTGCCTGTGCGAGTACACCAGCCACGGGCACTGCGGCATCATCCGCGACGGCGACGTTGACAATGACCTGACCCTGGAGATGCTGGCGAAGATGGCGCTGTCGCACGCCGAGGCCGGCGCCGACATCGTCGCGCCTTCCGACATGATGGACGGCCGCGTGGCCGCGATCCGCTCCGCCCTTGACAACGAAGGCTTCACCAACACGCCAATCATGTCCTATGCGGCCAAATACGCCTCGGCCTTTTACGGCCCTTTCCGCGAGGCTGCCGAGTCGGCTCCCGAGTTCGGCGACCGCCGCACCTACCAGATGGACCCGCCCAACAGCGACGAGGCGGTGCGGGAGTGCCTGCTGGACATCGACGAAGGCGCCGACATCATCATGGTCAAGCCGGCTCTCCCCTACCTGGATATTGTCTACCGCATCAAGCAGGAGACCAAGTTTCCGCTGGCCGCCTACAACGTCAGCGGCGAATTCTCCATGATCAAGGCGGCGGCGTCAAACGGGTGGCTCGATGATAAGCAGGCGGTGCTGGAGGCGCTCGGGTCGATCCGCCGCGCTGGCGCCGACATCATCATCACCTACCACGCCAAGGAAGCGGCCGAGTGGCTGGGAAAGTAAAAGTTCCGAGTTCAAAGTTCGGTAACAGCAAGCGTTTTCCCAGGATGGGGGCCTGAATAAAGAACCCGGAACTTTCGGGAATTTTTTAACGAATGAAAAGTGAAAAGTCGCACAGGTTATTTGAGGAAGCCCTAAAGCTGCTGCCGGGTGGAGTCAACAGCCCCGTCCGGGCCATGCGTGCCGTCGGCCTCGAGCCGCTTTTTTTTGACAGGGGCGCCGGCAGCAGGCTTTTTGACGTCGACGGCAACGAGTACGTTGACTTTGTTGGCTCCTGGGGCCCCCTGATTCTGGGGCACTGCCACGAGGCCGTTATTGAAGCCCTGGAGAAATCGCTGCGGCGCGGCACCAGCTTTGGCGCCCCCAGTCCGCTCGAGGTGGAGCTGGCGGCCAAGGTTTGCCAGACTGTCCCATCCGTGGAAATGGTGCGGATGACCAACTCCGGCACTGAGGCCACCATGAGCGCGCTCAGGGTGGCGCGCGGCTATACCGGCCGGGACAAGGTCATCAAGTTCGAAGGCTGCTATCACGGCGCCGTCGACAGCCTGCTGGTGCAGGCAGGCTCGGGCGTCGCCACCCTGTCCCTTCCGGACAGCCCCGGCGTCACCCGCAGGACTTCCGCGGACACTCTCCTTGCCCGCTACAACGACCTTGACGCCGTGCGGGCGATCATGGACGGGCAGGGGGAGCAGGTGGCGGCAATCATCGTCGAGCCAGTGGCGGGCAATATGGGCGTGGTGCCGCCGGCGGCGGGCTTTCTGGAAGGCCTGGGCGAGCTGGCAAGAAGCAGCGGCGCCCTGCTTGTCTTTGACGAAGTCATGACCGGCTTCCGGGTTGCCTTTGGCGGGGCGCAGCAGCTCTTTGGAATGACGCCGGACATGACCTGCCTGGGAAAGATTATCGGCGGTGGCTTGCCGGTGGGAGCGTTTGGCGGCCGCCGGGAGATCATGGAGACGGTGGCGCCCGCCGGCGGAACCTATCAGGCCGGAACTCTTTCCGGAAATCCGCTGGCGATGGCGGCGGGCCTGGCGACGCTCATCGAACTGGAAAAGCCCGGCGTTTACGGCGAGCTGGAAGAAAAGTCGGCAGCGCTTGCGGAAGGGCTCAAGGAGGCTGCCGCCGCCAGCGGCAGAGTCAGCCTCAACCGGGTGGGATCGATGATGACGCTCTTCTTTACCGCGGGGCCGGTGACTGACTTTGACTCCGCCAGGACCAGCGACGTTAACCGGTTCACCGCCTACTATAAATACATGCTCGGGCAAGGCGTCTACCTGCCTCCCTCCCAGTTTGAAGCAGTCTTCGTGTCGCTGGCCCACACGGACGAAGATCTCAAGCGGACGGCGGCAGCCGCGGCCGCGTTTATGGAAAGCCTCGGGCGAGAAGGATAACGGCGGTGCCAAGGGCCAGGAAAAAGCAGCCGGTTCCCTCCGCCACGGTGCCCCGCCTGTCGCAGTACCTGCGCCAGCTCCAGGAGCTCCAGGCGAGGGGGACCTCCACCATCTCCTCGCGGCAACTGGCCGAAGCGGTGGGAACCAATCCGGCCCAGATCCGCAAGGACCTCTCTTACTTTGGCGAGTTCGGCATTCGCGGCGTCGGCTACGAGGTCGAACACCTCATCAACGAGCTAAAAAAATGCCTGGGGCTGGACCGCGCCTGGGATACAATCATCATCGGCGCCGGCAAGCTGGGCACGGCGCTGGCGCGCTACCGCGGTTTTGGCAAGCAGGGTTTTCATCTGATGGCAATGTTTGACACATCCAAGGCTGTCATAGGCAAGAACAGGGGCGCCGGCCCGGTCCTTTCCACGAGCGATCTGGAGAAATACATCCGCCGCCACCATGTTGATATCGCCATCGTCACGACGCCGGCGGCGGTCGCCCAGACGATCATCGACCGGGCGGTGGCGGCGGGAGTGCCGTCGGTTCTGAATTTTGCCCCCATCCGCGCCCAGGCAAAAAAGCCGGCAATTGTCAGGCAAGTTGATCTCTCAACCGAATTGATGACATTGTCATATTACCTGAAGAACCGTTAATTCCGGCAAACGCGCTCTTATGTCATTAACGGCTGCCACGCTTGCAAGGATTCGCGCCGAGATCGCCGCCGGCAGCAGCCTGTTCGCGGACAGGCTGGCTCCCGGAGGGCCGCCGGATCCGGCCGGCTTTGCCGATTTGCTCGCCGCTGCTTGCCCGAACCTGGGCAAGAATTATGGCTTTGCCCTCGAGTACATCTTTGAGGGCTTTCTTCTCCATTACCGCCAGGGGAGGCTACTGGGGCCGTCCACGCCCGAATTTAACCTGCTGGCGGGAGACTATATGTACGCCCGCGGGCTCACTTACCTGGCGGAGCTGGAAGATCTTTACTGTATCCGGCTGATGGCCGACCTCGTGAGCCTCTGTTCCTTTATCCACTGCGAGGACCGGGATTCTGCCCGCAGTTTCAACGCCTGGGTGGCGGCAACGGCCTGCCTGGCCGGGCGCGCCGCCGGCCGGCCAGGCGATGACTGCCTGGCCAGCTTCAACAGGTTTAAAAGCAACATGATGGGCGGCAAATCGGAGGCGGCCTTAAGCCCGGCGGCGCTGGCGGAGTTCACAGCCGGCTTTCCCGGGGGCGCGAGGAAGCTGGATGATCTGCTTGCGGCACTGGAATCATTGTACTGGCGGGCGCCCGGCGAGAAATTTCAACATGGCGATTGACGATTTAAGACAGTTCATCGAGCTGCTGGAGCGGGAAGGCGAGCTGGTCCGGATCAGCGCCGCCGTCGATCCGGAACTGGAAATTTCCGAGATCGCCGACCGCGTCAGCAAGGCGCGCGGGCCGGCGCTTTTGTTCGAACATCCCCGCGGCGCGGAAATGCCGATCCTGATCAACCAGTTCGGCAGCATGAAACGAATGAGCCTGGCGCTGGGTGGTGAGGACCTGGACTCTGTCGCCTCCCGCCTGGGCGAACTGCTCAAGCTCGATCTTCCCCGGGGGATGGTGGCAAAAGTTAGGGCGCTGGGCAAGCTCAAGGGCCTGGCGGCGTCGGCGCCCCGGATGGTCAGGAAGGGCCCGTGCCAGGAAGTCGTGATAAAGGAGCCGGACCTGGACGCGCTTCCCATCCTGAAAACATGGCCGGGTGACGGCGGCCCCTTTATCACCCTGCCCGTGATCTTTACCAAGGATCCGGAAGGGCGGCGCAACGCCGGCATGTACCGGCTGCAGAAATTTGACGCCCGCACCACCGGGATGCACTGGCATATCCATAAAGACGGCGCCGAAAATTTCCGCGACAGCGGGGGGCGGATGGAAGTCGCAGTAGCGATCGGCACCGATCCGGCCACAACCTATGCCGCCACGGCCCCGCTGCCCAAGGGCATGGACGAGATGATGCTGGCCGGCTTCCTGAAAGGCTCGCCGGTGGAGATGGTGAAATGCCTGACCGTTGACATGGAGGTGCCGGCGGCGGCGGAGATCATTCTGGAAGGCTACGTCGAGCAGGATGAGCGGCGCCGCGAGGGCCCCTTTGGCGACCACACCGGCTACTACTCGCTCGCAAACGACTACCCGGTTTTCCACCTGACGGCGATGACCCACCGGCGGAACCCGATATATGCCGCCACAATCGTGGGGAAGCCGCCGATGGAGGACTGCTACCTGGGCAAGGCCACCGAGCGCCTGTTCCTGCCGCTGCTTAAGCTGACGCTTCCTGAGATGGTGGACATGAACCTGCCGCTGGAGGGCGTCTTCCACAACTGCGCCATCATATCAATAAAGAAAAGCTATCCGATGCAGGCGCGCAAGATGATGAACGCCGTCTGGGGCCTGGGGATGCTGTCACTGACGAAGTTCGTCGTCATCGTCGACGAGCATGTCAACGTCCATGATGAAAGCGAGGTCGCCTGGCGGGTCTTTAACAACGTTGATCCGGGACGGGACATCCTTGTCAGCGAAGGGCCCCTGGACGCTTTGGACCATTCCAGCCCCACGGCCGGCTACGGCGCCAAGATGGGCGTTGACGCCACCAAAAAGTGGCCGGAGGAGGGACACCCGCGTCCGTGGCCTGGCGACATCGAGATGAGCCCGCAAATAAAAGAACTGGTGGACCGGCGCTGGGATGAGTACGGGATCCCAAAAAAGCAATGTAAGTGACACTTGCGCTACGCTGCGCTGCAAACGCCTGACGAATGCTTTTCCCGCGAACGCAAGCGGAGGAAAATGCCCCGGCTGGCATCTTCTCATTTGATAAGCAACCAAAAAAACCTCAATGAACACATTCAGGCCTCTCCTTTTTACCCGTTTCGTTAAAATCGAGCACAGCGTATTTGCCCTGCCCTTCGCCTATGCCGGCGCCTTCCTCGCCCAGGGCGGCATCCCCGGCGCGGGCCGCCTTTTCTGGATCACCTTCGCCATGGTCGCCGCCCGCAGCCTGGCAATGGGGCTCAACCGGGTTATCGACCGGGAGATTGACGCGCGCAATCCGCGCACGGCGGGGCGGGAGCTTCCTTCCGGCAGGATATCGCTTAACAATGGGGTCATGTTTTGCGCCGTTTCCCTGGCGGCGCTGGCGCTGGCGCTATCACAGCTGCCCCGGCTGACCTGGTACCTGGCGCCTGTTGTGATCGCGGTCTTTGCGATTTATCCCTACACCAAGCGCTTCACCACTTTCTGCCACCTTTTCCTGGGAGCGACGGACGGCCTGGCGCCGGTGGGCGCCTGGGCCGCCGTGACCGGCCGGTTGCCCTGGCAGCCGTTCCTGCTGATGGGGGCCGTCACTTTCTGGATCGGCGGGTTCGACATCGCCTATGCCTGCCTTGACCTCGATTTTGATCGCCGGGAAGGTTTGCACTCGCTGCCGGCGGCGCTGGGCCCCCGCAAAGCGCTGCTTTTAATGCGGATTTCGCATCTGCTTGCCGTGGGGCTGCTGGCCGCGGCCGGGTTTGTGTTTGGTCTGGGAACGCTTTATTTTGCTGGAGTTGCCGTCGTCTTCCTGCTACTGGCAACCGAAAACGCGTTCGTGCGGACCGGCAGCTACTCGCATGTCGGCGCCTTTATGAATATGAACGGGGTTATCGGGATAATCTTCTTCGGCTTTTTGGCGGCCGATCTGCTGGCCAAATAGCTCAAAGTTCAAAGTTTCCGAGTTCCAGGTTCCGCATTGAGTCGTTGGCGAAGGTGAATGACGTTACAATTCAGCATCACAGACCGGAGCTTCCAGGCACATCAATACTACGGTGAACCATCCCGCCAGCGCCGGAACGTACCATTCCCAGTCAAACATGTTATAGGCGACAAAGATAAGGGACGAGATCGCGAACGCGCGCGGAAGCCGCCCGCCGCGCGCCAGCAGCCGCCAGCCGCTGAAGGCAGCCGTATAGATCAAAAACAGCACCATCAGCACGGCTCCGGTGAGCCCGGTGTCAACCGCCGCCTGCAGCACCAGATTATGGGCGAATTTCGTGTAGGCGGCAATGGCGTATCGTTGATAAACAACAGCAAATGTGCCAAGGCCGGACCCGGCAAGTGGCCGGACCCGGAAAGCGTCGGCGGCGCCCTTGTAGGTATCGAGACGGTGCGGCAGCAGCTGGCTGAAGGCAAACCCCCGCTCAAACCTGGCCACCAGGGCAGCGTGCAGCCGCGCCGATTTCTGCGCCAAAGCCGCCGCCGCAAGGATTCCTCCCAGGGCAATCGCGCCGGTTGCCAGTGGCTGAATCTGCCTGCGCCTTTTTCCTGAAACCGATTCGAGAAACCTGTGCCCCGCCCAGGCGGCGCCGAGCACGAGCGCCGTTGCCATCAGTCCCAACTGCGGCCGGCGCGCCATTTCCGCAGCGGCGGCGCAGGCTGCCGCACCCAGGCCGGCAGCGAGCGACAGCGTGAGCGTATGCGCCGCCCCTCTTCTCCAACCGGCGATAATAAAAAAAATGCCAAGAAGGAACAGGACCACAATTCCAAAGCGAGCATAGCTTATAAGCACGGCGCATACCTGCAGGCTGATGGTGGTCGCCAGTAACGGGCGATCGTGAGGGGATGCGATGGCGTGCAGAGTGACCGTAACCGGCAGCGCCATCAGTGCAAAACAGCTAAGCGCATTTGAGTACTCGAAAGTCGAGCCTGCCCGGAGCAGGCCATCGACGACGACGCTGTAAGGGGCCGTCCTGAAGATGTAAGCGCCAATTCCCCAGGCGCAGACAAACGATGATGAGTAAACCAGCCAGAAGGCGATCGCTTTAAGCGTTTTTTCAGGTGAGCGCCGGATGTGGCTGTGCGCCGTGAACATGGCCGCCAGTAGCCCCGCCAGAAGCGTCGCTTCCCTCGCCGTGTCGGCCCTGGACACGCTCCAGACGATGCTGGCGCCGGCAAAAATACCAAAGGCGGCCAGCAGCCAGAAACCCGGAGAGCGGGGCAAGCGAAGCTCCTTCAGGGCGGCGGCCATGCCGATCTCTGTGACGCCGGCAATCAAAAGCAGCGCCGCAAATGTCCACTTGGGCGCCGGGAAGTAGCCGCCCCGCCAAAGCGTTCCGGCAAGAAGGGCAGCAAACAGCAAGTAAAGACCGGCTGTTCTAAACCTCGCCAACACGCGATAAGCTTAGCATTGATTATTAAACCATGGGGTTTTAATCCCCGAAAGAACTTGCGGACATAACCCAACGTCCGGTTTATGATCGCCGTCGTACAAAGAGTAAGCAAAGCTTCTGTCGCCGTGGACGGCGCGGTAATTGCCGCCATCTCTGGCGGCCTGCTGGCGCTTGTCGGCGTCGCCGCCGGCGACAGCTCCGTCGACGCGGACTATATCGCCGGCAAGATCGCGCGATTGCGAATCTTTGCCGACGACCAGGGCTTGATGAACCTGCCGGTGAAGGAAACAGGCGGCGCAGTGCTGATCGTCAGTCAGTTCACTTTGGTGGCTGACACCCGCAGGGGCAACCGGCCCAACTTTACCGGCGCCGCTGCTCCCGAGGTTGCCGAGCGGCTTTACCTGGAAGTGGCGGACGGCATCGCCCGCGCCGGAATCGATGTGCAAACCGGGCAGTTCGGGGGAATGATGAAAGTGGACCTTGTCAACAACGGACCGGTGACGATTGTGCTGGACAGCAGAAAGACAGATTCCGGACCCTGGATGCTGGATAAACCGGATGCTGGGCGCTGAATGCCGGAGAAAAGCAAAGATCTTGACAAGAAGTAAAAAACTGCTATGAGTTCTGTAAACCGGAAACGGGAAATGGGAAATGGGAAGCCTCAGGGGAAGCAGGTGCCGAAGCGGCGCAATCCGTTTGCCGGCCGGCCGCGCACCGGCGCCGGTTTTCATGGTGAGAGCAAGTACGGGAAGAAAAACAGGAAAAAGGAAAAGGCAGAAATCGAGAAAGAGATGGAATAACGGATGCTGGATTCTGGATCAAACCCGGATGGAAAAAATGCTGAACCGGGTGACGGAAAAGTTCACAATAACAGCTAATGAAGCTCGGTTATCTGGTCAGCGGGCAGTTTGCGCTATGAATATATTTGAGGTAGTCATCTTTGCCGGCGCCGTTCCAGCTCATCATGCCGTACTGCAGCAAGGCGGCGTCATAACCCAGCATTCTCAGAACAGTCACCGTCTGCGCTGCCGCCGCTCCCGTATAGGAGACAACGACGATTTTCCGGTTCCGGGGAAGCTGGGCAAGGTTATCGGGCACGGCCACGGCGGTAAACTCGATATTTGCCGCTCCTTCAATGTGCCCCTTGTCAAAATCACTCTTCTGACGAATATCAAGCACATAAGGCCTTTGGGCGCTGTGCGCCAGTATCTGGCTCAGAAGCGCGGCCGTGATCGTGTTATTTGCATAGTCGCCGGTCGCCGGTGCGCCTCCGGCGACAACGGCGGCCTTCCCGGCCAGCAGCGGGTAATCATGAGCAGAAGGCTGGTCAAAAGCGAACTTCGATGGCGCGGGTAGGAAACCTTCCGGGGAAGGAGTCTTCCCCACCGGATAACTCGTGACGGAAAAAGTCTTCGCCGTCTCATCCTGCCCTTCATTTTGCGCCCAACCCGCAATTCCACCCTTTAGAACGGCGGCGTCATAACCCAGCATGCGCAGCCCGCCGGCGGCCTGGGCGGCGGCATTGCCGGTATAACTGACAACCACGATTTTTTTGCCCCTGGGCAGCCTGGCAATGCCGTCCGGAGACGCCCACCGGCTCAGCTGAACCTGGGCCGCGCCGGCGATATGGCCCCGCTCGTAATCAGCAGCTTTGCGGACGTCCATGATATAGATGCCGTCTTTCTGCGCCGGATCGGCGAGCTTTCCGGCCAGAACCGGCCCCGTGATTACATTGTAGGCGTAATCGCCAGTAGTGCTGGTGGATGCGAGCACCTTTTCCGCCCGCCCGGCAATAACGTCCGCGGCCGGACGCGTCGCAACGGTTGTGGCGGTCGTGGCTCCTCCCCCGCCACCGCCGGCCCCACAACCCAGCAGGCCCGGCATCAGCATGACAATGCCAAACGATAGGGCTGTTAAAAAAACAAAGGGGCGTCGCATTAGTTCAAAGTCCAAAGTTTACGGTTTTGGGGTTTGGGGCTAGTCCAGAATCCGGCATCCAGCGTCCAGCAACTGCTTTTCGGCTTCATCCAAAATCCATCATCCACCATCAACCATCCGGTTTTGGCGTCGGTAGCTTTCCCGGGACAGAACCTCCCCGCCGGGCACTTTCGTGGTTATGACAACAATTTCCGGGCCTATCTCAATGAGATTGTAAGAGGGCTGGATATAACCGCGCGTGCGCCAGGTGCTGGCGGTGCCGCTGCTGACGATCAGCATGTTCGCCACCGGCCAGTTGTAGGCGACGTGGCGGTGGCCGTGCAGGACAAGATCGACGTCAACGCTGCGCAGCTTTTCCAGCACGTCGCCTGAATCCCAGACGACGTTGCGCTCCCGGCCGGTGTTGGGAATGCTGACCAGATGATGATGGAGGATGAAGATCTTGTAATGGCCCGCCTCAATGAAGGCCTCGTCGATCCATTTGTAATTCTGGCGGCCGATCTCGCCATCATTCAGGTCCGGCTTGCTTGAGTCAAGCGCCAGAATCTTGACCCGCTCCTGGATCTCCCCTTCCTTGCCATCACAGACAACCTTGAAATCAAGCTCGGCCAGAGTGTGCCTCTTCCCGAACAGCTCCTCAAAGTGCAGATAGCCAACGTTGCGACTGTCGTGATTGCCGGCGATCACGACCCGCTGCGGGCACTGAACCAGATCAATATAGCGCTGCGCCTCCTCGAACTGCTCGCGGTAGCCGTCGGCGGTGAGGTCGCCGGCAACGACGGCCAGGTCGGGCTTGGCCGCGTTTATCTCCGCCAGCATTTCCTCCATCAGGGCGGCGTCAAAGCGCGGGTCGCCGCAATGGATGTCGGAGAACTGGGCGATGGTGTAATGGTCGCGAATCTCAGCCAAGCCAAACCCTCCCGGGTCAATTTCGGATAGTTTACCTGAAAAAACCTTCCTGTTTCACGTTTAACGGTTCACGTTTAGCGTCTTCGGCTCTTGAAGCCGAAATTATCCCTTTTATCGCATTTAACTGCTGTTGACTCTTAGTAATTTTATTTCACGTTTCCCCTGCTATTTACAGCTAATTCCTCTCAGCTTGACTAATACTGCTTAACTTCGGTATACTGCCTGCGTGTGGTGAATAGTGTGGTGAAACTCAGTTCACCACATAACGCCATTGATATTCAAGGAGCCCGTCATGAGCGCCAAGCTTCAAAGAACGCGTTATGCAGGCGTCTATTTTTTAACCGGGGCAGACGCCGCCACCGGCAAACCCGAACGGATTTATTATGTCCGTTATCGCACCCGGCAAGCGAACGGCTCACTGCAAGAACACACGGAAACCGCAGGCCGCCAGCGCCGCGATAATATGACGCCGGCCAAGGCTTCTCAGATACGCGCCCGCAGGATGCACGGTGACCAACTGCCTAACCAGGAGCGCCGCGCTAAAGCCAAAGCCGAAAGGCTGAAAAAGACGTGGACAGTCTCGGCGCTGTGGCAGGAATACCAGCAGTCCAACCCCGGCCATAAAAACCTTGCCAGCGATACAAGCCTTTTTAACCGCTACCTTGCCCCGACTTTCGCAGATAAGCAGCCAAAAGACATCCTGGCGCTGGACGTCGACCGGCTCAAGCGCCGCGAGTTAAAGGACAAGAGTCCTCAGACTGTCGCTCATGCGCTGGAACTCTTGCGCCGTCTCTGCAATTTTGGCCTAAAGCGCAGCCTATGTCCGGGCCTTGGTTTCATTATCCAAATGCCAAGGCTGGACAACGTTAAAACCGAAGACCTGTCACCCGGGCAGCTCAAGAGACTGCTGGAAGTGATCGACGGCCATATCAAATGCCAGACGCCATACCGCACAGGCTCTTACATGATGAAACTGGCGCTACTGACCGGCATGAGGCGCGGCGAGATGTTCCGGCTTAAATGGGATGATATTAGCTGGCACCGGCGAAATATCACCTTGCGCCAGACGAAGAGCGGAAGGACGCAGGTAGTCCCGCTATCATCTTATGCAGAAGGATTGCTGGAAAAAATTCGAGGACTGGGTAA
>JAJYLW010000011.1 GCA_021787475.1 Actinomycetes bacterium
ACGCCAAGCCCCTCCTGGTAAAACACGATAACGTGAAGGACCTGACCCGCGAGTGCGCCAACTGGCAGTGCTCTGTGACGGTGCCTGCGGGACCGTAAGGCGAGAAGAATAAACCAATAATTCCAACTTAATCGGTCTTCCTCGCTTTCCGATTCCCGCTTGACTGACTGACCGACTTCTATTTCCTTAATGCCGCCTCCGAGGGGGCAGAGGCTGCATGCTCCGGAACCCTTAAGGTGCAGACGATTCTTTGCAAACTTTGTATTGGAAGTGCCAATTTGAAAGAAACATTTCCGGTTGACAAGGTCAAGTCCAAAATCTTCTGTAAATTCCTCTCGTCTCCAAGAATCTCAGTTTACCGCCACCAGGGAGCAGCACCGTGATTGCTTTAAGCTTTGTGGCCTTCTTTATTTCTGTCGCCGGGATAGTTGGCGGCGCGCTTGCCAACAAGTCTCCAAAAGTGTCATGGATAATCCTATTGATTTGCGGAGTAGGCGGGTTCATCTGCATCAGTGCCTTTTGGACCCTCCCGGGTATCCTCTTTATTGTTGGCGCTATCTTTGAATTTGTTGCCCGTAAGAACAAAATGATCCCTGAGGGAGCGTGAATCTTCCGGTTTACCGGAGACTCGATACCTAGCCAAGAAAGCGTCAGGCAGCGGCTGAGAATGGTGATGCAGCCCTTTGAGGTCAGGCCGGACAGAAGCTTAAACGGCTTCTCAGTGAGTCAGGGGAGGGTTTCCGGTTGGGAGCCTCCCCTTTTTTTGTGGTGCAGATGTCTTCCACCATCGCCTTTGCAGCCGGCCGCAGCAGAATATGCCTTTTGAGATAGATTCTTAGTAGATCAGCTTACAAACAGAAGATATCAGCCGGGTCGGACGGAACCTAATAGGATGAACAGTAAAAACGAAGGCCTCCACAGAACCAATAAAGAAGATTTCAGACGACGACCCGAAATATATTGCACGCTCTTTTACTTCCTTGGGATATCTCGTTTGAGTGTTCATGGATAGCTGAAATGCGTGCCGCAGGCGTCCGTTGCCGTCACGTGAATCGTGGTCCTGAAGTTGACCACCCCGACCGGGATTTTGTACTTGAGTGTCAGTCCGGCAGCGCTGCCGGGAGCGACGTCTACAGGGGGCGGCAGAAGCGGCAAAAGGGTCACGCCGGCAGTATTCACTGCACCCGCAATCGATACATTCAGCGCCCCCGGACCGGCAGCGTCGTCGGCTATCCGGTAATCAACCGAGAGCGATCCGTCTAGGTAATCCGGATATGAAGCCCAGTAGCTTTTCTGCGCGCTGAGCCGCAACGGCGGGACGGCTCCGCTGCAGGTTCCCGGCGCCGGAACGGCGTCACCGGCAGACACAAACTGGTAACCCTCGGCCTTGAGCCCTGCGACTACCGCCTTCAGGTAACTTATATCTACATCTGGGTGATAGAAGAAGCTGGCAAATCCGTCCCTGACTGCCAGATCCTTGCTGGCGCGGTCGATCAGAACCTGGGCGGTGGTGCTGTTCGGGTCGATATACCCGAGATCTTCCGGCAACAGCACCGAGCCATAAATCGAACGGTCGATGACGAAAGGGAAAAAAGAGTCGGCAAAACGCTGGTATAAGATCGGAAAATTGGTACTAAAAACCTGGTAGTCAAGGTCGGAGGCCAGATAATGGGGTGTCTCCCAGATCTGCGGCCGGACAAAACCGGCCTGATTGAAGATGGCAAGGCCGCTGTCGATCCGCTGCTGGACCCAGGCGGAGGAGTCCTCCGGCACCGGCGAGATGGGGACCGCGTTGCCGGCACTGTCCAGTTGCACGATGTAGAATTCCGCATCCATCGCCGTGGCGCCGTTATAGGGGTTGGCCACGGAATCATACTGATGCGTAAAGCCGTGCATCACGATCGTACCTCCTTTCGATACCGCGTAATGAAGGGCGCTGACTAGATCGACTCGGTCGGTGAGAGCCAGGGGAGTCGGCGGCCCCCAGGCGCCCAACGGATCCTCAAACCTGGGAATGACCGCGATGCTGAAAGGGACATGCTGGCTGCTCAGATAGTCGGCGATGGCCCGGATTTTGGCAGGATCCGTGATGGGGGAGACGTCCTCGATCCTGACCAGGGCGCGGTGGTCAGTGGCATGCTGGATGCCGACCATGTCGTGAAGCAGTTCGCAAAAAGCCAGGTAGGGACTGTCCTCGTTAACCTGCGACATGGGATCGTCGACGACATAGTAGAAGTTGCCGCTCTGGACGATATATGGATAACTGGTGCGGCCGTCCGTGACCTTTGCCCGCACCTGGGCCAGATTGCCGTTGAGAATATCGACATGGGCGAAGTCATCCTGGGAGCGGTTGAAAGTGATGCCATTGAAATTAACCTTGTCGAAGGAACCGATGGGCACGGTTTGCTGGTAGCGGATGCCGAACCTGCTCTCAAAAGCGGCCCGATGATCCCAGCCGAGCTTCCAGAGATTGTAGTTGATCCAGACGACCCGGCTGTTGGTCGTGAGGACGTCGTTGAGGAAATCCGCCGGCAACGCCCGGTCGAAGGTCGACCCCAGATAGAAAGTCACCCGGTACCGGTCGACATCGCCCTTGGTGTAGGCGTCCACGAGCTTGATATCGTAGGGAAGGTCAAAATGGCCCATCAGGTTTGCCAGGGTGTCCTGAGACGGTGGATAAACCCCCGGTGCATACTGCTGGTCCACGAGGATGAGAGCTTTGTTTTCAACGCCGGACGCGGTGCCGGTGAAAGCGCACAGCAGGAAGGCTACAATCGCCGCCAAAGCGACAGCGCAAGAAAATTTCACCTTTATGCGACTGGGGCGCACACAAAAACTCCACTCTAATACTCTTTCTGCCAGAACTCTTTCTGCCAGATTACCCAGGATCGGTTCCGGAGAGGTTTTATTATAGGAACCTCTGATTATCTCTCAACTAAACATTTTATAATAGGAATGCCGGAAAGTCAACCCGGGGCCGTCTACTACCAGGTGACCATTGCCGGGCAAAATCCTGGGCCAGGATCAACAGGGCAGGTTGCCAGCGGCCAGAACGTCACCCCCACCTTCCCGGGGAAGATGGGCGGCCCGGTTGCCGTATCAGCCACCGGCAACGTGATTGCCTCCCAGCGGGTGCTTTACAACGGCTACTTTAACGAGGTGCTGGGGCAGTAGCTGGGAAAGAACGCAGAGACCTTTCGGCCCGCATATTCCAGACCGGCTCGGGCAAATATGTAGTCGCTCAAGTGTTCTGAAACTGGTGGGAGATGGAATAAGGTAGTCACTGCGCCCGCGTCTGCCGGACGCCGGCGGAAGTGTACGAGCTGCTTTTATGGGAAGACGACGAGGGTAACGCCGGCCTGTCTAACCGGGCCAAGGAAGCGCTGGCGGCGGCTGAGAATGATTCAGCCTTCGAGGGATTGACGCTGGAAGAATTGTAGCAGACGCGCCGGGCAGAAGCTTAAACGGCCTCTCAGTGATTCAGGGGAGGGTTTCCGGTTGGGAGCCCTCCTTTTTGCCTTTAATTTGCCGGCCCGACCCCACGGTCCCCGACAAAAAAGCTGCCCCCGTCTCCAAGCCGCTTTATGGCTTCGCCACACTGAGCGAGCACGCGCCGAGCAGCTTTTTTCACCTGTTCGGACCGCTCGGGAGGGTTAGGCGCAAGCTCAGAAAGGCAAACAGGAGCCATGAGGACGCTCCTTTTTCTTTCTTATCCATTCAAAAAACCTTACTTCTGAGCCCAGCCGTCCTCGGCATATGAGGATTATCTTCGGGGTGACTGATACGCGCTAGGCCAAGCGCCTGCCCATGGATTCCGGGAGCCGTTGAAAGCACCAGAGCGTCAAACAGGTCCGGACCTCTTCCCATCCGCTTCTTGGTTTCCTCTTTCAACTCGATCTGGATACGCCCGTTGCGAACACGGTACTTTATCGCCAGTATCTGCCGACGCAGCTCGGCGTCATCCGGCAAGTCAACCAGCTCATTGTGCAGCAGTTCCCGCAGGTGCCAGACCATTTCAGCTTTCAGATCGTAGAACTTGGCTGGGTCGTTGGCCTTGGCATTGGCGATGACCCCCACTACCGGGTGGTTGCGCTGCCTGAGCCGGTCGGTTACGCCGCCGCCCAAGCCAACATCGTCAATCTTGATCGCGGCGACAGGAACATCGGTGCCCACATAACCATGTATCAGGTCCGCCGTCTGCATCGTGTCGAGCTTCTTCTTGCGGGCAACCAGATCGATATGCAAACCCTGGCGCCGGAAAATAACGGTCTCATCGCCGCCAAACCTGGCAATATCAGCACCGTATTCCACCACTGGCCCGGAGGCGGGAATAACACGCTTCATCGCTTTGTCCACGTCGGCAAAATCAAACACCTGATCGACCGAGCCGACGGCGTTCCAGTCGCCCTCCAGGTACGCCGCCAGCAGCTCGGGCGTATCGGCATAAATTTCACGCACTGACTCGATGTAGTCATTCGACAAATAGGGGTTGTCGGATGACAACGCCGGCACATAGCCATGGCCGGGTTTGGGCGTCTCGATAAACTCGGGTATCAGCCAACACTGCTCGGGGTTGGACGCCAGGATCGTGATGTAATTGCCCGCCGCGGCTGGCGTCCGGCCCACCCGGGCGATCGCCATCTTGGCCGATAGCCAGTCAACCTCGCTCGCCTCATCGATAAACAGGTAACCCAGCTCTAGCGACTTTACTTTTTCTCTGTCCTTGTGATCGCCCAGGCCGCCGTAGTCGATGCGGCTGCCATTGCGGTGCAGGAAATATTGCTCCGAGACATGGTGCTGCCAGCCGGGGCGGCTAAGGATGTCAACGCGCTCCAGGAGCGTCTGCAGCGTCGTGCGTTTAAAGACCACCGACTCCTTGCGGCACATGTAGCCGCGATTTCCGGGGATTGACTCACATAGATAAACACCGTAGGCGCAGCCGAAGTAAGACTTGCCGCCGCCGAACGCGCCGCCGTAGAGGATGACAGGAGCCGGACGTTCTGAGCGTTTGGCCGCGATTACGTAAAGGGCTTGCTGCTGCCGGGGGGTCCAGGTGAAAGGACTACTAAGCCGGCGGCGCTCAAGTTCACGCATGACGGTTTTAAGAAAGAGCCGGCTCATTTGGCGGCCTCCGTTTTTCTGCCGATAAAACGGACTCCAAGTTCTTCCTCCAGAAGTGCAATGAGATCGGTCTCGCTCAGTCCAGAGAGATCGTCTTCAACGTCTAGCGACAAGCGATCTCCGATTAAATGCTTTCCGAGCCATTCGCGCGCCCGGGGATCACCCCGCTTTGCATCTGCCACCGCCTTTTCAACAATGGCTTTCCAGTCATCCGGGGACACGGCCTCGGTGAGGGTTTCCAGGTAATCCTCTTCCACTTGCCGCCGGGGCCCGCCCGGCCCGCCCGGATTTCCTTTTGTAAAACGGCCCCTGCTATCGCGTGTCACGCTGCCGCTCCTTTCTGGTGAGCCTCAAACAGTTTCAGCGCTAGCTTCTCCCTAAGTTCCAGGATAGCCTTGAGCCTTCCGGTGTCCAGTGACCAGTACGCGCGGTGGAGTTCGGCCTCCAGGCGCTCCCACTCGGCAGTGTCCAGCGGGCAGCCTTTCGGCCATGCCTTGGCCAGTCGCCGGGTAGATTCGAGTAGCAGCGCGTCCGCCTCTTCCTGAAACCTAAGCAGCGAAAGAAGCTCGGGCTTGTGATTCTTGAGCGATTGCACTAGGCTGTCCGGCAGCTTCTTGCTAAATGGGGTCGGCTCCAGGATAAGATCATCGCCGTCACGTTTGACTATGAAGTAATGGTCGATGACCTGGCTAAATAGTTCAGCCGCCGGATTCATATCTGAATCGCTCCCTCTCGCTCCAGAGGTGCCAAATCATCTTCGGAGAATGGTTGCACGGACTCCCTACTCCCTCCGCTCCCTCTTAGGACTATTGAATCCTCGTTATCTTCTCCAGAGGGATCGGAGGGAGCAGAGGGACTGGGCGTAAAAGGGACTCTGTACTTTCCATAATCCTGCTTTTTGATTTCGCCTTGTTCGGCCATTTTGGGCATCAGTTTCTTTACCGCCTCGTAATCCTGGCCGGTCTTCTTTGCAACCACCTTCGGACCTAACGCCTCAGTTGACTTACGCAGGCACTCAATTATTTTTTGCCGAGGGACGCTTCGCATGTGGTCTTCGGCGCTGCCGTCCAGCCTTGTCCAGAGGAAGTTGTCAAATGCCAGGGCAAGGTCCACCTCCGCCAGGTCCCGCCCGGTGCAGCGTAGCCTGCCATCGGCGCGGCCTTCACCGCCCTTGGAAAGAAGCATGACCGCGTCCGCAGTTCCTGTCAGGCCGTTGGAACCGCTGATAAGCTCCATCCAATTGTCTAAGCCCTGCCTTTGATTCGTGTGGTGGACAGCCAGCGCAGCAATCCCAAATTCATCGGCCAGAGTTTTCAGCGGCCCCATGGCGGAGTAGTCTTCATCGTAGATATTTCCGCCCTTCGACCGCTGCCTAATTCTCACAAAGACATCCACGATAACTAGCCGCGTATCTGGATGTTTCTTTAGCCAGCTTCTTAGCTTTTCGTCGCCGCCGTCATCTAATCTTGGCCAGCCGATTTCAAGGTGAAGATTATTCGGTGCGGAGTTCCCCTGAAGCAGTTTTAACCCCCTGCTTTTGAGCCGTCGCCAGTTGTCTTCAAGCGCCAGATAAAGCACACGGCCCGATGTGCGGATCCTGCAATCAAGAAACGTGGCACGACTACCAGCCAGGTCTGCAGCCAGGTCAAAGACAAACCACGACTTACCTATTTTTGGACTGCCCGCCAGCACGGTTAGCCCTACCTCGGGCAGCAGACCCTCCACGAGCCATTCAGGTTCCGGAAAGTCGGCAGCCACGAGTTCTGCAAGGGTGTAGCCCGTTTCGGGTGCGTGGCCTACTCTGTGAAGCTCGGGCAGTTCGCCGCCTTCTTCTGCAAGCTGTATTTTCTTTTTGGCTTCCTGGATCACAGTTCGCCGGACAGAATTTTCCTTGACTATCTCGGCATACTGAGCAGCGTTTGAGGCTACCGGGCATAGATTCAGCAATGTGTGGATATAGTTAGCACCACCGGCGCTTTCCAGCTCGCCCTGAGACTTGAGATGTTCTATTAAAGTCACCGGGTCCGCATTCTCAAGTTCAAGTATTGCCTTGAAAATTAACCTGTGGGAATCGCGGTAGAAGTCCTCCGCGACAATTTCTGCCACTTGCGATATGACGTCGGGGGTTATCAAACATGCTCCCAGACCAGACTGCTCGGCTTCCAGGCTGTGCGGCGGCACGGCTGGCTTGCTCATCGGGAATCCCCGCCTTCCGCGCAGGCCAGCAGTTTTTCCATCAGCGCAAGTGTCTGCCGCTCCAGCTCTGCTTTCTGCCGCCCGATCTGCGCCAGTTCGATTAGGATTTTTTGAATCTCGGTCATTAGAACACGCCTCCGGGGACCACGCGGCGAGCCTCCATGAATTTTTCAACGTCGCTTTTTTTATAGCGGACCGCCGTGCCGCCAACCTTTAAATACTCTGGCCCCCGCCCCAGCGCTCGCCAGTTTCGGAGCGTCGATAGCGCCAAGGCCGTCATCTCTGAAACTTGAGCCTCTGTTAGATATTTGTCTTCCAACAAATTCACCTCCGCGCTTGTCTTTGCTTTTCTATTTACGTAGACTAACGCACAGCGGAAAGAGCTATAAATATTTTACAAGGCCTGCAAATGACGCGATTTATAGACATCAAACGATTGAGATATGCAGGAGAATTTAAATTTCTGTGCGAACAGAAGGGCTTAAACGGCGAAGGAGTCAAGCCTCTTTACCGGCTGAGTACTCATAACCCAGCGGCGCTCTTGCCGGACTATGAATCCAAGGATTTCTTCGATCAAATGAAACATCCCTTGAACAAATGGGGACTTACGTCAAGAGGCGGGTTCCCTGTTTTTGTCCGCTATCAAGAATACTCAGCTTTTCTCAATCAAGCCGGACAAAGGCGGCCATTTCCATGAGTTTATGCGTCAATCTTTCAGGGCGGCGTGGGACTTATCTGGAATTGAGAGAAAGTGGAAGGGATACCTGCCCGGCGGCACCACCACTTCCTTAAAGAGGAATGCCTGGGAAATATTTAGGCCTCATGCCCTTGAGTTAAAAAAACAAGAGTCTGTCCGTTCGCCGGCGGCGCTGCTTAGAACTGCCACGGCCGAATTTGAGAGGTATCTGGTCGATCCACAAAGAGGAGAGTTTCCTCTTGAAACTCAGTGGGAGCTTTACGCTGAACTGATAATCCAATCCCGATGCCTGTATCTCTGGGATAGGGCTGCCGGCGGTTGGGAAAGAAATCAGGTTTCCGAGCGCGATTTCCTTGATAACGTTTTGCCGCCGTTGCGCTTGTGTCGCTATTGTGGCGACATCTTCACACAAGCACGGGGTTACAAGATTTCCTTCCGTTGTAACAAGCACGCCTGTAAAAATGCTGAGGATCGAAGATACATGAGAAAGCGCCGGGAACTACAGGCGGCAGGCAAACCGGCGCCGGATATTAAAGGCTACTAGCCTTAATCTTTCCAAATCCTTACAGTTGTTAACCGACTGCCCGTTTATGGGTATTGCTTGCCCGGCGCTCTCTTGTATTAGAAGCCGGCACAAATTTGATCTCGACTTCGCAGCCGACGGCCTGGGCGTACTTCTTTAGCGTCATCACGGATGGGGAATGTTTTCCGGCAGCCTCCAGCCGCGATACCGCGCTTTTAGTCGTTCCCATTCTCTTGGCAACTGCTTCTTGAGTCAGGCCCGCCTTTGACCGGGCGCGGAGGAGTTCGCGGACAAGGGCGTATTTATCTTCCAGTTCCTGGTACGCCTCTTTGAAGCCGGCGCGTTTTCCGGCCCGCTTAAGAAACTTCTCATGGTCATGACGCACGGGGCGATATTTAAGGTCAGCCATTTTGCACCTCTTTCATTCTTTCCCTGGCAATCTTTAAATCACGCTCGGAAGTTTTCCGGGTTTTCTTTATGAATGCATGAAGGATAACCACGCGCTGGCCTGTGGCAAAGCAATAGCAAGCGCGCCCAATACCTTCACGTCCACGCGGCCTAAGCTCGAAAAGCCCTTTCCCCATTGCCTTTGAATGAGGCATTTTAAGATCGGGTCCGAACTCTATCAGCAGTTCCGCCAGCCGCGCGTAATCGGCCAGGATGCCTACCGGCCAGCCTTCTATCTCTGCTTCCACGCGCCGGTGGAAGTACTCGATTTCATAAGGCATAAACTATGTTAGCATTTACGCTAACTTATTTCCAATTACTTCGGTTTCTAACCATTACCTTGCAAGGGAATTGCGTGCTGTCTTGCCGCCGCTTTAACCAACCTCCCCGCCAGCTCTGCCGCTTGCCTCAGGGCGTCATCCCGGATATGGGCGTATCGATGGGTAACGGTCTGGCCCTTGTGAGTCAGCAACCGGCTAACGATGTCCAATGAAACGTCATTGGAAACAAGCATGCTGGCAAACACGTGGCGGATTCCGTGCAGCGGCCTAAAGTCTGCCGGCAGCTCAGATTCCGCTTTCAGTTTGTTAACTAGTTTCGTGATGCTGTGGCGCTGGCCGCCGCCCACGCCAGGAAAGACATACGGGCTGCCCGTCTCTTCGGTTTCCTTGATCGTGGAAAGTAAAGCGCCGGCGTAGCTGGAAAGCGGTATCACTTCATCGCGCCCGCTCTTGGCGTCTCTCAGTACGATGTTATTCCTGTGCCAGTCAATATCCGCCCACATTAGTTTAAACATTTCCCCGCGCCTCATGCCGGTATAGAGCGCCAGCTTCATCATGGCTGCGCCCTGGCGGTAGGGTGTCTGGTATTTGATATGACCGTCGATCACCTCAAGCAGCCTTGTCAGTTGCTCCGGGGTTAAGTCCTCGGTCTTCTGGTTGCTGACTCTTGGGAGCTGGACGGTAAACCCCGGCCCCTGGCAAAGGCCGCGCTTTGTGCCGAAGTTGATTATCCTGATCAGCAGTTGCAGCGTATGCGCTACGGTCTTTGGGGACTTGTCTTTTAGTTCACGTCGCTTAAGCCGGTCGATGCCCAGCGCCAGGATATCGGCAGGCAGAAGATGGCCGAAATATGGTTCAAGATACTTACCAAAAAGATATTCCATCCCCTTTTCTTTGCGGCCCGGATTGGCGCGCTGATATTCCTCCCATAGCGCCGAGACTGTCCACTGCTGCTTTTTTCTGACTGCGCGGCGTTCTTGATTTGAAAGTTCCCCGCCGATTCTGCGGGCGCGTACCTGGGAGGCCTTGGCTGCCGTCATGTTATCCCGCTTCTGGCGGCCCGCCACTTCCTGCACCTGTTTGAAAGTCCCGCCCTCACAGCGCAGGCGGTAGCTAATATAAAAAACCACGTCAGCTTCAGACTCGTACTTGTACACGCCTGGATATCTGGTTTTCGTAAGCTTCATGGTGCCTCCTGTTGCCATTAAGGAAAAACGTGAATGTTTGAAAATCGTCTTCCAAACACTATTCCAAACATTTTTGAAGTATATCGTGGTATAGTGGCGGAAGACAAGGGAAATGAGAAGGGCTGCGTTAGCAGGGATTTTGTGAAAAGGAGGTGAAAGACGTCAAACGGGGGAAAAGGGGAATTCCCTGGTTCGAATCCAGGTACGCCCACCAATTTGGAAGCTGGAAGTTCGAAGGAGTTGGAAACAGGAATTTGGAACAGAGCTTCCATCATCCGGCATCCGCTTAACCATGTCTTAATAATTCCTTTACTTTGGCTTCACGCTTTTTTGGAATAATTGAGCTGCAAGAAGAAAAACTCTTTGGAGGTAGAAAAATGATGTACGGATGGGGCTGGGACGGAGGCGCCGGTGTTGGCTGGCTCGGCATGATATTGATGATGGTCTTTTGGATCGCAGTGGTGGTTGGTATTGTGATGCTTGTGATCTGGCTGGTGCGCCAGGCGCAGGGCGGCCACGGGGCCGGCGCCGGCCCGGCGGCGCCGGCCGGTGAAACACCTCTCGATATCCTCAAGAAAAGGTATGCCCGCGGCGAGATCGACAAGGCGGAATTTGAAGAGAAGAAAAAGGACCTGGTTTCTTAGGGCTCTTAGTGTGCCCGTGCTGGGCTTTTTAGCCTGCAAAATTAACACTTTTTTAACTCTTCTCTTACACTTTCCTTATTTGCAAGATCGATAATTTGCACAAAGAGCCGGTTTGGCGGTCAATAGCAACAAACTGGCCTGCCGTCCCGCAGCTCCGTTTTGGCCGGAAATTTGGCCGGGCTTGAGGGCAATCTTCAGAGGAGGTATTAAATGATAAGGAACATGCGTGGATTTGGCCCGGGTTGGCAGGCCGCTCACCATGGCGTTGGCTCTGATCATGTTTTTGGGGTCATCTTCATGATAGCCCTGCTGGCGCTGATTGTTGTCGCCATCGTTGTTTTGACAATGTGGTTGATCAGACACAGAAAATACCACGAAGGCACGGCTGCGGTTGCCGGCGCCGCCGGCGGGACGCCGCTTGATATTCTAAATGTGCGCTATGCCCGCGGCGAGATCGAAAAAGCCGAATACGAAGAGAAGCGCAAGGAGCTGTCAACATAGAGCCAATCCCGGCAGGCTCTTAGAATCTATCTCAATAGGCTGTTCGCAGCAGAATATGCTTTTTGAGATAGATTCTTAACCTGCCGTTCCACAAAAACAGAAACGCTGCGAAAAGAAATTCTCGTAAAGCGTTTGATTTTCCGGCAGAATAGAATATACTGCGGCGAGGTCAAATAATTGCTGGCGATGATCGCTAATTAATAGCTTTTTCATGCCTTTTTATTTCTTCCCAAAAACTGGCAGGCATTCTCCCGGGCAAAACCTCTCCCGCACCGCGGCGGCGATTTTCGCCTTTCTCCTGGCCGCCCTTTTTTTTGCCGTGCTGGCCGCGCCGGCCCACGCCGGCACGCTGTGGGAAGAAGACTGGACGCAACACAATCAGGACAGTTGGACTCTCTCCACTCAAACAAATCCAAACGCGCCCACGGATAACTGGAACCTGCATACCTACAATCCCAACGTCGGCGGCAGCGGCAGCTCATATGATTCGTTTAAATGGGGAAACGCCGGCGGGGACGAGTACCTGCAGATGCAGGGAGTAAGCTGGGGGATCGAGTCAAAGCAGGCCTTTAACAAGGACACGCCCATCGACGTCGATACCAAAGTCAGCACCCAGCCCGCCAACTCTAAGACCACCACCTGCTTTGGCGGCGTCACCATCTACGACGGCGAGAGCGGTTACGAGGAGATCGCCCTGCAGGATGCCGGCGACGGCAATGGCCTCAGGGCGGTTGCCGTCTGGGACGCCGGCGGCCCCGCCCATGACCAGTCGATGGCGCTTCCCTCCGTGCCCGGTTTTTCCAACAGCAACCTCTCCGAAGGCGTGTTTTACGACCTGCGCCTGGTCTACGACGGCCAGGGGCACACGCAGTATTGGGTGAATGGAAATCTGCTCTGGACCAACAGCACGGCCCCGCTGGATTCAAACCCGGACATCTTCTTGCTCTCGGTTGAGCTAAACTCCGCAGCCGGTTCAAGTGACTGGAATACGCCCGATGACACGCCCTATCAGGTGCAGACCGACTTTAAAAAGGTGACCGTCAACGGCTACTACAACCTGTTCAGCAACACCACCCATGTCAACCTGCTTGACCAGCCCGGTCTCGTGAACGTTAATGCGGACCCCGAGTTTGGCCAGAACTGCGGCACCTACGAGCAGTGCGATTACCTGCAGCTGGCAACGGATCAGTCCATGGGGATGTACTTCGACCCATCCGGCTACACTCTGTCGCCGGTAATTGACATCACGAAATATACCGCCCGGTACCCCGGCATCAGATGGGGGGAGGTGCTGACAACCACCGCCTTAAACGGCCAGGACCTTTACGTCCAGGTGCTCCAGCCGGGCGCCGGACTGGTGCCGGACTCGGATCTGCCCGGCAACTCGCGCGGGTTTCGCGGAAATTCGATTGTCCTTTCCGGCCTGGATATTCACAAATATCCCCAACTGCAGTTGATGGCAACTTTCAGATCATTATGTTACCCGTGCCAAAAAAGCCCGCTGCTGCTTGACTGGACGCTTACTTTTGGCACGCGCTCCTTCTTCACCTGGTACGATCAGCAAAGCCCGGGGATGAGGGACTGGCTGCTTGCGGCCGACCCCAGCTACTACGGCGGCGAGGCCCACTTCTGGGCCACGTTGGGAAATCCGCCGCTGGCGGGGGCCTACCTGGACTCCAAGCACGGCAAGTCGGCGTTCACGACCTGGCAGGGAAAGATGGGGGGGCCGGTGACCGTCAATAAGCTGTCGGCGCTGCCGGCGGTAATCTCCCAAAGGGTGCTTTACGGCAACTCGCTGGAGGAGACGCCGGCGGTTGACGAAAGCAGGCTCTCCGACCAGTATTACTGGACCTGGTACGATGAGGCCAGTCCCGGCTTTAAAAACTGGGTGTTGATCGGAAACCCGAGCACGACCGACGCCGTCACGGCCCAAATATCATTTTTTGACAGGGTATCGCAAACCCGGGTCACAGGGACTTATAACATCGCCCCCGGAGCGAGGGTGACTCCTGATTTCCCCGGCCGGATGGGCGGCCCCGTCCTGGTGAACGCCTGGAAGCAGGGTTCGCCGGGCGCCCCCGAGAATGTCATTGCTTCCCAGCGCGTGACAACCGGAAACGGCGCCGCCTTTAATGAGGTGGGAGGCATTCCCGCCGGGCAGTACTCGGAGCTCGGAAACGATTATTACTGGACTTGGTACGACAACCAGAGCGGCGGCGCCCAGAACTGGGTGCTGGTGGCCAATCCCGGCAGCGCAACGGTCTACTATCAGATCAGCATCGCCGGCGGCTGCCAGAACGGCGACCCCCGCCGCTGCCTGTCCGGACCGCTTGCCGCCGGCCAGGAAGTGACGCCCACCTTCCCGGGAATCATGGGAGGCCCGGTGGAAGTGCAGGCCTGGTCGGACGGCGTTGGCGGCGGCCAGCCCGCCAACGTGATCGCTTCCCAGAGAAGCATCTGGGGCCCCTCGTTTGAAGAGGTGCCGGGCTTCCGTTCGGCAGCCCTTTCCTCTTCATATGACTGGACCTGGTACGACAATCTTTCTCTCGGCTCCCTCAACTGGATCCTGCTCGCCAATACGGAAAACCAGTACGTCACTGCGGACGTCTACATCGGGGGAGTTTACAGGGGGTCTTACACGCTGGCGCCCAAGGGAACGCCGGGCTCGATGGCCTATCCCCGCTACCCGGGCGTCATGGGCGGCCTGGTGGAAGTCCAGGCCCACTCGCCGGGCGGCGCCACGCCGCAAAATATTTTAGCCTCGCAGCGGGTGACCTGGAGCGGTTATTTTAACGAGGTCCAGGGAACGGTTCTGAGCAAGTAACGGCCGGCAGGCTTTGGTAGATGGCAGGCTTTCCAGCCTGCCTTTGGAGGGTTCACTCTGCTCATACGCCCTGCTCTGCACAGGCAAAAGCCTGTGCCTGCCAAAAAGCCCGTGCCTACCGGCGCGCCGTCGTTTTGAGCTGCTCGGCTCCGATCTGCTGGATCCCCGCCGCGGCCAGATCAAGCAGCCGGTCAAGCGCCTCGCGGGAGAATGCCTCCCCTTCAGCGGTCGCCTGCAGCTCGACCAGCTCGCCGGCGCCGGTCATCACCACGTTCATATCCACCTCGGCGGTGCTGTCCTCCTCGTAATCCAGGTCCAGGATAGGCCCCCCCCCCCGGACGCCGACGCTGACGGCGGCGACGGAATCCTTAAGCGGCAGTTCCTTGATGAAATCCCTGTCGACCAGCCGTGCCAGCGCCAGGTGGAGGGCGACGTAGGCGCCGGAAACCGAGGCGCAGCGGGTGCCGCCGTCGGCCTGGATGACGTCGCAGTCAATCCAGACGGTGCGGTCGCCCAGGGCGCGCATGTCCACCGCCGCCCGCAGACTGCGCCCGACAAGCCTCTGGATCTCGACGGTGCGCCCCTCCTGCTTTCCCCTGATGGCTTCACGGATTTTCCGCCCCGGTGTCGCCGACGGCAGCATGCTGTACTCAGCCGTAACCCAGCCGCTGCCCTTGCCGCGCAACCAGGGGGGAACGCCGTCCTGGACGGTGGCGGCGCAGATTACCTTCGTCTTGCCGGCCTCAATCAGCACCGAGCCGTCAGCCCATTCGATAAAGCCGGGCGTAAACTTAAGCGGCCTGATGGCGTCCCGCGGGCGGCCGTCCGGCCGCTGGGGAGCCATTATGACTTCTGCCCTGGGTAAATATTCACGCCACGCCCATCCTTTCCAGTCCTGAAATCTGAATCTTGCTCACATTCTCAAAAGGCATCTGCAAAAAGCGCGCCCCCACTTCGACGAACGATTTGACATCGCCTGTGCAAAGGAACGAGTATCTTCCCTCTCGCCCGGCCTGGTTTTGCGCTCCCTTGCGCCTCAGGGTCGCGGCCGCCAGCCGGGCAATCTCCCGGGCGGGATTGACCAGCGTCACATCCCTGCCCAGAATCCGTTTCAGCATCGGCATCACCAGGGGGTAATGCGTACAGCCGAGGATGACCGTGTCGACGCCAGCGGCTTTGAGCGGCGCCGCGTAACTTTTGACAACATCGATCATTTTCGGTGATGAGACGTCACCGTTCTGGATCATGGAAGCAAGCCGCGGGCAGGCCTGCGAGACCACATCGAGGCCGGCGTCCAGGTCGAGCAGGGCCCGCCGGTAGCTGCCGCTGGCGACGGTGGCCTCGGTGGCCATGACGCCCACACGGCGGTTCCTGGTAATTTGCACCGCCGCCTCGGATTCAGGGAAGACCGCCCCGATTATGGCGGCGTCGAGCCGCTCCTGCAACCAGGGCAGCGCCGCCGCGGTAGCCGAGTTGCACGCCACCACCAGCAGCTTGACGTTCAGGGCGAGAAGATGGGATGCAATCTGGCCGGCAAATTCCCTGATCTGCCCAGGCGGCCTGGGCCCGTAGGGGAAGCGGCCATTGTCGCCCAGGTAAATAAAATCCTCCTCAGGCATCGCCACCAGGCACTCGTGCAGAACGGTCAGCCCGCCCACGCCCGAATCGAACATGCCGATTGGCCGCGTGTCCAAACCCTACCGCCTCCGCCGCCACTCCCGGCGGCGGCCGCCGGCGCCATCTTCTCCCTGATTCTGAAGCGGCGGCAGAATCTCATCCAGGGATGCCTCGATCTGCCTGCCTTCGCCTATATCTATTGTCAGGCTCCCCCGGGGAACGCAGTAATCGACGACGGTGCCCTCGCCCCTGCCGGTCCTGACAAGAGCGCCCTTCCGGGGAGCCAGGCCCTTGAACTCCCGATAGCATTCATGCTCATATTTAAGACAGCACATCAACCGGCCGCAGATGCCTGAAATCTTCATCGGATTCAAGGGGAGGTTCTGGTCTTTTGCCATTTTGATGGAGACAGGCTGCTGGTCTCCGGCAAACATGGTGCAACACATCTTGCGGCCGCAGGGGCCATAGCCGCCGATAAGCCTCGCCTCGTCGCGGACGCCTACTTGCCGGAACTCGATCCTGGTGCGGAATTTCTTGGCCAGGTATTCCACCAACTGGCGGAAATCCACCCTTTCTTCGGAGAAAAACGAGAGGATGATCTTGCTGCCGTCAAAAACTACCTCTGTTCTGATCAGCCTCATATCCAGGCCAAACTCTTGGATTTTTTCTTCGCAAACCTGCGCCGCCCGGCCCGCCAGCTTCTGGTTGCGCTCGGCCGCGGCCAGATCGGCGGAGCTGGCGATGCGAACAACCTTCTCCAGCGGCGCGACAATCTCGCTCTCGGGAACCTCGTGGTTGGCGGCCACCACCTTCCCCAGCTCAATGCCCCTGCCGGTGCGGACGATCACCTGATCGCCCACGCCGAGGCTTAACCCGGCGGGATCAAAAGAGTAGACCTTACCGCCACTCCGGAAAACGATTTCAACCAGCTCAGGCAAACTATAAAACCTCTGCCAATTCATAAAACATGGCCATAAGAACAAGCCCCAAGTCAATATTATAGACCAGTTTCTTGCGCGTATTCTCAATGACGCCAACGGCGGCAAGGTAATTGTCAAGCCGGGACGGGAGCGCTAGGTCGTCCAGCTCCAGCTCGTAGTCCCTGTTTAAAACTGAATCCCGGGCGCCGGCCGCAACCGCCGCCATATCCCGATACCAGGACGCAAGCATATCAAGCGCCAGGGCCAGCTCCCATTTCTGGGCCGCTCCTGTCCGGCGGTGGGCATCCTGCTGCCTCTGCTTCGGGCTCCTGCCAGGCCAGTCCGGCAGCTCATCGCCGCTTCCTTCTGCCGCCGCAGCCGCTTCGAGCAACGCTGATTGAACGGCCGCCGCCATCGCGGCTGCGTCCTGACTCCCGCCTCGCGCCAGCCTCGCTGCGATGCCCAGGTAAAGCTCCCGGCGCCCGGCCAGTTTCGCATCCGTCCACAAGGCCTCGGCCAACCCCAGGTTGCCGCCGCTAACCCGCGCAAACGCTTCCGCTTTTGGGGCAGAAACCTGATATTTGTCAAAGAGATAAGACTCGACGTCAGATGCAGGTGCCCGGCTGAAGCGGATAATCTGGCAACGGGAAACAATTGTGGGCAGCACTTCCCGGGGCCGCGAGGCCAGCAGCAGGAAAAAAACAAAAGGAGGCGGCTCCTCGAGCGACTTAAGAAAAGCGTTGGCGCCTGCGGCATTTAACGCGCCGGCATCGCCGATGATGAAAACCCGCGCCCGCGATTCATGCGGCCGCATATTCAGGGTACGGTTGACCTCGCGGATCTGGTCAACCATGATCTGTGAACCGGCCGGCTCAATAACGGCGATGTCGGGGTGAGTCCCCCTTGCCGCCTTCCGGCAGGTGGAACAGGAGCCGCAACCATCCTTACGGCAGCAAAGGGCGGCGCCAAACTTCAGCGCCGCTGTCCGCTTGCCGCTGCCGGGCGGGCCGGCAAACAAATATGCATGGCGCGGCCTCTTTCGAGCCAGCGCCGCTGTTAACAGGCGGGCGGCGTGGGGTTGGCCAATCAAACCATCAAACAACCCAATTCCGAGTTCCGAGTTCAAAGTTCAGTTCCGAGTTCCGAGTTCCAAAAATTTATAGCGATTATTTACCATTTGTCAAATTAATGCCGAGCCGCTGCCTGCATTCGGCAAGCACGCGCCCGTGCACCTCGCTGATTTCCAGGGCGCCGTCAATTCCCACTATGCGCCCGGGGTACATCTCTTCCAGTTGCCGGTATCCGGCCTCGACGCGGCGATGAAACTCAAGCGGCTCGCCCTCGATGCGGTCGCGGCCGGCCTGGCGCCCGGCCAGCCGCCGCCGGGACGCATCAACATCGAGATGGAAGACAAAAGTGAGATCTGGCATCAAGCCGCCGGTTGCCCCCATATTGAGATCAAGCACGCGCTCAATACCGAGGCCGCGGGCGATCCCCTGGTAAACGAGCGAGGAATCAATATAACGGTCCGAGAGTACGAGTTTTCCCTCGCCCAGCGCCGGCCTGATCATCTCCTTGACCAGCTGCGCCCGCGCCGCCGCGTAAAGCAGCGTCTCGGCCCACGGGTCCATGCCGCTGTGCTCAGGCCCCAAAAGCAGCTTCCGGATCGCCTCGCCGATCGCCGTGCCGCCGGGCTCCCGCACGCATAAAAAGGAAAGCCCGGCCGACTTGAAGGCGCGGGCAAGAAGATCTAGCTGGGTGGATTTGCCGCTTTGATCAATCCCCTCAAAGGTGATGAAATACATTGCCCCTAGGAAGCTCCCTGTTTCTGGGCTTTTTTCAGCTTGTACTCCTCTTTGGTCGGGCAGTCTGGATCAATGCAGAGTTCCCACGGCCGGCGGCCCTTGGTAAGCACCTTGATCTTGGGTGAGCCGCATTCCGGGCAAGTTTTATAGGTGGGCATGATGCTGCCGCGCTGAGGGAGGGGATAGGTGGTCGAGCATTCCGGATATCCCTCGCAGCCAACAAAGCGCTTCTTGGTCCTCTTGGAGCGGATAACCCGGAGCTGCTTGCCGCAGTTGGGACAGGCGCCCACGAGCTTGTCCTCCTGGATCCCCTTGACGATCTCTCCGGCCAGAGCCTCCTTGTTTTTCTCCATCATTTCATAAGCCTCGTGAAGCAGGGTGCGCGACCGTTGCACAACCTCTTCCCGGGTAATCCTGGACTCGGCAATATCGCTCATTTCCTTCTCCAGCTCCGCCGTCATCTCCGGCCTGGTGATCAGGCTGGCGTAGGTGTCAAGCGCTCTGATCATGGAGATGCCGGTCTCGGTTGGTTCCGCGGGAGTGTTGCGAATGTAGCCGCGGTCGTACAGCGTTTGCAGAATGCTGTGGCGTGTTGCCTTTGTTCCCAGGCCGTTTTGCTCCATCAACTCAATCAGCCGCCCCTGGCCATAGCGTCCGGGCGGCTGGGTTTCCTTTGATTCCAGAAAGACTTTTATCACCTGAACCTGCTGACCCTCCTTGAGCTTGGGCATCTCGTAATCCTTGCTGCGCCCGTAGGGATAATACGCCAGCCAGCCCTCATCCACGATACGGGAGCCGGACAGCATGAACGGCTCGCCCCCGATGTCCAGGTCAATGCGGCCCGTCTCTGAAACTGCGGCGTCGCCCAGCGTCGCCAGGAACCGCCGCGCCACCAGTTGCCAGATCTTCCACTGGGCTTCGTCAACATCCCCCGGCTTGGGCACACCGGCGGGATAAATGGGGGGATGGTCCGTTGTTTCCTTCTTGCCCCGCGTCGGCTTTAGCTCTTCCCGCTGAAGCAGCTCGCCAGCATGGTCTTTCAGATCGCTGCTGGCGGTAAGCTGCCTCAGAATTTCCTTTAAATCAAGCGACTGCGGATAAATGGTGTTGTCGGTCCGCGGGTAGCTGATGTAACCTGCCAGGTAAAGGTCTTCCGCCAGCCGGACAGCCCGAGCAGCCGAAAAGCCCAAGGCCGTGGCCGCCTTTGTATATGCAGTCGTATTAAAGGGAGGCGGGGGCGCCAGCTGTTTCTGCGAAGTCTTGACGCCGGTGACAAGCCCGGTCTTTGCCGAACCGGCCTGGTCCAGGGCTGACTGCGCCGCTTCCTGCTCCTGAAAACGCTCCGTCTTGTGCCTCGCGGCAAAGGGCCCTGCTTCTGCCGTCAGATCGGCAAAAACCTGCCAGTAAGGCACCGGCGCAAACGCTCGCCGTTCCAGCTCGCGCTCGACGATCAGCCTGAGGGTAGGGCTCTGTACCCGGCCGACGGAAAGAAACTGGCTTCCCAGCCGGGAGGTCGCAAGCGAGATATAGCGAGTCAGCGTCGCCCCCCAGATCAGATCGATATCCTGACGGGCCTCGCCGGCCTTGGCCAGCGGCACCGAGAGCTCAACCGTATTGGCAAAGGCGTGGCGGATTTCCTCTGCGGTCAGCGCCGAGTAACGGGCGCGCTTGACATGCTTGGCCAGCTCCGGATTGGCCTCGAGAGCCAACTCCAACGCTTCCAGCCCGATCAACTCCCCCTCGCGGTCATAGTCGGTGGCGATGATGATGCGGCTGGCCTCTTTGGCGGTCTTTTTCAGCGCATTTACCACCGCTTTGGCCGAGGGGGCCTTGACCAGGTCGGCATCGATCAGCTCACGCGGATCCACCTTGCGCCAGTCGGAGTACTCCGGCGGATACTCGAGCTGGAGAATGTGCCCCTTGAGCCCGATCGAGACGAACTGCTCGCCACCACCATTCGTAAAAGCGTAAAAGGGAATCTTGTAATAGGAATCCGCCTTCACCTTGCCTGAGCCCAATATCTCGGCAATCTTTCTGGCGGCGGTATTTTTTTCCGTGACAATCAGTTTCATAGATCGGAATCCGGATTCAGAATGCTGGATGTCGGTTCAAGCCAATTTGGTTTTCTCATTGTTAGCCGCGTTTTTTGATTTCCTAAACATCGGTCTTTTCGTCACCGTTTAAAAAAGCTTTATAACCGGATTTTGTATTTTGGGAACGGGATGTCGGAAAAACCGCCGTGCAAATAGGGTTTATAGCACAAAAAGCGAAGGAGGGGGAACCCGGGGGCGCTAGTGGGAAGCAGGCGCCGGCGCTCCCGGAGGCGCAGCGGTCGTTGACGGGCCGGTCTGCGCCGGGTGGGCCAGTTGGTTGATCTGATCCTTGATCTGGGAGGCGTAGCTGCTATTTGGCGCCAGCTGCAGATACCTGGTCCAGGCCTGAATCGCCGCCTGATTTTGGAGGGCGTTTTTCTCCGCCAGGCCGAGCTCAAGGAAAGCATCGGTATTGGTTGGATCGACCGTCGTCGCCTGAGTCAGAATCTTGGCCGCCGAAGCCGGGTCATTAAGATCGTTCAGATATATGTTGCCCATCTCCAGGCGCACGTTTACATCCTTGGGAACAAGCGTCAGATACTTGTTGAACCAGTTAATGGCGTCCTGGTAGCGCTTGACGTCATCGCCGGCGTATAAAGTGGCCAGTTGCGCGATGGAAACCGTGTCATTTGGATTCTTCTTGATCTGGCCGAGGAGATAATTCTCCCGGTCCTTTACAGAGCTGGACGCCGAGACATTGGAAGAGTTTTGGGCGCAGCCGGCAAAAACATTCCCGGTTTTGGACCCAACCCCGAGGACGATGCCGCTGAGGGCGAAGATCAAGGCCAGAAAGATGGCGAACCACTTGGCAATGCGATTTATTTTTTTACGGTTAAGCAGCACGATTGGAAAAAATAAGAAGTAATAGAACCTGAAATATTATAGCTAAAAGAAGCAGCGCAGGTAACATGAGCCGGCCCGGCCTAACCGGGCCGGTCCCAAACCTTGCCAGCGCTTACCCCCACAGCTTTTCTTTCACCGCCCTCGCATCGGCGGAGACTTTCTCCTCGTCCATCGTCAGAAGAACCTTTTTTTCGTAAATTGGCCGGCCGCCGACCATGACAAAAAAGACATCCTCCTGACTGGCGCCGTAAACAAGCGCAGAATAAGGATCGTAAATGGGGGTAAAATGACTGTGCTCCATGTCAACCGCGATCAGGTCCGCCTGCTTGCCCGGCTCCAGGGATCCGATCCGGTCATCCATCCCCAGCGCCTTGGCGCCGCCAAGGGTGGCAATCTGGACGCATTCGGCGGCGTCCAGCACGGCGGCGTCGCGCTGCGCGCCCCGATGCAGGAAGATCGCCGTCCTCATCTCACCGAACATGTCCATGACGTTGCTGCTGGCGGGGCTGTCGGTGCCCAGGCCAACTCGGATTCCCGCCTCCAGGAACGCATGCAGCGGAGCAATGCCGCAGCCCAGCTTGGCGTTGCTCTTGGGGCAGTGGGCGATCGCCGCGCCGCTGTTTGCCAGCACCGCCACGTCGGGACTGCTCACCTGAACACAATGGACCGCGAGAAAATCCGGTCCGTAAACATCCCATTGCTGCAGGTATTTAACCGGGGTGACGCCAAAAGGCTCGCGCATGAGATATTCCCAGCCCACCTTCTCACGCAGATCCATGGCCAGCACGCCGGAGCCGGAACGGATGTAGGCGGACTCCGCCTTGCTCTCGGCAAGATGGGTGGCCAGTTTTTTGCCCCGTCGGCGCGCCAGGTTGGCAACCTCCCTGTACATGGCGGCGCTGACCGTATATGTTGCGTGCGGGAAAACTCCAATCTCAAGAAGCCGGCCTCGTTGCTCGTCAAGCTCGTCGAGCGCCGCTTCAAGGGTTGCCATCGTCTCGCTCAGCCTGCTGTCGTCCATGCCAAAGGCTTCCTGGAAAGCAATCGCCCTGAGACCGGCCTCCTTTATGGCGTAAACGCTCTTGCCCGAATACATCGACTCCGCAACCGTGGTGATGCCGGCCGATACGCATTCAGAAGCGCCCAGCCTCGAGCTGACGGCATAATCTTCTGCCGACAGGCGGGAACGGTAATCAATAAACTCCAGCAGCCAGCGGCCAAAATTGAGGTTGTCCAAAAACCCCCGGAAGACAGAGTATTCGAAATGACTATGACAGTTGACAAATCCCGGCAGGATGATAGCGTGGTGAAATTCCACCAGCTTGGCCCCGGGAAAGGACTTGATAATTTCACGTGCGGGGCCGGCGGCGCTGACGAAGCCGCCAGAGACCGCGACAGCGCCGTCATGAACCGGGTCAGATGAAACCGGCAGAATCCACTCGGCCCGGTATACGGTGGTATCGGCTGACTTTTTTTCGCTGTTCATCATCTTGACATAAGGCCCTCGCAAGCCCGCTCCATTTAAAACCTGACCGCCGCCGGTTAGGTTTCTTGAGCATCAATGCATCTTTCTATAGGATATTGCGGTCCAGGGGAAATTCCTCCCCGGGGGCTTGCGCGCGCCCGCCCTCCCGGCCAACAATCACATTAATGACATATTTGACCTCCATGTGGCAAAGGCTCAAAAGCATCTCCAACGGCAGATTTGCTACACCCCCAGTCCTGATCACGATCGCAGGCGGCGCCTGCCTGTTTTCATATATTCTGTTCTCGGTACTGCCCCTGTTTATCCCCCGGGCCGACTTCAGCCACTTCCCCCCTTACCTGGCCCTGCCGGACGGCGGTTTCGGGCTGACTGATTATTATCTGCTGTACATTTTAATCTGTGTCAATGCCCTGCTCCTGTTTGGTTTATACTTCATCGCCTTAAGGGCGGTAGGAAATCTCCATCCCGAATCAGTCTTGCAGCCCGCGCCTTACCGTCCCTGGCGCCGCGACCGGATGACAAACTATATCTTTGGCGCCGCGGTGCTCTTCCACCTGGTGATGCTGTTCACCCCATTCCTTTTGTCAACCGACCTGTTTGACTACATTCGTCACGGGCGCATATTCGCAATCTACGGCGAGAATCCTCTGGTTGTGCCCGCTACATATTTTCCTCACGATCCCTTTTTTAATATGGGGGGCTGGGTCGGAACCGGATCAGTTTACGGCCCCCTGCATGTATACGCAACCGGCCTCCTGGCATTGATTTCCGGCAACGGCATCGGCGCAAATTTCCTCATTTTTAAAGCGTTCTTCGTCTGTCTGGACCTGGTGAACCTGGCCCTGATCGGAACGATTGCCGCTCGCCTGCGTCCGGGGCTGGAGAAAAAGGCGATGCTCTTTTATGGCTGGAATCCTTTTGTCCTGGCTCTAGTTGTAGCGAACGCCCACAATGACATATTCATGCTTGTCTTTGTCCTGGCCGGCATTTTGTGCTATTTAAACCGGCGCCTGATCCTGGGCGCTTTTTTAATTACGCTGGCTGTTCTTGTCAAGTTCATCGCCTTGCCGATTCTGCTCATCTACATCGCTTTGTCGATCCGCAAGCAGACGAGGCTGAAGTGGCGCCTGCTGACCGGGGCGGGATCCATCGCCGTCGCGGTTGCAACGACGCTGATCAGCTATGCCCCCCTGTGGGAGGGCCGCGAAACTTTCAGCTATCTGACCAGTGTCGGCGAGAAAGCCAATTTCACCATTCCGAGGCTGATTCATGATGTCGCTGTGGGGCAACTGCAACTGCCGCTATCGAGCACCGTCGTCCAGCTGGCGCTGGCGGCGGCGCTGGTTGCCTATCTGGCATGGCACATCGCCGGCGTCAAAAACAGGGCGGCGCTGGTTTCGGCAGCCGCCGGCATTGCCTTTCTCATGCCACTGGCCCTGTTCTGGTTTCAGCCATGGTACTTAACGCTGGCGCTGGGACTAATTGCCCTCAGGCCCTGGCGCCTTATCTACCAGTGCGCGCTGCTTTTTTCGTTCACGGTCATGTTCTTCGACAGCTTTTGGTGGCATTCCCCCCTGTCAATGGATGTTCAGGAAACGCTGCGCGTGCTCGTGGTTTTTGGCCCCCCGGTGGCCTTGCTTGTCTGGCGCAAGGGCAATGAGATCCTTCCCCGAATCTGGGAGCGTATGATCGGCTGGTCGTTAAAAAACGGCGGCAAAGAAATCAAACAGCCCGCAGGTCCGGGCATCGGCTGGCTGTCGGTGGAGTTGGCCGTTTTGTTCATCGCTGCCCTGGCGCCAATCGCCGCAGTTGTTTCTAATTCTCCACACTTAAGAGAACTGGTTACACTTGTTGGACTTAAATTTCAGTCATTGATCAACTTCTGACCATGTTAACCTGGCGATACCATCTGCTCAGCCTGGCCGCAATTTTTCTGGCTCTGTCTTTGGGGGTGTTAATCGGTGTCGGTTTGACCGACAGCGGCGCCGTTGACACCAGCCGGCAGGACCTTATCGGAAGCCTGCAGCATGATTTAGACAGCTTGCGCAACCAGAACAACCAGCTCAGCCTGGAGAATGCAACGAACGCAAGTTTTCAGGAAGACTCGTTCCCCTTCATCGTGGGAGGGCAGCTGCAAGGGAAGCGAATCGCAGTCGTAGTCGCCGCCACCGCTGGCGGCGACATTCAGCGAAGGCTGGAGACGGCGCTCCATGCCGCCGGCGCCGAAGTCGTCACGACAACGATCCTGAACTCCAGGTTTGACCTGCATGAAGCAGCGGTAAAAGCAAGGACGGACATGAAGAACAATCCTGCGTTTGCGGCGGCAGACGATAACGCGCTGGTTGCTCCGATAGCTCAGGAACTGAGCCGGGAAATCGGCAAGGGAGGAAACACCGCCTTACTTGCCTCTCTGCAAGGAACTTTAATTGACTCAATCGGAGGAAGCTATAATGCGCCCGTTGATGGAGTTGTCATTATATCAAGAGCCGATGATCAACAAAGCGCCTCCTATTCAGAGATCGAAAAACAGCTTGCTTTGGATCTGAGGGCGCTGGGCGTTATCACGGTCGGCTGCGAACCGGCTAACGCCCCCATCTCCGAGATCCCGCTGTTCCAGAGCGCCGAGATATCTACCGTTGACAATCTCGACAGTTTTATTGGCGAGGTCTCGGTCGTGTATGCCCTCGCCGGAGAGCACGGAGATTTCGGCGTCAAACCAACCGCGGACATGCTGATTCCAATTCTTAAAAGCGCAAAACGGGCACCGCAGCAATAATATAATGCCACAACTGTCTGCAATCGCAAGTTTGGCCCGGCCGGCCGGCAAACTGATGGCGGCTTGTTTGCTTGTGTTCCTGGCGGCTGCTCTTTCCGGAGCGCAAAAACAGGACAAGGCATCAAGCATAACAACCGGCGGTATCGTCATGAATCCATCTCTGCTGCCGGTTGCTCCCAGCCCGGCAGAAACGCCGGTAAACCATTTCGAGACGCTCGCCTTTCCACCGGCATTGCCGCATCCGGCGAAAAGGTTGACTGTGCCAATATTCATGTTTCATCACATTGGCGACCTGCCGGCGGGAGCAGACGCCGTCAGGCGCGACCTGACAGTATCCGCTGCCGATTTCGATGCGCAATTGGGATATCTGAAATCAGCCGGCTATCATCCAGTCACCCAGACACAATTGTTTAAGGCGCTGTTCATGGGGGTCGGTCTGCCGGCCAAGCCGGTGCTGATCACTTTGGATGACGGTTACCTGGACATCTTTACCCGGGCGCTGCCCATTCTTGTGAAATATGACTTTCCCGCCACTTTCTACATCATCACCGGCAAGGTCGGCACGCCCGGTTATTTAAACTGGGAGCAGATTGGGGTGATGGAAAAAGACGGCATGGATATAGGCTCTCACACTGTCAACCACCTGGATCTGTCCATAGTCTCCACGGCAGTTTTAGAACATGAGCTGGGCGATTCAGCCAAAGCCATCAGCGCCCACCTGGGCCACCCGGTCTACTGGTTTTGTTACCCGTCCGGAGGCTTTAATACCAGGGTTCTCAAGGTTGAGAAAGCCGATGGTTACCTGCTTGCAGCCACGGAAAGATGGGGCGACCAGCAAAGCAGCGACGCGCCCCTGGCGCTTTCACGCTACCGAATCAGGAACACCACCGGGCTGGAAGGATTCAAGGCAATCCTGCGGCTGTAGTGACCATAAAATAGTTCCGAGTTCCGAGTTCAAAAAAAAATATAACTGATCTCCAAAATCAGCAATTCGAAATTTAATCATTCGACATTCGACATTCGACATTTGCCTTTGCCATTACGCGTCTACGGATCCTGATGATGTCCGCGATCATTCTGAGTGGATCGGTTGTCAGGTTGATGTGGCTGTCGGAGGAGTCGACGACCAGGCGAACCGGCACTTCCGTAATGCGGTAACCAAATTTCTGGGCCAGCGCCAGGACCTCAACATCAAACGCAAACCCGTTAACCTCGCAACTCAAGAAAATTTCGTGTGCGGCTGCGGAACGAAACCCCTTAAATCCGCATTGCGTGTCAGTAAAACCGGGGAGGGCCAGCCGCCGCACCAGGGCCTTAAATACCGGACCAGCCAGCCGGCGCAGCGGCGGCGGCGTTATCTCGATTCCGGACTCGGGCAAATTGCGGGAGCCGATCACTATGTCAAATTCCTGCAAGCAATCAAGACAAAACCCGATCGTCTCCACCGGATAGGAAAGGTCGGCGTCCATGAAAATAATTACGTCCCCCCTTGCCGCCAGCACGCCACGGCGGACTGCGGCCCCCTTGCCCTGATGCTGCCGCTCACGCAGCAAACGCACCGGCTCGGCGGCGCCAAACCACTCCTTGACCTGCTCGGGCCCGCCGTCGCGGCTGCCGTCGTCAGAGATGATGATTTCGTAATTCTCGCCCTGCTGCTGCAGGTAATCAGCCAGGCTGGTGATTGTCTCGATAATCCGGCTTTCCTCGTTAAACACCGGGATAATGATAGAGAGGTCAACTAAAAACGCGTCCGGCTTCGCCTCCAGAGCGGAGGCCCGTCCTGCCGTTGCGTCCGGGTCCAAAACCAGGTTTGTTTCCTCGCTAAAACCCAATTAGCCTGTTGCTTCTCCCTCGGGACCTTTAATTGCTCCGGCTGCCTCGACTCTGTCTCTTTTTTTAACCAGCTTGCTAAGATGAATACTGATTTCATACAGCACGACAAAAGGCGCAGCCATTGCCAGCACCGAGACGAAATCCTGGCTCGGTGTGAGCGCGGCGCTCGCAATCGCGCCCACAAGAATAGCATACTTTCGATTTTTTGCCAGCCATTTCGGGCTGACAATGCCCAGCCTGACCAGGGTCAAGATCAGGGCGGGGAGCTCAAAGATCAGACCAAACGCCAGCATAAAAAGCGCCACAAAGGAAAAATACGTGGAAGCCTGAACCTGCTGATTAAAAAAATTGCCCTGGTAAGTCAAAAGGTAATTAAGGGCCCGCGGAAGCACCAGGAACCAGGAAAAGGCAACACCGCTCAGGAACAGCAGGCTCGTAAATACAGTGGCAAGGTAGATAACTCTTTTCTCTTTGGCCTTAAGCCCAGGCGCCACAAACGCCCAAATCTGGTAAATAACAAACGGGGAGGCCACGATCAAGCCCGCATAGGCGGATACCTTGAAGGTGGTCATGAACGACTCCGTGGGGGTCAAAGTGATCAAATGGCGGCCGCCCAGCGGCTTTACAAGCAGAGCCAGCAGCCTCCCCTTGAAAAAAAAGCATCCCGCTATTGTCACAGCAATGGCGATGACAGACATCACCAGCCGCTTGCGAAGCTCCTCCAGATGCTGGAGCAAGGGCATACGGAAATCACGATAATCAGGCACAGCTTACCGGTTTGTTTGGATGCAACAGGTCGCAGCCGTTAAGACTTTGTGGCTTCCGGCGGGCTTTGGTGGGTGGTTTCTGCAGAGACCTTCTCCTGCGGCTTGGGCGGGGCATCTGCCTTATTCTCATCCACGTTAAGATGTTCCTGCAGCTCACTTGTGGATTTTTTGAACTCCTGAATTCCCTTGCCAAGGGAGCGGCCCAGCTCCGGCAGCCTTTTCGGCCCGAAAATGACCAGAACCACAATTAGTACAAACAACATGTGCATTGGTGTGAATAAATCACCAAACATAACAGCCCCTTTCACATCTAAGAAAACCTGCTGGCTTTATTCTAGGATTCGGGCGCGCAGGTGTCAATTGCGCCCCGCTGACGATAATGTTTCCCAAAACGCTCCAATCAATAATCATCCAGTCACCCTTTCGTTATTTTTCCCCGGCTTCAAACCACTGCAATTCAAGCTAACGGGCGCACTCCACCCGGGCGCCACTCAGCAATTCAACCGCGTGGCCAAGAACCGGCCTGACTCTGTCAAATGATTCCCGGCACGCCATGGGGCTTCCGGGAAAATTGATGATAAGAGTGGAGGCGCAAATGCCGCTGACGGCGCGCGAAAGCATGGCCCGCGCAGTGACCTGGAGCGACCCCATGCGGACTGCTTCGGCAAAGCCGGGCGCCTCCCGCTCGATGACGTCTCTGGTCGCTTCCGGCGTGACGTCGCGAGGAGCCAGGCCTGTGCCGCCAGTGGTAATGACTATATCGGCGCGATTACCAGTGCAGTATTGGCGCAATACCGAAGCAATCTGTTCGCGCTCATCAGGCACCACGGCCCGGGAGACAGAAGCAGCCCCCGCCTCCAGCAGCATCCGCTCCAGCGTATCGCCGCTCTCGTCCCGGCGCTCCCCGCTGGCTGCCCGGTCGCTGACCGTAACAACGGCGGCAGAAAAACTCATAAGTCAGTCAACTCCAGTCACATAAACCGGATCACCATCGCTAATAACCCCGCCTTCAATCACTTTGACAAATATTCCTTCTTTTGGCATTACGCAATCGCCCGCCTGCCTGTAAATCTCACAGCGACTGTGACATTTCTTGCCAATCTGTGTCACCTCGGCCAACGATTCACCCAGCCTCAGTCTCGTCCCCAAGGGCAGCGCCTTTAGTTCAATGCCATTGGTTGTCAAATTCTCGGCAAAATCGCCGGGACCCACATTAAGGCCCTTTGCTCTCATCTTGTCAATGCTTTCCATTGCCAGCAGGCTGACCTGACGGTGCCACTTTCCGGCATGGCCATCGCCGACGATGCCGTGCCCCGGTTTGAGCTGCGCCCGGCCGACAGGCCGCTTGCGCTCTCCTTTGGCACGAGAGGTGTTTATCGACACAATGTGTGCGGTTTCTTTCAGGGAATTTCTCCTGTGCTTCCTCTTCTTTTCATGCTTCTGTCGTAAAGTTGAGTTGGCGAATTACCCGCCGGCTGCGGTTCCATCCCGGCCGGAAGAGCCGCCCCGCTTCTCCAGCAACGTGATGTCGCTGACTGCCATCCCCTTGTCCACCGCCTTGCACATGTCATAAATGGTGAGGGCGGCCACTGCCACCGCGGTTAAAGCCTCCATCTCCACGCCGGTTTTGGCCAAAACCCGCACCGCGGCTTCGATATGAATGGCGCCGCGCTCGTCATCAATCTCGAAGTCAACAGCCGCGTGCTCAATGGCAAGCGGATGACACATGGGAATGAGACGGGAGGTCTCCTTTGCCGCCATAATTCCCGCTACGCGGGCCACGGACAAAACATCGCCTTTTGGCAGCGCCCTCTTGGCCAGCAGTCGAATGGTCTCCGGAGCCATGAAGATAGTTCCCGCCGCGCGCGCGGTCCGCGCCGTTACCGGTTTGGCGCCTACGTCAACCATGCGGCTCCTGCCTTCTTTATCCAGATGTGAAAAGTCTTGTTTCATAGCCGATGAGCATCATGCTGCCGCCACGTCTGGCCGCGCAGAAACAGACATCATCCTGCCCGATCAACCTCCAATCTGTGACATAGTCCGAGCAACGGCAAGCTCTTCCCGTCGCCGGTCAAACTTTTTGCTATTCATGGAATCAATTATAACGTTCTTAAGTTCATCACGGTCCCCATTTATAAAAGAACGCACGTCAACTTCTGCATCAGAAAAAAGACAATTGCGCAATTTCCCGTCTGCGGTCAAACGCAGCCGGTTGCAGTTGTTGCAAAAATGGTCGCTCATTGAGCTGATAAAACCAATTGTCCCTTGCGCGCCTGCGTATCTGAAATAGCGGGCGGGGCCACCGCCCGGCGGCGAGTCGACCGGCCTTAAATCGCCAAGCGTCCGCAGCCGGTCAAGAATTTTTTCCCGGGGGATAAATTTCCGGATCCCCATCCCCGCCCCAATTGGCATGGACTCTATAAAACGGACATGCACAGGCCTCTCCCGTGCCAAGGCCACGAAATTCTGAAGCTCCTGTTCAATTCCCGGAATCATGACAGCATTTACCTTTACAGGGGAAAATCCCAGCTCAAGCGCCTTTTCCAGCCCGGCAAGTACAGGCGCCAGCGAAGCTCCCCTGGTTGCCTGCGAAAATCTTTCAGGCTCCATGCTGTCCAGGCTGATATTAAGGCGAGTGAGTCCGGCTTTTTTTAGCTCGTCTGCATATCTGCCCAGCAATGCTCCATTGGTCGTGAGCGACAGGTCCTTAATGCCCGGAACCAGAGCCAACCGCTTGATCAGCGCTGGACATCCAGGGCGCACGAGCGGTTCACCGCCCGTTATGCGGACCCGGGTAATGCCCAGGCTGGCCGCCACTTCTGCAAAACGGATAATCTCCTCGTAGCTGAGAATCTCCGCCGGCGCCTTGAAGGCGATTCCTTTAGGAGGCACGCAGTAGCGGCAGCGGAAATTGCAGCGGTCGGTGATGGAAATGCGCAGATAATCTATAATCCGCCGCTGAGGGCTGTTGACTTTTGTGCTTCTTTTAGCTCTTCTGCAAGACGTCAGCATTGATTCCTCGCACAGCAAAATGGAGGCCATAACGGTGCAGCAGAAAATCAGCGAAACCACTCACATCATCAAGATCGAAAACCGGGGCCGCTGCGGCCGCGTCGCGGCGGTCCGATATTACCGCCAGCAGCTCTTCTTCCGGGCAGGCTAAAGAACAGCTCCTCTGGCTGCGGGAGACTTCCACCCTGTCGGCGGCAAATCGTTTAAAGCCCTCGGCCAAAATGATGTCGACGGGCCTGTCAATGCGGTCCACCAGTTCCTCAAGGCTTGTTTCACGCCGGGCGGTCTCCAGGATAGCCAAAGCATCAGGCGAAGTAATGGCGACTGAATGGGCGCCCGCATGAGCTATCCGCCAGGTGTCCGTTCCCGCGCGGTCAATTTCAAACCCGTGCGAGTCGTGCTTCAGGTACGCGGTGCTGATGCCCCTGAATTTAAGCTCCTGCACCAGTTTTTCCAGAAACGTGGTCTTGCCTGAATCTTTTTTCCCAACGAAACAGACAACGGGACGGGCGCCGTATCGCAATCCGGCCGAGCCTGCCCGCTGGCGGTGCTTGAGTACTTTGGGGTAAAGTGCGCGGGCTACTTTCAGCTCTGTACCATCGTTCACATTTATAAACACCTGGAAGGGATCGCAACGGGCGGCTATTTCTCCGGTCTCAACGTACCTGGTGCTGACGCTGTCGAGCAGGCGCCCGATAGCCAAATCATTGCTCTCAATATGAGCCTGTATTCTTGACAGGCACGACTTTGAATATAGCGCCAGTAACGGTTCGCGTCCTCGCCGGCTCAGCGGTACGACGGCATCATTCTCCAGCGGAAAGGAGGCCAGCAGTTCCGCCAGGGCCGGTTCAGCAAAAGGCATATCGCACGCAACCACGAGGCAACGGCGCTGACGCGAAAAAGCAAGAGCTGCGTCAATGCCGACGATCGAAGCATGGAAACTGTAGCGGTCCTCGCAAACCGGCAAACCAAACTGCTGATAATCGGCTGCTTCCTTGGCAACAATAAACATCTCATTGGTTGCCAACCGCAACGAATTGATTATGTGAGAGATGAGCGGTTTGCCCACAAGCGTCTCCAGCGCCTTGTTACGCTGCATGCGCCTGCTTTGGCCGCCGGCAAGGATAGCCACCGAAAAACCTGATTTTACGCTTTTCCCTTTCACTTCCAGCCTTTTTTAACCGGGGGCCGACAATAACCGGCGCGTCAATTTAGCGGTTCCGGCCAGGAAGCTGACGCCCATGCCGACAGCCATTCCCAGCGCCACATTGGCCCAGATTAACGACACCACACCGATTGACACCGCAACCAGAATGGCAAATCTGCTATTGAGGCTCAATACCAGGCGGGCATGCTCAACGCCTACATAAAACAAGAGGGCTCCCAGGACCGGTAGCGGCAGCATCAGGATCAAGTAAACAGCCGAGTTGCCAAACAGCATGGCCGAGGCCACCAGCAATGCGCCGATCATCACCGTGGCGCCTCCGGTACGGGCGCCCAGCCGGTAGTGCGCTGTCATGCCGCCGGAACCATGGCAAACAGGCATGCCGCCCAACAGGCCAATCGCAGTGTTGGCAATTCCAAGCGAAGCGCAAAGAGCCCGCGGCGTCACCCGGCGCGACCGCTGATGAAAATAACTCCGGGAAACGTCGGCGGTGGCAATGACCGCGTTGCCAAAAGTTACGGGCAATTGCGGGATCACCAGCAGCAAAAAGGCGGCGGTAAAGGTTGCTCGGCCGGGAAGCGGCAGCGACGGCAGGCTCAGGGTAAAAATTTGCAAGTGCCTGATTACGCTGGGGCCAGCAACAAAAAAGCCCAGGGTCAGCCCCGCGCCAACTATCACTAGAGTCGCCGGGAATCTGCGGTTGCCGCCAAGAGCCAATAACAACAGCAGGGATCCTGCCGCAATCGCCAAAGCGGCCGCTGGCGGCAGGCCGGGCACGGACACGCCCTTCCATTTCGCCATGCCGCCAATTCCCATAAATGAAAGACTGCCTTGAATAAGCATTAGTCCTACGGCAAGCTGCACTCCTTTAACCGTCCAGGGCGCAAACAGGTATGACAGGCGCGAAGCCAGGCCGGTCGCACTCATGAATAACAGGATTATCCCCATAATAATGCTGCCTGCGGCCACCTCGCCGGCGCTGGCGCCGCCGACAATTGCTATCGCAGCCATGGCCTTGAGTGGCTGCACTGGCACCGGCAGCCGAAAATAAACGCCCGCGGCAACGTAAGCCAGTCCTGTTAACAGAAAGACCATAAAAGCGGAAACGCCGCAGATGATAATCAGTCCTGCCATGAGCGGCAGCAGCACGCCGATATCGCCCAGCGCTCCCGCCAGTTCCCGCCGGTTAAACATCAAAGCCGGTGTGGCGTCTCCGTCGGTGGAAGTATGCTGGTCCATTAGCCTGAAGTCACCTCAGCTTCCACATCTGGACTATATATACGTGTGAAATAACCACCCTCAGCACACGGCTTACAAAGGGTAACGCCTGAACGCCGGACTTCCCGCCGATCCTGAACGGCATTTCCACAATTGCTGCACTCTACGCGGGAAACAGGGCTGCCGGGCATGTCCTGCCGCGGGACCTCAATGCTGACATCTTCAAACTCAAACAGCTCATCATCGGTCATGACCTCGTAAGCCTGCTGCTGGCGCTCGTATTTGTCCTGGATGCCTGGTGCGTACTTGAAGGCCAGTTCCCTTGCCTGTTCCCGCGCCACGACCCGCACCGCCTTGCCGGTTTCAAGGTTCAGGAAGCCGGCGGCCATAATACCGTGATCAACAATTTTGAGCGTTCTTTTTCCCACGCGGCAACCGGTGACGCTCATGACTGCGTCAGCCGCGCAGCGGTCTATCTCAACGTAAACCATCAGTTGCTTGCGCCAACGATCAGAGAGCGGATCATCAATTCCAATCCTCTTGAGGCCGGCCCTGGCCAACCTCACTCCCAGGGTTTGGCCCGGACAGCCCTCTCCATGGAAAGCCGCCGATTCGGCCAGATGCTCTTTTAGCGTCTTCATGACAGGCTTCCTAACAACCTTTGCCGAACGGACAAACAGGATACCTGCACTCAGGGCAATCAAGACACATGCCGCCATGGCCCAGGCGGGCGATATCGGCGCTTGTGATGGTTTCCCCGGCAAGCACCCGCGGCAGGATGAGGTCAAATATCGTGCGTGGATGATGAATGCCGCAGGCCGGCACACCCAGCACCGGCGTGCCGTCCCCGAAATAGCCGACCATAAACATCGATCCCGGCAAGACAGCGGAACCATACGCAGTAATGTCGGCGCCCGCCGCGCGTGCCGCCAGCGGGGTCACATCGTCAGGGTCGACCGACATTCCGCCCGTCATCACGACAAGGTCAGCGCGGTTGTTCCTGACCCTCGCCAGGGCCGCCCCGATCTGCTCCACGTCATCGGGACATTTCATTACTTCCACGACCGCAGAGCCAAGGGCAGCCACTTTTTCCCTGACCACCGGCTCAAAAGCATCATTGATTCTGCCACTGAACACCTCGTTTCCGGTTATGACCAATGCCACGCGCGCCTGGCGCAAAGGCAGCACTGAGACAATGCCGCCCGCCGCCTCCGCAATCGCAACTGCATCATGTACCGGCTTCTTATCAACAACCAGCGGGATGGCGCGTGTGCCCGCCACGACCTCGCCTTTGGCCACAACCGTGTTGTTATGGCGTGTTGCGCACATGACTGCGCCGACGCCATTGAACCGCTCCAGCGCCTCGACGTTGACCTTCAGGACGCCGCCAATTTCGGCTGCTATGTCAATTTTCCCCTCTCTGGGATCGGGCTTAAAATTCGCGTTTGTCCCGGCAATAGCTTCGGCCATCATGACCGCCGCGTCGTTTTCATGCATTTGGTCTTCGTTGATCTGCAGGACATATAAATGCTCTTTGCCCAGATCCATCAGCTTTTCCACATCCGCGCGGCTGACAACATGGCCCCTCCTAAACCGCGCCCCTTTATAGCCACTGACAGGATTCACCTCGGTGATATCATGGCTGAGCACGGTGCCGACGGCTTCTGTTACGGAAATTACCATTTGCTCTGTTTCACACATGCTTCCCTCCGCTTTCAACCGTGATGGTTATGACAAATTTGCATAGCGCCCAGCCAAATGAAGCGGTTTTGATGTCTGGAAAATGTCCTTGAACCGTTTATCAACCATCTCATCGATTCCGGACTCTAGGCTCTCGTACATTATTAGAAAATGACGCGCGTCTTCCGTGAGTGTCGCGCCGCCGCCGCCGGCCCCACCCGTTCGTGTCCTCACCAGATTCAGTCCCAGCCTCTTTTCCATCGCCTTGACATAGCCCCACGCCCGCCGGTAGGAAATTCCTGTCTCTATGGCGGCCCTGTTAATCGAACCGTGCCTGTCGATGGCCCTCAGCAGCAAGGAACGCCCCTTGCTAAATACGGGCTCTCCATCCACTTCAAGCCAGATTTTTGACCGAATCTCCAACCTTCTGCCAGAGTCACGTCACCCTATCAAATTTAAACAAATGCCCAACTCCTGCCGCAACAGCGCCAAGCGCTAAACCATCCCGGCCAGGTACTCCGCTTCGCACCGCACCCAATACTCCACGAATTTGCCCAGCCCTTTTAAATAGCATGTGCGGGCATTGCTGACAATGTCTTTCGCAAAGCCGGGCACCCATTTTAACAGGTGATCTTCAATAAAGTATTTTTGAACTTTAATCAAATCCGGCCGGTGATCTTCATCGGCGACCAGCATCAGACTGCACAATCTGAAGAGAAAATCACATTCAGTGCCAAAATGATCTTCCAGCTCGCCGGCAGTTGTTTCGAACCCGTACCTCGCGTACAGCTTCCGCACCGCCACGGTAGCCTCTTGGTTGACCAATCGGTATATTGATGTATAAACGGACTCCCACGGCGGCGCCTTGACGTGGCCGGGGCCGTGGAAGAGCTGATAGAAATCCTGCCGGACATCATCAAGATTGCCGGACGCGAGTTCGCTTTGGGCGCATTCGCTCATCTCTTTGACGCCGGGAAGGTCTATCAGCTCTTCCAGGAGCCTGCTCTCCAACAGGCCGGCAAAGAACTCTTCAGTCGGTTCGTGAAGAAAAGCACGCCTGAGGAAGTCGTAAATTACAACCCTGCTATGTGTTTCCGGTTCTATCGCTTTCTCCTCACCGACTAACATCCTTTACTCCTATTGTTCGCTTGGCGGGATGATCCGTATGGACGGATGCGTGTACTTTGGGTCAGCAAAATAGTTTATGTGCTTGCCGGTGTCGCCCGCAAGCCCGGAAAGCTTGCCGTACTTGAGCACCCGGGCCATGCATGTCAGCACGCATGCCGGCGGCAGGCCGGCGTCAATCCGCTGATAGCACATGTGGCACTTTTCAACTTTCTTGGTGACAGGATTGAACTGGGGCGCTCCATACGGGCATGCCTCCATGCAGCGCTTGCAGCCGTTGCAGACATTGGAGTCCAGGATGACGATGCCGTCAGTATCTCTTTTGGTTATCGCGCCTACCGGGCATGATTTTATGCAAGCAGGGGACTCGCAGTGGTTGCACGACATTGACATGAAGTTCTTGAACGGCGTCGGATACGTGCCGCCGTCAAACGTCTCGACCCGGCGGTACTCGGCTCCCAGCTCAACCTGGTTCTGCTGTTTGCAGGCTCCCTGGCAGGCCCGGCAGCCGATGCAATGCTCCATGTCTATCTGAAAGCCGAGCTGATTAGGATTAGCAGCCATGAATAATCATCCTCCTTTCTAAGCCTTGTAGACTTTTACGGCCACTTCCTTGCTGATTCCCTGGCCGGATATTGCTTCAGGCTTGCCGGGCATCAAACGCCCCGCAGCCGTGCCTTTGCCTTCGGCGACTGATCCCAGGGCCCAGTGGCCGAAACCGTGCATGACGCCCACGGTGGTAGGCTCAATTCCCTCGACGGGGAAAGCGGTGGCGTCCACTGTGGCAATGGGAGACTCGATCTTGATGGCGTCGCCGTTCTTGATGCCCATGCTGTCGGCAACCGCCTTGTTGATCAGGCAGGGGTTGGTTCCCTTCATCTCCATTAGCCAGACATTGTTGAACGTGCGCGTATGAGTGTGTTCCGTCTGCTTCCAGGAAACCATGTAGAACGGGTAGCCGTCGTAGCCGAGCTGCCCGGGAGCATCGACCGGATCGCGGTAAACCGGCAGGGCGTCGTACCCCGCCGTTTGCAGAGACTTGTAACCAGAGATGGCGTCAGCTGTGCCGGACCCGGCGTCGGTGCCGCTGTAGGAATTGAGGACGATCTTCTGGTTGCCGCCGATAACAGTCTTTAATTTGCTGACAGTTCCGTACTTGGTGCCCCAGTTACTGACATTCGCCACCAGATCATTCAGAGTTGGCCAAACCGCTCCTGGCAGCGCCTTAAGAGCATTCAGGGCCGCATCGCAGTCGGCCATATTTGTGGGGTCTCCCGAGGGATACAGGTTTCCCTTGATCGTGGAATTCAGCAGCAGCTGCTGGCCGAGATATTGTGTTTCTGTCATGCTGAAATCACCGGGGGCCGTGCTGCCGGCGTCGCCCTTTAGCCCCAACCTCCGGCCCAGCTCCATAATGATGCCAATTTCGTCGATGTAGGGATTCCCCACCCAGGAGCTGACGGTTGGCTGCCGCAGGCCGAAACTGTAAAACGTTACCCAGTTGACCGTGAAATCGTAGCGTTCCAGAAAGTTGGCGCCCGGAAGGATAATGTCAGCCATTTGGGCAGTCTCGCTCAGATGCGTGTCGATCGAGACAATGTATTCCAGCTTGTTCAAGCCATCAATGTTCTTCTGGACATTTGATGAGTTCATCACCAGATTGTCAAAGACAAAGATGGCTGCCTTGGGCCGGTTTGTATCAGCGTCGGAGGCGCTGCTGCCCAGATATGGGTACTTGGCATAGTAATCATCCGCGGACAGGTCAGAATCATAAATAACGTCGCGGGCGCGAAGGACAATTCCCGATCCATGACCGAGAGGGAAACCGTTTTGACTAAGCGGCTTTCCCAGGCCGTCGATGCGGGGGCGACTCAGAGAAGCGTCATGGGTATTGGTTGCCGTCCGCGCCGATGGACCCAGGCGGTTGGTGAAGACAGCGTTGCCCTTGTTGCCTATCTGGCCGGTCAGGGCCAGCAGCGCCGAGATGGCCCGGCCGCCCTGGGTGCCGTTGGTGTGATGCCCCGGCCCCGACCAGGTGTCGATCACTGCCGGATAATTGCTGGACTCGCCAATCTCGCGGGCAAGGCTGACAATCGTGGCGGCCGGCACGCCGGTTTTGCCTTCGGCCCAGTTGGGATCCTTGGGGACGCCGTCGCTGACGCCGGTGACGTAATCGCTAAACGCCTGAAAGCCAATCACGTTGGCATTGACGAAGGCGACATTATACAGGTTCTCATTGATAAGCACGTTGGCAAGCGCCAGCGCCAGGGCCCCGTCGGTGCCCGGCTTGATCGGCACCCACTGGCCGCCGTTTCTGCAGGCCGCCGCCGCCGTGCTGCTGAAAACGGGGTCAACGACCACCATTCGCCCGCCGTTGTCAAAGAATTGGCGCGCAATCCGGGGCAGGTGAGACCACTTGGTGGCCGAAAGGAAATTCCAGCCGAAGATCAGAGCGTACTTGGCATGGGCGAAATCCGGCACGGGCCGCTCGTCGCCAAAGGGAACGCTGAAGGCCCTCTTCCTGGCGACGTCACACAAGCTGGTGTGCTGGATATAGTTTGGCGTGCCGAACATCTTGCAAAAATCCTGCTGCGGATTATTGCCGGTGATGCCGTCCTCGGAGAAGAAAAGCAACTGGTGGGCGCCATTGCCGCTTTGCTCGGCCTTAAGGCCCTGCAGATACGTCGTGATCTCGTTCAGGGCATCATCCCAGGTGATGGGATTGAAAACCGCGCCGACGCCACGGGGACTGCTCGGGTCCCGCTTCATGGGCGTCTTGATGCGGTCCGGGTCGTAAAGCGACTTGTAGCCGGAGTTGCCCTTGGGGCACATGCCTGCGCCCCATCCGGTGGTGGCGTTAACAAAGTCAGCCGCGTCACTGGTATCATTAATACAGATGTTGGCGACGCCGGCGGCGTTGTACGGATTGGGTTCGATTTTCCTAACCGCGCCGTCGACGACATTTACGTTGATGCCCGAGCAGCCGCCACACATGTTGCAGGCGCTGTATATCCAGGTTCCGGCGTCGTCGGCTTTCGCCTTGTCGGAATCGAAAACCTGCCGCAGCAGACCCCCGGGCAACAGGGTGCTTGCCACCGCTGTCCCGCCGATGGCGCTTCCCCATTGCAGAAAGGCGCGGCGGGAAACAGCCGGATTTAATTTCATGCCTCCCTTGCTGTTCACATCTGTCACTTAGCTCACCTCTTTCATTTCGCTCTCGGCGCCGCGGATGCTATGGCGCATTTTTTCTGCCAGACTGGATTTTGCTTTCACTTGTTTCATCGCTTGCCTGACCCTGGCTACGATCCTGGCGCCGGCGGCACCGTCACGCTGCACTGCCAGTTGGAGCACTCGCGGGTGACCTCGGCAATGTTGCCAAGCTGTGTGACAGCCGGCGGCGCATACTCTTTCAGCTTGCCTGTAGCCGGTTCAGGTTTTTTCATTAAGGCTTCCATGTCAGCCCTTTCTCCGTTCATTTTCAGAAAAGCAATCTCGCTTTTGACTTCTTGTGGAGATGGCTATGGCTTGGAAGGCCAGTATTGCGTTTGGTTGTCATCATTGACAGCGTTGGCGTAGACCGTTGTATAAAAAAAGCCGACTCCGCCTGGTACTTGATACACCAGCGTGAAGTTGGTGGAACCGCCTTCGGCCACATCGCCCAAATTAAGCGGCATCGGGGTGGCCACGCCAACGCCGTTCGTTGACAGGACCTGCGAAATATTCAAACCATTCGCAGTACCCGAACCGCTGTTGGCGATGGAGAAGTCCACTGACAGCTTCCCGGCATTGTAATCACTAAGGTTGGCCCAGTAGATATTGCCGCGGTTCAGCCCGAGAGCTGCTGCGCCGCTTAGATACCAAGCTCTGCCACCGTGGCAGCCGTAGCAGTCGCTGGGGCCGATATTGGCGTTATTAACATACGGCGCCTTGCTCGCATGCTGGCTCTGCCAGTCAGAGTGGCAAGAAATGCAGTCCTGCGTTGCCCAGGCGGGGTCCATCGTCGCCGGGAAAGGACTATGGCATTTTGCACACAAACCGATATCAACCTGCCTCCGGACAGAAGACGCGGATTCCTCCCTGACGTCCACCGACTGGTGGCAGGTAGTGCACGTGAACGAGAGCAGGTTTGAAGTCAGATGCGCCTTGTGAGGAGCGTCGTAATATTGATTGTGAACGGCATCGAACAAAGACTGGTCGTCGGGGCTGCTGACCTTGTCTCCGTGGCAGCTGATGCAATCGGAGTACTGTTGAATGCCGGCGTTGGTATGGTAGTCAGCCACATCCGAATGACATGATACGCACTCGGAATAGTTGTAATGTGGGGCGTCCGGTGCAGCCGAAGTAGCATACAGAACGCTTGCGCCAACAGCAAACACAAAGATTATCGTCAGGGCCACTATAACAGCGGCCCTTTTCTTCAAGATGGCGTCCTTTGCCTTAAAGATCAATTCCTTCACCTCCCGGTAAATTCAACTCTTTTAATTGCTGCAGAGCCCGTAAGCTCATATCCCGCATAGTTCGTAGCTTTTGAAACCCTTTTCCTTTAGCTGTTATCCACCTCCTCACCATTGGGATCGTACGACCCGTTACCCGCAGCCCATGAATTGCAAATGCGCGTGTTTCGATTTTCACAATTCAGCACTTTTGTTCTCATTATGTCACTGATTATCACAATTAATCTTAAAATGGGATTCAATAGTACATTTCTTAAATTGAATTTACTATCAGGGAATTCCCTGATTTTTACCCCACCTAGGTATATTTCGCGATATTAATAACAGTTGGTCTTGATATTGTCAAATGATGTGGATAATATGCACAGTTGATGCGGTCATAGCCGCGGGCATATAAAAGCACATAGCAAAACCAAGGAAATGAAAATGTTGGGAATGATAGATGCAAAATCCGCGAGAACTTGCATCAGGCGCCTGGTGACGCCATCGTTATTCATTATTCTGCCGTTGATAACACTCTTTCTATTACTGCTGATAACAGCACCGGCGCGGTTATCCGCCGCCAGCAGCGAGTACGATTACTACTTTCCTTGGTACGACAACAATGCCGCCTGGGGGATGAACGGTGACTGGATCCTTATCTCCAACCGCGGCACGGGCAACGCAGATGTAAGCATCGAAGTAGTCGGGAAAACAGTGGCTTTATTTGACGCCGCTCATGACACCGCTCTCGCGCCTGGCGTCCATGTCGAGTGGCACTCGCCAACCACTCTTACAAACGGCCCGGTGAAAGTAACGTCGACGAACGGCGAGCCCTTGAACGTCAGTCAGCGTGTGCTTTACAAAGATTCTTTCCAGGAGATTAATTCCGTACCCGGCATGGGGCTGGAAAGCGACTACCTCTTTACCTGGTATGACAATATCGCTGCCTGGGGCATGAATAGGGACTGGATCTGCGCAGCAAACACAGGCGACAAGCCCACCATGATTAATATCTACGTCGGCGACGTAACCGACAGCGCCACGCCGGTGGCAGCGCTCGGCCCGCTGGCGCCGGGCCAGCATATTGAGTGGCAGTCGCCTGCGCGCCTTGCCAACGGCCCTGTCAGAGTAGCGTCCCCGTCGGGCGAGCCTTTTCTTGCCGGCCAGCGGTCGCTATTTAAGGACAGTTTCGCCGAAGTCCCCGGGGTGGCGGCTTCAAAACTGGGCGCGGGAGCCGTGTTTCCCTGGTATGACAAACAGTCAACGGGGATGAACGGCGACTGGGTGCTGGTGGCCAATAAAGATGATTTCAATCCGGTCCGCGTTCAAATCAGCATCGGCGGCGAGATTATGAATGACCCGCAAAATCCCGGCAACAATTTCTTTGTAATTGCCCCCCGGGGCCGCATTACGCCCCAGTTCCCCGGACGCATGGGAGGGCCGGTATACGTCACTTGCCAGGATTGCAATCAGGGCGAGAAATTGATTGTAAGTCAGAGAACAATATTTAAGGATTCCTTCCACGAAGAGGACGGGATTCTCCTCGAGCCCGCCGGCACCTTCGGCAGCAGCACCTGGACCTATCCCATTCCCGTGCCCGGACCGGGCCAGACAATACCATGGCAGCCATCAAATGATATCGGCGCCGACGCCTGGTTCAACTGGTATGACTCCAAACCGGCCGACAATATGGCTGGCGACTGGATTTTGATCGCCAACCTGGGCGGTACGCCGGCCGATGCCAACATTACCATCGGTGGTACAAGTATGATCAATCCGGCGACCGGCAATACTCACTTTCCCATCGGGGCGGGAAGCATCATAACGCCTCATTTCGCCAACCTGATGAAGGGGCCGGTCTTCGTCGGCTGCTTTAATTGCACCTCCGGCCAACTCCTGCTCACCAGTCAAAGGGTTATTTACAAGAACAGCTTCAACGAACTGGCAGGAACGCCGTAAAGCAGGATCATTAAGTAAGAATCTGCCTCAAAGGGCTATCGTGCGAGGCTGAGCGAAGGCCATAGGCGACGCCAATTTGAAGAGCTAGGGCGCTGTTTGCCCTGCTATCTCCCGCCGCAGCTGTGCCAGTTTGCTCCTGCTAACCGGTATCCTGGACCGGCGGGCGTCGTTGAGCTCCACAAGATACGATCCGCGCTTTAAAGAAAACAGCTTGCCAGCTTTGGCCAGGTTGACAATGAAGCTTTTATGCACGCGCATGAAGCCCTGCGGTAGCTGGCTTTCAACCTGGCTGATGTTGCGGCGCAAGACATATTTGTCATCATTCGTATGAAGATAAGTGTTATTCCTGTCCGCCGCCGCAAAAAAAATACTGGCAAGATCAACAAAAATTGTCTCTCTTCCTTTGCGGGCCATTATCTTGCCGCCGTCCGGAGAAGGTGCCGGCTGCCGGGCCGCCGCCCGCTTGGCGCCGGACCGCTCCAGAGCGACCTTGACGCGCGCCGCCAGCTCCTTGACGCTGAAAGGCTTGGTAATATAGTCCTCCGCCCCCAGTTGAAACCCCAACAATTTCGAAATCTCTTCGCTCTTGGCCGACAGAAGGATTACCGGTATGCCTCGGGTTGCAGGATCGTTTTTAATGTGCGAAAGGACTTCCCAACCATCAACCTCGGGCATCATAATATCGAGGATAATGGCGTCAGGATTTGCGGCTTTGATCTTGGCCAAAGCATCCCGTCCGCTCTGGGCGCATTCAGTCTGATATCCTTCGCTCTCGAGGTTGAGGCAGACTATGTCGCAGATCCCGGGTTCATCATCAACAACAAGAATCTTCTTGGACAACGTCATTTCCATTCTTTCACCGCCTCCATCACTGTATTCAACTCAATTAACAATAATATCACTGATTGTCTTTGCTCCGGCATCAGTCTCGTCCCTGTCAAGAACAGGCAAAGGCAAAGCAATGGAAAAAACTGTTCCCTTGCCGACGCGGCTTGCCACGCTAATAACCCCCCCGTGGCCCTCGACAATTCCTTTGGCAACGGCAAGTCCCAGGCCCATCCCCGGATGTTTGCGGGTTGTGGGACTTTCTACTTGATAAAACGGCGTGAACAGGTATCTTAACTCTTTCTTGGGAATGCCGGTGCCCGTGTCGGAAATTTCAACGATATCCTGACGTTTTTTTGCATCGAAATAGGCATGAACCTTCACTGTACCGCCCTCTGAAGTAAAATCAATCGCGTTGGCGACCAGATTGTGAAACACCTGGTGCAGGCGAGTCTCGTCGCCGGCCAAGTGCGGTAATCCGTCGGGAATGTCCCTTTCAAGGTTAAGCTTGCGCTCGGAAGCCTCCAGGGCAAATTCATCAATCACGGCATCGAGCACCTTGCTCAAAGCCAGCTCCTGCCGCTCGACGACGAGGCTTCCCCGTTCAATTAATGAAAAATCGAGAGACTTGTCAACAATATCGGACAATCTGTCCACGCTGTCCATGACCAGGGCCAGTTTTTCTCGCTGCCTGACATTTGCTTTCCCCAGATTCCCGGCCAAAATGGTTTCGATGTAACCCCTGATTAGAGACAAAGGGGTCTTCAATTCATGGGACACCACAGCGATGAACCCGGATTTCATGTGATCCAGCTCGCGCAGCTCCTTGTAGGCCTCACGAATGGCTTTGTAATTTCGCTCTAGTTTCTCATAGGCCACCTTCAGTTCTGATTGGCGCTCCTTAAGGATCTGCGCCATATGATTGAAATCCTGCGACAGTTCGCCCAGCTCATCTTCAGACCTAACCGGTATTTTAAAATCAAGATTTCCTTCAGAAATCTGTTTAGCGCTGGCGGTCAAGCTCCGCACCGGCTTCACGATCATTCGCATGGCCACAAACGCCATTACTGCAGCCGAAGCGACAATGACAATTAAAAGCAGGCCGGCCAAGGAGAGCACCACCGCCAGAACATTGCTCTTGATGCGGCTCAGGGAAACGTACATATCAACCCTGCCGAAATTCCTGCCATTAATTGTCAGTGGAACGCTGGTTTTAATCATTCCCGCGCTTTCAGCCGGGGTCTGACTGCCTGCCTGGCGCGAAGAATGGATCAGCAACTTGCCTGCGGTGTCATAAACTCCCACGTAAACAATTTCCCGCCTTTCGTCCCGCGCCAACACACCGTCAGTGCTGTCCTGCAAGTCAACAAAATCATTTGTCAACAGATCGGGAAGAGCAGTACCCGCTAGCGTGTTGGCAATTTCCGTTGACGAATTGACCTTTTGATCTACTAGCAGCGAGTTCATCCTTTCCGTTCCCAGCCCTGATAGCAAGACGCCGGCAAGCGCCATTGTGAGCGAGAGAATAATTACGACCTTCTTGCCCAGCCCAAGGTTATTAAAATAATTCCTGAGACGGCGAAAAATAGTCACTGGATTACGTGCGCCTTAACCAGATTTGCTTCAAGGCTGCCAACAGAGTTATAGAGGGACTTGTCAACGGGAATAAACTTTTCTATCCCCAGTTTTGATAAAATCTGTTTCCCCTGAGGATCTTTGTCCATCCCCGTCAGAACGCTTAACAACTGGTTCCGCAGTTCGCGGGACATGCCTGGGCGGGTTACCAGGGGAGGGGAACCAAAAGGCGGCGATTCCTCGATTATATCGAGCCCGCTGACGCTGGCCGGATCATTGGCTTTCATGTAATCATATATGTAGCTGTCGACGGCGACGCCATCGACAACTCCTTCCTTGAGCGCCTTGATGGAATTATCATGATTATTTGCAACTATGATATGGCTAAAAAAAGCGCCTGGCTGATAACCCAGGTCAACGACGCGGGATTCCGGGTAGAGAGTGCCCGTGAGCGAAATAGGATCACTAAAAGCAAAAGGGTGGCCGCGCAACTGCTCAAACTTACTGATGCCGCTGCCGCTGCGGGTGACGATATAAGAGTAATATAGGGGTTGCCCATTAACTACGGGCGCTACCAAGGGAGACAAATGGAGTTTGTCAAAGGCCTTGATATAGCCGCCGGAACAGAGGATGGCAACGTCGGTGTCTCCGCGCGCCAATAAGTCATTTACTTCTGAATAACTGCCGGTCTGCTGCAATACCGTCGGATGCCCCGTTTTTTTGGCAATATAATCAAACAGTTGCGAGTAAACCGAATAAGACTCCTTGGGAGTAAACATGCCATCGATGGATATGCGGATTTCACTAGCGGCAGCAACAGAGTCTGCGGTGTGCGTCGATGCTCCTCCGTTGTTAGCGCAGGCTGCAATCGAAAGGGCAAGCAATAAAGCAGCCAAAAGGGAAAGCGCCAATCTGCGAGGCGAGAGGTACACCAGAAAAACCCCTATTTAAGAATGGTCCCAATGCCAATCATAACGTATTCTTTTTATTTGGTACAGAATTAATCACAGTTCCTCATGACTGGGGCAAAAGAGCTAAAAATCATTCCCTCCCCGCAACTATTGTAAATTATTTGTCAAATGTTAATACCCAACCTCGCAGATGAGCTCGACCTTAAAATTGAAAGCCTAGCTTTTGGAGGGCGCGGTGTGGCCCGGCGGGACGGATTTGTTATTTTTGTTGACGGCGCCCTGCCGGGAGACCTTGTGCGCGCCCGGGTGACCAGGTCCAGGCGTTCTTTTGCCGAAGCCCGCAGCGTGGAGCTGCTTAATTCTTCAAACTCCAGAATCCCTCCACGTTGCCGCCACTTCGATTTGTGCGGCGGCTGCATGTGGCAAACGCTCACATACAAAACCCAGCTTGAGTTCAAACAGCGGCAGGTCACCGAATGCCTGTCGCGTATTGGCGGGCTTTCGGGAGCCGAAAGCGAGGAGCCCCTGGAGGCCGCCCGCCGATGGCGCTACCGCAACAAGGTTGAATTTTCCTTTGCCGATAACGGCGGCGGCGCGGTTCTCGGATTCCACCCCCCGGGGCAGTGGCGCCGCGTCTTTAACGTGGACGATTGCCTGCTCCATTCGCGGGTAACCAACCAGATCCGCAACCACGTCCGGGAGTTTACCCGCTCAAGCGGCAATAAAGTTTATGATCATGACAGCGGCAGCGGATTTTGGCGGCACCTCGTCCTGCGTGAGGCAATTAATACCGGCGAGATCATGGTGAATGTTGTGACGGCGCCAGGCCGGTTTCCGGACAGAGACGAGTTCATCAGCAGCCTTGTGTCCGCGTTCCCGCAGATAAAGTCGCTGATCTGGAGCGTCAACGCCACCCGGGCCTCGGTCGCCACCGGTTTTCCATTTGAAGTCCTGGCCGGCCGCGGTCACATTTCTGAGGAAATGTGCGGCCTGAAGCTGAAAGTATCACCAGACTCTTTTTTACAGACAAATACGCTGATGACCGAGCGGCTGTACGGGAAAATGCTCGACTATGCCAGCCCCCGGGCTGACGAGGTCGCCTTTGACCTTTACTCGGGCGTCGGCTCGATCACGCTGCTGCTTGCCGGGCGCTGCCGCCGGGCTTACGGAATCGAAATTAACGGGAAGGCTAGCTGCTTGGCCGCGGAAAATGCGCGTGTAAACGGGCTGGGAAACGCCTTTTTTATGCCTGGCAAAGTCAGAACCGTGCTTAAAAAGTTAATTGAGGAAAACGCGGCGGGGGGAAAGGGGCTGGCTGGCTTGGTTGTGCTTGATCCGCCCCGCGCTGGCGCCAGTAAAAAAGAGATTGAGCGCATTATAAGTCTCGGGGCCGAGAGACTCGTCTATGTTTCTTGCAACGCGGCGACAATGGCGGCCAATGCAGCCCGGCTTGCCGAAGGAGGCTACCGCCTGGCGCGCGTGGGCGCTGTTGACATGTTTCCCAACACGCCCCACATTGAGGCGGTAGCCAGGTTTGACAAGGAGGGGGCGGCTTAGAAGGATTCACCCCTGCAAGCGGCAAATAACTACCTTGCCGGGCAAGGCGCCGGAACCCCGGTTCGGGCGCCTTGCTGGCCGGCCGGGGCCGGCAATTTCGGACGACATGGGCTCCGCCGCAAAGTCTACTAGAGGTTGATTTGTCGAGGCCTGAAGACAACTTGTATGACAAACAGCTTTCCCGCGCTATTTCTGAAATAAATGAACTCTGCCGTGAGTTGACGCATTGCCAGAAATGTACACATGGGCCGGCGGTTCCTGTTATTGGATCCGGCCATCCCCTGGCGGATATATTCCTGGTAAAATACCACACCTTGCCGAGTGAGACATCCGAAGGAGTGGCTTTTTTCGGCCGCGCGGGCGAGGCGGTGATGAAAAGCTGCCAGAAGCTTGGCATTGACTCTCTGATTCTCTACGGAACAAACATTATTAAATGCGCCAGCGTGCCGGAAGAAGCGGCGCTCCAGCACTGCCCGCTTTACCTAGTGAGGGAGCTGATGATGGTCCAGCCAAAGATGGTCGTGATTATGGGCGAGAATTCGCTGGCGGCGTTCAACCGGCTGAACTTTCCGCTGGCTCAAAAAATTGAGTTCGAACCAGGCAAAGTTCAGCCGTTGACGCCGACGGCGGAAGCCCTGGTAACACCGGAAATTGACACCTCCCTGAATGACCAGCGTCAGAAGACAAGTTTTTGGAGGGCCTTCAAGGTTCTCGGCGAGTGGTACGAGTCACTACCACCATATTAGATCCTGTCCCGGCAGGTTACGCCTGCTGGGATAGCTCTTAGGACCCACCCCGAGGGAAACGTACCCCATTTACCCGGCGCAGAGCCAGTTCGAAAGGAAGCACGATCCGAAAACCGAACCTCGATTTAAACCGGGAGCTGTCGACCGCGCTCGTGTTTGCCTGCCTGATAATAATCTCCGCGGCGGCCGACCTCATCCTGGCCAAGACCGGAACGGTGGCGTCCGGCACCGACGCCGGCCTGGTGCTTGTTTTTGCAACCGGGTTTCTGATTGCCTGCGCTTTGGCCTCCAGCCTGTCTTTTCTGGCCGTGCTGGGGCGCCGGCTTTTACTTTTGGCCCTTCTTTCCGGCGCCGCCTCCGCGGGAGCAATTGTCGCTGGCTGGGGAACGGCTGAAATGCTGGCGAAGCTCATTTTTGCCATCAGCGCCGGTTTGTGGATCGGACTAATGCTAACCTCGATCGGCCAGGTCTTGCTGATAAGCGGGCTGATTATAATTGTTGACTTTTACAGCGTCTTCCTAGGGCCGACAAAAAAAATCATCGAGAGCGGAAGCAATTGGATTAATTACCTTACCATCAATCTGCCCGTTTTTGGGGAGCCGGCAATCTCCCGTCTGGGGATCAGCGACATGATCTTCTTCTCCCTGTTCATTGCCAGCACCTTGACCTACCGGCTGCGCCGTACTATTACTGTTCTGGCAATGACTGCTTCGTTTATCGGCACGATGGTTGCAGGCGTATTATTGGGCAGAGGAGTGCCGGCGCTGCCGCTGCTGTCTGTTTCTTTCATCCTGTCAAATGCCGACCTGCTTTATCAACGTTTTCTGGAAGAAAAAAACATGGGCGGAAGAAAAGAAATGTGACAAATATAATCCTCGTATCGTCATCATTTTTTCTGATTATCCAGCGTGAAGAGGATGATCAGTCAACCATAACCTGAAAAAAGCCGTGCGGGTTTTTTTATTTATCTACACGCTTTACATGCTGGCGATTAGCATCCTGACGCTGGGGCTGGCGCCGCGCGCGCTGAGAGACCTGGGCCAGGAGCGCCAGCGCCTGCGGAAAGAAGCTCCCGGGGCCAACTTTGAAGCCATGGTCGAGGTGGGCTACCGCGTCAATGTTTTCCTGCTGTTAACCGAGATCTTTTACTATTACCTGCTGCTCGGGTTCGGCGGGCCCAGGTGGCAATTCCTCTATGGGGGATTTGTGTTTGGGATAATTCATATCGGCTACCTGATCGCGAGCCGCATGGAAAAAAGAAGGCTTTCGCGCGGGACCACCAGAACCGCGGCGGCCCGTTTTCTCATCTGGCTGACGGCGATTCTGACCGTCGTGGAGATCGCTTTCCTGGGATATGCGGCATTTCTGCTGCTCGGGCCTGAGCCCGCCGCCGGGATGATCGTTAGAGCCTGTCTCAGTGGGTAACTCCTGGCGAGGCCAACCCTGTCATTCTTCGACCGGGGTGATCATTTCAATTTTTCGCAAATTCACCGCCAGGAAAGCAACCGAGCTGATTGCAGCCTTGGGCTGGCCGGCGGTGTATACATCAGCTTCCGTGACGGAGAGGAACGAGAGCTCTTTTTGGTTAAGCAAATCGGAAAGGCGACTGCGGTAGGACACTGAAGGCGGGTGCACCGTGCCGACAATAATGTGGCGGTCCGTTTCGATCCTGACCTTGACGCTCTCGGTTTTTAACTTGACCATGGTTCAAAGAATTTGACACTCAGGCGCGGCAGCCGAAAGCAAGCCGGGTTTTGGAAACCATCAGGAAACTGCAAGCCGCTGCCTGTTGTGTGCGATACTGACCCGGTTGCGGCCGGCGTTTTTGGAGACGTAGAGAAGCTGATCGACCTTGTCAAGCAACTCTTCCCGCGATGACGCTCCCAGAGGATAGCTGGCGACGCCGGCGCTGACGGTAATCCTCGTGCCAGCGCCGCCGCCAACCGGCACCTTTACCCGGGATATTTCCCGGCGCAGGCGCCCGGCGGTCTCTATGCCCGCCGACTCGTCGCCCGGAATTAAAAGAACGAACTCTTCCCCGCCAAACCGGGCGGCAATGTCGGACCCCCGTTTCTCACGCTTAAGAATAGCGGCAACCGCCTTTAAGGCCTCATTGCCTGCTTGATGGCCAAAATGATCATTAAACTGTTTAAAATGATCAACGTCAAGCATGACGAGCGTAACTGCGCCGCCGTACCTTCCCGCCCGGTGAATCTCACGGTCCAGGCATTCCATAAAGTGCCCGTAATTATAAAGGCCGGTAAGAGAATCGGTCAGCGAAGAGCGGAGAGTGTGCCGTTGCGCCAGCTTTTGTCGCCGCTGGCCCCATCCCAGTCCCAGTCCAATGGCGGTAAAGGTAACCAGCGCTATTATCTGGGCGGAGCTTTTTTCAAAAGAAGTCTGCACAAGAAGAAGCGAGGCCAAAAAAACCGCCACCAGCACGCCCGCTTCATAGAAAAACCAGGCCGACAATAAAATCGGCGCCGCCAGCAGCGGCCAGAGGTCTTCCTCGCCCATTGCCTTGAGCCCGACCCAGAGAACAAAGAAGGCGGCAATGATAACAAGCAGGATCTTGAGACGTCGGTGCGCCGAGCTGCCCGTGTCCGTATGTTTTAAATGAAAGGCAAGCTTGCCCCCGACCGGCTGCCAGAAAACGGGATTTCTGACCGGACGGCTTCTTTTTTTGTGGCGCCGTTCGGCTTGCGGTGTAGCGGTTCGTGCCGCCCGGCGGCAATCCATCGAGCCCGTTTCATTCGCAAGGGTCATAGGATAAGCCTTCGAATATCCTTTTGAGACAGTCTCTTATTTTGAGATGGTCTCTTAAACGCTTCTTATTACTCTCCTCTGGACCTTTTTCCTTTGCGATGGATGGAATTCGTCTGCAATGCGGCGTCAAACCGGCGAAAAACTTGCGACTAACCGCATCGCGAAAAACCGCAAGAGCGGCAAAAAACACACCCTTCGCCAAACTCAAGCCCGGTGCTGCCGCACTCGGGGCACTCGGGGCAGTGAGCCAGCGCGGCCGAAGATGGCAATCCGGTAGCCGCAGCGCCATCGGCCAGCTCCGGCGCTTTCTCCAAATGCGCCAGCAGCGCCTGGGCAATTGCGTCCGGACAGGAATTTACCCTGACCCCTTCGCCAAAGCCGGGCGTCGGGCAGCGGATTCCCTTGACAGATTTTATCACTGCGTCAACCGCGACTCCGGACCTGAGGGCCAGGGAGATCAACCTCGCAATCGCCTCCGACTGGGCTCCCTTGCAGCCGCCGGCAAGTCCCATTGAAGAGAAAACCTCAAACAGGCCATGCTCATCCTGGTTGATAGTCACATAAATGTTGCCGCAGCCGGAAGTGAGTTTGTGTGTCCCGCCAGTAATGAAACCGGGGCGGGGGCGCGGTTTGACCTGACCGGGCGCAGCCACAGGTTCTTTCCCTTTGACGCCGCCAATGTTAAGCACCTGCACCTCGCGGCTGCCGTCCCTGTAGATGGTGACGCCCTTGCAGCCTGTCCGGTAGGCGAGCTTGTAAACCTGTTCGACATCCTCAGTCGTGGCGTCATGGGGAAAATTAACCGTCTTCGAAACAGCATTGTCAGTATGTTTCTGGAACGCTGCCTGCATGCGAACATGCCACTCGGGAGAAACGTCGTGCGCGGTTACAAACAATGACTTGATATCATCCGGAATCTCTGGCAAATCCTGTATGCTGCCCTTCCTGGCGATCTCTTTCATTAATTCTTCGCTATAAAAACCGCCGTCTTTCGCCATCTGCTCAAAGGAGCGGTGCACTTCAACCATCTCCGTGTTATCAAGGACGTTCCTGATGTAGGAAACCGCAAACAGCGGCTCAATGCCGCTGGAGCATCCGGCAATGATGCTCAGCGTTCCCGTGGGGGCAATTGTGGTAGTGGTGGCGTTGCGCACCTCGGAATCATCGTTAATATCAAAAATGCTGCCGCTGAAGTTGGGGAAAACTCCCCGCTGGCGGGCAAGCTGTTCGGAGCTCCGGCGCGCCTGCTCCTGAATAAAAGCCATAACCTCCTCGGCCACGGCAACGGCCTCTTCGGAGTTGTAAGGAATGCCGAGTTCGATGAGCATGTCGGCAAATCCCATCAGCCCCAACCCGATCTTCCGGTTTCCCTTCGTCATCTTCTCGATTTCAGCAAGCGGATATTTGTTGACATCAATGACGTTGTCGAGGAAATGAACAGCGCTGTCCACAAGCCGGCCCAGATAGCCATAATCAATTTCACCCGATGAATCAACAACACGCGCGAGGTTGATCGACCCAAGATTGCAGGATTCGTAAGGCAGCAGCGGCTGTTCGCCGCAAGGATTGGTGCTCTCAATCTCGCCGATGTGAGGCGTTGGATTGTCACGGTTTATCCGGTCGATAAAAACGATGCCCGGATCTCCATTTTTCCAGGCCAGGTTGACTATCATTTCAAAGACAAGGCGCGCCTTCAGAGCTTTAACCTGCTCACCGGTGCGCGGATTGACAAGATCATACTCATCGTCAAGCTCAACCGCCTCCATGAAATCCTCGGTCAAAGCCACGGAAATGTTGAAATTGTTGAGGCGGTCGTTACTTTGCTTCGCTGTGATGAAATCGAGGATGTCGGGATGATCCACGCGCAGGATGCCCATATTGGCGCCGCGGCGCGTGCCCCCTTGTTTGATCGTCTCGGTGGCGGCGTCGAAGACCGTCATGAAAGATATGGGACCGCTGGAAACGCCTTTGGTTGACAGCACGACATCATTGCTCGGCCGGATGCGGGAAAAGGAAAAGCCGGTGCCGCCCCCGCTTTTGTGAATAAGGGCAGTATGTTTTATCGCCGTAAAGATGCTCTCCATCGAATCGCCGACGGGCAGGACAAAACAGGCAGACAGCTGTCCCAGCTCCCGGCCGGCATTCATCAGGGTGGGAGAGTTGGGGAGGAATTCGAGCCTTGCCATTATGCGGTAAAACTCTTCCTCCATGTCTCCTGCATCAGCATCAGGATTGTAAAGCAGGTCGGCCGCAGCGATAGTGTGAGCCACACGCCGGAACATCTCCGCCGGCGTCTCAGTCGGCCGGCCTTCCTCATCCTTCTTCAAGTACCGTTTCTCCAGCACTTTCACAGCATTCGCAGAAAGCTGGGGCTGAAGTGGCAAGGCAGAAATGCGGGGACCCTTGCCGGCTACCCTTTGAGTCTGGTTAACAGCCATTTGTTTTTCCCCTTTCAGCATACCGCCGGCATTATACGCCGCCTGCCGGACAGACTGAGCCGGCATGCCGCTCCATGGGTCCCCCGCCACGGAAACCGTTTATGTCACAATCCTGACAGTTCCTTCTCAAACTCTTCCACGTTCTCGAAATGCCGATACACTGACGCAAAACGCACGTATGCAACCTTGTCCTGACTTTTTAATTTTGCCAATGTTCTTTCACCGATCTCCACAGAGGGCACTTCCGTCTTGAATTCGTTGCGCAGGTCCGTCTCAATCGCATCGACAAGCTTCTCCAGCATTGCGGCCTCAATGGGGCGCTTTTCGCAAGCCCTCATCATCCCTTCCAGCAATTTGGCACGGGAAAATACCTCCCGATCGCCCCCCCGCTTTATCACAAACAGAGGGACTTCTTCGACCCGTTCGTAAGTGGTAAAACGGCGCCGGCACCCCAAACATTCCCGCCGCCTGCGGATCGCGTCCCGGACCTCGTTATCCCGGGAATCAATTACCTTCGTCTCCTGGGATTCACAAAAAGGGCACTTCACAGGATTAACTACATATAGGGTTTAATAAACATTGAATATACAACATTTCGTGTTTTCCCGCCGTTTTCCTGCATCATTGAATGCTACAACGAAGGTGATGATCGGTAAAGGGCCGAATAGAAAAGTTTTAGGCGCAAATTGCAATAATTTGTCAAGCCAATGTATAAACCTAAGGTACAGCCTTATATTTTATTGGCGGCGGCCCTGCTCCAGCCGCTCAGGAAGAACGGATGGGTCGGTCACGGGAGCCTGGCAGCTTGCGCCGATGCAAATGTAGGCAACCGGCCGGCCGGCATAACCGAAACCGGAGGCTTCCAGGTCCTCGCCATGAGTCTCTGGATCGATCACCTCCACGGAACGAAAGGGCAGACGGGCCCGGTGAGCCGCTCCAATCATCAACACGGTGGCATCGTCGTCATCCGCGCCGACAATTGTCACCCGCACGGGCGGATCCAGAAGGCGTTGGACGGCTGTCGCGTAGTCTGCCGCCATTATGCCCTTCTCCTTGTATATGGATCCGAAATAAGTAAGCGCCCGGCGCGCCGCATTGCCAAAATGAGGCTGGCCGGTAGACTGGGCCAGGCGGATCAGGGCAGCGGCAGCGACGCTGTTCTCCGTGATTGGCTTGTCCTTCTCGGCCAGCAGGCCGCCTGCGCCCAAAGCCTTGACGCAATCGAAAAAGCCGCCGTTTTCCACGTCTTCAAGGTTTGCCAGGAGCCACTTCGCGACCTGAATGGCCCTGTCCAACCATAATTCGCCGGCGCCGCTCTCATAAGCGTCAATGCAGGCCGCCAGCAAGGGGGAGACATCAGCAAGCAGCCCGGCCAGGCGCGGTTTCCCATCCGCATAATAATGGCTGGGACCTGTCTCCCCGCTCCAGAGCCTGTCCCAGACAAGCTCAAGCGCCGCTACGGCGGTGCGGCGAAATTCCATGTCACCAAATATCTGGAATGACCGCAAAAGAACGGAGGCGGCGGCGGCATTGGAGCCGGTGTAAACGGCGCGGTCCAGGCGCGGCGCCTTTCTTTTTTCCCGCTCGAGCGCGTCAAGTGAATAATAACGCTCGTCCGAATCCTGGCTGCCAGCAAACGCGCCCGTGCCGAGGTCAAGCAGCACCGTGCCCAAATAACGATAAATGTCTCTGGCTACGTTTTCATAACCTGGTTCTCCTGTCAGAAAAAATGCCTCAGCGTAAACACTCATCAAAGCCGCGTTATCCTCAAGCAGCTTTTCATAATGAGGAACGGACCAGTCTCTCATTGTCGAGTACCGGAAAAAACCGCCGCCCGCACGGTCGTATATGCCCCCGGCGGCCATCGCGTCGAGCGTCGTTTTCAACATTTCTTCGACAGCCTCGATATAGCCGTCAGCGAGCGTTGTCAGTAGAAACGCCAGGGCGGAAGCATAAGGGAACTTTGGCTCCCGGCCAAAGCCGCCATATTTCCGGTCATAACTTTCGCCGATAATTTTAAGCACATTTGACATCACTTCCGGTCCCGGCTCCGCCGGCGACGGGGCAGGGCGGTCCCGGCGCTGCTGCTGGATTTCCCGGACGGCCGCATCGACCTTTCCGCCGCTGGACGAATAAAGATCGGCAACGTCAGTTAGCAGCCGCCGCATTTGCTCCGTTGAAATATATGTGGTGTTTGCAATCACCTCGCCCTCGGGGGTCAGGAACGCCACGGTCGGCCAGCCGCCTTGGTTATAGCGGCTATTGATATCAGGCCTTCGGTCACTGTCAACGCGCACGGGTATGAACTTGCTGCTTATCAGCTGAATCACATCAGTGTCGGAAAAACAGGTCTCATCCATAATATGGCACCAGTGACACCATGACGCCGAGATTGCCAGCAACACAGGTTTTTTCTGCTCCTCCGACTTGCGCAGGGCCTCGCCGCCCCACTCTTCCCATTTAATTGACGCTGCCCGGTTTGGACGGGGCGAGAAAATGAACATTTCCTTTTTTGCCTGTTTTTTCCTAACTGCCATTAGCTTTGTGATGGAATTGACATGACCTGAACATTGTAAACGATAACCTGCAGCAACGTTTAAAAGTTGATAACTTCTGCGATATCCAAAATCCAAAATCCGGCATCCGGGTTTATAATACACGCCATGGAGAAAAAGCCGACAGTTGCTGCCATCTCCACCCCTCTTGGAGCCGGTGCCATTGGCATCGTGCGCATGACAGGCTTGGAAGCAATCGCTATCTGCAGCCATGTATTCCAGGGAAAGCACCGTGTCGAGGAAGCCGTCTCCCACTCGCTTTGCTATGGAAACATCGTCAATCCTGATTCCGGAGAAGCCATTGATGAAGTTCTGGTTTCAGTGATGAAATCGCCCGGCACCTACACTCGTGAAGATATGGTTGAGGTCAACTGCCATGGCGGTCCGGTGGCACAACAGAAGATACTGGCGCTGCTCCTGGATCATGGGGCCGAACTGGCGCCGCCCGGGGAATTCACCCGGCGTGCTTTTCTTAACGGTAGAATTGATCTGGCGCAGGCCGAGAGCGTCGCTCAGATCGTTTCCGCAAAGACAGATGCCGCGCTTAAGGTTGCCATGGCCCAGCTTGAGGGATCGCTTTCCGCCGAGATCAAATCGCTGCGCCAGGAGATTTTGGCGGTCCTCGGCGCCCTCGAGGCAGGCCTTGATTTCTCGGACGAAGACATTGAGGATCTCGACCGGGAAGAAGCTGGAGCCCGACTGTCACAGATCAAGGAGCGCATGGACGAGTTGATCGAGTCTGCCTTTACCGGCCGCATCCTCAGCCATGGCGTCCGCACCGCTATCGTCGGAAAACCAAATGTCGGCAAATCAAGCTTGCTCAATGCTCTCTTGATGCGGGATAGGGCGATTGTGACAGAAATACCCGGCACCACCCGCGACACCATCGAGGAGATCATCAACGTCGGCGGCGTCCCCCTGAAATTGATTGACACCGCCGGCATGGCGCCTGCGAGCGATGTAGTGGAGCAGATAGGCGTCAGCCGCACCCATCAGGCCGTCAGTGAGGCGGACTTGATTCTCTGCCTTTTTGACGGCAGCGGCCGCGAAGATGACCGCGACCGCGCCTTGCTTACCTCGCTGCCGCCGGAAAAAACGATTTACGTGATAAACAAATGTGACCTGTTTCGCGGCCGCTTGCCATTGTTCAATCAGGGTCTGCTTCCATCTCCGCCCGTCATCATCTCCGCCTTTACGCGGCAGGGCCTGCGTGAGCTAAAAGAAAAAATATCCCACCTGATATTGGGCGAAGCGCTCTGTTTAGCAACTAGCCCAATCGTAGTTCTTGAGCGCCATCAACGGCTGCTTGCCTCAGCTTCAAAGTGCCTTTTGAAAGTGGAGCAGGGCCTCAGGGTTGGGTTGGGAGAAGAAATTATCTCTGAGGAAGTGCGTGCAGCCCTGGCGGCGCTGGGAGAGATTACGGGCGAGGAGATGATGGACGACCTGCTCGACGTAATTTTCCGTGAATTCTGTGTTGGCAAGTAAACCCGTTAATGATAACGTCTACGACGTTTTGGTTATCGGCGCCGGGCCGGCAGGCTGTGAAGCTTCGGCTGCGGCGTGCCGGGCCGGCGCCGCTGTCTTAACTCTTTGCATTAACGTCGACACAATCGGCCTGCACCCGGGTAGCCCCGTTATCGCCAAAAGCAATGATGACCCGCGTTTCCTCCTCCTTGAAGAACTTAGCAATCTGGCCGGCCTGCTTCCTCTGATCCTTCGCAGCAAAAAAGTTGCCGCGGCGGAAATTTCAAGCACGGGGATGATCGCCGAGCGGCGCCGGCTCAGCCTGGCCTATCAGGAAGCACTGCAATTTGAAGATGTTGAAATCAGGCAGGCGCTCGTTACTTCTCTCAGGCGGACAGAGGAGTGCTGGGTTGTGGACGCCAACTTTGGCGAACGCTTTAAAACCGCGTGCGTCGTGATGGCGGCAGGCACCTTCCTAGGTGGGGTGATCGAAGCAGGAAATTCTTTATCCCCTGGCGGCCGCCGGGGCGAAATCCCTGCCAACGCCCTGGCCCGCTGCCTAGACGAACTGGGCCTGAAAACCGAGCGGGTCCGGGCCGTCGCCTCGCCGCACCTTGATTCCAGAAGCTTGCATGCAGGCGGCAAGCGCTGTCCTCCTGTTCAATGGCCGCCTGAAATCGCGCCCAGTGAAATTTACGGGAACAATTTCAAAACTGACGAAAACTGCGCGGTCGCCCTGTCCAGCCTGCGCGCCGATTTTCCGGGGGCGTGGATAACACGCGCAGGGTACACGGTTCATCATCAGGCGCTCGCGGCAAATCAGATTGATAAAACCCTTGAAGCCAAGGCGTTGCCGGGGTTGTTTTTTGCCGGCCGGGCCGCCGGCTGCATGTACTTTTCAGAGGCGGCGGTCCTGGGCGCCATTGCCGGAAAGAACGCGGCTTGCAGGGCCTTGGGCCGGGAGTCGCTCTTACCGGGTCCGGCCAGCGGTATTTCCGCCTTGCTCTGCGGCGCTGTCGCCCACTATATAACCAGGCCGGCTTCTATATTAACACAAATATAACACCAAATTACTATTAAAATGACAAAAATGGCCGGTCACTCGCTTCCTGAATTTGATGTAGCCGTTGTCGGCGGCGGACACGCCGGTTGTGAAGCGGCGCTGGCGGCGGCCCGGATGGGCTGCTCAACCCTGCTTATAACTCTTGACCTTGACAAAATTGCTCTTATGCCCTGCAACCCTGCCGTAGGCGGAGTCGGCAAGGGCCAGCTCACCAGGGAGATCGATGCGCTCGGCGGCCAGCAAGGCAGAAATGCCGACAGCGCGTTTATTCAAATGAAGATGCTAAACACGGGGAAGGGGCCGGCAGTGCAGGCCCTCCGGGCGCAAACCGACAAAAAACTATATGAAGACAACATGAAACATGCGCTCGTCTCGGAGCCCCTGCTGCAGCTCCTCGAAGCCGCAATCACAGAATTAATTGTTTCACGTGAAACAATTCATGGAATCAGCTTAAAGGATGGCAGCATCTTGCCTGCAAAAACCGTGATTCTGGCCTGCGGCACTTTTTTACGAGGGAAAATTGTAATCGGCGACCTCTCTTTTCCGGCGGGCAGAATGGGAGAGCCGCCAGCCAGCGAGCTATCCGCGAGCCTGACCAGTGCCGGGCTTGAGCTGGGCAGATTCCAGTCGGCAACGCCTCCGCGTGTTGACGCAAGGTCTCTCAATACCGACAGAATGCAAATCGAGCCGGGGGACAGGAATCCTGCAACCTTTTCACCTTTCTCAAAATCAAATAGCCGGGCGCAAATGCCTTGTTTTCTAACTTATACTACAGAGAAAACTCATGAAATTGTGAGAAAATACCTTCATCTTTCCCCGATAAAGACAGGCTCAATTAGCGGAAAAGGTCCGCGCTACTGTCCGTCCATCGACCGAAAAGTAATCAATTTCCCGCAGAGGAACAGACATCCCGTATTCGTAGAACCCGAAGGGCGGCGGACGAATGAGATGTATTTGCAGGGACTCACCACGAGTATGCCGGTCTGGGTCCAGGAAAAAATTGTCAGGGCAACGCCCGGTCTGGAAAGCGCCCTCATTATCCGTCCAGGATATGCGGTTGAATATGATTACGTCATTCCCAACCAGCTGAAGCTTTCACTGGAGAGCAAAAGGATTGCCGGCCTGTTTCTCGCCGGTCAGATTAATGGCACGTCAGGATATGAAGAAGCCGCCGCCCAGGGTTTAATTGCTGGCATCAACGCCGCGCTTTTCGTTAAAGGCGAAGCTCCTTTTATTCTGAAGCGCAGCCAGGCATACATCGGCGTCCTGATAGATGACCTGGTGACAAAAGAAGTGGACGAACCCTACCGCATATTTACTTCCAGAGCAGAATACCGTCTCATGCTCAGGCATGACAACGCCCACGCGAGGCTGTCTTCACTTGGCCATCGCCTCGGCCTCATCTCCAATGAGAGATATTTATTGGTATCAGATGAACAGTTGCGGCTTGAGAAATTTATCACGGCACTGTCAAGAACAGTAATTCCGGCATGCGAAAACGTTAACAGGCGCCTGGCCGCGCTGGGCTCCGCTCCGTTGACAAAGTCACAAACGGCGTCACAACTGCTTAAGCGGCCCGAGATCTCATTACAAGATTTACATCCTATTCTTGACAACCGCGTCGATGAGCAAGCTCGGATACGGCGGCGGGCGGAAATCGAAATCAAATACTCAGGCTATATTGACCGCCAGCTTGAGATTATCAACCACAAAAACGGCATGGAAGAAACGCCGATACCGGAAAGCCTTGCATTTGATCATTTGAAAGGGATAAGCATGGAGGCGCGTGAAAAACTGACCCGATTCCGCCCTGCCAACCTTGGGCAGGCTTCGCGTATTGCCGGCGTATCACCTGCTGATATATCCGTTCTCTCGCTTTATTTGAAAACGAGGCAATAAAATGTGGCCCAACCAGCTTGGATTGCGATTCGGACTAGACGATAACAAAATCTTTCTGCTCGAGAGATATTTGTCGCTTTTACATTCTGTCAGGGAAATCAATATCACAGCCGTCAAGGAAAAACCTAAAATCGTAGATGTTCTTTTTTATGAAAGCCTTATTCTTCTCGATATTCCGGATTTGCTCGAAGCAGGCAATGCGGCGGACGTTGGCAGCGGCGCCGGGATACCGGGCATCCCGCTTGCCATCACCAGGCCCGACCTTTATCTCACGTTAATTGAATCCAACCGGAAGAAAGCGTGCTTTATTTTAAAAGCCATCCGGTCTTTGGGCCTAAAAAATGCAACTGTATTCGAAGGGCGCGCTGAAGACGCCGCCCGTTCCGTCATGAGAGATTATTTTGACGTTTCCGTAGCCAGAGCGGTGGCGCCGCTTGTAGCAACGATTGAGTACTCGTTGCCCCTGGTGCGCTCCGGCGGACATGCTTTTCTGCTGAGAGGCAAGAAAAAACCGGAAGATATTGAAAGGGCCCACCAAGCAGCACAAGTTCTTAACGGGTCCTTTGAGCGCATTGCCGGAACAGATCCGCAAAACCGGGCGGGAGCCCTTCATGTCTGGTCCATTAAAAAGGATGGTCCAACGCCGCCGCGTTTCCCACGCAAATCGGGCATGGCGATAAAAAGACCCCTGGCATAATTAAACGTTCATCTCATGGCTTGCCTCAATCTGACCATGTCCGGCCGGCTCCGCGCAGCGGACGGCGGTCATCAATTGCTCCCTACGGCCAGACCTCGGCAAGCCACTCGCATTATTCTTTCCTGGCTATCTGAGTGGGAAGGATGATCGGTTAATAAAAACCTTTTCTGGTCAGCATCCCTGCCATCTGTTAGAATTCCAATCGTGCAGGCAAACTCGTTTCGGGATAGGGCAGGGTTAGGCAAAACCTACGCTGTCGCCAATCAAAAGGGCGGCGTGGGAAAGACAACAACATGCATCAACACTGCAGTTTGTCTTGCTGAAGCCGGCGCTACCGTCTTACTCATTGACCTTGACCCCCAATGTAATGCAACTCACGGCCTCGGCATCCATGACAATCCGCCACGGAACGTTTACGACGTCATTGCCGGCGGCGCTCCGGTAGAATCAGCAATTATTGGCAGCCAGGTACCTCATTTATTCCTCGTGCCATCGACACCTGATCTCGCCGGGGCCGAAGTTGAGCTTCCCCTCCGCGACAACCGCGAGTTTGTCGTCTCGCAGGCCCTGCAGGGCATTTCGTCAGATTTTGACTACCTCTTTATTGATTGTCCACCGTCTCTCAGCCTGCTAACATTAAATGGCCTCGTTGCCGCCGACAAACTCATTATTCCGGTCCAATGTGAGTATTACGCCTTGGAGGGACTCGGCCAGCTTCTTTCAACTGTGGCGGCGATACAAGACAACTTTAACCCAAATCTCCGGATTGCCGGCCTGGTTATGACGATGTTCGACGCCCGCACCAATCTCTCGAGCCAAGTCGTAAATCAGGTACGCTCCCATTTTCCGGAACTAACATACAAAACAGTCATTCCCCGCAATATCAGGTTGAGCGAAGCACCGAGCCATGGTAAACCGATATCCAGGTACGACCCAACCTGCGCCGGCTCGGATGCTTACTTTGATCTCGCAACGGAGGTGGTCGAGCGTGAATAACAACAAGGGCTTGGGCCGGGGCCTCGAAGCGCTAATTGGCACAAATATAACACATGATCAACAATTTAACGACGGCATGCGATTTTCCGAACAATACCAAGAATTAGCCATCGATAGAATTTCCACGAATCCGGGGCAGCCAAGAAGGACATTTGCCGATGACGCCCTCGCCGAGCTGGCGGAATCCATAAAGGCTGTTGGCATTGTGCAACCGATTGTTGTGCGGCGCTCCGGCGGCAGTTTTGAGATTATTGCGGGCGAGCGGCGATGGCGAGCTGCACGGCTGGCTGGCCTGAGGAAAATTCCTGCCGTGATCAGGGAAGCAGAAGACGCGGAATCTGTCGAGCTGGCCCTGATAGAAAACCTGAGCCGGGAAGATTTAAACCCGATTGACGCCGCGCGGGCATATTCAAGCCTGCAGGAAGATTTCGGCATCACACAGGAAGAGCTGGCTGCCAAGCTGGGCCGCAGCCGCTCGGCGCTTGCCAATACCATGCGGCTCCTTGACCTTCCGGATGAAATTCAGGCCCTGATCGAGCAAGGCAGATTGTCAGAGGGCCACGGGCGCGCCCTTCTCGGCATGCCGGACCGCCTCAGGCAGCGCCGCTTGGCGGTGAAAGCTTCGTCCGCCGGCATGTCGGTGCGGCAGCTCGAAGCTCGGGTCAAGCGGGAGGCCGCCGGACGGAATCCCGCCAGGGAGGCTCGGCCGGTACCGGTTGGTCAGGAGCTCATGGATGAAACGACAGACGCCCTTTATTCCGCTTTTCGCATGCCGGTTAAAGTCCGCTGGGGAGCCAAAGGGGGGCGCATTGAGCTGGAGTTTAAAAAAGACGAAGAGCTGCGCCGCATTATTGAGGCGCTTGAGGATCATGGCAGGTGAGAGACATTAAAAAGAAGGATTCACTCGCGGAAATTGTTTCTCCCTATCTCGATATCGGGCCCGTCCTGGCAGCGGCGCTGGTGTCAACAGACGGCCTGCTGGTGGCTGCCGCCGGAGGCGGGGTTGACCTGGAAGCCCTCGCTGCTCATTCTGCCTCGGCTCTTGCCGCAACAAGCGCCCTTGCCGCGGAGCTTGGCGGACCGCCCCGGCTCCTTTCACTTGAGACAGGAAACAGGGGTTTGATTCTGGCGCCGTTAACGAAAGACGTCTTTCTTGCCCTAGCAGGAAAACGCTCGATTATGTCCCTGGCCCGCTAAATCCGGCCTGAGTCGCTTCGGCCTCCCTGCGGCCAAATCCCGGCAATCCCTCGCATCATTATTTTTTCTGATTATCCTGAGTGAAGAGGATGATCAATTTTGTTTTTTATCCAAAAAAGCAGATCTGGTTTTTTAAGTCCTGGCCCGCAGCAAAATTTGCCTTTCTAGATAACCATTTACTGATTCTGGTCCGGTGCGCCGGCGTTTGGTGTCGTCCGCCCGGATGGGCCGTATGCGTCTCCGCGGGCATTGGGATTTTCGCCGCCTGAAAACAGGACGTACTGGCCTGTCAGTTTCTTGAACGCAATCTGGTCCTTTGGCTTCGTAAAATCTCTTACCGGCAGGCCTTGCTCGGCGGCAAGCATAAAGCTCCTCCAGATGTCAACAGGAAATCCGCTGCCCCAGACACTCGTTCCATGCACGTCAGTCATCGGAATCTGCTTGTCAGGATAGCCGATCCATACTGAGGTGGAAATATCAGGCGTATAGCCAACAAACCAGGCGTCCTGGAGGTTTTCCGTTGATCCGGTTTTCCCGGCGGCCGGCCTGTCGATCTTTGCCCTTGATGAGGTGCCACGTTTGATATCTTCTTCCATTACCTGGGTCACCGTATACGCTACCGCATCGCTGATTACCCGTTTTGGCTGCGGGCTGGCCTGGTAGTCAACCGTACCGTCCGGCATCTCCACCTTGGTGATCGCGATCGGCTCGTTATACAGGCCGCCGCCAGCCAATGTCGCGTAGGCAGATGACATGTCCAAGGGGGAAACACCCTGGTCCAGGCCTCCCAAAGCAATGGCTGGATTAGACGGAATATGACTCTTGATGCCCAGTTTTTCCGCGGTGTCGCGGGCTTTGTCGGGCCCGATATCCATTATCAACTGGGCGTAAACTGTATTGTCGGAGCGGATCAACGCGTCTTCAAGATTGGATACGCCATAATACTTGTGATCCCAGGTCGCCACGTGCCATGGAGGCCCGCCGCCGGCAAGGGGAATGTCAATTTCTTTTGACATGTAATAGGTCTTCTTCGGGTCGACGCCCTCCTCAACTGCTGCGGTGAGAACGAATGGCTTAAAACAGGAACCGGGCTGACGCAGGCCCTGCACTGCCAGGTTGAACTGCGATTTTTTGAAATCCTGGCTGGAAACCATTGCCTTGATACAACCGGTGCCGGGGTCAATTGCGACCAGCGCCGCCGCCGGATCGCCATCTTCATTCAGCGTCTTCTTGATCGCATCCTGGCCGGCGGCCTGCAGTCGCGGATCAATCGTCGTATAAACGCGAAGCCCGCCTTCCATCACCTTTTTATCGCCGTATTTGTCAATCAGCTGCTGCTTGACATACTCAACAAAATAGGAGTCGGCCGTGGGCGTGATGCCGGCGGTGGTGACATCAATGGGTATGGAAGCAGCGTAATGAGCCTCTGACTGCCTTATGTAGCCCAAATCGGCCATTTTTTGCAGGACGGCGTCGCGGCGGGCCGTTGCCGCCTTGATGTCGTATTTGGGGGAAAAAGCCGACGGCGCCTGCGGCAAACCGGCCAGCGTCGCGCACTCGGACAGGTCCAGCTGGGAAACGCTCTTGCCAAAGTAGGTTCGCGCGGCGGCCTCGACGCCATAGGCGTTGGCGCCATAATAGACCGTATTAAAGTACCGCTCGAGGATCGCATCCTTGGTCATCATATGCTCCAGTTCGGTGGCCAGCACCGCCTCCACTATCTTGCGCGTAAATGAATGCTCGTCAGAAACGTAAACCTTTTTGACAAGCTGTTGTGTTATGGTACTACCTCCTTCCGCAAGCCGTCCCTCGCTAATGTCAGTTGCGAGCGCCCGCAGGATTGCCTGGTAATCGACCCCGCCATGCTGGTAAAACCGCTCGTCCTCAATGGAAATGGTGGCTTCTTTCAGATAGCCAGGAATTGCGGCCAGAGGCACCACAGTGCGGTTCTCATTGCCGTGAATCTCAGCCAGCAGGCTGCCATCCGCAGCGTAAATCTTGGAGGATTGTCCCAGGTCAAGGTAATTTGCCTGGTTCAGCTTGGGCAGATCGTGGACAACGGCCTGGACCGTCTGAATCCCAATCAGCGAAGCGAACAACAGGCCGGCGGCAAAAGCGGCAATCCCGATCGTCCTGAAAGATTGCCTTTTTCTACGCCTGTGATATTTTCGCCGACGAGGCATCTGGAGGGTTTGCTATTCTGCTGGTGTCAGGCTTGCAAATGCAAGCTTGATAGTCACGAATCATAACACAGTTGCGCTGGTCTTGCAGCAATATCGGGTTGCGTCCGAAATCGGTCGAATTGTGAAAATGCTCTCAGGATTCTGGTGCAAAAAGCCGCCAGTGCCGGCTTGGGGCTTATCCCGGCAGGTGATCCTGCTGCGGCCGGCTGCAAAGGCCTCGACACGAATTACCTACAGGACAGGCTCTTAAGAAGAAGGCTGGTCGAAATACCGATGGCAATCGGCAGAATTACTTAACATGCTGAATGTATTTCATGAACACCTCAAAGGCTTCCTCAACAGCTACGTCATCCAGACCCATTTCTTCAGTGCTGTTTCGCAGGCATTCCTTCATCCGGTTGCTAATTAGGAAAACGCCGACCCGGTCAAGTGCAGCTCTGGTAGCGGCCAACTGCGTGAGAACGTCCTCACAGGGCTTGTCCTCCGAAATCATTCTCTGCAGTCCGCGAACCTGGCCTTCCACCCGCCGAAGCCTGTTAATCACTTTTTCTGTATCTGTTTTCGCAACCATAATATTAAAAGCAGCAATTTGGACGCCTGCAACAGCCCTGAAACCAGCCGGCAGTCATACCGTCCCGTTTTTCGGGAAGCGTTCCGGGAGAGATCCACCTTACCCAGATGGGTATTAATTATCACACGGTTTTTTAGCCTACGTCAAGGATAAGAATTGTCAGGTAACGCCGGCGCAGCAATTAAACCCTATCCAATCTAGTGTATCTTGCCACAGCCGGCTGCAAAGGCCTCGACACGAATTACCTGCTTGGTTGGGCCTAGATCCCGATGACGTTTATTCGATTTCGAGCACAGGGAAGCGTAAACTCTAACAATCATGGAAAAAAAAGGAAACCGGGTGCTTGTAATCAGCAGCGATGCGGTTCCGGACAAAACACGGATCAACCGGAACTGGCTGCTGGCGGAATCGTTGAGTCTGGAGGCTGATATTATCCTGGCTCTGCCGGAGCTTACGCGCATGTCCCATCCAATGTTTGCCGTTGTATACTACAATCGTCGTAACATTGACCTGATCGCGCGCGACTCTGACGCTGTTGTCTGCGATCCCGTTGTTATCAAACGGCATCCAGCCCTGGTTAATACCGGGGCGTCGTTTGCAATCGACTTGGCAGCCGTGGACCGGCGCAGTCCAACCGGACCCGCGACAGAGCCCGCCCTGGAGGTGGCCGACTTCTTTTTTTGCCCGGATGAGAACTCCCGCAATTTCTGGCTCGAAGCCTTAAATCAGTGCGGTCGTATAAATCCGCACACACGCAAACGTGGCAAGACGCTCAGACGGCTGATTGATGTGGCGGCGCTTCCGGAAGCGCCAGCAACCGGCATCCAGGCCCGTAAACCAAAGAATGGCGATGGGCTTAAGGCCTTGAAGTGTTTTTGCTCTTCGCCCCGCTTTGCCCGCGACCGCGGCACTGTCTGCAACCGGGCGAAGCTGCCTGCCCGGGAGACCCAGCACGGGCTTCTTCACTACTTGAGGAGGCTTCGATACCATCTAAAGACCAATGGCACCCGCATGACAGCGGCCCACAGCGGAGCTTTAATCAAAAGGAAAATCTCCGGCCACTAACAAACAGGCAGCCGCTTTGCAAGATAATTGTAATAAATCGTCAGGAAACTCCAGGCGGAGATTGTCTTTTGAAGACCATCCCGCTATAGTACGGCGCAGCTTTTGTTGGGAGATACGCACTCCCTGCCATACTTGTCAAGGCTGTTTAACCAGGAGGCATAATTGGCGGTAACAATCAACCCTCGCATTTTTCGCGAGTACGACGTTCGTGGCGTCGTGGATCAGGATTTAAGCGAGGAAACTGTCCAGTTGCTGGGGAAGGCTTATGCCACCTATATTCAGTCTTTTGGCATTGACGAAGCCATCATCGCCCGCGACAACAGGCCCAGCTCGAAGCCGTACCGCGACGCTCTTCTTGAGGGGATGACATCCACCGGCTGCAACGTCATTGACGCCGGTGAAGTGCCTACTCCCGTCTTTTACTTTTCTCTCCATCATTACGGCAAGCAGGCCGGCATCATGATCACTGGCAGTCATAACCCGCCCGAGTACAACGGGTTTAAGCTCTGCCGCGGCCACGGAACCATCTACGGCGAAGAGATCCAAAAAATAAGGGAAATAATCGACGCCGGCAGTTTCCCGGCCGGCTCAGGAAGCGTTTCCGATGCCGAACCGGTTCCGGAATACTTGGATTATATCTGTAAAAGTGTCAAAATCCACAGCCCGCTCAAAGTTGTAATTGACGCCGGCAACGGCGTCGGCGGCGAGATCGCGCCCGAGCTGCTCAGACGGCTCGGTTGCGAGGTTACCGAGCTTTACTGTGACCCTGACGGCAACTTCCCCAACCACTTTCCCGATCCGACAGTCCCGGAAAATCTCAAGGATCTTCAGGCCAGGGTGGCTGATTTGGGTGCCGACCTGGGCGTTGCCTTTGACGGCGACGCCGACCGCATCGGCGCCATCGCCGATAACGGCGCCATTGTCTGGGGGGACCAGCTGATGATAATTTTCTCCCGCGACATCCTCGAGCATCATCCCGGCGGCACAATCATCTTTGAGGTCAAGTGCTCGCAAGCGCTTGTCGAAGACATTAAGGTCCACGGCGGCAGGCCGCTGATGTGGAAAACAGGCCATTCCTTGATTGAAGCCAAGATCCGCGAAGAAAAAGCGTTGCTTGCCGGAGAGATGAGCGGCCATATCTACTTCGCCGACCGCTATCTTGGCTATGACGACGCCATCTACTCCGCCTGCCGCCTGGTGGAGTATCTGAGCCGGTGCGGCCAAAAGCTTTCGCGGCTTGTCGCTGACATGCCGGTATTCTTCGCAACTCCCGAGCTTAGAATCAAGTCAAGCGAGGAAGAAAAGTGGCAAATCGTTGATAAGATAAAAGGGGAATTTGCGCGCGACTTTGAAGTGATAGACATTGACGGCGCCCGGGTGGTTTTTCCCGATGGCTGGGGGCTGGTGCGCGCCTCCAATACCTCGCCGGTGGTGGTTGTCCGCGCAGAAGCGAGGACGCCGGCGCGTCGCGATGAAATCAGAGACATAATCATGTCCAAACTGAAACAGTTTCCGTCGGTGGCCGCCAACCTTTAGCTTGAGCCTGGCGCCTCTTCGTTTTTCCCAAAGGGCCCGAATGACAAAGAATATTCTTTTTTTCTCGATCGACAACCTTCGCTTCGACTGCATCGGATATCAGCCCGACAAGAGCGAGCTCGAGGAGCACGGCGCCCTCGGTCTCCTGAGGACGCCGAGCCTTGACGCGATTGGCGAAAAGAGCCTGTGTTTTACACAGTGCATTAGCACCAACACTTACACGACTGCCGCCCATGCAAGCATAATGACCGGTCTGTACCCGCCCCGCCATGGCGTCAGGGCCTTTTTCGACACTTCGCTCAGCCCGGACGCAATCACCCTGGCGGAGATTCTCAAGCAGAACGGCTACCGCACCATCCTTTACACCGATACCCGCTGGCTGTTCAAGCAGTATATCGGCCTTGACCGCGGTTTTGATTTTTGCGAGACCAGCGATGACGCCGGGCTTCTGGACCTGCTCGACGACCTGAGAGAAGAAAAAGTTTTCCTCTTTGCGCACATGTATGACGTCCATGAGCCATTCATGCACAACACCAACAACTACCAGCCGGGCTGCAATGACGACTATCTGCCGGAAATGAAGCAACTCTATGAAGACTTTGGTATAGCAGCCGACTTTGACGCAAGCATCGATTCAAGTCAGATTTGGAACCGGCTGGTAAGGACCGGACCGCTCAGCGACAGGCGCATCGATGCGCTGCTGCCTGTTTACATCAAGGGAGTCTCCAAGTTCGACGCCGGGCGCTTTGCCTTTTTCATGGGCGGCCTGGGCCGGATCGACTTCCTTGATGACTGTCTGCAGCTGATCTTTTCCGATCATGGCGAAGGCAAATGCGCCCAGAACAATAAATCCTATTTTGGCCACGCCGGCGAGCTGTTTGATAACGTTATAAGGGTGCCCCTGATGATCTCTCATCCGGACCTAAAACCACGGGTGTCTGACCGGCTGACAAGCGTCGCTGACATTGCCCCCATGACGTTGTCGCTGCTCGGCCTGGACGTCCACGCCGCACAGCTCGATGGAATTAATTGCCTGTCAGAAACAAGGGATTCCTGCTATGCGGAGAACTGGATCTCAATTGACCAGCTTGAAAAAAACCTGATTGACGATCACACCCTTGCGACCGAGGTTGACGAGCTTCCGGTCTGCGCCTTATCGCAGATGGCCCTGAGGACCATTAAATCAAAAGTGGTGGTCTGGCACCGTGGAGATTCTGCGGCGCTCCTGGATTCCGCCAGCGGCCTGTCAAACGTGAAATTCATCAGGGCGGTATACGCCGAGCTGCTCGGCTGGCCGGCCAGCGCCGCCGAAATTGAGCAATACCTGAGTCAATTAGAGGACGGCAGCATGTCGCGCGAGGATCTGGTCGACCATTTTTTGAACCTGGAGCAGTACAAAAACAGGGTTCCCTTCCGGTATGATCTGATCAGCGATCCGCGCGAAGAAAATCCTGTCACGGACCTGAATGGGGAAGACTTGGTCATGGTCGAAAAGATCAAGAAAATAAATTCGCAGGCGGTCAGGACGGAAAAAATCTTCAGGCGCAGGACCGCAGGTGAACATCGGCCAAATGAAGGTGATTTCCCGGATGAGCTGGAGGTAAGGCGGATGCTTAAGGACCTGGGCTATCTGTAACAACGGCAGGCGGGCGTGATTTGACTGGCATTCTTGACAACCTTGAAGAGATGAGGCGGCTGGACAGCCAAAACCAGCTGGGCATGGTCGCCGGCCTGGCGCGACAGGCGCAGGATGCCTACGCAGCCGGCCGCGATGTCATCAAGGATGGCGGCTGCGAGGTCGGCGGCATCGCTGTCGCGGGCATGGGCGGCTCCGCCATCGGCGGTGATATTGTCTTAAGCGCCTATGAGGTTTCAATACCAAGCCCAATGGTCACTGTTCGCGGCTATCATCTGCCAAAATGGATTGGCAGCCGCAGCCTGGTTTTTGCCGTCAGTTACTCGGGCAACACGGAAGAAACCGTCAGTTGCCTGAAAGAAGCGCTTGAGCGCGGTTGCCGCATAGTTTGCATCAGCTCCGGCGGCATTATCTCTGACATAGCTGCCGGCGAGGAGTTGCCTCTGATCAAAATCCCCGCCGGCCTGCAGCCGCGGGCGGCCTGCGGCTACCTCTCTATCCCCATTGCCGCCTGCCTGGAAGGTCTGGGGCTGGCCGGCGAAGTGGAGGCAGACGTGGAGGAAACCGTGGCCGTGCTCTCGCTGCTCGCGGAGCTTTATGACCCGGGCGCGCCGCTTACCGGCAACCCCGCCAAGCAGATGGCGGCAAGCCTGTTCGAGAAGGTTCCCGTAATTTACGGCTCCGAGGTGACTGCAGTCGCTGCCGGCCGCTGGAAAACACAAATCAATGAGAACGCAAAAATGATGGCGTTTTCGAACCAGTTCCCGGAGCTTAACCACAATGAGGTAGTGGGCTGGCAGCATCCGGCCGCGCTGATGGAAAAGTTCAGCATTGTCTATTTAAAAGATGAGTTCCTTCATGACCAGAACAAGAAACGGATGGCCATAACCGCGGAGCTCTTGAAGGGCGTCGCCGGTGAGATTCTTGAGTGCCACAGCTCCGGCCGCAGCCGTCTGGCCCGTTTGTTTTCAAGTATTTACATGGGCGATTATGTCTCCCTTTACCTTTCCTTCCTCAACGGTCTCGATCCATCGCCAGTGGAAAGGATCGAAGCGCTGAAAAATAAACTGGCCTGACCTTCCTGGAGATCGCCCGACTCCGGCCTTTGATCGGATCTCTTCGCCTACCCTAACGGGGCGCCTTTTAGTATACTTCAACCGCGAATCATTCCATCCGCCTGCCAGACCTCTGCCGCAGCCTGATTTTCCGATGGCCGCGCGAGGAAACTGCCAGCCTGTCAATTTCCGGGGCTAATATTGAAGGCGGATGGCGGCAACGCTGGATTCTGAAACCGGAAAAAGGAGAGATAGTGCCTGAAGTTGACCATGATGTTAAAGACCTGGCGCTGGCGTCCAAGGGCAAACTCAAGATCGAGCTGATTGAAAAAAGGATGCCCGTGCTGGCATCCATCCGCCAGCGGTTTGAGAAAGAGAAGCCCCTGGAGGGCAAGCGCGTTTCCGCCTGCCTTCACGTCACCACCGAGACCGCCAACCTTGTCCGCTGCCTGAAAGCGGGCGGCGCCGAGGTGGTGCTGTGCGCCTCCAATCCCTTAAGCACGCAGGATGACACGGCGGCGGCGCTGGTGGCCGAATACGGCATCAGCGTCTATGCCATCAAGGGCGAAGACAACGACACTTATTATCAACATATCAAAGCAGCGGTCGCGCACCACCCGCATGTGACGATGGACGACGGCGCCGACGTGATCAGCGTTGTCCACGCCGATCATCCTGACCAGATCAAAGAAATCATGGGCGGCACCGAGGAAACAACCACCGGCGTCATCCGACTCAAGGCGATGGAGGCGGACGGCGCGCTTGAATTTCCCGTGGTTGCCGTGAACGAAGCTAATACAAAACATCTTTTTGACAACAGATATGGGACCGGCCAGTCAACGATCGACGGTATCCTGCGCGCCACCAATATCCTCCTGGCCGGCTCGCAGGTGGTCGTCTGTGGCTACGGCTGGTGCGGCCGCGGCGTCGCCATGCGCGCCAAGGGAATGGGCGCCCGCGTCACCGTTATCGAAGTCGATCCGCTTCGCGCCCTTGAGGCTGTCATGGATGGATATGAGGTTATGCCAATTGCCCGGGCGGCCGAATTTGGCGACCTGTTTGTCACGGCGACGGGAGACAAACACGTCATCCGCGGCGAGCATATCGAAGCCATGAAAGACGGAGCAATTATCTGCAATACCGGTCACTTCAATGTGGAGATAGACATCCCGGCCCTGGAGTCTATGTCATCGGGCCATCGCACTGTCCGCGACTTCATGGAGGAGTATGCCACCAAAGATGGACGAATCATCTACCTGCTGGCCGAGGGTCGCCTGGTGAACCTTTCGGCGGCAGAAGGGCACCCCGGCCAGGTCATGGACATGAGTTTTGCCAACCAGGCGCTGGCCGCCGAGTTTATTGTCGCAAACTCGGAGTCGCTGGAAAACAAGGTTTATCCGGTGCCGCTTGACATTGATGAGGAAATAGCCGCCCTTAAACTGGCGACAATGGGCATCAAAATCGACAAGCTGACGGCGGAACAGGAGAAGTATCTAGCGTCGTGGCAGGAAGGAACATAAAACCGGATGGTGGATGGTGGATATTGGATGAAACCCGAAATCCCAAAAAACATTGCAGGACTAAAACGGAACTTTGAACTTTAAGTTACAGTGACGAAAACAGGTTACAACGTCAAAACTATCGAGTGGCAGAATGATGAGGTCGTCATGATCGACCAGCGCATTTTGCCGCTGGAAGAGACTTATATCCACCACCGCACCTGGCAGGAGGTCGCGGACTCAATTAAAACAATGGCGATCCGCGGCGCTCCCGCGATTGGCGTGGCAGCCGCCATGGGCATGGCGCTAGCGGCGATGCAATCGCCGGCGGCCACCTATGAAGAGCTCAAGGAAGACCTTGACAAGGCTGCCAGGGGACTGTATGAAACCAGGCCTACTGCCTATAATCTTGGCTGGGCGCTTGGGCAACAGGCCCGCATCTATGAAAAAGAAGGAGACCCCGGACAGATCCGGCAGCGGCTCAAGCAGCGCTCGCAAGAAATTCTGGATGAGGACGTCGCCATGTGCGTGGCAATGGGTGAGCATGGCGCCCCATTGTTTCCAGAAGGAGCCTGCATCCTCACGCATTGCAATGCCGGCGCGCTGGCCACGGGTGGCTACGGCACCGCCCTTGGCGTTATTCGGTCAGTGTTCAAACGGGATAAAAACATCAAGGTGTACGTGGATGAGACGCGCCCGTTCCTGCAGGGAGCCCGCCTGACTGCCTGGGAGTTGGGGCAGGAAGGCATTCCTTATTGCTTGATAACGGACAATATGTCCGGTTATTTCTTTAAAAAGGGGGAGATCGACGCAGTCGTGGTCGGGTCGGACCGCATCGCCGCCAACGGCGACGTAGCAAACAAAATTGGCACCTATACCGTTTCCGTCCTGGCAAAAGCGCATGGCGTTCCGTTCTACGTGGCGGCGCCCACATCAACCGTTGACTTGAGTCTTCCAGACGGGGACCACATTCCGATCGAAGAACGGGAGCCGGCCGAGGTCACCCGTTTCCGTGACTGCGAGTGCGCAGCGCCGGGCACCCCTGTCTGCAACCCCGCCTTTGATGTGACGCCCCACGAAAATGTGACTGCCATCATTACCGAAGCCGGTGTGCACCGGGAACCGTACGCTGAAAGCCTGGCCGCCGCCAAGAAAGGCAAATAGTTTGAAATCAATGGTACTGGCAGCAGGGCTGGGCACGCGCCTGAGGCCGCTTACCGGCTCCATCTCCAAGCCGATGGCCCCTATTGTCAACCGCCCGGTTATGTATCATATCCTTCGCTTGATCAAAAAGCATGGGTTTGATGAGGCAGTAGCCAATCTTCACTACCACCCGCATGCGATCACCAACTATTTTGGCCGCGGCCAGAAACTCGGCGTCGAGCTTCGTTACTCGCTTGAGCCGGAGCTGCTGGGCACTGCTGGCGGCGTCAAGAATGTGCAAAAGTTCTTCGGAGACAATACTTTTCTCGTCATCAGCGGCGATGCCCTCACCGACATGGATCTGACCAAATTTCTTCGTCAGCACAAGCAGGCCGGCGGCATTGCGTCACTGGCGTTAAAGGAAGTGGAGGATCCCGGCCGTTTCGGCGTCGTTATCCGCGACAAGGGTAACCGAATTATTGGTTTCCAGGAAAAACCGGATCCGGGGGAAGAGCTGAGCCGGCTTTGCAACTGCGGCATCTATCTGTTTGAACCCGCTATCTTCGATTACATTCCCAAAGATACTTTTTACGACTTTGGCAAACAGCTTTTTCCTGAACTGGTAGCCAAAAGTATCCCTTTTTATGGCTTTAAAACAGATGGTTACTGGAACGACGTTGGCAGCCTGGAGCAGTACCGCATCGGTAATTTTGACGCCCTCACCGGGAAAGTCAAGGTAAAAGTGCCGGGGAAAGAACGACAGCCGGGAATCTACATCGGCAAAGCCACCCGCATTTCCACATCAGCGAAAATAAAACCGCCGGTTCTGCTGGGCGATTACTGCCGTGTCGGCGAAAACGTCAGCCTCAGCGGCCCTCTCATTATCGGCGACCATAGCGTGATCGAGGCGGGAGCGTCGCTGGAAGGTGTCATCAAGTGGGGCGCGGTCCAGACCGGCGCCGGCGCCAAGGTGATGGGCGGCATCATTGGCAAGGGAGCATATATTCGGGATGATGTCCGCATCGGCCTGGACGCGGTGGTGGGCGACCGTTGCGTCATCGGCGCCGGCAGCGTCATTGACTCCAGGGTCAAGCTGGAACCGTTCACGGTGGTCGAGGCCGAAAGCCATATGAAGTAATGAAAATCCCGCATTAAGCAGCGGGCTTGCTTTCTAAAGGCCCACTTGCAAGAATGGGCTTCCCTCTCGCCTTTATCCCACGCCGGAGTAACAGGCGTTGTGGTGATGGATGGCGACTTGACTTTTCGGGTGCCCGAGCCGGGGTTTATTGACAATCTCTTATCGGTTCTTTTCCCGCTGCGGTGCGTTCATTGCGGCGCTTTCGGGTACTGGCTCTGCCAGAGCTGCGCCGAGGCGCTGACCGCGATCGGGCCAGAGAATTGCAGCCGCTGCGGCCGGCCCGGCCTTGACAAGGTAGCCACCTGCGCGGAGTGCCGCGGGCGCAACCTGCCATTTGGCTTTGCCCGTGCCGCCTTCCGGTTTGAGGGCCCCGGGCGGAGCCTCGTTCATGCCCTAAAGTATGGCGGCCAGCAGCGTCTGGCCCGGCTGATGGCGGCAATCTCCTGTAGCGCAGCTAGTTTGACTGTGCCGGAGAAAGACGTTACCCTAACTTATGTGCCTCTGCACAGATCAAAGCTGGCCTCCCGCGGCTACAACCAGGCGGAGCTTTACGCCAAGGCGCTTTCCCGGCTTCTGGATCTGCCACTCACGGGGCTTCTTGAGAAAAAACACCCAACCCCGCCCCAAAACCGGCTCAACTCCAAGCAACGCCAAAATAATCTGGCAGGAAGCTTTGCCCTGCGAAAGGAAGCAGGGCCGCCAAACAGCAGAATTTTGCTGATAGATGATGTTTACACCACCGGATCAACAGCGGCCGAGTGCGCCCGGGTTCTCTGCGGAGGCCTGGGCGCCAGGGTTGATGTTTGGACCTTCGCCCGGACAGTTAAAGAATAGTATAACGGGCGCCGGCGGGTGCTCAGGATTTGCAAACAGGCAGTGGAGGATCAAATGAACTTTCAGGTAAAGGGCAGAAACATCACGGTTTCCGAAGCGCTGCGCACATATGCAAGCGACAAGCTGTCCAAGCTGGGCAAGCATCTAAACAGCGCCAGCACAATGGAGGTCGAACTTTTCTGCGAGAAAAACCCAAGCATTGCCGACAACCAGGTTGCCGAGGCAACCATCTTCACCAAGGGGCCTGTGATCAGGGCCAAAGGCGCTTCTACCGACATGTACGCCTCCATTGACCTTGTGGCCGACAAGCTTGACAGGCAGGTAAAGAAATATCGCGGCAAGCTGATCAGCCACAATGCGCACGGGCGCGGCTCCTTGCCGCCGGAGCCGTTGGAATTCGGGATGGAAAACGAGCACGAGGAATCGGAAGGCCCGACAATCGTTAAAACCAAGTCCTTTACCGTCAAGCCGATGTCCGCCGAGGAAGCGGCTCTGCAAATGGAGATGATCGGTCATGATTTTTTTGTCTTCCGCAACTCCGAATCAAACGACACCAATGTCATCTACCGCCGCCGGGACGGCAATTACGGCCTGATCGAACCAAAATAAGCGCCCTTGAATCCGTTTAACGTTTCACATGACAATCCTTGAATTAATCATACAACCCGCTCGGGATAGCCACGGAAATGTATTGTTGCGAGGGGCTTGCCGGGATTTGGCCGCAGGGAGGCCGAAGCGAAGCAAGGAGGACGGCGGGGTTTCCGGCGAGGACTGTCTGAGCCCCGCAGGGGCGGGTTACGCAGCCTGCCGCCGTCC
>JAJYLW010000027.1 GCA_021787475.1 Actinomycetes bacterium
CCGGCGGCGCCCGCCGGGCCGCCCCCCACAGCACTCCGCCTCAGCCTTCCTTCGACCAAGTCCCGACAAGCCCCTCGCATCATTATTTTTTCTGATTATCCTGAGTGAAGAGGATCATCAGTTTAAAGAGCAAATTGTTTTTGTTTTTATCCAATGACCAAAATCCAATATCCGGTTTTTTATATTTCCTCCCCCAGATCAAGCTCTCTGATTAGCGATTCCTTTGGAAGAGCGCCAACCACTTGCTTGATAATTTCCCCTTTTTTAAACAGGATTACGGTAGGAATGCTCATGATGTCGTACTTTGTTGCCGTCTCGCGGTTGGCGTCCACATTGAGTTTAACCACCTTCAGCCTTCCGGAAAACTCGGCCGCCAGCTCTTCCAGCACCGGGGCAACCATCCGGCAGGGAGCGCACCATTCCGCCCAAAAATCAACAAGGACGGGGATGCCCGACCGGATCACCTCGTCGTCGAAATCAGAATCCGTCACCTCCGACAGGTCACTTGCCGCCATCTAACACCTCCCTTCCTGTAATTTCCTCCCCGCCGGCACAACCGGGCAGGGCCGTACAAACATTCCCTTGCGGCGGAGGCCCGGTAACCGGACAGCCGTCAGCCGCCTCAACTTTCGGGTTTTTGAAGCCGGCGGCCGGGCTGCGGCCGCTGCTTTTCATCCGGCAGCTTTTAGGACTGGGGGAAGGCCGCCAGGCCTGGAAATCCGGCGGCGTCGCCAAGCTGCTCCTCGATTCGCAAAAGCTGATTGTATTTGCAAACGCGCTCGCTCCTTGACGGAGCGCCCGTCTTTATCTGGCCGACGCCGGTGGCCACCGCGATATCGGCAATCGTGGTATCTTCCGTCTCGCCCGACCGGTGCGAGATGACCGCCGTGTAGGCGGCGGCCCGCGCCATCGAAATGGCGTCCAGCGTCTCCGATAGGGTACCAATTTGGTTCACTTTGATAAGGATAGAATTGGCTACTTTTTCCTCAATTCCTCTTTTTAAAATGCCGGTGTTGGTGACAAAAATATCGTCGCCCACCAGCTGGATGCGGCCTCCCAGCCTCCGCGTCAATTCCTGCCAGCCGGGCCAGTCGTCTTCGGCCATGCCGTCCTCGATTGACATAATTGGATAATCGTCGACGAGCCCGGCATAATAATCAATCATCCCGCCGGCGTCAAGCATGACCCCCTCGCCGGCGAGGTCATAATGCCCCTCCCTGAAGAACTCGCTGGCGGCGGGATCAAGCGCGACGGCAACATCGTCGCCCGGCTTGAAACCGGCGGTTTCCACCGCTCCGAGAATATACTCGATCGCTTCCCGATTGGCCGACAGGTTCGGGGCAAACCCGCCCTCGTCGCCGACGGTTGTGCCAAGGCCCTTTTTGTGGAGAACGCCCTTGAGCGCATGGAAAACCTCGGCGCCCATGCGCAGCGCTTCCGCGAAGCTGGCGGCGCCAACGGGGACGCACATAAATTCCTGAATGTCAACGTTGTTGTCCGCGTGGGCGCCGCCGTTTAAAATATTCATCATAGGCACCGGCAGGAGATAGGCGCCGGCGCCGCCGAGATAATGGTAAAGCGGCAGGCAGGCGCTCCGGGCGGCGGCCCTGGCGGCCGCCAGCGATGTTCCCAGGATGGCGTTGGCTCCCAGCCGGCCCTTGTTGCCGGTGCCGTCCAGGGCGATCAGGAGATTGTCCAGCTCGCGCTGCGACGCAGCCTCCACCCCGACAACTTCATCCGCTATCGGTCCATTGACGTTCTCCACCGCCTGCATGACTCCCTTGCCGCCGTAAGCGGCGCCGCCGTCGCGCAACTCAACTGCTTCCAGAGTCCCGGTGGACGCCCCCGAGGGCACCGCCGCCCGCCCCACTGACCCGTCCGCCAGCTCCGCCTCCACTTCGACAGTCGGGTTGCCCCGGGAGTCAAGAATCTGCCGTGCATGCAAACCAACGATAATAGGCAATTCAGCCTCCTCTTGCGGTGTTAAGTTTAAGTTGCGAGTTCCGGGAACTATAGCGATTATATTCTATGTGTCAAGCTAAGCCAGGGGGGATATCGAGCATCAAGAATCCACCATCCGCTTTTATCCCTTTTTTGCCTGCTGGTAATACTCTTCCTGCCGCTCCAGCGGCAGGCGGTTGAAGTCTTGCCCGGACTCGGCCGCCAGGGACGCGGCCGCCTCCACCCGTTCCCGGAAGCGGACCGCGGCGCTTCTTAAGGCCAGCTCGGGATCAACCCCCAGTTTGCGCGCCAGGTTGACAGCAGCAAACAACAGATCGCCGACTTCGTGATAGACGCCGGTGCCCGGGCCGCGCTCGCCCGGCTCAGCCGGCGCCTCGGCAGAAAGTTCCTCTCTCAACTCCGCCAGCTCTTCATCAATCTTGGCAAAAACAGGATCGTGCCGGTCCCAGTCGAAACCAACGGCGGCGGCCCGCCCCTGCAGCCGCCTGGCAAAAAGCGGCGCCGGCAGCGATGCCGGCGTGTCATGAAATATTCCCTGCCGGCCTTCGCGGTCCCGCTTGATCTCTTCCCAGCGCCGCACTACCTCGGCGGCGGTGCCGGCCTGCTCGCCGGCAAAGACATGCGGATGACGCTCGATCAGCTTTTGGGCGACGGACCCGGCGACCTGCGCCAGGCCGCCCCAGCCGCGCTCCCGGGCCAGGGAAGAGAGAAAGTAGATATGGAACAGGAGGTCGCCCAGTTCACCGATGACGGCGGCGCCATCGTCCTCATGGACGGCGTCGATCAGCTCGTAGGTTTCTTCAAGGGTGAAGGCGACAATATCGTCAACATCCTGCTCGCGGTCCCACGGGCACTCGCGCCGGAGCCGCCGCACCAACCGGTCCAGCTGCAGCAGGGATTCCGCGAGCCGGTCTTCCCCTTCTGGCGGAAATTCTGAAGCCGTCAAGCTTTAGACCTCCGCCGGCTACGGCTGGGTGGACGAGCCGGAGGACTGTTCGGCCCCGACCTTCTGGGTGGCGGCAGGCTCATATCCCGCCGAGTAGCTTATCTTGTAACTGGCGCGGGTATCAGAAAGCCATTTGTCAAAAACGCTGCGCTGCTGCTCCAGGAGCAAGCTGCGTTTCAGGTCGTCCTTGATCTGGTCGAATGGCTGCACTCCCGGCGGCGATACGGACAGCACCTGGATGATGTGCCAGCCGTACTGGGTATGGACGGGATCGGAGATCTGGCCCGGCCCCAGCTTGTCCATCGCCTGCTCGAACGCGGGGTCGAAGCCGCTGTTCTGGCTGGGGACGTCACCCAGGTCGCCGCCCTTGTCCTTGGTGCTGGTGTCGGTGGAGTACTGCTTGGCCAGCGCCGTGAAATCGGCGCCGGCGGCAAGCTGCGCCTTTATCTTCTGGGCGGTCGCCTGATCGGCAACGAGGATATGGCGCACGTGCCGCTTCTCCGGTTCATTGAAGGTGCCGTCAGTTTTATGCTGGTTATAGTAGGCCTGCGCCTCAGCGTCAGTCACCTGGGGCACGCTTTTGGTTACCGCCGCGAAGAGCTTCTGGAAATAGAGGTCGTCCCGGAGCATGTCATTGAGCTGGTCCTGGCTGACGCCGGCGTCGCTCATCTTGCTCTTCAACTTGTCGGCGCCGCCGGCGGCTTGCTGCTCCTGGCTGTAAGCGCTGTTGATCTCGGCGTCGGTGACGGTGATGCCCCTTTTCTGCGCCTCGGCGTTGATGATCTTCTGGACGACGAGGATGTCAGTCATCTGCTGCTCAAAGGACTTGTACTGAGCGGAGCCCGGGTTGCCCGCCTTTGAGCCCCAGTTGAACTTGATCGCCCGGTCAAGCTCGGATTTGGTGATGTTCTGGCCGTTGACCGTGGCAACGACAGCGTCGCCGCAGCCGGACAGGATTGCAGCAACCGCCAGCGCCAGCGCCGCCGCCATCATTATTTTGACCAATGATGCTCTTCCTGTCACAAAACCGGTCCTTCGCGGGAAGCCGTCTTAATGACCCGGCGCCGGGGCCGTTGCCGCCGGGGCCGGGGCTCCGCCCGCGGGAGCAGTGGCGCCGCCGGCAGGAGCCGTACCCGGCGCCGCCGGCGTGGAAATCGTCGGATTGTACTGGTCCGCGTAGGTGATGCTGTAGTTTTTCTTCACCTTGTCAAGCCAGTTGAGAAACGCCTGCTGCTGGTTGTTCTGCGTCAGCTGGCTCTTGATCTGGTCCTTGGCCTGAGCGAAGGTCTCCTTCCCCGCCGGCTCGACGGACAGCACCTGGATGATGTGCCAGCCGTACTGGGTATGGACGGGATCGGAGATCTGGCCCGGCCCCAGCTTGTCCATCGCCTGCTCGAACGCGGGGTCGAAGCCGCTGTTCTGGCTGGGGACGTCACCCAGGTCGCCGCCCTTGTCCTTGGTGCTGGTGTCGGTGGAGTACTGCTTGGCCAGCGCCGTGAAATCGGCGCCGGCGGCAAGCTGCGCCTTTATCTTCTGGGCGGTCGCCTGATCGGCAACGAGGATATGGCGCACGTGGCGGGTCTCGGGCTTCTGGAACTGCGGATCGGACTGGTTCTGGTTGTAGTAGGCCTGCGCCTGGGCGTCCGTGACCTGGGGCGCATTCTTGGTAATCTGGTTAAACACCTTCTGGTAGAGCAAGCCCTTGCGGATATTGTCCTTGAGACGGTCAAGCGACATGTTCTGCTGCGCCAGCGCCTGCTGGAACTGCTGCTCGCCGCCGGTTGACTGCTTGATCTGGTCGACCTGCTTGTTGACATCGTCTTCGCTGACGGTGAGGCCCATTTTGTCGGCTTCGAACCAGATAACCTGCTCCGTGACCAGCTCGTCCACAACCTGCTTTTCAAACTGGCTGTACTCGGCAGTGCCCGGCTGCGGAAATCCTCCCTGGGAGCCGTACTGCGCCTTTAAATCCTCAATCTTGTTGTCCAGATCTTCCTTCGTGATTACCTTGCCGTTGACCTCCGCCACCGCGCTTTTCGGCAAGCCGCCGCAGCCGGCCCAGACAACCGCCGCCGACAGGATTACGGCAACAAAAAAAAGTTTCTTCAACATTAATGATCTCCCCTGTGGCTAGAACTTTGATACGGGTGTAAAAAGACTACCAATTATAGCATCAAGCGCCTGGTTTACAACAGAAACGCCCTCGCCCGCCTGAGCCGGCGGCCACACCGCCAGCGTCTGCTTGAGCGGGCTGTAGGCCAGCCTGAGGCCGGTTTCCTCCAGGGCCGACCTCTGGCCGGCGTCAAGCATAAGGCCGCCAAGCTGAAGGCGTCCCCGCCGAAAAGAAACCGAAGCGGCGCCGATGAGCGCGGCGCGAAGACGAATTGCCTGCATATCCAGAAGATTATATACGACCGCCGGGAGTTCGCCGAAACGGTCCTTAAGCTCTGACTGAAGCTCCTCAAGCTCCCCTTCGTCGCGGGCGGCGGCGACGCGGTGGTGGACGTCAATCCTGGCCGCCTCAAAGGGGATGTAGGCGGCCAGTATATACGCATCCAGATCGATGTCAAGCCTGACGACCCGCCGGTCTTCCACCGGCTTGTTCTCAAGGGCGGCGACGGCCCTCCTGATCAAATCACAATACATGTCAAAACCGACTGCGGCCACATGGCCGGACTGCTCCTGGCCCAGCAGGTTGCCGGCGCCGCGGATCTCCAGGTCGCGCATGGCGATCCGGAACCCCGACCCCAGCTCGGTGTAATCGCCTAAGGTCGAGAGCCGCGCCATCGCCGCCGGCGTTGGCGCTTCTTCCGGCGGGTAGAACAGATAGGCGTGCGCCGGCACCGGCGAGCGGCCGATGCGGCCGCGGATCTGGTAGAGCTGCGCCAGCCCCAGTCGCTGGGCATGGTCGACGATCAAGGTGTTGACGCTGGGGATATCAAGACCACTTTCAATAATTGAGGTACACACCAGCACATCGGCTTCGCGGTTGATAAAAGCAGCCATGACCGCTTCCAGCTTCCCTTCCAGCATCTGCCCGTGCGCGACCAGGAATCTGACTTTTGGAAAAAGCGCCCGCAGCTCGTCGGCCCTAGCCTCAATTGTCTGAACGCGGTTGTGGAGAAAGAAGGCCTGGCCGCCGCGGTCAATCTCTCTGCTGATCGCCTCGCCGGCCAGACTCTGATCGTAGACGCCGACAAAGGTGCGGATCGGATTTCGCCCCGGCGGCGGCGTCTCCATGATGCTGATGTCGCGCAGCCCCGACAGCGACATCTGCAGCGTGCGCGGGATAGGAGTGGCCGAAAGACTGAGAACGTCAACCTTGAGCCGGAGTTGCCGGAGCGCCTCTTTCTGGCCAACGCCAAACCTTTGCTCCTCATCAATAATGACCAGCCCCAGCCGGCGGGGTTCAACGTCGGCGGAGAGCAGCCTGTGCGTTCCAATCAGGACGTCAATCCTGCCCTTGCGAAATTCCGCCGCGATGCGGCGGCTTCTTGCCGGCGAGCGGAAGCGGGAGATCATCTCCACATTGACGGGAAACTTGCGAAACCGGCCGCTGAATGTATTGAAATGCTGGAGGGCGAGGATGGTGGTTGGCGCCAGCATCAGCACCTGCCTGTCCTGGGAGGCTGCCTTGAATGCGGCCCGGAGGGCCACCTCAGTCTTGCCGTAGCCGACGTCGCCGCAGATGAGCCGGTCCATTGGATGGGGAGCTTCCATATCATCCTTCACGTCCGCAATGGCGGCCGCCTGGTCGTCAGTTTCAATGAAGGGGAAGTCCGCCTCCAGCTGAAGCTGCCACTCGTTGTCGGGTCCGAAGGCATGGCCGGGAAGGCTCTGCCTGACCGCGTAAAGCTGAAGCAACTCGCCCGCCATCTCGCGGGCGGCGGTGCGGGCGCGCGAGCGGGCCAGTTCCCAGGCGCGGCCGCCCAGTTTGTTGAGTGGCGGCGCTCCCGCCCCGGCGCCGACGTAGCGGGAGACGCGCGCGATCTGCTCCTGGGGCACGTACAACCGGTCATCATCCCGGAAGCGCAACAACAGGTAATCCCTGGTGACGCCGGCGACTGTCCGGGTCTGGATGGAATCAAATATGCCGATGCCGTGATCCTGATGAACGACGAAGTCGCCGCCGGCAAGGTCGCGGAAAGAAAGCACAGCCCGTCCGCCCAGAACAAGCTGCTGGCTGCGGGCGGCGCGCCCAGGCCTGAAAAGGGCCTTCTCCGGCACCACCGCCAGCCTCATCTCGCGGCTAAGAAAGCCCGCCGGCGGAGGCGCCACGATCAACCAGGCGCCCGGGCCGTCCGGCCAGGGCCGCCCCGGCTCAAGCAGCGCCGCTGAATCCGCCAACCCGTGGGCGGCGCGCCTAGCGGCGCCCTCCGTTGAGAAGCAGACGAAAACGCGGAAATTTACAAAGGCGAGGCGCTTAAGCAGGCGGGCGGCCTCCTCAATTTTGCGGCAGCTAAAGTCAATGCCGGAGACGGCAAACCGGTGAGGCTGGTCGGAAGGCAGGCTCTCCAGCGTCAGGCGCCCGGCGGCGGCAAGCTGTTTTTCCAGTTCATCAGGGCGCAGATAAAGCCCTGCGGCCGGCGCTTCCCCCAGCTGATCCGAGGCCTCCTCCCAGAATGACGCAACAGAAGCTGTCGCAACTTCCGGATCGATGCGGAACAGCCGGATATTCTCCTCTGCGGCCAGGAGACCGTTTCCAGCCGCCGGCTCGGGCTCGGCGGCGGCGAACACAGTCGTCCTTTCTTCATCCGCCAGCGACCTCTGGGTGAAGGGGGAGAAACGCCGCAATGATGCGAGCTCGTCGCCCCAGAACTCCAGTCGCAACGGCGCGGTGGCGTTTGCAGGAAACAAGTCGATGATGCCGCCCCGCACCGAGAACTGGCCCGGATCCTCGACCTGGTCCAGGCGCTCGTAGCCCAGCCCGGCAAGCCGTTCAACAATGGAATCGAAACCGGCGCTCTCCGAACGGCTGATGGAGAGCGGCTGTGGCCAGGACCGTGCGCCAAGCTCGCGTTCCATTAGAGCGGCGGCGTCGGCGACGACGATGCAGGGCGCTCCCGCCTGAAGGGCCGCAAGGGCCTCATGGCGAAGGCCGACCGCCTGCCGCGACGGCGCCAGGCCGCTGCCGCGCGCCACACCCCGTGACGGCAGCCGCCTGACCGGCATGTCCGCGTAGGCTTTGAGCTCCGCGGCCAGCCGCACCGACCCGGCCGCATCCGGAGCCGCCAGCAGCAGCGGCCCTGTCAGCTCGGCTGCCAGGGCCGCCAGCAGATACCCCTGGAAGGATGGAGCGGCGTAAGCACGGACGCCGATCCCTCCCAGCGCCGACACCAACTGCCGGTACGGTCCATAGGCAGAAATGTAATCAGTAATCGGCATCGGAAAAACTTCTTTACATTAACAAGGAGAGGTTAACCGGAAACAGGAAACTGGGAAACCTGTTTATCCAGGCTGGCGCCGGTTGCAGCGGTTGATGGCGGCTTCGATCCCGTCTCTGATTACCGCTTCCACACATTCCACCGCCGCGTCAAGCATTACTTCAAGGCCTGTCTCGTCCGGATCAAATGGGGAAAGAACGAATTCGCTTACATCTGCGTCTGGGTCAACGGGTCGGCCAATGCCGACCCGGACACGGTTGAAACCCGCCGAGCCCAGCCTGGCGGCGATGCTTTCAAGTCCTTTGTGGCCGCCGCTGCCGCCGCCCTGCCGCAACCGGACAACGCCCAGCGGGAAATCGATGTCATCGTGAATGACGGTAATATCTTCAAGAGGAATGTGCTTGGCGGCGGCTGCTGCGGCAACGGCATCGCCGGAGCTGTTCATGAATGTCAGCGGCAGCAGCACCGCCACTGGTCGGCTGCCGGCGCGCCCTCTCCATATTTTCCCCCATAACGGCGGCGAAGGCGAACCAGGCCGTGCGCCCGGCGGAATCGCTCCGCCACCATAAAGCCGACGTTATGCCGGGTAAGCGAGTACTCCTCGCCGGGGTTGCCCAGGCCGACAACTAGATGCATTCCATCTTATTTTTCCTCGCCGCCTGCAGGCGCCGGCGCCGCTTCAACCTCAGCTCCTTCCTTGGCGGCGGCCTCTTCTTCGGCCTCCTCCGGAGCAGCCTCTTCCCTGACGATGGTTGGCGGGATAACGCTGGCAACCTGGGAATCGGGGTCGTTCAGGATTTCGACTTTCGGGGGCACGGGAATGTCGGCAACCTTGATCGAGTCGCCAATTTGCATCTGCTCGACGTCATAATTGACAGCTTCGGGAATATCCCCGGGAAGGCAGCGAACATGCAGCTCCCGCAGCGAATGATCGAGAATGCCACCATCGCGGACGCCGGCGGCGTTTCCCACCAGTTCCAGGCGCACGGTCGCTTCCACCGGCTGATCCATCCGGACTTCCATGAAATCAACATGCAGCAACCCCCTGCCGGCGGGATCGCTTTGATACTCCTTGAGGATGGCCGGGTGTTCTTTCTTCTTGCCATCGAAAGCAAGCGAGAGGATGGCGCTGCCGCCTTCACGGCCAAGCGCTTTCTTGAGCGACTTTGCTTCAACGGCAAGCGGGACGCTGCTGTTGCCGCCGCCATAAAGCACGCCCGGGATCCAGCCGCTGCTCCGCAGGCGGCGCGATTCGGCGCTGCCGAAATTGTCGCGCTCCCTGACTTTAAGCTCAACCTTTTTCACAGGAACCTCGATTCTTGAGTTTCGTGTTTTTTGGTCTTTAAGTTAAACCATCAGAATTGCCAACACAAACGCGAAACGCAAAACAGTTATCAGAATAACTGGTCGTCCCCCTCGAACAGGCGGCTGACGGACTCGTCCAGGAAAACGCTCTGAATCGTATCCGCCAGCGTCGACGCCGTTGACAGCACTTTTATTTTGTCGTTCTTTTTGCCGGGATTCAAGGGGAGCGTGTCCGTGACTACCACCTCGGCGACCGGCGCTTCCTCGAGCCGCTCATACGCGGAGCCGGAAAGGACGGCGTGCGTGCAGGTGGCATAGACTTCGCGCGCGCCCATGTCCTTAAGCACCCCGGCGCCGGCTGCGATCGTCCCCCCTGTGTCGATCATGTCGTCGACCATGACCGCCGTCTTGTCTTTGACGCGGCCGATAACCTCCATGATCTCGGCGACATTGTGGCTGGGGCGGGTCTTTGTCAAAATGGCCAGGTCGACACCGTCGCCCAGTTTCTCGGCAAACTTCTTCGCCCGCTTGACGCCGCCGACGTCCGGCGACACCACCACCAGTTGCTCCTGGGGAATCTGCTTGAGCCGGAAATGACCGGCGAGGATGGACAGCGCCGTCATATGATCGACAGGGATGTCAAAAAATCCCTGCACCTGTCCTTGATGCAGATCCATGGTCAAAACCCTGTCGGCGCCGGCCACCTGAAGCAGGTCGGCCACCAGCTTGGCGCTGATCGGCTCGCGCCCGGCTGATTTCTTGTCCTGGCGGCAGTAGCCCATCCAGGGCATGACGGCGGTGATCCTCCGGGCGGAGGCCAGCCGCGCCGCCTGCACCATGATCAGCAGCTCCATCAGGTTGTCGTTGACCGGGCTGCTGGTTGACTGGATCAGGAATGCGTCGCTCCCGCGAATGTTCTCCTTGTAGCGCACGTAGATCTCGCCGTTGCTGAATGTCTTTGTCTCGATATCCCCCAGCTTGATATGAAGATTTTCGGCGATCTTCTCTCCAAGCCCGGGCACGCTCCGGCCGCAGAACAGCATCAGCCGCTTGTTCTTCTGGGCGAGAATGCTGCTGGGGGTCATGATAAAACGGATGGTGGATGGTGGATGGTGGATGGTGGATTAACCCGAAAACCCCGATTCTGGATGCTGGATGACATTGACTAGTCTTTCTCCTCCCTAGCAAATTTTTTTCTGGCGTAACCTTCGATATTTTTCTGATTGGCGCGGGCGATTCCGAGCGCGTCCGCCGGGACGTCGCCGGTTATAACCGAGCCGGCTCCGGTCATGGCGCCATCGCCGATTGTTACCGGAGCAACGAAAACAGTATCGGCGCCAGTGTGAACGTCATCGCCAATCACGGTGCGGAACTTGCTGACGCCGTCATAATTAGCGGTAATGTTGCCGGCGCCGACATTGGTGCGGCTGCCAATCTCGGCATCGCCGATGTAACTTAAGTGGGGAACCTTGGCTGCCTCCCCCACGACGCTGTTCTTGATCTCAACAAAGGCGCCCGCTTTGGCTGACTGCATCAGCCTGGTCCCCGGCCTGATGTAAGCATACGGACCCACGCTGCAACCGGCGTCAATCCTGGCCCCGGCCACGTTGGAGGCAACCAGCGTCACTCCGTCGTCAATTTCCGAGTCAACGATCCGGGCCGCGGGCCCGATGACGCAATCCTCGCCAATCTGCGTGCTTCCCGCCAGCACCGTCATTGGCTCCAGCACGGTATCCCGGCCAATTGTAACATCCGCCTCGACATAGGTGCAGGCCGGATCTCTCACCGTCACCCCCGCGGCCATGTGGCGGTCGAGAATGCGGCGCCGCATCGCCTTCTCCGCAACAGCCAGGTCCTGGCGGGAGTTGACCCCCAGCACCAGGTCCGGGTCGTCTGTTTCATGCGCCATGACAACCTGCCGGCCGGCCGAAAGAATCTCCACCACATCGGTCAGATAAAATTCTCCCTGGGAGTTGCCGGACTGAACCTGCTCAAGGGCGGGCCAGAGGGCAACCGCGTCAAAAACATAAACGCCGGCGTTTATTTCGCAAATTTTTTTTTCCGCCTGGTTCGCGTCCCGCTCTTCAGCAACCCGGACGACGCGCCCGTCGGCGTCGCGGCAGACGCGCCCGTACCCGGAAGGGTCACCCGTCCGGACGGTCAGCATGGTACAGGCCGGCATGGATTGACGGTGAGCGTCCAGGAGATCATCAATGGCATCCCCCGTAATGAGCGGCGTGTCCCCGTTTATGACCAGCAGGTCACCTTCAAATTCTGGCAGGGCGGCCGCGGCAGTCCCAACCGCATCGCCGGTGCCGAGCTGTTGCTCCTGCAGCACGGCCTCGGCGTTCTGAGGCATCACCTGGTGGACGGCGGCGGCGGCGAGGTCGGGGGCGAGCACCACCAGCAACCGCTGTGGCGCCACAGCCCCGGCGGCGGCGCTTACCCAGGAAATCATTGGCCGGCCACAAACATGATGAAGCACCTTGGCGGTCCTGGATCTCATGCGGGTGCCCAGGCCCGCCGCCAGAATAACCACGGCCAGGTCCCGTTTCGGCCCTTCGTTTTCAGCAGATTCCATAAAACAAGATGCTCCCAGGCGCGAAGAATGCTGACGTGCCCGGGATTGGTTAGCGCTTTGGGTAACACTGCCCCCGGCCGCGAATCAAACTATCCTGGCTGGGGCGGGAGGATTCGAACCTCCGAATCACGGGACCAAAACCCGTTGCCTTACCACTTGGCTACGCCCCAATGGCAGCCAGCGAAGGCCGGAAAAGTATAGCATAAACCGGATGGTGGATTTTGGATGGTGGACAACCCTAAAAACCACGATTTGAACGGCAGTTTGGGGAAAGAAAGAAAACCGAAGGGAAGAAACCTGCCTTCGCGATATGGGAGGCAAATATTATGCTGCTTTGCCTTCCTGGGCGCGCCAGGCGGCGATAATTTCGGGGGGAAACATTCGCCTGAGAAACTTTCCCGATTCTCCCGGCAGCGATCCGGTCAGGGCCGCCAGCACCGAGACGGCGGCCCGCTGCGCGCTCCGGGAAGAACGGTACCGGCCCGCCTGCTGCACCCTGAGGACGAAATGGAGGGCTCCGGCCCTGGTGCCCGGGGACCTGCCTGCGCCAGTTTTGAACTCGAGGGGCGCGAAGCTCCAGAGCTGGGATGCATCTTGTGGCAGGACATTGCGCATCGTTTCAGACGCAGACGGCGACAGCCACGACTTTATCGTTGAAAAAACGGAGCCGACGGCGCGGCTGGCCTCCCGCTCGGAGCCGTACTCGCCCTTTTGTTTGACAAGCTTCATAAAACTGATCTCGTTCATGATTCTATCCGCCCCCGGCCGGCAAGGATTCCATGTTTCTTGTCAGCGAAACACAGTAAGCGCCTCTTTGCGCCCGCGGCGCGCCGCGGGGAAAAACGGGCGGCGGACAAAGCCGAAAATCGCAACAACGCCAAAAAGAATCTTTGCTTCTTATTGGCGACCGTGCGCATCGACTCTGTCCGCCGGGGGTGGGGGTACCCAACTTTATTAAACATTTTTGTCAAGATCGAGGTTTCCAATTTGTGTGGGCTTTCCATTCTTTTACCCGATTGGGAGTCCGCAAAACTTTCGGAAACAGTTTATCCGTTTGCGAGAATTTTAAAATCGGGGAAAACGCTTAAATTAGTGGGGAATTGCCCTGAAAGGCGGCGGATCGCATCCGTTACCGTGAAACTCATATCTGAAACGCGAAACGTTTAAATCTAATCTATAAAAGCGGCCTGACAACCCAAACGCTGGGAACCCTTGGACGCAGCCGCCTGGCAGCGGCCCGGGCGCTTTCACTGTCTGGGAACAACCCAAAAACCGAAGGCCCGCTGCCGCTCATAAGGACCGCGGCGCAGCCGGCCTCCTCCATCCGCTGCTTCAGCTCCGCCACGCCGCTGCAAATCGAGACGGCCGCCGGCTCAAGGTCATTTCGAATAACCCGGCTCAAGGACTCAAAGCCGCCCAATGCCGCTATATCTTCATGCAGCCGGCGACTGCGCCCGGCAAACTCCATTTCATCGCCGCCGCCCATCTCATCGAACTTCTGGTAAACGCGCTCTGCGGAGAGCTCAAATCCGGGCGAGGCCAGCACGATCCAGTGGTTCGGGAGGCAGCCCACATCAGCAAGATCTTCCCCGGCGCCCTCCGCCAGCCGGGCGCCGTTCTTGAGGAAAAACGGCACATCGGCTCCGACTGAAAAGGCCAAGGCGGCCATTTCCGCTTCGCTGACTTTCAGGCCGAAAGTTGACTCGATCAGCTTTAGCGCCGTGGCGGCATCAGAGCTGCCGCCCCCCAGTCCGGCCGCCACCGGTATCCCCTTCTCCAGCTCAATTTTTGCATCCAGCCTGAATCCCGTCAGCTTCTCGAGGGCCAGAACCGCTTTTGTCACCGTGTTTTCAGCTGCGGGAACACCGCCGCCGTCAAGCGCCAGGCCTCCTGCCCGGCGGCGCTTCATCACCAGCCTGTCAAAAAGAGAAACCGGCTCCATCAGGGAGCATACGCGGTGATAGCCGTCGGCGCGCCGGGGGCCGACAGCGAGGTTCAGATTTATCTTGGCCGGCGCCAGAATCTGAACGGGGGAATCAGGCCGGCTGCTCATGAGGTGATTGTGCTGCGTTGCCAATTCCGTTGGTATGGCTTTCAGGTCCTTCAACATTTTCTATAATTAGCTGCGCTAACCGCTCATGCTGCCCGGGCGCAAGCTGCGCCGCCCTGGCGTTTGCATCAAGCCCCAGGCGCACCAGCAACCGCTCGGCAATATTTTTTATCTCATCCGGCCCCTGGCCAGCCAGGGCCGGCGGCCGCCGGCCAGCCGCATCTGCGGCAAGGCTGTTGGCAAGCGTCTTCCTTCGGTGGCTGAAACATGCGTAAACCAGCTCCTTGACGGCGGCAAAATTGGAGCTGGCGTATCTGGCTCCGGACCGGCGGCGGAAAGCAAGCAGAGTGGACCGTACGCGGGGCTGCGGATAAAAAACGGTCTCCGGCAACGGGCGAGAAGCTATTTTTTCAGTCAGCAGCTGCATCATGACCGAGACGCCCGCATACGCGGCCGTGCCGGGACGGGCAAACAGGCGATCGCCAATTTCCTTTTGCAGCATCAGACACCATCGCTTCATCCCGGGAAGCTCCCTGAGGCTTTTCATTACCAGCGGCGCCGCAACGCTGTAGGGAAGGTTGGCGACAAATTTGGAGGGCGGCGGATCCAGGCCGGCAAAGGAGAGCTTAAGCGCATCCGACTCAATCAGCCGGAAGTTGGCGCGTCCGGCAAACTCCTCTTTGAGCATCGCCGTCAGCCTCGGGTCAATCTCAATTGCATGGACAAGGCCGCAGCGCTCAAGCAGTCTCCCCGTCAGAACCCCGGCGCCGGGACCGACTTCCAGAATGATGTCGTTGGCGGCCAGACCCGCCAGCCGCTCGATCACGCCGAGGATATTTGCGTCAATTAGGAAATTCTGGCCCAGTGAATGCGCCGGCGTGACGCCGCTTTGGCGCAGCCGCTTTAACGGAGACAAGCCAAATTCGGACATCCAGAATCCAGCATCCGATTTCAGGCGTCCTGCCGGTCCCGGCGCAGGTTCCGGATGTGGCGCCTGACATACCAGATCAGGCCGGCGGCGATGATGACGAGGATGAAGATGTCCGCTTTGTGGAAATAGCCGCCCAGGGTGTCCCAGTGCTCGCCGAGCTTGAAGCCGACATAAGCAAGCATCAACGACCAGGGGAGCGCGCCCAGCAGGGTGTAGGCGCTAAATGACGAGAGCCGCATGCGGCTGATCCCCGCCGGAAACGAGATGAAGGTCCTCACCACCGGGAGCAGCCGGGTGAAGAAAACCGTGCTCCTCCCGTAGCGGGAAAACCAGCGGTCGGCCACGTTTAGGTCATGCTGTGAAAGCAGCACGTAGCGGCCGTATCTCTCCACCAGCGGCCGGCCGCCGCGGGCGCCTACCCAGTAGGCAAGTAGGGAGCCGGCCAGGTTGCCGCAGGCGCCGACGATCGCCACCGGCGCCAGCTCGAACTGGCCCTGGTAAACGAGGTAGCCGGCAAAGGGCATGATGATCTCCGACGGCAGCGGCACGCAGGCTGATTCAATCGCCATTGCCAGAAATACGCCGAAATAGCTGAGCGAGGAGATTACGTGAATGACAAAATCCGCTGCCGATTGAATGATAAGCAAGAACATCAGGATAAGCTTACAGGAGTTGCAAAGCAGAAGGAAATTGGCTCAAGGCGGCTTCCTGTAAACAGCAGGGGCGGCCCGGAGGGCCGCCCCTGCATTTCTACTGCGTTTCCGCGCCTTACGGCGCCGGCGGAACCGTCACGCTGCACGACCAGTTTGAGCACTCGAAGGTAAGGTCCTTCAGGTTCTCGTGCTTAACCAGTTCGGGCTTGGCGTAGGGTTCCCGCGTTTCCTTTTTCTTCATTGCGGTTTCTCCTCTGTTCGTTGCCATTTTGCCTGATCCCTGGTCAGTGCTTAGGGAAACGTGTACGAGTTCCCGCACTCATCCCGGGCGCTGCCGGTCATGTCGGTATGCCAACTGCCGACACCCACGGGGATGTTGTACTTGATTGTCACTGTTGCCGAGCCGCCCGTAGCGATATTGGCCGCCGCAGAAGGCACGCCAGAGTTAACGGTAACGCCATTGCTGTTGGTGCTGCTCGTGATCTGGACTCCCACCGCGTTCGGGCTGGTCGCGCCGTTGCTGATGGTCCAGTCAACCGACAGGATGCCGGCGTTGTAATCGCTCAGGTTGTACCAGTAGGCGTTTGGAGCCGACATCGTCAGCGCCAGCTTGGCGGCGCAGGCGATGCCGCTGGTGGTGAAGCTGATCGGCGTGCTTGAGCTGAGCGCCTGGTTGTCATAGACAGTCAGGGTGCCGGTATAGGTGACTCCCGGATGCAGTCCGGTCAGGTTCTCGGTGTCGCTGGCGTGCAGGATGGTGTTGTTTGTGTGCACGCTGGAGCTGTCGGAGCCGGTCAGGTCGATCTTGGTGGTGGCCGGCACATTCACCGTCCTGCTCACGGTCGCGGTCGTATCGCCCGTGGCCGCAGCGCTGGGGCTGCTGATCGTCGGGGCGGTCGTGTCCGTATCCTGGTAGCTTGTCAGTGCGCTGACGGTCTGCAGCGCGTAGCTGACGCCCGTATTGGGCTGCCCCTGGTTTACCGACATCGTGTTG
>JAJYLW010000012.1 GCA_021787475.1 Actinomycetes bacterium
TAATGACTCACGCGCTGGATCGGAACGTTACCAGCCGCTACGTCCATTACCGGGAAGAGACTTTGCGGCAGGCGGCGGAGCTGGCCGGCAGGCTGCTTGAAGAGGCGGCGCAAAGCAACGTGGTGCAAATGATGGAAAAGGGATAATATTTTATTTTTCGAGACTCCTAATCGCAGCGGTATGAAGACAACAACTTATTTTGACCGGAGGCGGCAGGAACCTGACCGCGAAATGATAACCGACGATTGGATTATCGCTGTCATGAAAAATCCTATTCGCAAAGAAGAGCAAATGGATGGGCGTCTCAGGCTATGGGGAAGAGTCCCCGGCCAGGAAAGACATCTTCGAGTAATACTTCTGGCGGATGGGGAAACTGTGCAAAACGCTTTCTTTGACCGGGGGTTCAAACCATGAAGGTCGAGTATTTTGAAGATACAGATACGCTGTACATCGAATTTCGCAAGCCACAGCGGGCCACAGAAACCCGCGACCTGGACGAGAACACCTTGATCGACGTAGGCCCGGACGGGCGGGTAAGCGGCATAACGATTGAACATGCCAGCCAGCAGACCGACGTTTCGCAGCTTTTACTGAGGGGGCTTACGGCAGCTTAGCAAAGGACAAAATGATTGATGATCTTAAATACAGTCCCGCGCCTCAAGACCATGAGAAGTTTCTTAAGAAGGCCGGGAGGCGTCCGGGTTTTTAAGAAAGCATACCGGGAACTAGAAGACGAATACACCCTTGCCCGTGAACTTCTTAGCGCCCGGTGCGATGCCGGCGTGACTCAAGATTGTGCCGGCTCCTAATACAAGGGGCACCGGGCGAGCACTCCCCATAAGCGGGCAGTCGGTTAACCTCTCTTAAGGGCAGCCTCGCTTACACCCGCCCTTGAGGCGGCTTTTTAATGCCTTGTCAAGCCTCGCCATCATCGCGCTTGTCCACCCAATGCCGCGTTTTGTGCCGTTTTGCAGGGGTTTCCCTTAATTTTTTTCTCTCCGTCGCCTGTCCTGGCAACAGACCTTTTCTATAAAACCCCTGCAAACGCCTAGAAACGCCAGCTGATTTTTAAAGAGATAATTTTCTCCGCCTTCCTTTACAATTTAGTCAAGGATGTTGCCTGCCCAGGCAACGAACAGACTAGGAAGGGAGCCGCAATGTCAGAAAAGGATGAGAATGTCAACACATTTGTAGGAGATGTCGAAGCGGCGCGAATGATGGGTGTTTCGCGTTATACCTTGCGCGGCTGGCGGCAGCAACAGCGCGGGCCTCATTACCATAAAGTCGGACGGCGCGTCGTTTACTCGCTGGATGATTTGAGGCAGTACATGGCGGCGCGGCGGATCACGCCTGGAGGTGAGGCGAATGACCGCCTATGAAAAAAGCCGCCCGGCAGGTGGCGGCTTTCCTCAAAACTTGACTGACGCAAGTTTATCACCCCGGCTGCCGTTTTTCAAAGCCTGGGAAGCGCTGGCCATAGATGACGCGGTGCGCCTGGCTAGGGGTTGCCGCGCCACCAACCCCGCCCAAACCACCACGGCAATAATTGGCTTCTTACGTGATGTTTGGTATCAGCGGGTTAATGCGATGCTCGATCAAGCAGCGCTATTTATCGAGCTGGGAAGGGGCAGCGATGAACTTTGAAGACTTCCTTTCCCGGCTCGAAAACGTTCAGGGTGCTGGCAACAGCAGAACCGCCAGATGTCCAGCACACCCGGACCGACGAAACTCTCTAAGTGTATCCCAAGCGCCGGATGGAAAATCCTGCTCCATTGTCATGCCGCTTGTGAGCCTGAGGCGGTTGTGGCCGCGCTAGGCTTGGAAATGAAAGACCTGTTCTCGGACACTGGCAGGGCCGCCACGAAGCAGAAAAAAGAGATCGTCGCCACCTATGATTATGTCGATGAGCAAGGCAAGCTGCTTTATCAAGTTGTGAGATTCCAGCCCAAGGACTTCCGCCAGCGCCGCCCGGATGGAAACGGCGGCTGGATATGGAGCCTCGGCGATACCCGCCGGGTGCTGCACAGGCTGCCGCAAGTTCTTGAGGCGGTGAAGAATAATCGTTGGGTGCTTGTTGTTGAGGGTGAAAAAGACGTTCACACATTAGAGCGGCTGGGCTTCGTCGCCACCACGAACGCCGGCGGCGCGGGCAAATGGCGGGGTGAGTATTCCGAATCCTTGCGCGGTGCGCACGTGGCGGTCGTTCCCGATAACGATGGCCCGGGCCGCAAGCACGCCGAGGCTGTCAAGGTGGCGCTCGAAGGCGTAGCCGCCAGCGTGAAGATCATCCACCTGCCGGACTTGCCGGAGAGGGGCGACGTGAGCAATTGGGTAGCGGCGGGCGGGACTGCGGAAGAACTGAAAGCACTGGTTACAGCGCCGCCGGCAACCCTAGCAAACCTGCTTGAGCGAATCTCAGGGTTCGTATCAAACTATGTTGTCTTTGCCAACAAACAGCAGCTTCACGCGGTAGCGCTTTGGATTGCCCATACCCACCTGATTGAGCAGTTTGATTGTACCGCCTACCTCAGCGTTCAATCTCCGGAGAAGCGCTCCGGTAAAACGCGCCTGTTCGAGTGCCTGGAACTGCTGGTAAAAAATCCCTGGCGCTCAATCACTCCGTCCGAGGCCGTGCTCTACCGGAAAATAGAGGCGCACAATCCCACCATCCTAATGGACGAAGTGGACGCAATCTGGAATTACAAGACAGCATCGCAGCATGAGGGGCTGCGGGCGGCAGTAAATGCAGGTTACCGCCGTGGCGCAACCGTGGACCGGTGCGCCGGGCCAAGAGGTGACAATCTCGAAAGCTTTGCCGTCTTTTGCGCCAAGGCTTTGGCCGGAATCGGCAAGCTGCCAGACACAATCTCGGATAGGGCAATCACCATTAACATGGTGCGCAAAACCAAGCAGGAAAAGGTGCAGCGGTTCCGCCGCCGCGATGCTAAAAAAGAGGCAAGCCTGCTGTACGCCGATATCGCAGTTTGTTTGTCGGATTTAAAACTATCCGGTTATCCCGAAATGCCCGATGGCCTTAACGACCGGGCGGAAGAGGTTTGGGAATCGCTAGTGATGATTGCTGATGCTGCCGGTGGCAAGTGGCCGGAACGGGCCAGAAAGGCAGCGCTTGCGCTCTCAGGCGAACACGAGCCCGAAGACGATTCATTAGGCGTCCGCCTGCTGGCTGATTGCCAAACGGTATTTGAGAAAACGGGGAAAGATCGTCTGCCATCCAAGGACCTGCTCGGTCACCTTGCCGAACTCGAAGAATCACCATGGAATGACATCGGCCTCACGGTTCGAAAGTTGGCGTCCATGCTCAAGCGTTACGACGTTAAGTCCAAACAGCTTAATCTTGAAAGTAGCAATCCCCGCGGCTACCCAAAAACCGCTTTTTTAGACGCTTGGAAGCGCTATTCTGCCTCCAAAGTGCTTGAAGTGCTTAAACCCGCTGATAGAGCGGAAAACAGCCATTTTCAAAGTGCTTGCGGTTCAGATTCCAAGCACTTAAAAAACAGTCAAAAACCCGCTGATAGAGCGAAACAAGCACTTCAAGCAGATAAAACCCCAAATATAGGGGCGGGAGAGAAAAGAGAGGAATCAAAACCGCCCGGCCAAACCCTGCCGCTGGCATCACTTGAACCGGAATCCGAGCCAGAAATGGAGGTCGATTACTTTTGATCACGCCAGAAAAAATCATCCAAAAAGTAAAGGCCCTCGGCTTCGAGCTGAGGGCCTCGGAGGGTAACCTCAAACTAGAGCGGCCTGCTGGCTCCACACTGCCGCCGGAACTGGCCACTGCCATAAAAGAGACCAAGCAAGAGCTACTAATGCACCTCACGCACCAGACAAAAAAACTAATCCACTGCGGCCACACTGACTTTAACGCTTGGCGACTCGACCAGGACGGCGGCAAGTGGATATGCGGAATCTGCCACCCGCCGGGCAGGGATGACGTAATCTTTGCCGGCGGCTGCGTGATCGCCTACTCAAACGGCGTGCGGGTCATTCCCGGTTCGCTCACGTGGGAGCAGGCCGGGGAACTGCTGGAAAAAGCCAGGCGCGAATCACGCAAAGAGGCTATGGCGATATGAGCGGAAAGAAACGGTAGCGCAAATAACAGACGAAGAATTATTTTAATGGTGCAAATAATTTTTGTGGGACAGCCTGCAAATCTAGACATTTTCTGCTGAAATTTCAGGCCAGGGGCCATTTTTAAGGTGCAATAATTTTTGTGGGATAATTACTAACGCGCGCGCGCATTCAAAAATGCACCCGGCCCGGCGGCCAGGGGCTTATCAGGCGCACTGAGAGCGATTCTGCGGCGTTCACAGACGGAAGACGGCAGGGGATCCCGATTCGCGACCGGGCGCTAGAAATAAATGATGCAATTTGCGGGCTTGTGCGGTGTGTTACTAACTCCCCGGTCAGGCAGTTTCAGGACCTCGTCGGGAGTCTTTCATTTTAACTCTCAGGCCGGCCTCAAACGCTTAAAAACGGCGCGGTATGTGGTGAATAGTGTGGTGAACATTGAACTAACATCCTTTCCAGCCAACAAATAGACTGAATAAAATGTCATTACTTGCAGGCAAAAATGTTTGGAGCGGATGACGGGGATCGAACCCGCGGTCTTCGGCTCTTGAAGCCAATCTGTACTTCTGCGCCGCCGGCGGATAGTTATGCCGTTCTCGCGGCCTTGAAGCGCCGCAGCCGAAGCGAGTTGCTGACAACCGTTACCGAAGACAGCCCCATGGCGCCGGCGGCAAAGATAGGGTTAAGCAGCAGGCCAAAAACCGGATAAAAGACGCCCGCGGCAATCGGGATCAGGGCGATGTTGTAAAAAAAGGCCCAGAACAGGTTCTGCCGGATCACCTGGATGGTGCGGCGGCTGAGAGAGATTGAAGTCACAACTCCCTTGAGGTCGCCGGAGATGAGGGTGATATCGGCCGCCTCCATGGCGATGTCCGTGCCTGTGCCGATGGCGATGCCGACATCCGCCTGGGCCAGCGCCGGCGCGTCGTTGATGCCGTCGCCGACCATTGCCACAATATGGCCCCCCGCCTGGAGGCGCTCGATTTCGCGAGTCTTGCCGCTGGGCAGCACCTCGGCGAGGACCCGATCCACGCCCGCCTGGACGCCGATGGCCTCGGCGGTTCGCCGGTTGTCGCCGGTGAGCATGACGACCTCGAGTCCCAGCCGGCGGAGCGCCGCCACTGCTTCCGGCGAGCCTTCCTTGAGGGTGTCGGCCACGCCGATGACGGCCGCCGCCTCGCTGTCAATGGCAATGAACACCGGCGTTTTCCCCTCCCTCGACAGGACGCGCGCCCTTTCCTCAAACCCGTTCAGCGCCAGCCCCCTGGCGGCAAGCAGGCCGGCGTTTCCGGCCAGCACCGCATGCCCGCCGACGCTGGCCTGAACACCCTGGCCGGCGAGAGCCTGGAAAGATTGGCAACTTTCCAGAGGTAGGCCCCGGGCGGCGGCGCCGCTGACAATCGCCTCCCCAAGGGGATGCTCGGAGCCCTGCTCCGCGGCCGCCACCAGCGCCAGCAGTTGCCGCTCATCCCATGCGTCGGTAATGATGTCGGTGACGGCCGGCTGCCCCGTTGTCAAGGTGCCGGTCTTGTCGAGAACAATTGTGTCAATTTTATGCGCCGTCTCAAGGGAATCGCCGCCGCGGATAAGCACGCCCGCTTCGGCCCCCTTGCCGGTGCCAACCATGATCGCCGTCGGCGTCGCCAGACCGAGGGCGCAGGGGCAGGCGATGATCAGCACGGCGACGAAATTAAGCAGCGCGTGCGTAAATGCCGGCGCCGGCCCAAGGGCCGCCCAGATGACAAAGGTAAGCGCCGCCGCCGCAAAAACCCCCGGGACGAAGAAGCCGGCGATAACATCGGCCAGCCGCGCAATCGGCGGCTTGCCGCCCTGTGCTTCCTCGACTAGCCGGATGATCTGGGCGAGGGCCGTCTCCCGGCCGACTCTGGTCGCCCGGAACCGGAAACTGCCCGTCTTGTTGATGGTGGCGCCGATCACCTCGTCACCGGGCTGCTTGGCCGCCGGCATGCTCTCCCCCGTGATCATCGATTCATCGATGCTGGAGCCGCCCTCGACGAGGACGCCATCAACGGGCACGCGCTCGCCAGGGCGCATGATGACAATATCGCCGGCGTTGACATCATCTACCGGCACGTCAACCTGCCGCCCGCCGCGCAGCACCCGCGCCGTCTTGGGCTTAAGCCCCATCAGCTTCCTGATCGCTTCCGACGTCTGGCCTCGCGCCCGCGCCTCCAGCATGCGGCCAAAAAGAATGAGCGTAATGATGATTGCCGCCGTGTCAAAATACATAGGGGTTCCCAACCCCTGGTTTTTAAAGAAGGAGGGAAACAGAACGCCGGCGACGCTGTAGAGGTAGGCAGAGGACGACCCCACCGCCACCAGGGTGTTCATGTTGGTGGACCGGTGCCTGGCCGCCCCGGCGGCGCCGGTGTAGAACTGCCAGCCCACCCAAAACTGCACCGGAGTGGCAAGAGCCCACATAACATACACATTGTTAAGCGGCCCCAGCGAGCCGAACCAGTGGGAGAAGCTGCCGGCGAAAACCGGGATTGAGAGCAGCGCGCCCACCAGCACCTTTAGTTGCAGGCGGCGGTACGCGCGCCGCCGCAGCCGCGCCTCGGCATCCTCACCGCCGGCCCCGGCAGCTTCCTCGCCCGTCCTGATGACCTTGTAACCGGCGGCCGCCACCACCCGGGCCAGATCTTCCGGCGTCGTTTCGCCGGCGATATATTCAACAGTCGCCTTCTCGGTGGCGAAATTGACCGATGTCGAGATAACGCCGTCCGCCGCCTGAAGCGCTTTCCCCACCCGCTCCGCACAGGAGGCGCAGGTCATGCCGCCAATGGCTAGGGTCGCTTTTTCCGTTATTGCCTTGTATCCGGCGCTTCTGACCGCTTCCGCCAGCGCGGCCGGTCCGGTCAGCCTCGGGTCGAACTTGACTACCGCTTTCTGCGTGCCAAAGTTGACATCGGCCTCCTTGATGCCCGGCAACTGCCTGAGCGCGCGCGCGTTGCGCTCGGCGCAGGTGGCGCAGCTCATGCCTTCGATGGGAATGGAAATCTGTTTGATTTTGGCGGGCATCGCAATAATATTCTAGTGAATCAAAGAGCGATTTGTGCGGTTTCCCAACGCAAAACGCGAAACTCAAAACGCGAAGCTTATTTTATGGTCATCGAAGCCCGGGCACTCAATAAAAGGTACGGCGACATCGTGGCGGTGGAGTCGCTCAACTTCAGCGTCGAAAAAGGCCGCTGCTACGGCCTCGTCGGCCCCAACGGCGCCGGCAAGACAACCACGATGAAGATGGTTTACTGCATCGTGACGCCGACGGCCGGCTCTTTGCGGGTGTTCGGCCTTGACGTCCGGGAGCATCCGCGCCGGATAAAGGCGCGGCTGGGAGTAGTGCCCCAGGAGAACAACCTCGATCCCGACCTCACAACCTGGCAGAACCTGATGGTCTACGCCCGCTATTTCGGCCTGCCGCGGCAACTGGCGCGCGCTCGCTGCCGCGAGCAGCTTGATTTTATGCACCTGAGCGACCGCGCCGACACGCCCGTGCCGGACCTCTCCGGCGGCATGAAGCGGCGGCTGATCATGTCGCGGGCGCTTGTCAACGATCCGGAGTTGATCATCCTCGACGAGCCGACAACGGGCCTGGACCCGCAGGTGCGCCACCTTATCTGGGACAAGCTGCTTGAGCTCAGGGATCGCGGCATAACGCTGCTGATGACTACCCACTACATGGACGAGGCGCAGAAGCTCTGCGATGAAATCATCATCATGGATGAAGCCCGGCGCATTGACGAAGGCAGCCCCGACGATCTGATCCACAGGCACCTGCCCCCTTACGTGCTGGAAGTGAGGGCGGGCCGCGCGCTGGCGGCTGACATCCGCGGCCGCTTTCCGCAGATCAGCCACCAGGAGAGCGGCCGGAGCCTCTACTTTTACGGCGGCTCTTCGGCTGACTTCGACGGCATCCTGTCAACCTGGCCGCAGGTTGAGCGCGTGCTTAGGCCCGCCTCACTCGAGGACGTCTTCCTCAAGCTGACCGGCAGGGAGATACGGGCGTGAGAAATGGGCTGCTGACAGTTACCCCCGCCTTTTTTAAGGTCTGGCTCAGAAACGCCCAGGTATACGTGGCGCTGCTTAAATTCAACATTATCCCGGCGCTGGTGGAGCCGATGCTTTTCATCATTGTCTTTGGCCTCGGACTTGGCTCCTACATTTCGGAGATCGAAGGCGTTCCTTACGTGAAATTCGTGGCCGCCGGCATCCTCGGCAGCGCTTCGATCATGCAAGCGACCTTTGAGTGCACTTACGGCTCCTTTTTCCGGATGAAGATCCAAAACACATTTGAGGGAATGATCTCAACGCCGATCAGCGCCGGCGAGGTTAGCCTGGCGGAGATACTCTGGGGCGCCAGCCGCGGTTTCTTCAACTCGGTGCTGGTCTTGAGCGCCCTCCTGGTTTTGGGCGTCGTCAATCACTGGCAGGCAGTTTTTGCGCCAGTGTTCATGTTTCTGGCCGCATTCAACTTTGCCGCCCTGGCGATACTGGTGACCAGCCGCATTGCCCAAATGGAGTACTTCCGCTTCTATTTCGCCGGCTTTGTCCTGCCGGCCCAGTTTCTGTGCGGCACATTCTTTCCCGTCTCCCGCTTTCCCGAGCCGGTGCAGCTGTTCGCCTGGGCAATTCCGTTTACCAGCTATGTGGACATAACCAGGTCGCTGCTGCTGGACCGGCCCTCCTGGAGGCTGGGCCTGGAGGCAATCTACGCGCTCGCGGCCACGCTGCTCTTTACTGAGATAGCCGTCAGGAGCATGCACAAGCGGCTCATTACTTAAACTGATCATCCTCGCGAACACTTCTTCTTCCTGGCGCAAACAAAGTAAAATTGAAGGGATAATGTTTACCGTAATCCTCCCAACCTATAACGAGTGCGAGAACCTGGAGCGGTTCGTCTCTTCCCTCAAGGAAGCTTTCCGGTCAAATGGCCTCGACGGGCGCATTATCGTCGTTGATGACAATTCCCCCGACGGCACGGGCCGCATCGCCGACGAACTGGCAAGCTCGAACGGCCGCCTGTCCGTAATTCACCGGCCCAGGAAACGGGGAATCGGCCCCGCTTATGTGACCGGTTTCCGCGAGGCCCTGAAGACCGGCACCAGCTATATTTTTGAGATGGACTGCGATTTTTCGCACAATCCCGGCTACCTGCCCGACTTCCTCGACGCGATCAAGGAAGCCGACCTAGTATTGGGCTCCCGCTATGTTTCCGGCGGCCAGGTGGAAAACTGGGGTCTGGGCAGGCGCATGATCAGCCAGGGAGGCAGCCTGTACGCCAGGGCCATCCTTGGCGTCGGCGTTCATGACCTGACTGGCGGTTTCAAGTGCTTTCGCCGGGAAGTGCTGGAGGCACTCGACTTAAACAATGTGTCTTCGCAGGGATACGGCTTCCAGATTGAGATGACCTACAAAGCAATCAGGCTCGGGTTCAGGGTGAAAGAAATTCCGATAACGTTTTCTGACCGCCAACTGGGCCAGTCGAAAATGTCAAAAAAAATATTCCTGGAGGCGGCACCGCTGGTCTGGAAGCTGAGGCTTGGCCGGATTTGATGCCTGCGGAACCGGAATCCTTTCCTGTCTCCGGCACTGCTACTTGATTCCAAGCTTCCGCTTGTCGAGCGCCTTGGCGACTGCTTCTTTTAACTCGGAGGGAGTGAACGGCTTGACCACGAATTCCCGAGCGCCCAGCCTGTCTGACTGGGTGGCCATGTCAAAAGTGCCCAGGCCGGTGATGACGATGGTGCTGATGTCCATGCCCGCCTTTTTAATTATCTCGAGCAGGTCAAGTCCGGACATGTCCGGCATCATGATATCGGTAATCACCGCGTCGAAGTGACGGCTGCCAACGAGGTGGATGGCCTGTTTTCCCGTTGACGCCGTGGTGACTTTGTATCCTTCCCCTTCCAGAATCTGAGTGCAGACCTCGCGGATTACTTCCTCATCGTCCACTACAAGGATACTTTCATCTATCATATAATCTGGACCCCCAAAGTGGTTGGTGACAGGGCGTGTTTAATTTTTGTCGGAAAGCCGGTACAAATACTTGAGAGGCGCGTTTTACATCCGAGTCAGAAACCGCCTCCACGAGTCTTAAGAGCCTGTCCCGGTCAGTAATTCGTGGCGACGCCGCAGCAGGATACACCTGCCGTGATAGGCTCCAAGGGAGGAAGCATGTGCGAGATAACAGCGTACCTCGTCAGCAGCGGCAATGAAGAAGAGGTGATGCAGGATGTTGCCGTCATCGAAGCGGATGGCGACAAGCTGGTTCTGACGGACATCCTTGGCCAGAAAAAAACCATCAGTGCGCGCATCCGTGAAATCAGGCTGCTGGAGCACAAGGTTTACCTGGAGTAAATGCATATTCCCGACGGCTATATCAGCCCCCAGACCGCCGGCGGGCTCTGGGCCCTGATGGTGCCGGTATGGTACGCCGCCGGCAACAGGATCAAGCGGACCCTAAAGGCGCGGCAGGCCCCGCTGGTGGCAATCGGAGCCGCCTTCACTTTTATTGTCATGATGTTCAACGTTCCGGTGCCGGGCGGAACCAGCGGCCACGCCGTCGGGGGCACGCTGGTGGCGGTGGTGCTGGGGCCCTGGGCGGCGGTCATTTCGGTCTCCGTGGCCCTTGTGATCCAGGCCTTTTTCTTTGGTGACGGCGGCATCCTTGCCATCGGCGCCAACTGCTTCAACATGGCGTTTGCCCTGCCGGTGGCAGGGTACTACGTCTATCGGCTGGCGGCGGCCGGGTCGCCGCTGAGCAGCTTCCGGCGCTGGGCCGGCGCCGGCTTTGGCGCCTTCGCCGGCATCAACATTTCCGCTTTTCTGACAGCGACGGAGATAGGCATCCAGCCGGGCCTCTTTCATACTGCCAACGGCACGGCGCTCTACTCCCCTTACGGGCTTTCGCAAACCATTCCGGCGATGATGCTCGTCCACCTGACGGTTATCGGTTTCATTGAGTTTGCCGTCACCGCCCTGGCGGTAGCCTACTTGCAGCGGGGCCATCTGGAGCTTCTGGGCGCACGGGCGACTGCCGCCGGCGGCTCCCGCTTAAAGCCGCTGCTTGTCGGGCTGCTGCTGGCGCTGATTTTCGTTCCCCTTGGGCTGATCGCCAGCGCCACCGCCTGGGGCGAATGGAGCCCGGATCAAATCAGGCAGCGGTTTGGCTTTGTGCCGAGGGGTATGAGCAGGTTTGCCGGGCTCTGGCAGGGGATAATCCCGCATTACGGCGCCGGCGGCGGCTTCTGGTCATCGACCTCCGGCTATTTTCTGTCCGGCGCCATCGGGCTGGCGGCGGCCCTGGGTCTTGCTTTTCTGGTCGTGAAACTTATCCGCAGGGCAGACAGGCATGCCTGACCAGGATCCAAGCAAAACGGCACCGCCAACCGGACTGCCGGCCTGGATGGGCGGCGCCCGGCCGGCAACGGTCATGGCCGCCGTGCCGGGGCGGCGGCGCAAAGACAGCGCCGTCCAGAAAACGATCGAGGGCATCGCGGCGGCGCTCAAGACCAGCGTCTTTTCCGAAAAAATCGCGTCCCGCCCCGGCCTGCTGCAAAAAATGGATCCCCGGGCAAAGGCGGTATCGCTTCTGGGACTGCTCGTCGCGGCTGCCCTGGTCAGGCAGCCGCTGATCCTGCTGGGTCTTTATGCAGTTACTACCGCCGCCGCCGGCGCTTCCCGCATCTCGCTCAAGTTCTTTTTAAAAAGAGTGTGGCTGTTTATCCCCGTCTTTGCCGGACTGATCGTCCTGCCAAGCATATTCAATGTAGTCAAAGCGGGCGATCCGCTGCTCACAATCTGGAATTTCGGCCATGAAGTCAGGCTCGGGCCGTGGTCGCTGGGAACTTCAATTGCGATCACGAAGCAGGGCCTCACCGGGGCGGCCATCCTCGTCCTCAGGGTCGCGGTGTCGGTTTCGCTGGCGGTGCTGCTGGCGCTCACCACCCGCTGGTCGGACCTGCTCAAGGCGCTGCGCGTGCTGTTTGTGCCGCGCGTGTTCATCCTGATTCTGTCGATGACGTACCGTTACATCTTCCTTCTTCTTGATCTTGCCGCTGAAATGTTTACGGCCCGCCGCAGCCGCATGGTGGGGCCATCGAGCCCCCGGGAAGACCGCCACTTTGCCGCCGCCAGCATCGGGACGCTATTGGGAAAATCACATGCCCTCAGTGAAGAAGTCTACGCCGCCATGGTCAGCCGGGGCTATGACGGCGAGCCGCTTTCACTGCGCAGATTTCATATGCGCGGTCCGGACTGGCTGCTTGCGCTTGCGGCCGCCGCCGCGGCGGCGGCCGCGATTGGAGCAGACCGCCTGCTGGGATAAAATCGGGAATGATTTATGACCGCCAACGCATTTGAAGTCAAATCAGTAAGCTACCACTACGAGGACGCCGCCGGCCTGGACGGCGTCAGCCTGACGGTGGCGGCAGGGGAAAAGGTTGCGCTCCTTGGCGCCAACGGATCCGGCAAATCGACGATGCTGAAAATCCTGGACGGCCTCATTCTTCCCAATGAAGGCACGGTGGCCGCCTTCGGCGAGAAGCTTACCGAAGAAACCCTGAACGACGAGGGCTTCTCAAAGGCGTTCCGCCGCCGCGTCGGCTTTGTCTTCCAGAACCCGGAGGCGCAGCTGTTTTCCTCAAGCGTTTGGGAGGAGATTGCGTTTGGCCCGCTGCATCTGGGACTTGAGCATGACGAAATAATCACCCGGGTTGAGGACACCATGCATATTCTCGGGATCAACCACCTGAAGGACCGTCCTCCCTATCACCTTAGCGGCGGTGAGAAAAAGAAGGTAGCGTTGGCGTCAGTGCTCGCCATCAACCCGGAAGTGCTGTTGCTGGACGAACCCTCCGCCGGACTTGACCCAAAAACAGAGGATTTCCTGATCCATCTGATCAGCGATCTGAACCGGGCCGGCAAAACAGTCATTACCGCCACTCAGGATCTTGGCATCGTGCCGCAGATCGCCAGCAGGGCGATAGTGCTCGGTGAAGACCACCGCCTGTCGGGAGCAGGCCCTGCCGGCGAGGTGCTCGGCGACGAGGAGCTGCTCCGGCTGGCCAATCTGGTTCATTACCACGCCCATGAGCATGACGGCCTGCGTCATTATCACCCCCACAGCCATGTTGAAGAACACGATCACCATTAACATAAAGCTGATCTTCCAATTCTCTCTGGAGTGAACTCGGGGCTTGCCTCGATCTGCCGATGTCCGGCCGGCTCCGCTACGCCGGACGGCGGCCGGCTGCTAATGATGGCTGCTTTTGACTTCAAACGAAGGCAGGTTTTCCGGCGGCTCGGAGCGATCATCGACTATGTTGTCAACATGAGCGTGGGGAGGGCCGTCATGGCAAAGCGCCACCATTTGCCTGACGATGCCCGCCGGTCCCTCGAAAACCGCTTCAACCCGCCCGTCGAAGAGATTGCGCACCCAGCCGTGGATCCCCAGCCGGGAGGCATGCTCCGCCACCCAGGAGCGGAAAAAAACGCCCTGGACGCGACCGCTGATATAAACATGAACGCGTGTAAGCCCGGTTGACACTGTGATTAATCAAACGTTAGAGTTCCGACTTTTAAAAACTAAAACAAATATAACGTTTGTCAAGTAACGTTATGTTATTGACTTTTCGTTCAGCAATCCAAATCCGCATTCCGAATTTAAACAAGCACCCTCAGTCCCTTGTATTTCATCTTCTTGAGCCGCCGCACCCTCAGCGCCAGCCAGACGACAAGCAGAAAAACCGGATATCCTGCCGGGGGCAGCAGCATCATCGGGACTGCCAGGACCAGTACCGAGAAATCGAGCGCCGCCCCCGGGTCGGACCCCCCCGCGGTGATTGTTAGCCCTTGGCGAACGTACATGCCCATCAGCGCCAAGACGGCGCCGGCCGGCAGCGCCGCCAGATAAACGGGTCCGCCCACTTCTCCCGAAACCGGAGCGGTAAGCAGCAGGGCCCCGGCGGCGACGGCAAGGGGCAAGCGCAAGAACAGGCCCAGCCTGTCAAGCAGCGGCAGGTAGCTTATGGCAATCTCAAGGGCGATCAGCGCGATCAGCACGGCGATAGCGCCAACGGATTGCATGAAATTCAAGGGCGTCCCCTGAGTCCGGAATCCCCAGGCCCAGCCAAACCTGGCGAAGAAAATAAAGACGGCCAGCGGGATGGAGGGACGCACCCCGGCAAGCGCCGCCAGCCCCGCACCGGCCCCAATTGCCCAAACGGTTGGCATTTACACTCCTTTTAAACAAGCTGATCATACGGTTTTATTCAGGAATCTGCTCAGGGTTTTACATTTCTCCTGGCTATCCCGAGTTGGTTGGCTGATCAGTCTAAACAATGATGAACAAAGCTGCATTCTACCATTCCCGCGTTGTTGCTTAAAGCTACAGGCGAGACTAGAATCAAGGAAATGACAAAAATCGATTTTGACAAATATGAAGAATTCTATGCTAAACGCTCAGGCGAGATGCGATCATCGGTCATGCGCGACCTGATGGCGGTGGTGGCGCGGCCGGAGGTTATCTCGCTGGCCGGCGGCTTGCCCAGCACGGAGAGCTTTTCCCGCAAGATGCTGGCAAAAATCATGCACGACGTCTCGATGCACGAGTCGGCGGCGGCGCTTCAGTACGGCCCCACCGAGGGTTTCGATGAAACAAAACAGAACATCGCCAAAGTGATGGCCGCCGAGGGCACCCATGTTGACATTGACGATCTGATTGTGACGACCGGCGCCCAGCAGGGAATCGACCTGTCGGCGCGGCTGCTGATCGACCCGGGCGATGTCATTATTGCCGAGGCGCCCACCTATCCGGGCGCGATTCCTTCCTTCACGAACTTTCAGGCCGAAGTGATCCAGATTCCTCTTGATGAAGACGGTCTTCGCACAGATTTGACCAGGAAAGAAGTTGAGCGGCTGGCCAAAAACGGCAGAAAGCCAAAATTCATCTACGTCATTCCCAATTTTCACAACCCGGCCGGAGTTTCCCTGAGCCTGCGCCGCCGGCACGAGTTGGTGGCCCTGGCAAAAGAGCACGGGCTTATCATCCTCGAGGACAATCCTTATGGCCAGCTCCGTTTCGAGGGAGAGCCGCTGCCAAACCTGTTCTCGCTTGACAATGACAATAATGTCATCTACCTGGGCACATTTTCGAAAATCCTGTCGCCGGGGATCAGGCTCGGCTGGGTGGCGGCCCCGGCGCCGCTGCTGGCGAAGTTTAATCTGGGCAAGCAGGCGGCTGACCTGTGCCCGTCTACACTGGCGCAGATGATGGTCAACCGGTATTTTAGTGAAGCCCGCTGGCAGGATTACGTCGAGAAGGTGATCGGGGTCTACCGCGCCCGCCGCGACGTGATGCTGGCGGCGCTGGCAGAGTACTTCCCCGAGGAGGCCAGCTGGACGCGCCCCCAGGGCGGCTTTTACGTCTGGGCGACACTGCCCGGATACCTCAACAGTGTTGACCTGCTGGCGCTGGCGCTGGAGGAAGAGCAGGTTGCGTTTGTGCCCGGGTCGGGCGCCTGGGCCGACGGCGTCAGCGGCGCCAACCACTTGCGCCTGGCGTTCTGCGGCGTGCCGCAAGACAAGATCGTGGAAGGCATCAAGCGGATCGGCAAGGTCATCAGAGAGCAGATGGAGCTGTTCCGGGCGCTGGGTGGATAAGAATGGAGTCCGGATTTTGGATATTGGATGCCCGACGCTTGATGAACAGCTTAAATCTTCGGCCTGAAGACGAAGCGCGAAGAATAAAAACGATTCCTGAACCGGGAGGGAAGCAATGGGCAAGAAAATTGCGGTTTTGAAGGGCGGGCGCTCGCTGGAGCGCAACATTTCCCTTAAGTCCGGCGCCAGGGTGGAAAAGGCGCTTGCGAAGCTGGGCTACCGCGCCGAAGGCATCGATGTTGATGCGCGGCTGGTAAAAAAGCTGAAGAAAATGAAACCCGATGCAGCTTTTATCGCCATGCACGGCAAGAGCGGGGAAGACGGCACCGTGCAGGAACTCCTCGACATTCTCGGCATTCCCTACACCGGATCGGAGGTGCTGCCCTCCATCCGCTGCATGGACAAGGTCCTTTCCAAGCATATTTTTGTCGCCGACCGCATCCCGACGCCCCGTTTCTACGCCTTCAACCGGGACGCCTTCCAGGAGCTCGGCGCTGTTGACACCATGCCTACCATTGCCGGCGAACTGGGATTGCCAATCGTCGTCAAGCCTTCCGGCCAGGGCTCGGCGCTGGGCGTCCGGTTTGCGCACACGGTGGAGGAGCTGCCAGCGGCGTTGATATCAGCATTTAGCTTTGATAATAAGGTCCTGCTGGAGAAATACGTCAAGGGCCAGGAGTTGGCGGTCAGCATCATCGGCAGGCAGCCGCGGGCGCTGCCGATTGTCGAGGCTGTACCGAAAACCGAGTTCTTCGATTTCGAATCACGCTACACGATGGGCAAGGCGGATTACATCGTCCCGGCTGAGATTCCCGACGACATCGCCGCCAGGGCGGTCGATGTTTCATTGAGCGCCTTTAACTCCCTCCAGTGCTCCGGGTTTGGCAGGGTGGACCTGATTCTGGATGAAAACAGCGACGTCTGGTGCCTGGAGATCAACACTATTCCCGGTTTTACGGAAACCAGCCTGCTGCCGATGGCTGCTCAGGCCGCCGGCCTGAGCTTCAACGAGATGGTTGAGGAAATATTGCTCTGCGCCATGGAGGGTTAGTTTGCATCCACCATCCTTTTTTTGGCGCCCCGAGAAGGAATCGAACCTTCGGCCTACCGCTTAGGAGGCGGTCGCTCTATCCCCTGAGCTATCGGGGCCCATAAATCGGGTGATGGATTTTAGATGTCGAATTTTGGATATAAGATAAACCGGATACCGGATGCGATTCCGGCTCCTGGAAAACTCAACTCCTGTGAAAACAATTAAGGGTAATCTCTTGTCAGGTTATTATCCAGAATCCGGTGTCCAGAATCCAGGATCCGCTTTACATTGCATATCGAGACGCGATGAACTAGGATGCTTTTCAATGACCGCAGCGAATCTTAAGTTATGAAAGTTCTTCTTGTACAACCTCCGCAGTTCGGCAAACCCGGCTTTACCAAGGTGGCGCTGGTGGAGCCCCTCGGTCTGGAGATGGTTGGCGGCGCCCTCAGGAACGAACACGAGGTCCGCATCCATGACATGCGCGTCGATGGCGATTTCGCCGGGGCGGTCCGGTCGTTCAAACCCGACGCTGTCGGCATCAGTTGTTCTTTTACCATAGATGTATACCGTAGCCGGAAGATCGCCGGGCAAGCGAAGGATTGTGGCGCGCCCTTCGTTTTCGTGGGCGGCCTGCATGCCTCTTTGAATCCGGCTGATTTCAACGACCCGGCGATTGACTGCGTTGTCATCGGCGAGGGCGAGTTTACTTCACTGGAGCTGATGAACACGCTCCGGGACGGCGCCGATTTAAACGGGGTGCAAGGCTTGGCCATCAACACCCCGGAAGGCCAGCATTCTACCGGGCGGCGGCCGCCGATAGCAAAAATGGATGATCTGCCGCTGCCGGCGCGCGACCTGCTGCCCGCCGGCCGCCGCCACCGTTATTTCTTTAATTTTTGGAAGCCGCTGGCGACGCTTGAGACGGCCCGCGGCTGCCCGCACCGCTGCAACTTCTGCAGCGTCTGGGCCTTCTTTGAAGGTCGCTGCCGCACGAAGAGCCCGGAACGGGTTGTCGATGAGCTGGGGCGGCTGAAAGAAAAATATGTTTTTATTACTGATGATAACTTCCTGCTAAACGTCAAGCGGGCGAGCAAAATCGCCGACCTGATCCAAAGCCGTCACATCAGAAAAACGTATACTTTCCAGGCCCGCAGCGACACCATTGTCAAGCATCCCGAGATCATTTCCCAGTGGCGAAAGATCGGGCTCAAGCACATTTTCATCGGCTTTGAGAGCATCGACCAGGAAGAACTGAAGGCAGTCAACAAGCGCAACAGCGTTGAAACAAACGAGGCGGCGCTTGAGATTATTCATAAGCACCACAACATCTCGGTTACGGGCGCTTTTATCGTCAATCCGCAATATGGCCACCGCGAGTTCGAGCAGTTGCGCAAGTACGTGTCCGCGCACGGCATCAACGTTCCGCAATTCTCAGTGCTGACGCCGCTGCCGGGAACGGATCTTTTCCGGGAAATCGAGAGCAAGATAACCAACAAGAATTACGAGCTTTATGACTTTCTCCACTCGGTCGTGGAAACCAAGCTGGATGCCGCCGAGTTTTACAAGGAGTTGGCCGAGCTGTACCGGTCTGCTTACATAAACTCCGGCGTTGTCGTTAAGAGGGCGTTGCCTCTGATTGTCGGCCTGGCCACGCGGAGGCTGACCCTGAACCACATGCGGCTGATTGTGAAATCAGCCCGCGAGTTTGCCGATGCGCGCAACTATCTTAAACCCCTGGGGGCGGTAAGCACGCTGAAGCCGACCAGCAACCCCGGCAAGGCCGGTAGTTGATACAAACGCCGTAACGTGGCTGCAGTGGGTTCAACTGACCGCGCCTTGACAACCGTAGCTGAGGCTCTCGCGGCGGAAACGAAAATCCTGATCACCTGTCATGTCAATCCCGACGGTGACGCCCTTGGATCTGTAATTGCCCTCCACCTTGCGCTTTCTTCACTTGGCGCCGACAGCGTCATGTACTTGTCCCAGACGGATCCTGTCGCGCCAGAATGGTGCTTCCTGGGCGGGCTGAAGCAGATAATTAAAGGCGATCTTCCCGCAGATTATCAGCTCCGGACGCTCGTGGCGCTGGACTGCGGCAGCGCCGAGCGCATCGGCAATGAAGAGCTGGTGAAATCGTCGCCGAGGATTATCAATATCGACCACCATGCGGACAACACCCGCTTTGGCGAGATTAACCTGGTTGTCAACGGCGCCAGCTCCACCGCCGAGATCCTGTTTTTCATAATGCAAAAAATGGGCTTTGATATTACGGCCGAAATTTCCGAAGCGCTTTACACCGGCATCCTTGTGGACAGCGGCCGGTTTCAGTATGCCTCCGCCTCGCCGACCACCTTTCGGGTCGCGGCCGATCTGATCGGGCGGGGGGCCCGCCACACAGATATCTTCCGCCATGTGTATGAAACGGTGCCGCTGGCAAAAACCCGCCTTTCCTGCCGCATGTTCGATCATCTGTCGCTTGCTTGCGACGGCCGGCTGGCGGTTTCCGTTTTGGAGGCGGAAGACTTTCGCCAAGCCGCCGCCGGCGACAACCTGACTGAAGGGCTGGTGGACAGCCTCCGGGCAATTGAAGGGGTAATAGTTGCGGCGCTTATTTATGCGAAGCCCGATCAGGAAAAAGCGGAAGCGTCATCCTACCGGCTCAGCCTCCGGTCTTCCTCTGGCGCCGTCAATGTGCAAAGAATCGCCAAGGCAAAAGGCGGTGGCGGACATCCCCAGGCGGCCGGGGCGTCAATAAACGGTGAGACAGCTGCGCAGATTACCGAATTTCTTGCTGACAGGGTCAACAGGGCCATTGCCAGGGCCGGATTGAAATGATGGCCGCGGGGGAAATTACCAACTGAATTCGAAGTCCCGAGCTCCGCGTCCGTAGGGGGCGCGGGCATCAGCACGCTATGGCGCGTATGCTGCGCCCGTCAATGTTAACAATCATTTTGGTCAATAAATAAACGAATTGGCAGGTCATTTCGAATATTTCTCAGCACAGAAAAGGAGCGTTCAGAAACTTTGAACTTTGAACACGGAACTTGGAACCCGGTTAAAGCAACGCCATGAAAATTGCGATGCTGGCTCCGCCCTGGATCAAGATACCGCCTGCCGGTTACGGCGGCATCGAGTGGGTGGTTCATTATCTGACGGATGCGATGGTGGATCAGGGCCATGATGTCACACTTTTCGCCGCGGGCAACTCAAGCACGAAAGCAAAGCTTGTCGCCGTCTTTCCCGGCGAGATGCCGGACCGGATAGGACAAACAATGTATGAAGTCAAGCAGGTGGCTTCCTGCTTCCGGCAGGCGGGCGGCTTTGATGTCATTCACGACCACTCCGGTTTTTCCGCCGTGCCGTTTGCTTCCTTGATCGAAACTCCGGTGGTGCACACCCTTCACGGCCCTTTCAGCGGCGACATCTGCCCATTTTACGAGACATTCCATGACTCGGCTCATTATGTCGCCATCAGCGAGTATCAGCGAAGCTGCTGTCCAGGGCTACAGTACGCGGGAACCGTTTATAACCCGATCGACATCAACAACTGGCCGTTCCGGGACCGGGACGAAAAGGAAGATTATCTGCTTGCCTTCGGCCGCCTCTGCGCAGAAAAAGGATTCCATACTGCCGTCGAGGTTGCCAAACGCACCGGCAACCGGCTAATAATAGCCGGTGCCGTCCAGCATGTATACCGCGATTATTATGAAACGGTGATCAAGCCTCAGGTCGACGGTGATCAAATCCGTTTCGTAGGAGAAGTTAGCCTGACGGAGAAATGGAACCTGTTCTCCAAGGCAAAGGCGTTCCTGTTTCCGATCGAGTGGCCGGAACCGTTCGGGCTGGTAATGATCGAGGCCATGGCCTGCGGGACACCGGTGCTGGCGTTTCCGGAAGGGTCCGTGCCCGAAGTCGTGTCCGACGGTGTCACCGGCTTTGTCGTGGGCGATGTTGACGAGATGGTGGACCGGCTGGGCGGAATCGATGAGATTGACGCCGCCGCCTGCCGCCGGTATGTGCAGGAAAAGTTCAGCGTTTCAAAGGCTGCCGATGGCTATGAGCGTATTTACAGGGAGATTGCCGGCTGATGCCGGCTGAGAGACTTATCCTGGTAAATTGTATCCTGCTGGGACAAGCTCTTAAGTGGCTTGCCTGCGCCGAAAGGGGCGCAGTATAATATTTCGGCCTCCTGGAGGCTGCTTTTGTAAGCGGGAAGTTGAGAAGCCGATGAGAATATTTAACCGCGGGAGGCATTACAAAAAAACTGCGCCTTGGAAGAGGATTATCAGGTGGACCGTCCTTTCTCTTCTGGCGACGATAATCATTGTCGGCCTCGCCGGCTTTATTTTCGTCTATCGCACGCTGGGGAAGATTAACCAAAACACCGGCGTCATCGTCCAGGCGCAAAAGTCCCTCGACATTCCCGCACCTGATCAGCCGGAAAATATCCTCGTCATGGGCGCCGACAAGGACCCGGACGACAACACTCACCGCTCGGACACTATGATGTTGATCCGGGTGAATCCTCAGGGTGACTGTCTCTCGATTCTGTCAATTCCGCGCGATCTGATCGTCAGCATTCCCGGCCATGGCCAGGACAAGATCAATGCCGCCTACGCCTGGGGAGGCGCTCCTCTGGCGATCCAGACGGTGAAAAAGCTCACCGGGGAGCCAATCCATCATTTCGTCGTGGTTAATTTTGATGGATTTTCCAAAGCTGTTGACGCCTTGGGCGGCATTTACGTCGACGTTGACCACCGCTATTTCAATGACAACAGCAATGCTGCGCCCGGGCAGGATTATGACCCGATCGACATTGACCCGGGTTACCAGCGGCTCAACGGCCACGACGCGCTCGCATACGTTCGTTTCCGTCATACCGACAGCGATTTTATGCGCATCAAGCGCCAGCAACTCTTCATCCAAGACGCCAAGTCGCAATCACTGCAGTGGGGCAACATCACCAAGATTCCGGAGATCGCCGACGCATTTGCCAGCAATACAACTTCGGACATTGGCCGGGAGGAAGTCCTGTCGCTGGCAAAATTTTTGCTGGATCTCAACAGGAGCCATATCTACCAGGCGCAGGTTCCTGTCAAGGCGACCCCTGACACCGTCCTTCTTGACAAGACCGCCCTTCCCGGAATCCTGCGGCAGTTCGATTCTCCAACTTTTAAAACGCCGCAGCCAGCGGTTCCCGGCGCGCCGCCGCCCCAGATCCCTTCCGACAACACCAGGAAGCTGTCTATCGAAGTGCTTAACGGCAACGGCCAGGCAGGCTTAGCCGCGCTGGCGGCCGGGCTCTTAAAACAAAAGGGCTGCGCCAGCGCCAGCGTCGGCGGCGATGCTATGAACAGCTATGCCGACAATGAAATATATTTCCAGAGCGGCCAGGACGCGGCCGCAAACGAGCTGGCTACGCTGTTCAAGCCATGCAAGGTTGAACCGATGCCATCCGGACTTTCCAACGCTCAGCTTGTGGTTGTCGTCGGCGCCAATTTCGCCGGCGCCCTCACCGGGCGGCAGCCGACAGTCAAGGCCCCGCTTCATTTTGTCAACAACTCCCAGGCCGGGCAGCGCGACTGGGAGGCAGCTTCGCTTCAGCTTCCATTCAAGGTAGAGAAGCCGTCGAGCTTTCCCAAGGAATTCAATTATGCCGATGCCGGCTTTCGCACCTACAACATCGACACAGACGACGGCCCCAAACCGGCGCTCAAGGTTGTGGGACAGGATCAGAATGGAGACTACTGGGGCATTATGGAAACAACCTTTACCGATGCGCCGCTGCTTCAGGCCCCCAGCGTCCAGAAGCAGATCAGCGGCAGGACCTACCGGTTTTACTACGAGGGAGACCAGCTCCGCTATCTCGCCTGGCAGGACGGCGATGTTGTCTGCTGGATCACAAACTCCCTTCAGGGTTCGCTCGGCGAAGAAACGATGGTTCAGTTGGCAACTTCCTTTAAGCCCCTGTGAGCCGCGCCGATAACTGCACCATGTCCTTCCAGCAAATATCCGCCAGGCTGCAGTCGCATCCGACCAATTGGCAGGATTTGACCGACCCCGAAGCCGGGTTTCCGGGAGGTCACGAATGAACAAAGCCCGGGAATGCATTGGCGTTGTCGGCATCGGTTACGTGGGCCTGGTGACGGCAACCTGCTTGGCGGAGCTCGGCAACACCGTCGTCTGCATGGATATTGATGTGGAAAAAATCGCCCTGCTGAAGAAAGGCGGCGTTCCCATCTATGAGCCCGGCCTGGCCGAGCTGATCGGGAAAAACAACGGGCGGATGACTTTTACAACCGCCCTGGAGGATGTACTCCGGCAATGCGAGATCGTCTTTATCGCGGTTGACACACCGCCCACCAGTACGGGCGACGCCGATTTAAGCCGCGTGTTTGCCGTTGTATCGGCGCTGCCGGGCCTTTCTTCCAGCCATCATGTCCTGGTGATGAAGAGCACGTTGCCGGTCGGAACCGGCATGAAGATCAGCGTCGAGCTCGCCCGCCAGGAGATGAATAACATCGATTACGTCTCCAACCCCGAGTTCCTCCGCGAAGGCTCGGCAATCGGCGACTTCCTCAACCCCGACCGCATTATAATTGGATCAAGGGAGGCGGCGGCCAGCCACAAGGTGGCGTCGCTTTACCGGCAAATCAGCGCGCCCGTACTTGAAACAGGCATTCCCACCGCCGAGATGATCAAGTACGCATCAAACGCTTTCCTGGCAACCAAGATCTCGTTTATCAACGAAATCGCCAACGTCTGTGAAGAAATCGGCGCCGATGTTACCGAGGTTGCCCGGGGAATGGGATATGACAAACGGATTGGCAGCCATTTCCTCAATGCCGGCATCGGCTTCGGCGGCTCCTGCTTCCCCAAGGACGTGGCGGCGCTAAAGCAGATTGCCGGCAACTCCGGCTATCATTTTCAGCTGCTCACTGCCGTGATCGAGGTAAACGAGCTGCAAAAACGCCGGGTCGTCAACAAGCTGAAGAAGCACCTGGGGTCACTGACCGACAAGACGATAACCCTGCTCGGCCTGGCATTCAAACCAAACACAAACGACCTCCGGGAAGCTTCCTCGATCGTGCTTGCCTCCCGGCTGCTTGGGGACGGCGCCTACGTCAAGGCCTATGATCCAGTCGCCATTCCCGATGCCGCCAGGGCGGTGCGCGGCGTGCTCCTCTGTGACGACACGCTCTCGGCGGTCGAGGACAGCGACGCCGTCGTCCTGGTCACCGAATGGGAAGAGTTTGCCCGCCTGCCGCTGGCGGAGATGAAGAAGCGGATGCGCCAGCACCTAATCATCGACGGCCGCAATTTCCTCGATCCGGCCGAAGTAAAATCAGCCGGTTTCACGTACGAAGGGATTGGAAGAAGCTAGAACCTGATCGTCCCCGCCTTTATCACCGTTCCCGGATAGACGCGGATGTTGTTGGCAAGGACGTTGTTCCCCTCGACAGTGGCTTCCTCGCCGACCACCGCCCCGGCCGTCACCACGGTCCCCGGACCAATCTGCGCGCCACGGGCAATAATGCTGCGCCTGACTGTTACATCTTCTTCCAGCATTGAGTCAGCCTGAATGACCGACTCCTCAACGACGCTGCCGGTTCCGACCACGCAGCCGGGGCCAATCACGGCCATCCGCCCGACGCGAGCGCCTGAGTTAATCACGGAGCCGGCCCCGATTATCACCGGCGGCACAAGCTTTGCGCCCGCCTCCAGGCGCACATCTCCCTCCACGCAGACATAATCCTCGTTCAGGCAGACTGACACGGCAGTGCGGACATTTTTTTCGAGGATGTCATAATGCGCCTGCAGGTACTTTTCCGGCGTACCGATATCCATCCAGTAGGAATCGCTGCTGAACCCGAATAGCCCCCCGCCCACAAGCCTGGGGAAAACACCCCGCTCGAACGAGTATTCCACGCCCGCCGGAATCATGTCCAGCACCTCTGCCTTAAGCGCGTACGTGCCTGCATTTATCAAGTTGGTGTCAATCTGGTCCCAGCTCGGCTTCTCCAGAAACCCAAGCACTTCTCCTTCCGCGCCGGTGCGCACAAGACCGTAAGCGGTTGGGTCGTCCACCGGCGTTAGGGAAATGGTGCCGCTGGCTCCTTTTTGCCGGTGAAATTCCACCAGGGCGCGCAGGTCGAGGTCCGTGAGGATGTCGCCGTTTAACACCAGGAAATCGCCGTCCTGGATATGCTGTTCCACATTCTTGACCGCCCCGGCCGTGCCGAGCGGATGATCCTCGACCGCATACGTCAGCTTTATTCCGAAATCCGAGCCGTCGCCAAAATAGGACTTGATGCCGTCGGGAAGATAGCCCATCGAGAAAACGACCTCATTGACGCCGTTCTGCCGCAGATGCTCGAGCACGTAAGACACAAACGGCTTGTTCGCCAGAGGCACCATCGGTTTGGGGACGCCCACAGTCAAAGGGCGCAGCCGCGTTCCCTGGCCGCCGACGAGGATGACGGCCTTCACTGGACCGCCCGGATGACGTTGCGTTTCGCGTTTCGCGTTTGGTGTTTCGCGTTGATGATCATCTGGTCCCAGTTTGGAAGAAAATTAGATGCTACGCCGTGGCATATCCCAGGTACCGCCGCCACGACCGACGGATCTCCAAAACCGCCAGCTGGATGAAAGCAAACGGGGCAGGAGGCCGGGGATTTGTGCGCGGGTGCATGCCAGCTTCACGGGGCAGCCTGTCCCCTTTGCGGGCGTTGCAGGGGGCGCAGGAAGTTACAATATTGTCCCAGGTCGTGGCGCCGCCGCGGCTTTTCGGGACAACATGATCGATCGTCAGGTGAGCGCGCGAGCCGCAGTACTGGCACGAATGATTATCGCGCGCAAGGACGGCGCGGCGCGAAACCTTGCGCATCTCGGCGCGCGGCACTTTGACAAAATAGTTCAGCTTGATGACATCGGGAAGGGGGTGAGAGTTGGCAGCAGAATGAAAAAACCGCCCCGAAGTCTCGAGCGCCTCCGCCTTTTGCTTAAACATCAGCACAATGGCTCTTTTTGCCGTGCATATATTCAAGGGCTCATAGGTAGCGTTCAGAACCAATACATCATCCCTCAATTGAACAGTTCCTTTCCTTCTATCATACAGCCAGGATCTCGCCGGCGGGAGCCGCCCAGCCTGGCAAAATTGTAGCCTGCGGCGGCATCAACGGCAAGGACAAATGGGCCGCGGCACAAGGATTATTATAGAGTGGGCGTGTTAAAATCAGGTTATGGGAAACCAAAAGCTTTTTGACCTGCAAAAGGACGATATTTATGAAAAAAGCGCGCCGTTGGCGTTTCGAATGCGCCCGGCCGGCCTGGAAGAATTTGCGGGGCAGGAAAAAGATCATCGCCCCCGGGAGCGCTCTGTGGCAGGCAATTGAAGCCGACCGCCTGCCCTCAATGATTTTTTTCGGCCCGCCCGGCACCGGCAAAACCAGCCTGGCGCGAATCATCGCCCTAAAAACCAGGGCAAATTTCCACCAGGTGAGCGCGGTCAGCTCCGGGGTGGCCGAGCTGCGCCGGATATTTGCGGAAGCCGAAGACGAGCTTGGTCTCCATCAAAGACCGACTATCCTTTTTATTGATGAAATCCACCGGTTCAGCAAAGCCCAGCAGGACGCGCTGCTTCCAATGGTTGAGAGCGGCGTCATTACCCTGATCGGGGCGACGACGGAGAATCCATATTTTGAAGTGACCGGACCGCTAATCAGCCGCTGCGAGCTGTTCGAGTTTCTTCCCCTTGGAGCGGAGGCAATCCGGACTATTACCGGGCGCGCCCTTAAGGACTCCGGCCGCGGGCTGGGGAAAACGGGTCTAAAGCTGGATCGCCGGGGACTGGACGAGATTGTCCGGGCGTCTGCCGGCGATGCGCGCGCGGCCCTGATCATTCTTGAGGCCGCCGCTGCGCTCCTTCCTCCCGGCAAAAAGGGCGTCATTCCACTGGCGATCATCAATGAAGCAATCCGCCACAAACCTGTTTTTTATCAAAAAGGGGGAGACCTTCACTATGATGCAATCTCCGCTTTTATCAAAAGCATGCGTGGCAGCGATGCTGATGCGGCCCTTTATTGGCTGGCGGTGATGCTGGCCGGCGGCGAAGACCCCAAGTTTATTGCCCGCCGCATGGTTATCTTTGCTTCCGAGGACGTCGGCAACGCCGATCCCCAGGCGCTCCTGGTCGCAACTGCCGTGTCCCGGGCTGTCGAGTTCGTCGGACTGCCCGAGTGCCAGCTCAACATGGCCCAGGGAACCGTCTACCTGGCCCTGGCGCCGAAGAGCAATTCCGCCACCACAGCGATTGGCGCGGCCATGGCCGATGTCGAAGCCGGGGGAACCATGCGCCCGCCGAAGCACCTGCGCGACTCGCATTATCCCGGCGCAAGGAAGCTGGGGCATGGAACAGGCTACAAGTATCCCCATAACTTTCCCGGCGGTTATGTCAAGCAGGATTATCTGCCCCCTGGCATGGAACGCCGCGTTTACTACCATCCAACAGGCCGCGGGTTTGAGAAAGAACTCCGGCGGAGACTTAAGGAACTGAAAGGAAAATAGTAAAAAAGGCTGAACGCCGCCGGTTTTTCCATTCTTTCATTTTACCGAAACAGATATTAAGATGGACCCATCGCAAACGGAGGTCTAAAGTGCCCAAATTATCCAGATTTCTTCTTGGCGGCGCCGTGGGCGCCGGCCTGGCGCTTTTGTTCGCGCCAAAACCGGGGCGGGAACTGCGGCGGATGTTGATGGGGGGCGGGCGGCGGATGCTGCCGTCCCCGGAAACGGAAAGCGTTGACATTCCCCCGACAATTGACAGGGCGAGCCTGGAGTCGAGGATAGAGGAAACCCGCCAGCAACTGGCAACCCAACTGGGTCAGGAAGAGGCGGCCGGTGCGGCCGAGGAGGAAGCCAAAGAAGAACTTGAGGCCGTGGCCCAGGCGGCCGAAGAAGAAGATTTCGTGGTCGAGGAAGCCCCGCCAGAGGCGCAAACTCGGGAAAGAGAAGCCGCGGAAACCGGTGCGGCCGGTGCCGGGGAAGCAGCTTCAGCCGAGCCATGGGAAGAAGAAATCGCGGCGCTTAAAACTCCGGCTGCCGGCGAGCCGGATCATGAGGGAACCGTCAAGAAAGAAGAACCGGTAAAGGAGGAAGAACACTCTGCCGAAGCGCCGGCGAATGCTCTGCCGGAGCCTTCAGGCTTCGACCAGGAAGAGATGCGGCGGCGCATTGACGCCACGCGGGCCCGCCTTAAGGCCAAGGCCTTCGATACGATGGTAAGCGGAGAAACGTTCATCGAAACGGAAGCCGACAAAGCCGCAAAGACAGAAAAACCGGCCGGTCCCCGGCTTGAAGAAGACATCGAAAAACAGATCGACGAATCGCTGAAGGAACAAGATTAAGCGGATTCTTGATGCCGGCTGCCGAAATTCCGTGAAACGGTCCCGGTTCTATGTATCGCGATCAGCGGCTTTTGGCAGGTCAAGCGGCCGGCGGAAATAATTCTCCAACTCCGGCCACGAAACCCGTCCCCTCCCGGCCACAACTTCAAAAAAGCCTTTCACGCGAGCGTCAAGATTATCGACATGGTGAAGCACCAGCGACTCGGCGTTCAGAGGGCGCTTGGGGGCCCCCCATTCAAGCTCGCCGTGATGACTGATTACAGCATGGATGAGCTTTAACTCCTTCTCGCGGGGAAAGCCCCGGGGGAGCGCGGCGATTTTCCGTTCTATCATCCGCTCGCCGATAAGGATGTGCCCGAGCAGCTCTCCCCGGCGGCTGGTTCTGATTCTCTCTTCACAACAAATCTCTTCAACCTTGCCAATGTCGTGCAGGAGGGCGGCGGTTACGAGCAGGTCCGAGTCCAGACGGGAGTGCTGCACGGCAACGTGCTGGCAAAGCGTGGCAACGGAGAGCGTGTGCTCCAGAAGGCCGCCCAGATAGGCATGGTGCGAGCTGACATGCCCGGGCGCAAGGACAAACTTTTCCATGAATTCTTCCTGCAGGAAAAATTCGTCCAGCAGGGCGGAGTAATCGCGGTCATAAACCTCAGTCAGAAAATAACTGAGGAAACCGGCCATCTCCGCGCCGCTTCTGTAGGCGCGCGGAAGCTTTTTCCCCTGCTTCTGGCCGGGCTGCCTGTCGGACATATAAGCAATTACTCGTCAACAAACCAAACCGGTAGCATCTTATCACGCCACCAGAGGCTATCTCAAAAGGATTTTCGCTGCTTCTTCAGCCTTTTTTCCAGAACCCAGGGTGCGGTGCGGCCCGCGGAAAACAACGGTGCCGCACTCAATGCAGACGCCGCTGAAATCACCATCCGGAAGCGGCACCCCGGCGCCACACCAGGGGCACGAGATATCGACTGCCTGCAGGTTTCTGTGCAGCTGAAATCCACGAAAAGCTGTCTTTGCCTCCATCTTGTGTTCCTTCCTTTCTTTTTTACGCGAATTCAGGCCTTGGGCCCCTTCTTCTTCTACGCCGTGCCGGGCTATCCTTTTTGATAACTGGTCATCCTCTTCACCCGTGATAATCAAAAAAATAATGATGCGAGGGGCTTGCCTGGATCTGGCCGCAGAAAAGCCGAAGCGGAGCAAGGAGGACGGCGGCGCCCACGGCGATATGGTAGACTTTTTTGGTGGCTGTCCCGGGAAAAACCTCAAGTTAGTTTCCAAAACAAAGAAGATTGGGGGGGGAAATGCAGCAAGTTACGCTTAATATTCCGAAAATGTCTTGCGGACACTGCACGATGACCGTAGAGGGCGCCGGGAGCGCTCTGGCCGGTGTCAGCTCGATAAAAGCCGACCTGGGAACAAAACTAGTGGAAGTCTCCTACGACGAGGACACTGTCACCCTGGAAGAGATCAGGCAGGCGCTCGCGGCCGCCGGATACCCCCCGGAAGCATGATGAATGCCGGCACGGCATTCATCATGCATTTCCAGTGAGGATTATTACCACCCGCCGGAAGGGCTCGTTGCCCTCGCTCGTTGTCTCTATGCCTTTGTGATCCTGAAGATACATGTGAATGATGCGGCGCTCTGATGCCGTCATCGGGCTCAGCTCATAGCGCGGTTTGCCTTTCAGAACCTCACTGGCGCCGCGCTCCGCCAGAGACCTTAAAACCTCGCTGCGCCGCACTCGGTAGTCTTCTGCGTCCACGACTATCCGTTTCCGCCCCTGCATCCCCCGGAAGACGATAATGTTCGCCAGGTACTGGACAGCGTCAATGGTCTGGCCATGCCTGCCAATCAGCAGTCCAAGACCGTCACCGCTGACATTGGCCACCAGGGCGTCATGCCGGTCAGAAACAGAAACGGATGTGTTAAGCTGAAATCCTTCCAGGACGCGGCTTAAGTACTGCGCCAGTCTCTCCTCTGCCTCGGCCCCGGCCGGCTCAATTTCTTCCTCGACGAAGGCTTCCTCTTCCGGATGAGGCTGGGGCTCGTCCCGATAATATTCCCCATCGGATACCAAGTCCGCGCCCTTCTCGCCGGGGAGCGACGCCTCCACCTGTGCCATCTGGGAGCCAACCCCCAGGAATCCCTTTGAACCCTCCGAGATAACAACCAGCTCGACTTCGTGCCTCTGAAACGGGCCCGCGATCTCTTCCAGTTTGGCGAGCGCGTCTGCCTGGGCTTCGACCACGGTCTTGCCGCTACCGATCACTTTCATGTCAGCGGCGCTTTCTTTTTGATTTTGATTTCTTTGCATGTGAAACGCCTCCGTTTTTCTTGGGAGGCGGCGGCGGGGCGGCCGGCTCCACCGGCTCCGCGCTGGCCTCCCGGCCTTTGATAACCTCTCTAACAATCAGTTGTTGACCAACCATCAAAATATTCGATGTGGCCCAGAACAGAATCGCCCCGGCGGGAAACTTGTAAATCAGAATTCCAAAAAATACCGGCATCCCCAGCATCAGCATCCGTTGCGACTTGTCTGTCGTGGTGGTCAACATCAGGCTGGAAGCCAGCTGGCTGGCAATATAGATAAGCACGAGGATCAAGTCCGGGTTGTTAATGTTGCTGATCCACAGGAACCCATTGCCCGGCGGCCCGAGGGGAGAACTTCTGATCATCAGGTACAGCGCCAGCGTAATCGGAAGCTGGATCAGCATCGGCAGGCAGGAGCCAAACGGATTAACCTTGTGCTCCCGGTAAAGCTTCATGATCTCTTCGTTGAGCTTCTGGCGGTCGTCCTTGAATTTCTTCTGCAGTTCTTTCATCTTTGGCTGCAGCTTCTGCATCGCCCGCATCGAGGTATATTGCTTGATCGTCAACGGAGTGAGGACCAGCCTGAGGCCGATTGTGAGTACAATAATTGCCAGCGCCCACGACAGGCCGAGGTTGTTATGCAGGTAGAAAAGGGCCTGCCGGAGCGGCTCGATCAGGAAATTAAGAGCGCTGGTCATCCGCGCGGCTTCTTTCTGACAGGATCAAAACCGCCGCGTGAAAACGGGTTGCACCGAAGCAGCCGCCAGGCTGTCAACCCCAGGCCGCGGAAAAACCCCCATTCCTGGAACGCTTCCAAGGAATAGGCCGAGCAACTGGGATAGTACTTGCAGCGTTGTGGAAATAGTGGTGAAATCAGCTTCCGGTAGAAGCTGATCAGCAACATTGGCAATCGCTTCAATTAGTCTGCTTCCTGAACTAGGTTTGCCCGCCGGAAAAGGTCTCTCATCATTGCGGCAATCGTATCAAGCCGGTTCTTTACTATGTACTCCGCCAGACCTGGCCGGGCGATAATCACGTAATCATAACCGGGCGCCACGTCTTTCTGCATCGAACGGAAAGCTTCCTTGAGCACCCGTTTTACCTGGTTGCGCACGACGGCGCCGCCAACTTTTTTCGATACCGAAAGTCCCAAGCGTGGCTGGGCGCTTTCATTTGAATGGTCAAAATAATATAGGACTGCGTACCGGCCGGCGACCGACTCGCCCCGCCGGTAAACCCGCCTGAAGTCAGCCGACCTCGTCAGCCGGTTTTTCTTGCCAGCTTGGACCGTAGCCGCCTTTATGCGGATAGAATTTTCCTGCCCTTGTCACGTCGCCGCTTAAGGACACGGCGGCCGGCTTTGCTGCTCATCCGCTGGCGGAAGCCGTGCGTCTTTTTCCTTTTCCTCTTGTTTGGCTGGTATGTCCGCTTCAAAAAAAGCTCCTTTGCACTCTGACGAGGTGACAGTATACAGCCACTTTTTCCAGAAAGTCAACAACGCGGGTTCCCGCGCTCACCCTGTGGAAAGTGTGGAAAACACGCCTCTTCCAGACATCCAAAATCAGGCTTATGACGCTCCTGACGACGGAGCGGAAATCTTATTAAAAAAGTCAGGAAGACTGCCATTAAAAAATATACCTGCAAATGAAGCTGTTTGCAAAAAAAGGCTTGAACGGAAACCGTCAGCCGGCCTTAAGAAAGGCCAGCCGGCAGCGGATCATTTGTCGCTTGAATGCCGCAACGAAGTTATCCACAAAAACGGGACGTTGGACATGGATTAAATAAATTGATTATACAACTCGCCCGGGATAACCACGGAAATGTATTATTGCGAGAGGCTTGCCGGGATTTGGCCGCAGGGAGGCCGAAGCGGAGCAAGGCCAATATCCGGTTTCTAAAGGTAAGACTCGCTGCGGAAGCTCATAAACCGGCTACGCGCCACGATGACGTGATCAAGCACTTCGATGCCAAGCAGGCGGCCGGCTTCGGCCAGCCTTGACGTCAGCTTCAGGTCCTCGTTGCTGGGGGAGACATCTCCGGAAGGATGATTATGAACCAGAATTACCGCCGCCGCCCCCTGGGCAATTGCTGGCCTGAAGACCTCGCGCGGGTGGACGATGTTTGCGTTCAGGCTGCCGACTGAGACAATTTCCCTGTTTATTATCACATTTCTGGCATCAAGATAAAGAGCCAGGAAATGTTCCTTGCCGGCATTCCTGATATCGGCAGCGGCACGGCAGGCGTCCTGCGGCGTGCGCACCGGGCCGCGGCCGTCATCCGGCCAGAGCAGCCGCTTGGAAAGCTCGATAGCGGCAGATAGCCGCGCCGCCGACCGCGCCGAGAGGCCGCAGGCGCTGCTGAGCTCGGCGGTCGTCACCGGCGACAGCGCCCTTCCCGACAGGAGGGCAAATATGCGTTCCGAAATGCCCGCCAGGCGCTCCCCTCCCGGCTCATCCAAAAGGATGCCGACAAGTTCGTGGTCGAACAAGGCCGGCGCGGATGACGCCGCTTCCCTGACTATTTCAGCCGCTTCGGCGTCATTGCTGGGTTGAGATTGATATGACAAAAATTATTTCGCCTCTCGAGACTATCTTAAAAAAACATCTTGACAGTCCCAAAGCAGAGCGGCGCGGGAAATAACGAGGGAGGATTTATCTTATACGTTTGAGCCGCACATGGCAAGCAGGTGAACCTTCAGGCGGGTGAGGCCGGCCCGGTTCCAAGACCCTTCGTCATGCGGAATTGGGCATTTGCTCATGCGCCATCGCTCTCAGGATCTTGATCCGCTGCTGGATTGGCGGATGGGTGTCGAACAGGCCGCGGGAGCGCTTCTCGAATTTCTTGATCGGCTGGGCGATATAAAGGTGGGCTGTGGCGCGGTTGGCAGCCGCCAAAACCTCATTATCATCGGCGATCTTCTGCAAAGCATCGGCAAGGCCATCGGGGTCGCGGGTCAGCTGAACTGCCGACGCATCAGCAAGCAACTCGCGCTTGCGGGATATCGCCAGCTGGACAAGGCGGGCGGCGATGGGAGCGAGAACGGCCAGTAGCAGAGCCACCACCAGCAAGATCGCGCCAAGGGCGCCGCTGTTATCGTCATTGCTGCGCCGCCCGCCGCCAAACAGGGTCCAGCGCAGGAAAAAGTCAGCCATTAGCGCAATCGCTCCGACCATGATTCCCACCAGCGTCGCAAACAGGATGTCGTAATTGCGCACGTGCGACATCTCGTGAGCGATTACACCCTGCAGCTCCTCGCGGTTCATCTTTGCCAGGAGCCCGGAAGTCACGGCAATTGACGAGTGTGCCGGGTCCCTGCCGGTGGCGAAAGCGTTCGGAGCCGCGTCGTCGATAATGTACAAGGACGGCATCGGGTTGCCCGAGGCAATGGACATCTCCTCGGCCACGTTGAACAGCTGCGGCGCATCGTCATGGCTCACCGGCCGGGCGTGGCTGACCGCCAGCACCATTTTGTCACCCTTGTAGTAGCCCGCCGACCCCATCGCAATCGCGATCGCCAAGGCAATGGCAAGGCCGAACCAGCCAATGCCGATCGCCATCCCGACCGCGTAGCCAAGCACAATCAGCAGCGCCGTCACAATCACAATCAGGAAATAGGAAAGGTGCTTATTCTTTGCTATCTGTTCATACATAAACCCGGATGGTAGATGGTGGATGGTGGACGATGGATAAAATCAAACAAAACCGGGTTTTTATCCGAATTGCCTGTTTACCGCAGTTCCACCTTGACTGGTTCTTTTTCCTCTTCGGGCACTTCGAAGTATTCGCGGGCCCTGAAGCCAAAAATCCCGGCGATTACGTTTGAAGGGAAGGTCTGCACCCGGTTGTTGAAACTCATCACCGTATCATTATAAAGCTGCCGCGCAAAAGAAATCTTGTTTTCGGTAGAAGTCAGCTCTTCCTGCAACTGCGAAACATTCTGGTTGGCTTTCAGGTCGGGGTAATTCTCCGCGACCGCAAACAACGATTTCAGCGCTCCCGTGAGCATGTTCTCCGCTTTTGCCGAGTCGGCAGGCCCCTGGGCCTGCATCGCCTCCGACCGGGCCTTTGTCACATTTTGCAGCACTTCCTGTTCGTATGACATGTAATCCTTGACCATCTCCACCAGATTTGGGATCAAATCATGACGGCGTTTGAGCTGAACGTCTATCTGGCGCCAGGAATTGTCAACTTTGTTGCGCGATCTTACAAGGGAGTTGTAGATGCCAATCAGGATGGCAATCAGCAAGACAACCGCCACGATGACAATGATTGAGACTATCAACGTTTCCTCCTTTCGCTTCTCATTCTTTTTTCTTATTTTATACTATCTGCTTCCGACAATATTTCCGGCCGCCGGCGGTTCGCCTTGCGGCCCGGCCAGCAAATATCTAGAATGCAAGCAGCGCTATTCAAACATGTTTTTATCTGGAGGCGGAAAGATGGCCATTTGCAAGCACAGACGCTGCTCTTTGTTTTTTTTCGGGGCGGGGATAGGCGCAGTCGCCGGCGTGCTTCTGGCTCCCAAATCAGGACGGGAGATTCGCCGGGAACTATTTGGCGGCTCCCCTGATTTGTTTGCCGGGGAGGAATCGGCGGCGGCGCAAACAGAGCCAGCGGCGGACCTCAAAGCCAGAATCGAGGAAACGCGGGCAAGGCTGAAAGACGAGGTCGAAGCCGAACAGGAAAAGAAATCCTGACCCCTCCCATCCTCGCTGGTACAACATCCTCGCCCGCCGGTGGAGCAGACCGGCAAAATTAACTGTTTCTTGGCCTTAAAGACAATCATTAGCATCGTCACCGAAACTGCTGCCAAACGGAAAGATCCTCAATGAGCAAGCCTTTCTGGGTAGCCTTGGAGGCGGCGGCAATGGTGGGCGTTGCCGCAACCGGCTACATGCTGTTCGAGGCCCAGTGGCTTCGGCTTGTGCGCAGGCAGCTGGAGGTCCCGGGGCTGCCGCCGGGGCTTGACGGCCTGATGGTGCTTCACGCCAGCGATCTGCATGCCGGCGCGCCCGGCTTTAACACACGCGTTATCCGAAAATTCATCGAAACCGCCCGCAGCGCAGAGCCGGATGTCATCTTGCTGACCGGGGACCTGACCGACAAAAAGAAAGACCTCACCCCGTTTATCGAAGGCTTGGGCTCTCTGTCGGCGCGCCACGGCAAGTTTGCCTGCCTCGGCAATCACGATCATGGGCTCAGAAAAACCGTCATTGAGGACTTCGTCCGCAGGCTTGCCGGCCGCGGTCTGCATCGGCCCGTTACAGGCCAAAAAAAGAGAACAGTATCAACGATGCGGGGAATGCTGGCGGAGGCGGGCGTGCGCCTGCTTGAAAATGAATGCATCACCGCCAAGATCGGCTCTGACGTTGTGCAGTTTTGCGGTATTGATGACTTCAACTATGGCTATGCGGATCTTGTCTCGGTGGCCGGACAGCTTCAGAGCAGCGCCGGGCTTCGGATCCTGCTGTCGCACAGCCCCGATGTCATCGGCGAACTCCAACGCGGCAGCTTCCAGGTGGTGCTGGCGGGCCACACCCACGGCGGCCAGATCTGCGTGCCCAACCCGGGGAGCGACAAGATCATGCTCTCGACATCCGGCTCCAATTACGGGGAAGGACAGTTTCAAGTAAACGGCGCCGTCATGCATGTTTCCCGGGGAGTCGGCACAACGCTGGTTCCTTTTCGCTTTTTCAGCAGGCCGGAAATCACTCTGCTTGAGCTAAGAGCCATCCCGGCAGGTCAAACCCCCGCTTCTAATCCCGCTGCCTCAGGGTTATAATATTTTGACCGTTCAGTTTCGCGTTTCAGAAATATGCATTTCCAGCTTCAAAATCTCACCCGGGACACGTTTCCACTGCTGCCGGACAGCTGCATCCATTGCGGATGGTGGCAGGGTCACAACCGGGGCTGGAGTACAGAGGCGGCGGAGGAATGGAGCCGGGCCGCGGAAGCGCAGTTTGGCCGCTGGGGCAAACTGGCCACTGTCGATGGAAAATTGCTGGGGATGATCCAGTTTGCGCCGGCGCCGCTCTACTCTCGCAGCCTTCCGTGCGGTCCCCCGGACAGAAAATCAGTCCTGCTCGGCTGCGGCCTGAATGGCGGAGGCGGGCCGGATTCAGTGGGGAAGAGCCTGGTGCTGGCTGCTCTGGCCGAGATTAAGGATGATAATGTCGATCTTGTTGAGGCCTTTTGCCGGCCCAGTGGTCCAGCTTCCGATTGCCGCTTTCTCAGCCAGGATTTCCTCCGGGACTGCGGCTTCTCTCCGCTCCGGAGCCTGGATGGTTTCCAGCTAATGCGGCTGGAGTTGGGGGGGTTGACACGGGTAAGCAAGCTTGCCCGGCACCCGCACCGCGGCATTCTGCGGCGGATCAGGCACCCATCGCCGGCGCCGGTGGTCTTTTTCGGCGCCAACCGGGATCTGCCACTTTTGCGCGGCGCCGGCAGCATCTAGGCGGATGGGGAGCCTGCCCCGGCCGTCACCGAGATTCTCCTTCTTTTATTGCTTCGCTTTTTTCCTTCTGATCGCGGCTTTTCTGGCCGCCGGGATTGCCGCCATTGATAACAGCTGCCTGGACGCTGCCGACGGAGCCTACCTGATATCCGGAAATGCCGTCGCCCATGGGCTTTTCCCTTACCGGGACTTTCTCGCCGCCCACCCTCCCGCCATCTACCTGCTGGGAGGGTTGCTGGCCCGCCTGGGAAAAGGCGTGGCTCCATTCCGCATCTTCTCCCTGCTTTTAAGCGCAGGTTTGGGCCTTGCCGTTTGGCGGCTGGCGCTCAGGATCACAGGCAAACGCGCCGAGGCGTTGCTTGCCGGGACGCTGGCAATGTTCGCCCCCCTCGGGGTTTATTTCTCGAAACTCTATTTAAACGATTCCATGGTGGCGCTCCTCACCGCCGCCACTTTCTTCCTCCTCCTGGGCGGCTCCCGCCGTCAGACAGCTGCGGCAGGAGCGCTGTCCGTAACCGGTATGCTGACCAAGCTGACATATTTCCCTGTGCTGGCGGCGGCGGTTGTGTTTGTCCTTGTCTGGCGGCGCGCGCAGCTGCGCCTTTTCCTGGGGGTGGCGTTTATTGGCGTAGCAGTTACGGCGCTTCTTCTGGAAGCGTTCACAAGCGGCGCCTATCTGGCGGACATCATTGGCGCCCAGGCGAGCAAGGGGGCCAGCTTCGCCAATTTTTACGAAGGGATGCACCGTATTTGGCAAATGGATTGGCCCCTGCTTGTGCCGGCCGCCGGCGGGCTCTGGTTTTCGATCAGCGATCTTGCCGGGAAAAAGAAGGACACTGCCGGGCATCGGGAGGGTCAGGCGCTGGTGCTGCTCTGGTTGGCGGCAGGCCTTGCCTCCCTGGCCACTCTCCCCGCTGAAGGTCATGACACCAACCTGTTTCAGGTGGCCGAGCCTGCAATCGCCATCCTGGCCGCAACCGGCCTTGGCCGCCTTGCCAGGGGGCGTATTGCCCTGGGCCCCGCCGTTGCGGTGGCTCTGATGGCGGTAATGTTTCCGGCCATTGCCGTAAAGGACCGCTCGTTTCTGACACGCAGCAATGCATCCGTGACGGCGGCGATCGTGGCGGAAATCGATAGCGCCGCTAGGCCCGGCGATCAGGTTCTGGCGCCGGGTTGCCCGGCGCTGGAGGCCGGTAGGCCGGTGGCGGATAACTTTTTTGACCAGTTCCTGTGGGAAGAAAAGTTCAAGCGGGGAGACAGCGATGCCACAAAGCTTTTCCTTGGCATTGCCGGGGAAATAGGCTCGGGACGGCTGCCGGCGGTTGCCTTCCAGCAGGGCCAGCCCAGCCAAAGCATATTCCTAAATCAGCTTCAGCGGCATTACTACCCGGTCCGCTTCCCGGACAAGGTAACCCCGCCGCTAACTCTCTGGCTGCTGAAAAAATAGTTCCGGGTTCCGGGTTCCGGGTTCCGGGTTCCGGAAAATGACGCCTGCTTTATTCTTCTTGTCAAGTTAATTATTCGGGACCGCGTCCAGCATCCGTTTAACTCGGTTCTTCTTCTTCGGTCCGGGTGACTACGAAGCCGGTATCGGGCTCCTCCACCCGCGCCCTCTTTCCATACACCTTCGCCTCCAGTACGGCAATGCGGCGCTCCAGCTCATCGACATAGCCGCGGCTGGCAATTCCCATCGCCCGGAGCGTATCCTGATAGGCATCGGAAAAACGGTCCGCTGCCCGGGATCCCTCACTTTCACCCTTGGAAACCGCCTGATCAACGATCTTCTGTCCTTCCTCCCTTGTCAGCTGGCCGCGCCGCACCATCTCATCAATCAGCTCGTTGATTTTCTCCCTCGTCAGAGAAGCAGCACCGATGCCGAGCAGCAAAATTTTTTCAATCAAGCTTTCACTCATTATATCTCCTTTCGCCAAGCCAATTAATCAGACATTTTATTCTTTATGTCAACAAACTGCGTGTCAATCCATTTATGGATGTCATTATGCCTGACCGTGCTTTTAATCTTACCCGCCAGCTGCTTTTTCTCATCCCCGGTCATCGTGAGCGCCCGGTAAATGGCGTCCGCCTGGCTGTCAATGTCAAACGGGTTCACGGAGGCGCAGAATTCACCCAACTCCTCGTGGGCGCCGGCGTTTTCAGACAGGATGATGACGCCATGGCGCTCGTTGACAAGTCCCGCTTCTTTGGCAATAAGATTCATGCCATCGTAGATGGCGTTGACCATCAGAACGTCGAACTGTTTGTACGCCGCCACCGACCTGTTGAAGTTGTCCTGCATGCGCAGATCGATCGGCATCCAGTTAGGAGTGCCGTGCTTGGTGTTGATAACCTCGACGACGCGCATGATCTTCTCACGGTACTGAACATACTCTTCCACATCCTCCCGCGATGGCTGAAGCAGAGCCAGGAAGCTGAGGCGCTGCTTGAACTCGGGATGCCGGTCGAGAAACAGGTCGAACGCCTTGAAGCCACGGACGATATTCTTCGAAAGATCCATGCGGTCAACACGCAGGAGCAGGTGCTCACGCCTCAGCTCCCTGATCTTTTCTTCCTCTTTGAGGACCGGGGCGCTGGCGGCGAGGCGCTCAAACTCGGCGCAGTCAATTGAAATCGGATAGGCGCGCACCCAGACTTCCCTGCCGCCGGCAATTACGGTCGCGCTGCCATGATCGACTTCAAGCCCCAGCAACTCCTCGCAGCTGATCAGAAAGTTGCGCACGTACCGCCTTGTGTGGAAGGCGACAATGTCGTTTGCCAGGAGGCCGTTGATGATTGCCCTGCGGATGTCCCGGGGCAGCACCCGCCACGAATCGGACTGGGGCCAGGGAATGTGGACAAACTGGTGCAGGAAAGCGTCCGGATGCCGCTGGCGCACAAGCTCGGGGCACGTATACAGGTGATAATCATGGAACATCACCACCGGCCGCTCGCCGCGGCGCTGCTCAAGCTCGTCCGAGACCACATCCGCAAACTGGCTGTTCACCACCAGGTAGCCGTTCCGCCACGCCTCCATTTCGCTCTGGCGAATGTCCGGCGCCACGGACAGGTCCCAGAGATAATGCTGGATGAACCAGATCATCGGGTTGGCGATGACGCTGTAATAGAGGTGATAGGTATCCGGATCGACGACGACAAACCTGAGGCCGAGTTTATGCTCCGCATGGCTGACGGTAACGCGGCCGCCGCCGGCTCTGAGGCTGACCTCAGCATCCTCAGCGGTCATGGCGCTGGCGATCCAGGAGACTTCGCAGGAGGCGGCCACCCCCAGAAGGGCGGTGACCAGCCCGCCGCCGCCTCGAACTGTCGTCAGCTCACCCGATTCATCCCGGGTGTAAGAGACAGGGCCCCGGTTCGAGACAAGAATCAGCTCGTTTTCAAACAGGCATTGTTCCATTTTCCTCCGGAAGCCCTCCTGTCACTTTAGCTCCGTAAACAGTTTCAGGTAATCCCTGAGCAGCCTCGGAGCAAGAAAATTGGCGCGCACATGCTCTTTGCCGGCCCGGCCCATTTCCTTCGCCTCCTCCGGATGGTCAAGCAGCCACATTGAGCGCTCGGCGCATTGCTCGACCGAGTCCACCAGAAAGCCGGTCCGGCCATCCTCGATCTGGGTGGGGATGCCGCCGACATTGCCGCCCACGGTCGGCTTGACCTTCCAGAGTGCTTCGCTGACCGTGAGTCCGAATCCTTCCCGGAGCGATTTCTGGATGACAACATCGGCACGTGATTGAAATGCATTCACCTCCAGATTGCCAACGTTATTGAGATTTGACAATATGAGCACGTCGCCGTCATCACCGGCATGCTCGACCGTGTTGGTGAAAAAGCTCCATCCCTCCGGGTCATCGGTCGCCATTGACCCCACCAGCGCCAGCTGCACCGAGGCAAACTCTTTCTTCACCATCTTGTAGGCGTCGATCACGCCGAGCGGATCTTTCCAGGGATCAAACCGGGAGACCTGCAAAAGCAGTGGCGGCCCTGGCTCCAGCCCGAACTGGCTGACCACATAATCAGCATCTTCCGGTGAGAGAGCCATGTTCTTCGTTGACAGGGGGTCAATCGCCGGCATGAATACGCGCACCGGAATATTGAGTCCTGACAAAATGTACCCTTCGATGCTGAAAATGGCGGTGTCATAAAGCTGAATGTGAGGGAGCAGGTAATCGGCAAGCTGCCGGTGGGGTGAAGACGTGTCGATATGGCAGCGCCAGACCCAACTGGCTCCCAGGTCCCCGGCAAAATGGCGCAGCAGCAGCGGCTGCGGATCGTGGACGACAATGAAATCAAACCCGCCGCCGAGAGACTGGGCGGCGAGCCGGCTCTGCTCTTCGTAGACCTCTGTTTGAGTTGCATTCAGGCCGGAAGAGCTGCCCTGCAAGCAATTGTGAATAACCTTGGTTGCTTCGTAAAATTCCTGGGGCGCCATGATTACGCGCCAGTCCGTGTCCAGGCCGACATCCCGCATCAGCGGCACCAGCGTATAGAGGATCTCGGCGACGCCGCCGCCAAACGAAGTAGCGTTGATATGAAGGATCCGTTTTCCCTTCAGGGGCTCGGCCAGGTCCCTGATCTCCTCGATCAGCGGTTTTACCACCACGCTTTGATAGTCGGCCAATGACTTATGGCCGACATGAACTTCTTGCAGCAAAAAACGTCCTCCTTAAGAAACTTGAGATCCGTTGAAGACAATTGCCGGGCCGGGCCGCATCCGGGCTTTCAATAAATATTGGCGGCATGATCAATTGCCACAAGCCTGCCGGCGGCTTCAGACAGCTTCCCGGCGCCCCTCGCGCGCGGCCGGTGCCTGCACAATGTTCAAATCTTCACCACAGAAGGCGCAGTAACCTTCCCTGACATTCATTTCCTCGACCCGGTAGCCGTCCCGGCGTACAACCACCCGCCTGCAGTTTGGACAAACTGTATTCTCTGCCGGATGCCCGGGAACATTGCCGATATAAATAAACTTCAGCCCCTCTTCGCGTCCGATCTCCATCGCCCGCTCCAACGTTTCAATCGGCGTTGCCGGCAGGTAATCCAGCTCCAGGTAAGGATAGAAGCGGGTCACGTGCCAGGGCGTTTTCTCACCCAGCCTGGCGGCGATCCAGGCGGCAATTGAGCGCAGCGTTTCCTCATCGTCATTTATCGTCGGGATGACATTTGTTACTATTTCGACATGGCAGCCGTGCTTGTGCCTGGCGGCCACAGCCGCATCGAAAATGGGCTCAACATTCTTCAGCTTCGCCAGGAACCTGTATGTTTCAGGCCGGAAGCCCTTGATGTCAACACGGTAAGCGTCAAGCAGCGGCCCCACCAGGTCCAGGGATTCCTCGGTGATATAGCCATTCGTGACAAAGACAGTGTACTGGAACGGCTGATGCCCGTGGCAGGCGCGGGCGCCGTCGATCGGGTATTCCAGCCAGATAGTGGGCTCGTTATAGGTCCAGGCCACCCCGCGGCAGTCGTTGTTTTCCGCAACGGCCGGCAGTTTTTCCGGCGGCAGGTCGCGGAGCTGATCGCTCTCCTGGAGGGCGTCGGCATGCGCGATCTGCCAGTTCTGACAGTGGATGCAGCGCATGTTGCAGCCAAGGGTGCCCAGTGACAGCACTCTCGTGCCGGGATAAAAATGAAAAAGAGGCTTCTTCTCGATCGGGTCGGCGACAACCGTGCAGACCTTGCCGTAAATGAGAGTATAGCATTTGCCGCCGATGTTCTTCCGGGTCTGGCATATTCCCAGACGCCCCTCGGCGATGATGCAGAGGCGGGGGCAAACATTACACTTAACCTTGCCGTCAGGGCGCCTCTCGTATAGCAGTCCTTCGTGAAGGGTGGTAGTCACTTTTTATGATTGATCGGGATTTACCTTGATGGCATCGAGTGGTTGCTGCCCTCTAAAACGCCTTTCCAAACTTGTCTTTCAGCCTGCCAATGCCTGCGTCGACAGCGGCGACCACCTGCGCCGCCAGCTCAGCATTTGCGGCCGCAATGCAGGACATTTGATATTCCGCCCCCGAGCCAAGCAGAAGGCGGCTGTCCAGCGGCCGCCCGCAGCCGTCAGCAAAAAATATGCCGGCTTCGCGGGCAATCAGCCCGGCCGCGGCCAGGTCATGAGGAGAATTGTTGAGCACCGCCCCCTTGCCCACTTCCTCGAACAGTCTCTTGGTTTCGGGAACCTCATCAATCATCCTCGGCCCGATGTCAACATAGGCGTCAAGCTGCCCGGTGAGGATGCGAGTGATGGAAAAAGTGGCGCTGCCCAGGTCAAACACGGCGCCATCAACTGAAGAACGGTCGACAAGATCTCCCAGGGTCTCGATCAGCGCCCGCGCCGGACGGCCGCGAAAGCCTATCGTCCAAAAAAGGCGGTTCAGTTCGGTATTTTCTGACAAATTGACCGGTGCCGCTTCGCCGCCTGGCGCCGTGATTGTAACGCCGCCGTTGCGGACTGCGGTAAAAAGGGCGCCGCTCTTGATCTCCCGCAGGCAGCCAAAGACAACGTCGCCCATCGTTGGCTTTTCCTTAAGCTCGGCAACCGCTATCGAGACCATTGCCCCTTCCAGCCCCGCGGCGGCGGGGCGGGTGCCGTCAACCGGATCGACAATGAGGATATGCTCCGGCTCGCCAAACTTGAGCAGGCCCCGGTCTTCCGAGTACATGGCCACATTGGCCCCCTGATCCTCCAGATAACCGACCAGGAAGTCTTCCGCGACCTCATCAATGGCAAATGTTACGTCGCCGCCAATAGCGGTGCCGGCATGAACGCGGGCCTCAGCCCGGCCCAGCTCAGGCAATACCTTCTTCCTGATTGCCGCCGAGAGCTCGACCGTCATGTCCTGGATGTTGATAGAGGCGCGGCTCACGGCGGATAGTATACCTTATTTAGAGCCTGTCTCAGTAGGCAACTCGTGGCGAGGTCGAGCGAAGGCCATCGCTCTCGCCGGTCTAGGCGGCGCCGAGGATGGGGAAAACTTTCTTTTGGATCAGCTCGATCGACTTGCGCGCGGCCGCGCGGGCTTTTTCCTGATCGCTTGGCGGAATGGGCGGCGCCTCTTCCCTGACCAGGTATGCCGGCGCCGGCCCGTGCTCGAACCGGGCGCACGCCTGCCGCCATTCTTCCGGGATGCGATCGTCAAGCTTTCTGCCGGCAATCACTGACGCCAGTACGGTCCAGGCGCGCGGCACCGTCGTGTAAGCCTGGTAACCACCGCCGCCCAAAGCCAGCCAGCGGCCGGCGGCAAATTCGTGGACGAGCCTGTGCTCGCGGCGGAAAAGCTCCTGAAAGCCGGCCATCGTCAGAGCAAGGTGGGAAAGCGGATCGGACCAGTGGGCGTCGCAGCCATTCTGTGTTACCAAGATGTCGGGCGCAAATGCGCGCGCGAGGGGGAAAACCAGCTCGTCAAACACCTCAAGGTAGATTTCGTCGCTGGAGAAAGGAGAAAGCGGCACGTTAACAGCGTAACCGGCTCCTTCACCCCTGCCGGTATCTTCTGCAAATCCGGTGCCAGGGAAAAGGCAAGCGCCCGATTCATGGATTGAAACTGTCAGCACCTGCGGATCGTCCTCAAAGGCATACTGAACGCCGTCGCCATGATGCGCATCGATATCCAGGTAGAGGACGCGGGCGACTTGGCGGGCCTTAAGATCGGCAATCGCGATTGCCGGATCGTTATAGATGCAGAAGCCGGAAGCCCTTGCTCTGAGCGCATGGTGGAGGCCGCCTCCCATGTGAAAGGCGTGGGCAATTTCGCCGTCCACGATTTTGCGCCCGGCGACCAGGGCGCCGCCAACGGCAATGGCGGCAGCCGTGTGCATGCCAGCAAAAACGGGATTGTCGCCGGTCCCCAGGCCCCAGCCGTAGCCGGCCAGGCCTTCCGCCCCGGCGACGCTATTCTCTTTGACTTTTTCAATATAGGCGCGGTCATGGACAAGCGCCAGCTCATCATCCGTAGCCGGCCCGGGCTCAACCAGGCGCATAACGTCCAGCAGGCCGTAGGCGCGAATGAGTTCATAGGTCAGAGCCAATCTCACCGGCTTCATTGGATGCCAGGGACCGAAGTCGTATTTCTGGTAGCTGCCGCTGTAGATGAGGGCGGAGGTATGGGGCATGGCGTCGCGTTTCACGTCTCGCGTCTCGCTTTCACGTTTCGCGAAAAATTATAGGGGCTATTGACTGCCTGTCAATTAATTCTTAAGGTTTTACAGGTTTTATCCGCTTTTATAAATGCGCAGAGACGCGCTGGGCGCGTCTCTGCCAAACGACATTCCTGCTGGAGCAAACAGTTATGTCTGAGTTGATTTAAGCGGTTTTGCGAACGCTGATAAACTCCGCTGAATCATCCAGTCGGCCGCTGGCCAAGTGTAAGGTCTGTGTCATGTGAATCCTTGCCGCGGGTATAAGTCACCTTGATTTTATCCCCGGGCTTTTTCTGCACCAGGTAGGCAGTAATGTCTTCCATGGAGTTCATTGTCTGGCTATCAATTGCCGTGATTATGTCGCCCTGCTTCAGGCCGGCCTTGTCCGCCGGGCTGCCCGACTGAACCTCTGTCAGCAGCGCGCCGTGGTCCACGGAAAGCGCCTGTGTCTTGGCCAGATCTTTATCGACCGTTTGACCCACAACCCCCATGAAAGCGTACTGCACGTGCCCCGTCTTGATGATCTGGGCCTCCACCTTTTTGGCGATATTGATCGGCACGGCGAAGCCGACGCCCTCGGAGCCGCCGCTGGTTGTCGCAATCTGCTCGTTGAGGCCGATGACTTCTCCGCGGGAATTGAACAGCGGCCCGCCGCTGTTGCCGCGGTTGATGGCGGCGTCGGTCTGGATAGCATTATTGATCGTAAAGCCCTGCTGCGGCGATTCAACTGTGCGGTTGACGGCGCTGACAACTCCTGCAGTCAGTGAACTCGAGTAGACGCCGAAGGGACTGCCAATCGCAACCACCGGCTCGCCCACTTTCAGCTGGTCAGAGTCCCCGAGAACAGCCGGCACCAGATTGAGTCCCTTTGGATCCACTTTCAGCACGGCGACGTCGCTGCTGGTAAGGTCGTAGCCGACGACCTGCGCTTGCGCTGTCTTGCCGTCCCTGAACTTGACCTGCACCTTTGAAGCCTTTTCCGCCGGCGAGCCTCCAAATCCGCCCTGCTGGATGTCGCCGGTATTTGCCACTACATGGGCATTGGTCAGGATATAGCCATCTTTAGAAGCCACAAAGCCGGAACCGACTCCCTCCTGGGCCGGTTGCTGGCCGGTGTTAAAGAAACCGCCCTCGCCGCCCTGGGCCTGGAAGGTGGAATCGACCTCCACGGCGGAGTCGCCATACTTCTGGAAAATCTGCTCGGCGTTCATTGTCGTTCCGGCCGGCGGCGCCGACGCCTGCGTAAATTCCCGCGGCGCTGCCGCCCCTGTCTGCGCCGGCTGGGCCGGTGCAGCCGCCTGATTGCCGAGGCCGCCGATGTGAAGGGCAAAAGCAAGCAGCAGGAATATGGCCGCTCCGGCAACCCCTGCCGCTGTGTTGTTAATTAAACTTAGAATCTTGTCTTTCATAAATGCTACCTATATCAAAAATGAGCGCCGGAGGAAAATTTGATGATTGTCTGATGCCTCATACCGTACTGTAAACCATTATACTCGCTACGGAACAAACTCCAATATAGAACCGGTTAAGAGAAATTAAGAAATGTTAAGTTGACATATCTACAAAGCATGCCAGAAAAAACCGGATTCCTTGATTCTGGATGCTGGATTCCGGGCAAACATTCATCCAGCGATTGCCGCCTAACGCCAGGAACTGGCCCAAAGGGCAAGCGCCCGGCCGAGAGCAGCCGAAGACGCCTGATGGGGCTCTTACATGGGAGCGCCAGCCCGGACAGGCGAGCCATTTGCCGGCAGGGTGACTGTGAAAGCGGCGCCGCTATCCGCGCATTCTGCCACAATATTGCCATTCATCAATCTGGCAAGCTCGTAAGCAATCGAAAGGCCAAGACCGGTTCCCCGCACCCGGCCGGCGCTGCGGCCGCGGTAAAATCGCTCAAATACGCGGTTCAATTCCTCTTTTGGAATCCCGGGACCCTGATTGGCCACGGTAAAGATGACCGCCCCGTCGTTGGCGGCGCCCCGGACCGTCACCGTTGAATGCGGCGGTGAGTATTTAAGGGCATTGTCCAAAAGGATCCTGACCAGCTGCGCAGTCCGGTCCCGGTCACAGATTGCCGCCAGGCCGCCAGGCAGGTTCGCTGTGTCAACGCGGGGATCGCTGTTTACCTGCTGGGCGGCAAACTCCCTGGCGACGGAATCGACGACCTCCTTAATCCCGACCCGGGTAGCATGGACGCTCATGGCGCCGGAATCCATCCGCGACAGATCAAGCAAGTCGCGCGCCAGGCCGGCAAGCCGGTCAACCTGTTCCCGCATGGTGGCAATAAACTCTTTCTTGGTTCGCTCTTCGACATCTTCGTCCTGCAGAATCTCAAGAAATCCGCCTAATGAGAACAGAGGCGTCTTCAGCTCATGCGAAGCATTGGCAATGAAATCGCGGCGGGAACGCTCGAGTTTCACCTCCTGGCTCACATCCCTGATGACAATCAGTGATGACAATTCAGCCTGATCGGAAAGAAATGAGCTGCGCGCCGCCAATGCCTGCTCCCTTTCCAGCACAAACGTATCCTCCCGCTGCGGGTGTTCGGCGCTCATCGAGTTCCAGAGATCGAAAATTTCCTCAGGCACGCACTCGCCGAGAGGCGACGGCGGTCTGATCTCTTTGCCCAGAAGCCGCTCCGCAGCTGGATTGGCGACGATGACCAGCCCTTCCGTATCGATGCCGATCACGCCCTCGCTGAGGTCGTCGAGCAGCAGCTTGGCCCGCTTTTTCTCCACATCTATCCGCGCGAAAGCTGAGCCCAGCTTGCTGCCCATTTCGTTAAAGGCGCCTGCCAGCTGACCCAGTTCATCCTGCGACCCAACCGGCACTTTGGTGTCGAAATCGCCCTGGGCGATCTGCAGGGCTCCCGCTTCGATGCCCCGAACCCGCCGCGCCAGGAAATGAGAGACCAGGTAAATCGCCACCAGCGCCAGCACCAGGGCCACACCGGCTGCAATCGCCAAAAGCCTCTGTACCAGCGAGACGGCCGATTCGACGCCGCTCATGGACTGCGAGACCACGATAACGCCGACGACACGGCTGCCGCTGGCCACCGGCACCGCCGACATGGCGTACTTCCGGCCGTCGTTCAAGTTAACAACGTTAGTGAGGGGACTGCGCTTATAAATGGCGCTCTTGGCAATAGAATAGTCGTTTGGATTATAAGCCTGGCCTTTAAGCGAATCCGCCACCAGGTTGCCGGCGCTGTCCATGAACAGGATGCGGGCGTCCGCCCTTTCCGCATACTCCTGGGTGAGCAGGTCCAGGTAAACGGGTGACGCGCCCTGGTTTTCAGCCGCCAGAAAGCTCTCCGAGAACAGACTGGCGTATCTGCCAACGTCTGACTTTTTCTGATTGGTGAGGTTATTCTCAAGCTGGGGAACGACAGCCAAGTAAATAATCGCTACCACCATCACAAACACCAGCGAGAAGATGAGGCTGAGGCGGATGGCTATGCTGAAGCGGATTTTATTTAGTATCGACATTTAAACCACCAAGGCGCACAGTGGGGGCGACCCGCCGGGGCCACCCCTGCGGGACGTGAAAACAGGCAGGGGCGCACGCCGTGCGCTACTACTGGATATCTCTGAACTTGTACCCTGCGCCTCTCACCGTAAATATGTATTCGGGATCATGTGGGTCAGGCTCAATCTTTTCCCGCAGGTGACGGATGTGAACGTCAACGGTGCGCGGGTCCCGGAAATCCGAGTCCCCCCAAACCAGCTGCAGCAAGACCTCCCTGCCGAAAACGCGCCCCGGATGACCAACCAGCGTCTTGAGCAGCTCAAATTCCTTGTACGTTAGATCAACTTTCTCGTCACCGACATAAACATTCCGCTTTGGAAAATCGATTCGCAGCCTTTCCAGGTCGATTATCTCCCTGGCCAGCTCGGCGGGCCTGCCCACCATCTGAGCCCGGCGCAGCTGCGCCTTTACCCGGCTGCGAAATTCCCTGATGCTAAACGGCTTTGTGATGTAATCGTCGGCGCCGATCTCAAGACCCAGCACCTTGTCAAACTCATCGGACTTGGCGGTGAGCATGATAATGGGAACGGTGCTCTGGGCCCTGATCAACCGGCAAACATCAATGCCGCTCATGCCCGGAAGCATGATATCAAGCACGATCAGGTCAAACTGCTGCTGATTAAATTTCTCCAGCGCTTCTTCGCCGTCGCGCGCCTGGACTATCTGGTATCCTTCTTTCTCCATAGGATAGGTAAGCAATTTCTGGATGGCCTCTTCGTCGTCCACCAGAAGTATCCTGGGAGCATTGCTTTCGCTCAAATTGTTCCTCCTTAAAAGCCCTCATCATTGATTTTAGACCTCGGTATCACACGCCACAAGCATAAAACCGGACAATGGACCGCTTCCCCGTCTTTCCAAAATCCAAAGTCCAAGTCCAATATCCACTATTAAGCAAGTCCGCGCTCGCGCAGCCAGAGAAGCCCCTCGTAAGCCTTTTGTCGCGGCATCTCAAAAGTAATGGTAACTTCCTGGGAAAGCGTTTTTAAAGCCGCGAGAATGGGAGCAAAATCGATCCTGCCTTCTCCCAAGGGCAGGTGCAGATCCTCATAGTACGTATCGCCTCCCACATTGTCATGAATATGGACATGGCCAATCCGGTCCGGATAGCTGCCAATGAAGTCCAGCGATTTGTTCCTTTCGCTCAGAAGCTCACTGTGGCCGATGTCCACTGTCAGCACCACATCAGGAAGAGCGCTTAGCAGCGGTTGCATGTCGGCGGCCGCCTCGGCTGTGTTCTCGCAGGCAATCCGGGAGCCATAGCTGCCGGCAACCTCCTGCAGGCGCCCGATCTCGCGCAGCTTTGTTTCAATTGACCCCGGCGTGTTCGAGAACGGCGCCAGAATAGGATGGATCGTGATTGTCCTCGGCTTAAACACGGCCGCGTATCTGACTGCTTCTTCGATTTTGGCAATTCCTTCCGGACTGTCCACCCTGAGATCAGGCCCGTGGGCAACAAAGAACATGCCGGCTTTCCGGGCCGCTTTTAATATCTGGCGCTCTTCCCGGCGGACTTTGTCAATCTCGTTCAGATTCAGGTCGGCGAAATCAAACCCGTGCCCGGCCAGGAAGGCAATGCCCTCGAGGCCGGCGGCCTGGCCGCCAAAATCAAGCTTTCCCATTTTATTCCCTCGCTTTTAAAACCATTTTAATTGTATCTGCATTCTGTCATATAGCCAAGGAACCGTTTACCCTCCTGCTCAACCCGGGGCGGGGGTTTTCCGATAATAAAAATAGGAACCAGCGGGTAACAGCTTACAACGGAACGGTTCCTTGACATCACAGTGAACCTGATGCCTGTTATCGACTTAAGAGAGCTCGCCCCCGAGGGCCGCCGGCTGCGGGAGCAGAGATTGCGGCGGCTGAAAAAAACGATCAGGAATCGGCGTTATCTTGTCAACCCGGCGTTGTTGGCCGCGGAAATCCTGGAAGAAGCCCGCCGGGATGCCGTTTTGCTGAAGAAGGGCTCCTGATCTATGGCAGAAGCGCCGTTGCCAGCATCCGCTCCACCAACTCCCCATAGCCAATGCCGGCGGCGGCGGCGGCGGCGGGAAGGTCGGAAGTTGCGGTCATGCCCGGGATGGTGTTTATCTCAGTAAGCTGGGGCGTCCCTCCCGGCCCGATAATAAAATCGACTCTGCCAAAGCCGCGGCATCCCATCAACCGGAATGCCTGTCTGGCAAGCTCCTGGGCGCGGCCGCTGACTTCTTCCGGCAGCCGGGCGGGCACGATAAATTCTGTCATCCCCTGGTGATACTTGGCTTTAAAATCATAAAAATCGGCGCCCGGTTTCAGCTGCAGCACCGGCAGCGCCGTAACGGCGGCGGCCGATTCCAGCAAGCCCACCGTTATCTCGTCCCCGGCCACGAATTCTTCCACCAGGGCGGCATTGTAATCCCGGCAGGTAACGGCCAGAGCGTCTTTCAGGGAAGCAGGATCATCAACCTTGACAACGCCCAGGCTGGAGCCCTCCTCGCAAGGTTTCACCATGACCGGAAAATTCAGCTGCCGCGCCGCTTCCGCGGCAGCGCCGCCGGCTGCGGCCTTGCATCCGGCAACCACAAAAGCAGGCGTGGGGATTCCATGCCAGGCGGCAATTTCTTTCGTCCGCACCTTGTTCATGCAGAGGGCGCTCGCCAGCACGCGCGAGCCGGTATAGGGAATATCCATCAGCTCCAGCAACCCCTGCATGGCGCCGTCCTCTCCAAATCTGCCGTGCAGCGCCAGGAAAGCGACTTCAACACGTTCTTTTTCAAGCTGCGCGCAAGTATCGCGGCCGATGTCAATCCCGGCGGCGTCGTAGCCGAGGGTCCCCAGCGCCGCCAGACATCCGACGCCCGACTGCAGGGAGATCTCCCGCTCCCGGGACAGGCCGCCCATCAGCACGCCAATGCGCTTCGCTTTTAAATCCTTCTTGTCCAAGATCCGCCCTGCTTTTCAAACCGCTTCGGTGCTTTTAATTAGCTGATCATACAATTCGTCCGGTAACTCCACAAATTCAGCTAGGGGACATGACCCAAAGTTTCTACCAGCCAGGATACGATCAAGGCCCGCTTTTTTAGTATTATACTCTGCGGCCGGCAAATGACCGGCTGCCCCCACATCAGGAGCAAAAATAGCCCTAACTGACAAGAACTGGTTGCGGCATGGAGCCCGCGTTGTGCTGGGCGGCCTGATTGTGCTGCTGTTGGGCATGCTGATAAGGCGGGAGATCGACCATGGCTGGGGGGATATTTTTGTTATCGGTCATGGAAAGTGGGACCTGCTGCCTCTGGCGGCCGTCGCAATCCTCACTGGGCTGACTTATGGTAAAAAAGGCCTCCGCCTGGCGGCGCAGGCAATCCTGGTGGGAGCGGTTTTTCTTTTCCTTGGTCGCGCTATCCACGATGACTGGGGGCAAATAACAGGGAGAACATGGAATTTCAAGCTCCCCTGGATGGCGGCCTCACTCGCCCTGATGAGCAGTCTCTATTTCACCCAGGCGAGCGGATGGCTGCTCATCCTGAGACGCTTTGGCTACCGGGTGCCGTTTCTGCCGGGCATCTTCGTCTGGTCAAAATCACTACTGGCGCGATACGTTCCTGGAAACGTGCTTATGGTCGTCGGCCGCGTGGTGATGATCGAGCCTTTCGGCGTTCCCAAGCGGGTGTCCTTCAGCAGCGTTATTTATGAACAGTCGCTGCTGGCGGCGGCTTCGGCTTCAGTCGTCGCTATTGCCCTGCCGCTGTGGCCGGCCTTAAGGGGGGTCTCGCCGCTCATCTGGCTTATACTGCTGATCCCGCCGGCCGCCATCCTGGGCCTCTCTCCAAAAGTCTTTGGCGGCGTGGCCAACTTCCTGCTGAAAAAGGCCCACCGGCAGCCAATTGAAGAGTTCCTGCCGTTTAAATCGGTAATCGCCTTCATCGGCTATTACGGCCTTACCCTCACCTTGTCCGGTCTCGGGCTCTTTTCCCTGGTGAGGGCGGTTACCACTATCAGCTTCATCAACTTGCCGATCGTCATTGCCAGCGCCCCCCTGGCCTGGCTGCTGGCGCTATTTGTTTTTATCTCGCCCAGCGGCCTTGGAGTCAGGGAGGGCGTCTACAGCTTCACCCTCGCATTTGCTTTTAACCATGAATCAGGAGTGGCGTCTGCATTCGCGATCCTGGCCCGTTTCTGGCAGACAATGATCGAGGTCAGCTTCGCGCTCACGATCATTCTGCTGGTGAAGAAGTTTCACCGCCGACGGAGTTGAATTTGAAAACAGTCGCGCCGGTTCTGTCCCGTCTTTTCCGGTTGGCGCTATGTTATAATCAGGCATATGCTGAATCTTGATTTTGCACTATCCGGAGGAAAACGAGCATGTATTTTTTCCCTTTTTATAATCCACTCTTTTTCGGCAGCCTGATCATTCTGATTCCAGGCGTCATTGCCGGCGCCTACGCGCAGCATAAAGTCAAAAGCACGTACGCCAAATACGCAAAAGTCGCAGCCGCCAGCGGCCTTACCGGCGCCCAGGCAAGCCGGCAGCTGCTTGACCGGGCCGGCCTGTCCGACGTCTCGATCGAGGAGATTCCCGGCTCCCTGACAGACAATTACGATCCGCGCACCAGAGTACTGAGACTGAGCCAGGGAGTTGCCCGCAGCCGCTCGCTGGCGGCGCTGGGCGTCGCCGCCCATGAGACCGGGCATGCCCTCCAGGACGCCGGCGGTTACGCGCCCATGCGCATAAGGTCGACGCTGGTGCCGGCGGCCCAGTTTGGCTCCAACTTTGGCTGGATAATTTTTATCATGGGCATGATCATCAGCAGTTTCCGGCCACTGATGACGATCGGCATTGTCATTTTCACGGCGGCGGTGATCTTTCAGATTGTGACGCTGCCGGTTGAGCTGGACGCCTCGTCCCGGGCGATGAAAATGCTTCAGTCAGACGGCATCGTCGTCGTCGGTGAGGCCGACGGCGCCCGACAGGTCTTGAGAGCCGCGGCGCTGACCTATATGGCGGCCGCCTTGATGTCGATCCTGATGCTCGTCCGCATGCTGATTCTTAGCCGGGAACGTTAAAAAACCGGATGTTGGACTTTGGATAAAACCAGCGAACCGAGGATGAGAGTCCCCGGTTTTTTTGCCAGTCAGCATAAACAAATATTCACCTCTTTGGCATATTTGCGGTTTTTCTGTATAATTGCGCGGTTAAATCAGGCCTGAACATCCAACCTTGTGAGCCTTCTTGAAAGTTCTGATCACGGGAATTACCGGGTTTGCCGGCGGCCATCTGGCCGCCTATCTGGCCAAAGTCAAAAACGTGGATGTGGCGGGGCTGGATTTAAACCCACCGCCGGAGCATTTTGCCGCCGGGCCGGGCATAGACGTTCACTGCTGCAATCTTGCCGATACCGGCCGGGTGCAATCTCTGATTGAGCGGGAGCGCCCTGACGCAATCATTCACCTGGCGGCGCGGGCCCAGGTGGCCGGCGCCTGGGAGGACGCCGCCGCCATCATGGAAGCCAACGTCGTCTGCACCCAGTCCCTGATGCAGGCGGCGCACGGGGGGGCGCCGGGAGCGCGCGTGCTGCTGATCAGCTCCAGCGAGGTATACGGCAAGGTGCCGCCGGGGCAGATGCCAATCACGGAAGACAGCCCCCTTAAACCAAATAATCCTTACTCGGCAAGCAAGGTGGCAGTGGAGTATATTGGCCTGGAATATTTCTACGCCTTCAGCGCCCCGGTTGTAATTGCGAGGCCCTTCAATCATATCGGCCCCGGCCAGCGGGGAAACTTTGTCGTCCCCGCGCTCGCCTCCCAGATTGCCGAAATCGAAGCCGGCCTGAAAGAACCAGTGCTCAAGGTAGGCTGGCTGGATTCTGAGCGGGACTTCACCGACGTGCGGGACATTGTCCGCGCTTACTGGCTGCTGGTTCAGAAGGGTGAGCCCGGACAGGCATACAACATTGCCTCCGGCGGGCATCACAAAATCAGGGAAATACTTGATACACTACTTGAGCTGAGCGAGATCAGGCCGGCCGTCGAGAGCTCCCCGGAGCTAATGCGGCCCTCGGATACGCCGTTGGTGGTTGGCGACGCCTCCCGCCTGCGCAAGCTGGACCGCTGGGAGCCGCGGATTCCACTAAAAGACAGCCTTAGCGATGCGCTTGAGTTCTGGCGCCGCGCTACGCGCTCGCAGCTTTCTCAATAACCAAAGAAAGGGCGCAGATGCAAAAAACCGCATTGATTACGGGCATTACCGGACAGGACGGATCCTACCTGGCCGAGCTTCTGCTTGAGAAAGGCTACCGCGTCTTTGGCATGGTGCGGCGCTCAAGCACCGAGAATTTTGAGCGCATCGAGCACATCCGCAACCGCGTCACCCTGATCCAGGCAGACCTGCTTGATCAAATGTCACTGATTTCTGCCATAAGCGAATCGCAGCCGGACGAGATTTATAACCTGGCCGCTCAGAGCTTCGTGCCTACCTCCTGGACAAAACCGGTGCTGACGGCAGAGTTTACCGCCCTCGGAGTCACGCGCATGCTTGAGGCGCTGCGCCTGGTGAAAAGGGACGCCAAATTTTACCAGGCCTCTTCCTCGGAGATGTTTGGCAAGGTCAAGGAACTTCCACAAACCGAGTCAACGCCGTTCCATCCCCGCAGCCCTTACGGAGTCGCCAAGGTTTACGGCCACTTTATCACCGTCAACTACCGGGAGAGCTATGACCTGTTTGCCTGCTCGGGGATTCTCTTTAACCACGAGTCGCCCCGGCGCGGACTGGAGTTTGTCACCCGCAAAGTCAGCCACGCTGTGGCGCGGATCAGGCTGGGCGTGCAGGCGGAGCTGGCCCTTGGCAACCTTGAGGCAAAGCGGGACTGGGGCTACGCCCTTGATTACGTGAAAATGATGTGGATGATGCTGCAGCAGGAGGACCCGGATGACTACGTCATTGCTTCCGGCGAAAGCCACTCTGTCCGTGAGCTGGTAAAAGCAGCTTTTGGTCACGTTGACCTCAATTGGGAAGATTATGTAAAAACCGATCCCAAGCTTGTGCGGCCAGCCGAGGTTGACATGCTCATTGGCAATCCTGCCAAGGCAAGAGAAAAACTGGGCTGGGAGCCAAAAGTTTCTTTCCGGGAACTGGTGGAGATGATGGTTGACAACGATCTCGATCAGGTGCAGAAACAGATTGACGCCGGGGTGCTGGACCCGAAGCGATAGCGGCGGCGCCAGACGGGAGTCAGCTGGCTGCCAATCCGCCCTGGCGCAGTCACTGGATCGATTCCTCCTCCAGCGCCGCCAGCCGGCTGGAGAGCTCCGGCACCAGATTGACATCGCGCCGGAGGAGAATGCTGTCTATCTGGCGCACCGGGCAGACGCCAAGCACGCTCCCGGTTAGGAAGGCCGCCGTTTCCCGCGGCCTCAGCCCGCCAAATTCGAACGCCTTAAGCCGGGCTTCGAAGCCAAGCGTTTCCGCCAGCTCGATCAGCTTCGCCCGGGTCACCCCGGCAAGGATGTTTTCCTCTTCCGGCGCGGTATACAGACTCCCCGAATGGATGAAGAAGATATTGCTGTAGGAGCCCTCCAGCATGCGCCCGCCGCGCCTTGTATAAATTGCTTCCCGGGCGCCGCCGCGGCGGGCGGCTTCGCGGGCGAGGACGGCGCCGAGCAGGTTGGTTGACTTTATCGAAGCAAAGTAGCCGCGGTTGAAAGGAACGGTCAGGCAGGAAACTCCCTGCCGGTATATCTCGTCAGGGTAAGCAAATGACTGGGCCGTTACCAGCAGCGTCAGCGAGCTTTCCTTCCCCGGGTCGGGCCCCCCCGGAGCCGGTGGCGTGCCTCGGCTGACCTGAACGCGGAGGCGGCCGTCGCGGACAGAATTGACCTGCGCCAGGGAAAGAGCCTGATTCCTTAATCCCTCGAAATCAAGATCGCTTCCCATGCTCGCCGCTTCCATCCCCAGCGCCAGCCGTTGGAAGTGCTCTGCGAAGAGAACCGGGCGGCCGCGCGCTATCTTGCATGTCTCAAACAAAGCGTCGCCGTATGCAAAGCCGCGATCGAAGACCGACACCAGCGCCGCCGCTACCGGCACAAGACGGCTGTTTAAATACACATGCATAAAACCGAGGCCCTTCGGCTTGGCACTTGAGCAAGTTGGATCATCAATTAAATTATTACTCCCATGTTTAGGAAACAATCCGCTCCGCAATTTTTTCCTGCTCTGTGGCCAGGCGCACCGCCTTCACCATTGCTTCCGCCTTGCGCAGCGTTTCCAGGTATTCCCGTCCCGGATCGGAATCGGCGACGATGCCCGCGCCCGCCTGAGCATAAACCATGCCGTCCCGCCGCACCAGCGTGCGGATGATGATGTTCATGTCCATGTTGCCATTGTAGCCAATGTATCCGAAACTGCCGGTATAGGGGCCGCGACTGACTGGCTCCAGCTCGTCAATGATCTGCATGCATCTTACCTTGGGGCAGCCGGTTATAGTGCCGCCAGGGAACATCGCCTTAATCAGATCGAGCGCATCTTTCCCCTCGTGCAGCCTTCCTCGGACATTGGAGACAATGTGGATAACATGCGAGTAGGCTTCGTTGACCATCAGCTCGCTTACGCGGACGGAGCCGTAGCTGCAGACTTTGCCGAGGTCATTCCGCTCCAGGTCAACCAGCATGACGTGCTCGGCGCGCTCTTTCTGATCAAGATTAAGCTCATTGGCTAAAATATCGTCTTCGGGGCTGCCGGCACCCCGGCCGCGCGTCCCGGCAATTGGGCGCGTCTGCGCCAAAGAGCCGTCAAGCTTGACCAGCCGCTCCGGCGAGGACGAGATCAGCTGGAAGCCGCCCAGGTCAAGAAAACCGCCAAAAGGAGACGGGTTTATCCGGCGCAGGACGTCATAAAGCGCGAGGCTGTCGCCGGCAAAAGGCATCTCAAGCCGCTGCGACAGGTTTGACTGGAAAATATCGCCGGCAAAGATATATTCCTTCGCTCTCTGCACCATCTGCTCGTAGCCGGCCCGTGTCATGTTGGAGCCGGCCCTCGCGCTGAGGCCAAAGTCATGCCTGTCGACGGCGTAGACAGGCGCCGGCTCCTGGCCGGCGCTGCCCAGCAGTGCTTCAGCGGCACGGTCAATGTCGCCTGGCTCGGGATCCTCAAAAAACAGGTGCGCGGCACCTTTATGATGGTCATAGCAGATCAGCCGCCGGGGGAAAATGAAGCAAAAATCAGGAAGCCCAAGGTCGTCAACCGCCCGCGGCGGCAGTTTTTCGATATAACGGCAGGCGTTATAACCGATCAAGCCAAGGGCTCCACCCGCAAGCGGCAGCCCCAGGTCCGCCGCCCGGGGAGCGCCATTCGGCTTCATCCGCGCGAGCAGCCCTCTTAAAAGCGAGAATGGGTCCTGCGTCTTTAATTTAATGAAACCGTTTTCGGGATTGTAAAGGCTGGCAAACCTGTCCTTTACAGTCAACACAAACGCGGGATCCCAGGCCAGGAATGAGAAGCGGCACAGCGCCGGGGAGCCGCCGGCGCTGTCCAGCAGCACCAGCGGCGTTTTGCCGGCAAGCCCCATCTCTCGCATCAAGGCTACCGGCGAGTCAAAGGGCGCCTTCACTTGCAAGTGAGCTACGGCGTCGGCCCGGGTGGCAATTTCGTTGATGATGCCCATGCCCGCTGGCGGGCTGATCCCCATGCTATTGTTGCCTATATTGTTGCGCTTGTGACCGAAATGATGTGTATGTATCCTGAAACTCCAGATGGATGGTCGCCGTCGGGCCGTTGCGGTGTTTGGCGATGATCAACTCGGTGCTGGATTTAAGGTGACCGGACTCGTCCTGGGGACGGTAGATGAACAGCACCAGATCGGCGTCCTGCTCGATTGAGCCCGATTCACGCAGGTCGGGCAACTTCGGCCGGGGAGGCTGGCGTTGCTCTACCTGGCGGGAGAGCTGCGAGATCGCAATCACCGGCATTTCCAGCTCACGGGCCAGTAACTTCAGGGAGCGCGACATCTTGGAAACCTCCTGCACCCGGTTTTCCGCGCGGCCGTCGTGCATCACCAACTGCAGGTAATCGACGATGATGAGGCCCAGGCCGGGATGCTGACTCTTCAGCCGGCGCGTTTTGGACCTGATCTCAAGCGTATTAATATTGGGAGTATCGTCAACAAAAATTGGCGCTCCCTGCTGTAGCCTGGTGCAGGCCTCGGTTATCTTTGGCCAGTCATCGGCGCCAACCTTGCCGGTCCGGAGGCGGTGGCTGTCGACCCTGCCCTGAGTGCACATCATCCGCTGCACCAGGTCGGTGGCGCTCATTTCCAGGCTGAATATCGCCACCGGAGTATTTTCCTTAAGGGCGACGTTCTGAGCAAGATCGAGCGCCATCGCCGTCTTGCCCATCGCCGGCCGGGCCGCCAACACAATCAGGTTCGATGGCTGCAGGCCGGAAGTCTTGTCATCCAGGTCAGGAAAGCCGGTCGGCACACCCGTAATCGTCTTGCCGGCCGCCGCCAGCTTTTCAATGCGCTCGAACTGCTCCGAAACCAATTCTTCCAGAGACCTGAACCCGCCTTTGATCTGTGCTTGCGAGATATCAAAGACGCTGCTCTCGGCAAGGTCAAGCAGCTCGCGCACTTCTCCCGGGCGTTCATAACCGAGGGCGGCAATCTTGTTGCCGACGTCAATCAGCGAGCGGAGGATGGCGTTCTCCCGAACGATGCGGGCATACTGGGCGGCATGGGCGGCCGCCGGCACCGTTGACACCAGCGTATAGATGTATTCCTTGCCGCCAACCTGCGCCAGGACGCCTTTCAACGTCAGCTGCTCGGTCACAGTGATGGGGTCTGCCGGTTCTTTGCGCGAGTAAAGGTCCATAACGGCGCCGAAGATCTCGCGGTGGGAATCGCGGTAAAAGTCGCCGGCCTGAAGCCGCTCGTCCAGCACCAAGTCAATCGCGCCGGGCTGAAACATCATCGCGCCCAGCACCGACTCCTCTGCCTCAATATTCTGAGGCGGAACGGGAAGCGGTGAGGGTTTTAGCTCTCGGGCCATCTATTTTGCGGCGCTGACTATTACCTTCGTGGTGGCGCTTTTGCCCGGGTTGACTTCTATCTCAACCATGTAATCGCCGGTTTCCTTAATCGGCTCAGCCAGCTTTATCTTCTTCTTGTCGATCCGCGCCCGGCGCGCCTCAAAGATGGCGTCAGAAACGTCGGCGGCGGTTATGGAGCCGAACAGCCTGCCATCCTCGCCTGCCTGGGCGGAGATTGTCAGGACGGTTTTGCCCAACGTCTCGGCAAGCTCATCGGCATGCTCGGCATCACGCTGCCGCCTGGCTTCCGCCTCTTGCTGGCGGCGGCGGACCTCTTCAACCCGGCCGGGCGTCGCCGTCTCGGCCAGCCCGCGCGGCAAGAGATAGTTTCTGGCGTAACCATCGGCAATGGAAACAATCTCTCCGCTCGAGCCCAGCCCGGTTACGTCCTCCAACAATATCACGTCCATACGTAAATCTCCTCTCCAATTATTTCCTGGACATGCCGTCCGCAGGAGCGGTCCGGTAGTCCTTGCCTCGTCAATCCGGCACTCATGTTGACTTTTTCACGCGTTTGTCATAACGACGCCGATAGTCAATCCAGATGTCAAACAGTCCCAGCCAGCTTGGCAGCGACAACACCAATTGCAGCACCACCAGGCAAATGTATACAATTGCCTGCTTTGCCCGGGAGACTTTCAGCCTGGCCAGGAAAAAAATGGTAATTGCCAGCGCTTGCACAAAAAAGAGCGCCTCGGAAATGATCAAAAAGTTAAGCCCTGTCAAGCGAAGGGGAGTGGCAATGGACCCTGCCAGATAAGGCGAGGCAAGGTAACAAACCAGACCGGCAATCATCACGTAAGCAAGCGAAAAATGTAGCCGCAAGTCCCGGAAACAGAAGTCACCCGGAAAAGGCTGCTTCAGGCGGACAAAGACGCGCCTGGCGGCGAACATTGACATTGCCGAGAAGGCCAGGGAGGCAAGCAGCAGCAGCGACGGCAGTAAATAAGGAAGCTGATTAAAAAAGGCGCGGAGCTGAACAATGCTGTCCCCGGCTGTCAGCAGCGACGGCACCTTGCTGCTGATTTTAAGAGCCTGATCGGTGGCGCTGCGCACCGCCTCTACCGGACCCATCCTGGTCGCGGCCAGGACGGCGGCGCCCCAGATCAGCTGCGCTGCCAGGAAAAGGGCGGTCTCCAGCAATAAAAGCATCGACTGGGGGATTCCGCGCCTAAGCGCGACGCCGGCGCCAATGCCGACAATTGCCGCCAGCAGAAAAGCGATCAGTGCGCCTGCCGGCGGGCCGAGAAGGAAACAGATCGCTCCTGCAGCAAGCGCAGCCAAAAAAGCTGTCGCCGGCCCGCGTTTCACGGCAAGCCAGGTTACCGGAACTGGAATCAGCGGCGCCGCCAGAATCGCAAGCAGCGGCATGAAAACCAGCGACAGGCCCAAAGCAGCCGACAGAACCGCTGCCCTGCCCCAATCAGCGAACGCCTTCTCGGAAAAGCCGGTCAAGAAAGCTCCTTATAATTGCCTAGCGCGCCACGTAAGGCAGCAGCGCCATTTCACGGGCGCGCTTGATCGCGATCGCAAGCTGGCGCTGGTGGCGCCGGCAGGTGCCGGTCACACGGCGGGCGCGGATCTTGCCGCGGTCGGAAACAAACCGCTTCAACTGATTGTAGTTTTTATAATCGATCTGATCGATTTTTTCCTTGCAGAAGTAACAATACCTGCGCCGCTGCGAACCCTGCCCGCCGCTGCGCCAGGACGGCCGCTTGCTGTTTTTACGAGGCCCTCCTCTTGATGATGCCGGCATAAGAGATTTCCTTTCCTGATTTCATTTTCAAACTACTGCCAACAATCTGGTTGGCATCAATTCTGAATATAGCTGCCTATGGTTTTAATGCGTCAACCGAACAGTCAAAGTTATCCGTCACCTCAGTTTCCGGTTTCCCGTTCCCGGTTACGACAAATTATGGATAACATTTACCATTTGTCAAATAACACTGATTTTGATTATGATTCTTGGGTTTTGGTTTATCCAAAATCCAGCGTCCAGGATCCGGTTTAGAAGGGTATATCATCATCGTCCCCGGCGGCGGCCGCCGGCGAATCGAAGTCCGACGTGTCAGGATTGAGCCCCGATGGTGCGCCGGTGGCAACCGGCGCTCCGGTCGCGGCGGCGTCGCGGGTGCCAAGGAACTGGACCGAGTTGGCGATCACTTCAACCTTTGAGCGCTTGCTGCCATCCTGCGCTTCCCAGGAACGGTAGCTGAGCCGGCCGTCCACTGCAACCGGCCGCCCCTTGCTCAGGTAGCGGCTGCAATTCTCCGCCTGGGCGCCCCAGGTGACAATATCAAAAAAGTTGGGCTTCTCCACCCATTCGCCGGCATCATTCTTGTACCGGTCATTGACCGCGAGGCCCAGCGTGCAGACGGACTTCCCGTTCGGGGTTTGCCTGAGCTCCGGGTCGCGGGTCAGGTTCCCGACTAAGACTACCCTGTTTATACTGGCCATTTTCGGCCTCCTTTAGCTCTCACTGGCAACTTTTTCATTGAGGCTGACCGGCATGAACCGGATGACCTCATCGGTTATTTTAAGGACACGTGCGATCTCATCGAGCGTTTCCGGCGGCGCGGTGAGAGTGATGACGAAGTAGTGGGCGTCGCGGGTGTGGTTGATCTCGTAAGATAGGCGCTTCTTGCCCCATTCGTCGACATTGCTGACTGAGCCCTTGCCCGTCTCCGCCGCCTGCTTAATGCGCTCAATAATTTCGGCGCGGCGCTCCGGCTCGCTGTCCGGGCTCAGCAGCAACATGATTTCGTAGCTATTCGTGGCAATCACCTCCTTCGGTCTTAAGCGGCCCCGTGCCCGAGGCACGGAGCAGGAGTGAGAGATATCTATTAAAATGTGGGGCCGCGGACGGCGCCGTGGGAACGCCTATTCCACATTTTTATGACAGAGGCCAGTATAGCAAAACCAGCAGACGGAATAAATTGGCGGGGTAAGGAATGATAAAAATGCTTCGACGGGTATTATTATATACTAGCGGCGCCGCGGGTTTTCAGCGTCCCGTTTCAGGCTGACCAGGCGGCTCAGCAAGAAGAAGCAACGAAAGACGGCCGACATGCCTGCAGATTTCATCACATTTTTAAGCGACTTCGGTTACGCCGACGATTTTGTCGGCACCTGCCACGGAGTTATCAAGACAATTGCTCCGGGTGTGGAAATAATCGACATTACGCATGGCGTTCGCCGCCATGACGTTCAAGGCGGCGCGCTCATCCTGGCAAACACGCTGCCCTACATGCCCGAGAGCGTCATCCTGGCAGTGGTTGATCCCGGAGTTGGCTCCGGCCGCCGGCCGCTGGCGATTCGCACCGCCGCCGGCCGCTACCTGGTGGGCCCGGACAACGGACTGCTGTCACTGGCTGCGAAAAAACTGGGCGGGGCCGCAGAAGCTGTCGAGCTTGCCTGTTCATCATACAGCCTGCCGGAGGTTTGCAAAACGTTTGAGGGACGGGACCTGTTCGCGCCGGTGGCTGCCCACATTTCCCTGGGAGTGGGGCTGGGGTCCCTGGGGGCGCCTGTGGCGCCGGAAAGCCTCCAGCTAATCGAGCTGCCCGCTCCTGCCGTGGGAAAAGGCGCGGTTAGGGCCACAGTCATTTACATCGACCGGTTTGGCAATGTGCAGCTGAACCTGAAACGCAGTCAACTGGAGGAGGCAGGCGCAAAGGCAGGCTCAGAGGTGCTGGCCAGCCATGACCAGGAAAGCTGGCTTGTTCCTTTCGTCTCCACGTATGCTGACGTGGAGCCGGAGAATCTGCTCATCTTTGAGGATTCATACCGCAATATTTCTTTTTCGGTCAACCAGGGCAGCGCCGCCCGCATCTTCCAGATCCAGGTTGGCGATGAGATGAAGTTTTCTGTGCCGGCCTGATTCTGTTTTGGCGGATCAGCAAGACACCAATCAGGCCGCCGATCAGAATGCCGGCGTAATTTTTCTTTTTGACACCACCCATGCCGCGATGGAGGCGGAAGAAACTGTCATTGACGCCGGCTTCTGGTGCGACGTGGTGCCGCGGCCGCCGCAGGCCGCAGCCACACTCTGCGGTCTGGCTATCGAGGCGCGCCTGGCAGACATGGAGGAAATCTCCCGGCTGCTCGAGAAGGCCGGGATTGCCTTCGAGACATTCAAACCCTAAGAACGTTTCGTGTTTCATCCATTCTGATGACGGCTTAGCTGAGCCCAGAGTCACTCGAATGACCAGTTAAAATGAGCGCCAACTCCGGAAAAAATGAAGCATCCCGGCATCTTCCGAGCGGGGCTGCACCGGTGGGCGGGCAGAACAACCTTGACGTCCGCCTGTTCATTGCTCTGCGCACCAGGGGCCACTGGCGGCCTTTGCAGGCTGCCCTGATTGTACTCACGCAACTGGGCAACTGGGGGCTTTTCTGGATCATGCTGGCCGTTGGCTTCTGGCTGGCGGGAGCGGGGGACAGGGGAGTGGTGGTGGCCATGACTACGGCATCAGTTTACCTGACATTGTTCCTTAATTTCGCCATCAAGCTGGTGCTGCGGCGCCGGCGGCCAGCCAGCTCCGATCCTGACCTGAGGCCGCTGGTGCGGCCTCCTGCCAGCATGTCTTTTCCATCATCACACGCCGCCATGTCATTCGCGGCGGCAGGGGTTTTCACGTCTTTCTTTCCGTTCCTGTTTCCGCTTTTCTACGGCCTGGCCCTGTTAATGTCATTGACAAGAGTCTACGTTGGCGTCCATTACCCTTCCGATATCCTGGGCGGAGCGATTGTTGGCCTGGCGGCCGGAGGGGCGGCGATGTTGATATTGAACTTGTAGGGGCGGCCCGCGGGCTCCTCCGGGAAGGAATTTGGCTTTCTCGCACCGCCCGGCTTTCAGGCGCTGATCTTCAGAACCTTGGCGCCGCGGATTTGGCCGGTCTTGAGTTCGTACAGGACCTGACTCGCCTCCTCGAGCTGAAACACCTCGACCTCCGGCCGGAAACCGGCTTCCACCGCCAGTTCCAGCATCTCGCGCACATCCCTTCTGGCAACGTTGGCGACGCTTTTTATCTCCTTTTCCATCCACAGGTGCGTGGGATAGTCGATGCGCAGCAGGCTGTCCTTGTCCGCATCTTCCTTGCGGATGGCGTTGATCACCAGTCTTCCCCCTGGCCCAAGGTCATTCAGGGACTCGACGACAGGTTTCCAGACCGGTGTGGTGTCGACGACGGCATCGAGCTTTCGCGGCGGGTCGGCGGCGGTGTCTCCGGCCCAGACAGCGCCAAGCTCCCGGGCGAACTCCTGCTCCTCCTGGCTCCGGGCGAAGACAAAAACCTCGGTTTGCGGCTGAATGTGGCTGAGCAGCTTCAGCATCAGATGGCCGGAGGCGCCGAAGCCCGTCAGGCCGAGCCGGCCGCCGTCGGCGACGCCGGAGAGACGCAAGGAGCGCCAACCGATGGCGCCGGCGCACAGCAGAGGCGCCGCTTCGGCGTCCGATAGGGCGGAGGGAATGGGATAAGCGAAATCCTCCAGAACGGTCATCAGTTCGGCGTAGCCGCCATTGACATCCCGTCCGGTCGCTACAAAATCCGGGCACAGGTTCTCGTTGCCGCCGGCGCAGTGCCCGCAGCTGCCTTTCCCGCAGGCCGAATAAATCCAGGCGACGCCCACCCGGTCGCCGGAACTGAAACGGCCGGAGCCGGGACCGTGGCCGACCACGCGGCCCACCACCTGGTGGCCCGGCACCACGGGCAGTCGAGGCGGGGGCATCCTTCCCTCGATCTCGTCGAGCTCAGTGTGGCAGACGCCGCAGACGGACACCCTGATGAGGATCTCTCCCTTTCCGGGGACGGGGTCGGGGAGTTCGACCGGCTTCAGGGGGGACCGGTCCTCGGCGAAGCTGACGATCCTGTCGATGACCATTGCGCGCATGGCGGCATTGCTTTCGTCGTGATTATGCTTTTATCATGCCCAGGTCTTGCCCGCAGCGCCTCTTATGATAAACCATCATTGGGGCGGGTCGCCGCCGTGCCCCTTTTTCCGAAAAAACAGCCCTGTAGTGGTCCACCGGCTGGAAGGAGGCTAATGCCGAAATCTTCTTTATGCCCTTTTCAAGTTGGTCTAAAATGAGAAGTTCAAATTGCGAACGATGGCGCCCTTTCCCCGGAGGTTTCATGCATGACTGAGATAAGACTTTCAACCAAAAAGCGGACGGAGCTGATCGACATCACGGCAAAGGTGGGCGACGCGGTTGCGGCAGCCGGCATCGTTTCGGGCCTGTGCGTTGTTTACGTGCCGCATACGACTGCCGGCGTCATCATCAACGAAGGAGCTGACCCGGCTGTCAGGATTGATATTGCCGCATATTTTGACAGGCTTGTCCCCTGGGACAACGATTACCGCCACATCGAAGGCAATGCAGCGGCGCATATCAAGGCGGCGCTCGCCGGGTGCTCCGTTTCAACCCTGGTCGAAAAGGGACGGCTCATGCTGGGGACATGGCAGTCGGTTTATTTCTGCGAGTTCGACGGCCCCCGCTCACGCAAGGCAACAGTCCGGATAATCCCGGCGCCAGGCCCGTAACTTTTAAGCTTTGGGTTTGGGATTGGTTTTATCCGACATCCGGCATCCAGGATCCAGTATCTGGTTAATTAGTATCCGGAACTGAAGCCGCCGGAAGTACCGGCGCCGGATGTCGTGGTGTTTGTGTTTGTGCCGGCGCCACCTGCCGGCGACGTCATCACCCAGGCGAAGACCGCGCTCGTAACCGGGTGATCCAGCTCTCCCGCTTTTGCCTGCAGGCCCGCGGGATTGGGCGTGACGGTCCCATTGGCGCTGATATTGTAGTACATGCTCTGGGCGGTCAGGGCCGGGTCTCTGGCCATCATCGTGACAGGCCTGTCAAAAGATCCGATTAGCTGGCCGGTGCTCTCATTTGTCACCTTTAATGCAAACGCCAGCACTGGCTTCATGCCCGCCGGCACCTTGCCGGTGCAAATGCCCGGATTCTGGCTGAGGACCTCGAACTTGACCGGGACGGTGAAAGCTCCCACCGGCACCTGAAAAGTATATGGGCCGGCCGTGACCGTACTTGCCTGGCCCGGAGACAAATCCATGCTGCCCACCAGGGTGGAAAAGCCCATCATCGACCAGTCAGGCGTTTTTGCCGTGGTGGTGGCCGGCGTTGTCGGCGCCACGGTTGTGGTGGCTCCGCCGCCACAGGCAGAAATCAACAAAACGATAAGAACAAGGAAAAACACCAATGTCGATGCACGGATGTTTCGCATCTCTCCCCCTTTTTTGGCATGTTCTCTTTTTCTAGTACTACCTCCTTGCTGATTTTGTAAACTTTGTCTTGGCGGCCCGATTTACGCCGTATGCCCAAGAGCCTCCCGGCAGGATACACCTACTGATGCAGGCTCTTGCCTGCCACCAGCCTTGACTTTCCGGCGCCGCAGGAATAATTTTAGGAAGCGACACTGCCAATCCTCGTTAGGTGAGGCTCCAGCGCAGATACAGGCCGTTGCCCGGAAAGGTCCAAAGACCCCAACGGGTAGGACAGGCATTACCGGCATAAGGTTCTGCCCGAGACGGCTGAGAGAAATCTCTACGGTGCGCTGTGCCAAAGCTTGGACGAGCTGGGGAAGGCAAACAGTGGGCGCACAGTGGCGCGTTTTGTCCTGGACGGCCGGATGACTCCGGGCCCGCCCCGGAGAAACTGGCACGGGCAGCGGCGCCAGCGCAATTCGGCCTTCCTCCGGGAAGGTTTTTTTATTGAACGATGCGGGTAAGGCGACGAAGCCCGGCGGCATAATTGCCGCTGGCAGCAGGAGGAGAAGTGTTCTTTTTAAGCAAACTTTTGGGCCAGCAGGTGAGCGACTCCAGGTCGCGGCCGGTAGGCTCGCTGGCCGATATTGTCGTCTCGCTGAAGCGCAAATATCCGTCCGCCACCAAGCTGGTTGTCAAAAGTGGACGGAAAAAAATGCTGCTTCCCTGGGAGCTAGTGCGCAGCTTCGAGGAGTCGCAGACCCTGCTGCGGCTGCCGGTTGACAAACTGGAAGAGGTTGAGCCGGCCGAGAACGAGATCTTCCTCGCCGGCGACGTCCTTGACAAGCAGATAGTCGACACGAAGGGCCGCAAGCTGATCCGGGTCAACGACCTGCAACTGGCCCGGGCCAACGGCAGCCTGCGGGTCGTGGGCGTCGACATTGGCAGCGGCGCCATCCTCCGCCGCCTGGGCCTGGCGAAGCTGGCGCAGCGCCTGTCGCGCCGGGTGCAGCCGACCCTGCTTGACTGGAAAACAGTGGAGCCGGTAAGCGGCGAGGCCTCCGGCATGAAGCTGCAGGTCACGCACGACAAGCTGGCGCTGCTTCATCCCGCCGATATCGCCGACATCGCCAATGAGCTGTCTCCCGAGGAGCGGGTCGCGGTGGTCGAATCGCTGGCGGCGGACGTGGCTGCCGACACCGTCGAGGAGATGCATCCTCACTTTCAGGCCGCACTGCTAAACGACTTGGATGAGCGCAAGGCGGCCGTCATTCTCTCCAACATGGACCCCGACGACGCCGCCGACCTGCTTGCCGACCTGCCCGAAGAAAAAGCGGCGTCGCTGCTGGCCAGCATGCGGCGCAAGGAGGCCCGCGATGTCAAGCAGTTGCTCCGATACGAGGAAGACACCGCCGGCGGAATCATGACCACCGAATACGTCGCCCTGCCGCCGGGCATGACCGCCGGCGAGGCCATCGCCAGGCTGCGCGAACTGGAGCCGGGCGCCGAGACGATCTATTACATGTACGTCGTTGACGAAGACGGCCACCTGGTAGGGGTCTTTTCCCTGCGCGACCTGATCTTGGCCCGCCGGGACGAGAAGGTGGAAGAATTCATGGAGCACCACCTGATCAGCGTCCACACCGACGCCTCCCAGGATGAAGTCGCCCAGGTGGTGGCCAAATACAACCTGCTGGCGGTGCCGGTAATCGACGAGGAAAACAAGCTGCGCGGCATCATCACGGTGGATGACGCCATCGACCTGATCCTGCCGCTGAAGTGGAAGAAACGCCTGCCGAAGATCTTCGGCTAGCAGGAAAGGCGCAAGATGAAACGTCCGAAGGTCATTCCCCGCATTGGCAAGACGCGCCTGCTTTTATTCCTGGCCATTGCCGGCCCCGGCCTGATAACGGCAAACGCCGACAACGACGCCGGCGGCATTGCGACCTATTCGGTCGCGGGAGCGCGCTTTGGCTACAGCATGCTCTGGATGCTGCTGCTCATCACCATTAGCCTGGCGGTGACACAGGAAATGGGCGCACGCATGGGCGTCGTTTCCGGCCAGGGTCTGGCGGCGCTGATCAGGGAGCGCTTCCGGCTGAAACTGACGCTGCTGGCCATGGGCGCCATGCTCGTCGCGAACCTGGCTACGACAATTTCAGAGTATTCGGGCATCGCCTCGGGCTTCCAGCTTCTAGGAGCGTCGAAGTATTACACGGTTCCACTCGCCGCCGTCTTCATCTGGCTGCTCGTCGTGCGGGGTTCTTACAAGATTGCTGAGCGCGCCTTTCTTGTCTTTTCTGCTTTTTATCTTACTTATGTTGTTTCGGGGCTCCTTGCCCACCCTGACTGGGGGCAGGCGCTTCATAACACTGTTGTGCCCTCGTTCCAGTTAAACAGCGGCTACATTCTGTTATTCATCGCCGTAATCGGCACCACAATTACACCCTGGGGCCAGTTTTTTATCCAGGCTTATGTCGTCGACAAGGGCATCTCCATCAGGCACTTCCGTTACACCAAGACGGAGGTCATTGCCGGCGCCATCATCACCGACGTGGTCGCCTTGTTCATCATTGTCGCCTGCGCCGCAACCATCTTTCACACGGGCGGCAACATTGACACCGCCGGTCAGGCAGCCCAGGCCCTGGCGCCGCTGGCGGGGCGCTTCGCCTCCACCCTGTTTGCC
>JAJYLW010000013.1 GCA_021787475.1 Actinomycetes bacterium
AAACGGGGCAATCGCCACAAGGAAACGCCAAAAACCAGGCAAACTATAGTTCACAAAAAAGCCCGCAATTGGAGAAAATGAATAAAGAACACCGATGATCATCATGCCCATCCACCAAATCAGATTGAAAACCCACCGGTGGCGCCTTATAAATGATTGTCTTGGCATTTCAGGGTTGTTTGTTTTCATAAATGCAGCGATTCAAAAGATTTGTTAATCACTGCAGCGGCCCCGGAAACCAGTACGTCCTGCCAGCGTCATCCTGGCAATTGGCGTAAGTGGTGGTCGTAAACCTTGAAATGGTCGTAGGCACAAAGTACTTTAGAGTAACGGTTTCAGACGTACTTGGATTCAGGTCTGAAACCGTCATCGGCAGCGTCGTGGTTGCGTAGACGCTGGTGGGACTAGCGATGGAAGCAGCGATAGTAGGACTTTTGGCAAACCCCGTGCCGCTGTTACCCAGGCTGTAATCGATGGAGAGCTGGCGGTTGTTATAGTCGTCCCAGGAGGCCCAGTAGATTCTCTTCACTCCCCAGGTGAGGCTGGGAATGGTGGTGGCGGCCGTGGGGATGTTGGAGATCGGTGAGAACTGTCCCGCCTTGTCCATGGCCTTGATGGCAAAGTAATACGTTGTGCCGGCGTTTAGACCGGTAACGGTGATTTCCTGGGTGTTGCCGGCAGGCAGCGGCGTAGGCAGATTTCCTGCCGGAGTGGCGTCGTTCCAGTACTGATCGGTGATGGCAGAGGTTGAATATCGCAAGTCGTAGGAGGTGGCCGTTCCCGTATTGCCGTCGTCGCCGGGAGCAGTGAAAGATAAGGTGGCCGTGCCGGAGCTGGTGGCGGTAACCGCCAGATCACTGATCTGGGCCGGGGGCGTGAAATCAACTGTGTTAGTAGTGGTGGTGTCGGGGGTCTTCTGGATTAAGTCGCTGCCGTTACCGTATACGTCTATGGCGGCAGAGTAGTTCCTGGTTGAATCAAGAGTCATGGAGATCTTGCTGGACGGGTTCACCTGGATATTGTTGTAATTCAGGGTATCTACCGATCCGCCCGAATGATCAGGTGCTGTTACCGTTATACTGGCAGCGCCGGTTCCGTTTCCATCATCTTCGACCCTGTAGCCGTCATCAATGTTGCCGCCGTGCACCACGATGCTTGCCCTGTCCAGCTCTGGATAGTCGAGATATTCGGCATTGGGGATGGGTACATCGTTGGGGCCCAGATTCTTCGCCATCACCCGTCCTTGCGAGTCGTACAAACGGATATCGACCGGCGAATGTTTGGTGACTTCGAGATCTGTCTGAGAAGCCGTAGCGTCCTGGCAGCCGTCGCAGGAACCCCAGGCAAATGCGTTCTGCCAATAATTAGACGTTTGAAAAGGCGGATTGTCCGGCCCATCTCGGTACCCACCTAGTTGAGGTTCTGGATAAAAACCGATGTTGGCTCCAGTATATTCTCCCCACTGCCCCTTAAACTGGAGCCAGGCAAATGGAGTTCCGCCTGAGCTATCGACCTCAGGAATCACGGTTGCCGAAGTCTTTTTGCCAGGACCGGGATTGCTCGGATCATTGAGAGTGTCACCGTTGCCTAGTGCAGTATCCCAAAAACCCAAATTAAGAATCGGAATCGTGGACCCAGGAAAAACGTCATACTTATCACCAGGCTTAAAATAATTTGCATGCGACCCTTTGGCGACATAGGTGACAACTTGATTGGGATCGGTGGGCGATTTTTCCACGCTGCCGGGGCCGCTCCAGTTTCGGTACTGTCCGTTTCCATGCTGGCTGTAGACTGCCCGGTAAGGGCTGAGGTTTCCGTCCAGATCGATTTGAATCAGCTCCCAGTCGCCTTCATGAAAATCCTCCGGGAAATCATTGGCATAATAGAAAATCCAGTACTGGATGAAGGAGCTCGTATTTCCAGCCGGCCGGGAGACTACTCGCGTATAAACCGTTGCCGGGAATTGCCCCATCCTTTGCTGATATGGTGCAACATAATCATTTTGAAGTAGTTGATAATTGATTGAGATTGTAGGATTAAAAAGCGACAGCTCGCCACCGCCGGTACTTATTGAATTGCCGTACAAATCTATATAAAGGTCCGGGATGGACGCATCCGATGCCAGAACCTGCGCCGTCGGATTTTCTACCGGCGTAAACGTAGGGTCATTCCTTTTCATCAAGAATGTTAACGGCGCCGTTAGAAACTGCTCTACCGGCATGGGGAAGAAGTTCTCGTTCTGGGCCAGCTTGAGCTCCGGCTTGTATTTGTCCGCCAGCGTCTGCGCAGTATCGCCGATCCGGTTTTCATAAATGGCGTTCAGGCCCAAGCGCTGATCTACCCAGATAATGAAGCCGGAGGAAGAGGAGACATCAGGACTATCAACGGGGGTGCCGCCAGATTCTGACACCGGTTGGGTGATGCCGGTGGCAAGATTATTCATATAGACCAGGTTGGTTAAATAAGAATCCCAGACGACGATATTGCCGTTTATCCTGACAGCCAAGGCATGATCACTTCCTGGGATGGTCTGGGTCTGCCCGGTGGCAAGGTCATAAACAAAAACCCTGTCATCCATAGCGTAGTATCCCGTGGGCCCATTCACCCACCAGGAAATCTTCGTGCCGCTGATAGACGGCGATTCCGGAACATTGCCCGAGCCCCCACCTGTGGCAATCTGCCTAACCTCGCCCGTGACAATATTCATGGCCATTATGTTAGCTATGGCTGGCGTTCCCAGGTTGTAATTGTCGTAATGGCCCCAGGTTATCCAGTCGCCGTCAATCGAAGGAATAGAATCGTCACCAGCGGTGGTTACTACCGGCTGCGCGCCCAGGGACGGGTTGTCCAGGTCAAACATGTAAATGTCAGATTGACCGAAGCCGTTGCGGGTGTCCTGCCAGACAATCCGGTGGCCGGAGACCGAAAGGTATTCTGGCACTGCGCCTGGAGTGCTTAAGAGCTGGTCGCAGCCACTGGCGCCGGGGCAGCCGCCGCCGAGAAACATATAGTGAATCTGATAAGGAGAGAAGCTATACTCTGCCGGTTGCAGCCAGACAACCAGGTTGCCGCTAATTGCCGGGCCTATCTGACCGTCGAATGCCTGTCCATTGCCGGGAGTCTGAACCAGCGGCTGCTCCGCACTGTTTGTGCTTAAGTCCTTGTAGAAGATGCGCGCCGGATTGCCCATCCCTCCGCCGGGCCGGTCATCAGACCAGACCGCGATATCTCCACTAATGGCTGGATACTGCTGCCAGCCGTCATGCGTGGCTGTCACCGGCGAATCGGCGCCGAAGACGAATGGGCTCCGGGATTGGAGATGCTGGCGGCGCGAGCTGGTGCAGAAAAAGCAAGAGTTAGGGCAAAGGTGGCAAATGAAACAGAAAGGAAGAAACAAGACAAGCGACGATAAGAACTACCTGTAAGCTGAAAGCGTAAAGGCACGCCCATAACCCCTCCCGTAATGAGCCTGCAAGGAACCTGCCCCCGTGTCAGACAAGCAGGCTTGAATTATGAAACGGCAATCCTGCTTAGCTTTAATTTGCCAAGTCGAGAATCTATCATAGACAAATCATCTCGTCAATTTAGTATTTTATGTTTAGTAGGTTGAGTCAAATTTCTGCCAATTAAAGAATTTGGATTATTAAGCTCAGGTATTAAACACAAAAAGGAATTAAGGCAGGCTTAAGAATTCTGCAAACACCTTTTTCCCCAGGTGTTCAAGTGATGCGGCGTGCCTGACCGTGCCGGATTCAATTTCCGCCAATCCCGGCCCGCCGGCCAGGGCCAGCACTTCTTCCCGGTTGGCGGGGACGGACAGCCATTCCGATATCATCGGCGCTGTTACCTCAAGGTGGAATTGAAGCGCGTAGACATTGCGTCCAAAACGGAAGGCCTGGTGAGGACAGAGGGAAGAGGAAGCGAGCAACTCCGCCCCGGCTGGAAGCGCGAACGTGTCGCCATGCCACTGAAAAACCGTCTGGCCCGCGCCGAGGCGGGACAGAAGCGGATCGGCCATGCCTGCCGGCGTCGGCTCAACTTCGTACCAGCCGATCTCCTTGCCGCCGCAGGGCATGACTTCCGCGCCCAGCGCCGCGGCGATCAGCTGCGCCCCGAGGCAGACGCCCAGGACCGGCGCTTCTTTTTCCACTGCTTTTTTAATGACGCCTGTCTCCCGCTCCAGCCAAGGATACTTGTCGTACAGGCTGGCCGGCCCGCCCATCACTACGAGCATATCAAACGCCGCCTCGTCAAGACCGGGGTCGCCCGGGGCAAAATATTTATAATCTACCGCCGCATCAACAAACGCCGGCTCAATCAGCCCGAGGCCTTCATGGTGGACATGCTTGATGACGGCGGCAAAGCGTTTCTTTCCCGGGGGCTGGCTCATCAGCATATGATACAGCCAGGATCACCGGAGCAACAACAACGACAGGGCGCCGCCGGCCAGGACAACATAAAGGATGTCCACCTTCCTTACCAGCGCCGCCAGCGCCGCGGCCGCCAGCAACGCTTTCAGCGGCCCCCAGTTCACGGAGATGGCGAATTTCACGGTGACGTAGGCAAGCAGCCCGACAAACGACGCCAGCACGCCCGCAGATGCCCGGGCAAACCAGGGGGAGCGCTTCAACCGGTCGTAAAAGGGCGTAACGATGATGATCATCAGGAATGAAGGTGAGAACACGGCCGCCGTAGCCACGAACGCCCCCGCCAGGCCAAATGCCAGATAGCCGACAAAAGTCGTTGTCATCACGATCGGCCCCGGCGTGACCTGGCCCAGGGCGATGCCGTTGATAAAAGTTTGGCTGTCCATCCAGCCGTGAACATGAACAACCTCATAAAGAATCAGCGGCAGTGAGGCAAAGCCCCCGCCAAAAGCAAACAGGTCGATCCTGAGCATCAGCGCGGCCAGGTAGAAAAGCTGCCGCGTGAAAATGAAGAGCGCCAGCATCGCCGCCGCCAGCAGGCCGAGCAGCAGCGCAACCGGCACTGTTTTAAAGTCCGCACCCGGGGCCAGCACTCCCGCTCCGGACTGTCCTTCGCGAGCGCCGGCATAAAAAAGGATGCCGGCCAAAGCGGCGCCGATGATGACAAAAAACGGGCTTATGCCAAACCAGAGCAGCAGGCCGGCGGCGGCGGCGAGTATGGGCGCCTGCCAACCCTGGAATATCTCCCTGCCAAAAGTCAGGGTGGCGTTGGCGACAATGGCGACGACGATCACCTGGAGCCCGGCAAACAGGGCCACGGCCGCAGGCAGGCTGTGGGCGCGGGCATAAAGGATGGAGAAGACAAGCATCAGCGCAAAAGCGGGCAAGGCGAAACCAATGTAACTTGCCAGGGCGCCACTGACCCCCCTGGCTTTAAGGCCCACCCAGGCGGCCGCCTGCATGGCGGTGGCGCCGGGAACCGCCTGCACCAGCGCCACGCCGTCCTTGAAGGTGTCTTCGTCAAGCCAGTGACGACGCGTCACCGCCAGCTCCCGGATATAGGCGACCATCGCCGGGCCGCCAAAAGCCGTCAGGCCAAGGCGGAGAAAAGCGGCAAATATTTGCTTGAGCGGGGGCTTCTGCCCTGGCGAAACGTTTTTTGGCGCCGCCTCTTTTCGGGATCTTTCCATCGATTTCACTATAATGTTGGTATTGTGTTTGACCTCACTGCTCAACGCCCGGTAACCGGCGAGATGAATTGACGTAGCGGCTGAAGGCTTCTGGCCCACTTACACAGTTGCAACACCTCCTTGGAAATCAACGGAAGCGCCTGCTGCCGGCTGTGGCCGCAGCGGTGGTGGTTCTTGCTCTTTCCATCCCGTTTATCAACCAGCCATTCAACCAGGACGACCGCGACTTTGTCGCTTTCGCGCGCGCTTCCTCCAACAGCCTCACGGGGCTGATCATCAGGAACTACACTTATGACGGGAAGTTTATCAGGAATTACCACGACCCCCACGGCCCGGCCCTGACAACATACATGGGATTATTCCTCAGTGCGGGGACCGGCGAAAGCGAGACCCTTTTCCATGCCCTCTACTTGATATTCCCTCTGACAGGCGCCGTGTCAATGTACTTTCTCGGGCGGCGGTTCACGAGACGACCCTTGATTGCGGCGCTCCTACTTATCTTCACGCCGGGATTTCTGGTGATGTCGCACACCCTGATGGATGATGCGCCGGGCCTGTCCCTGTCGCTGGCGGCCGCCGCGCTTTACATTGCCGGCGTGGACAGGGGCGACCGCCGGCTGCTGACCGGCTCGGGGCTCGCCATGATGCTTGCCGTTCTGACGGCGTACCAGACTCTGACTTTCCTGCCGGCGCTGCTGCTTTACGGAATCCTCAACAGAAAGAAGACGCTCAAGCCTTATCTCCCATACCTCCCATTCATAATGCTGGCGGCCGCCGGCATCGCCTGGATGGCGGTCACTTTCAAGGTTTACGGGCGGATTCCTTCGGTATCCTACAAGCTTAGGGGACAGAGCTATCATTGGCCCGGGTTCGAGACAAACTCAGGTCTGAAGCCTGACGCCATCCTGATCTCTCTGGCCGGCGCAACTGTGTTTCCACTGTCGGCGCTGTTTCTTTTTTTGCGCGGAAAGAAAAACCTGGCCGTTGGCCCGCTGGCGCTTGCGGCCGCAGCCGCCCTGGTCATTTTTTTAAACCGCGACGCTCTCGGCGGAGGCCTCTCGCAGAAAGTCCAGGTTATCCTGCTGACGTTTGCCGGAATTATCATCATTTACAAAATGATCATAAGCGGCGGTGCCTTTTTGTTCACGAGGAGCGCAGACTCACGGGACAACTTCTTTCTGCTGTCCTGGTTCGCTTTGACGTTGGGATGCTACATGTTGTTGCTGGTTCCATACGTATCGGTGCGCCATCTGTTGTTAACGTTTCCGCCCGTGATACTGGTTTTTGCACGAGAGTTTGATTCGCTCTGGCCCAGGCGGCAGCGCCTGCGGCTTCTGTTCATCACCGCAACCCTTTTCTTTACTCTGGCCGCCGGCCTTGGCGCCGCCATTGCCGATTACCGCTCCGCATCTGTGTATCCCGAGCTGGCGGCGAAGCTTGGCCGCCTTTATGGACAGGGAAAATGGCGGGGTGGAGCCGTGTACTTCCGGGGTGAATTTGGTTACAGATATTATCTGGCGCAGCAGGGGTTCAAGTACCTGAATGATAAAACAGTCCTTCATACCGGCGACCTGGTAATCTTCTCAAAACTCTCTTCCAATTCGACTCCATGGCCAAAGGCTTCATATTCACCCGTCTGGCAATGGGAGCCATCCGACTGTTTTCCGGTTCGCGTCTGGAATTACTGGGCCGGCGCCGGCTTTTACACTAACCGGATGGGACCGCTCCCGATTGCGATTTCCCAGGCAATCCAGGATCAGTTTATCGTCTACCGGGTTCAAACCTGACGGTGACCATGAAAGGAACAATCGTTGAGGCGGCGTTTAAAACGCCGAAATTCAGCCGGAGACGATGCCGTGTCACGGCCGGAGCAATGGCTCGGAATATGTTTGTTATTGAAAAAATATCTGCAAATGTATAGAATAATTCTCCAAGCAAGTTGGTGAAAAACTGAAATTTCAGGTAAAAGCTACTAGGGGCGAGGGGAGGTGGAAATGAACAAGAAAGCTTTAATGCTATTGGTTGCCATGCTCGCGATCGTCGCCATGTTAATTGCGGCAGTGCCGGCGTTTGCAACAGGCAGCGGCTCAGGTTCGGCACCCCCAGCCTCGTCGCACTCGGGCAGCGGCAGTTCGCCAGCGCCGACTGCGACGCCGACGCCAAGCAGATCGCCAAGCAGCAGCTCTTCCAGCAGCAGCGGAGGCAGCAGTTCCTCCAGCGGGAGTGTCAGCGGCACCAGCTCTTCCGGAACCAGCAGCGGCACCACCAGCAACGGCAAGACCGGCGCCGATGTATTTCTTTACGCCGGACTGGGAGTGGCGCTTCTCGGAAGCGGGTATTTCCTCACCAGGAAGGCCCGGGCCTAGTTTCCGGTTTTTCTGCGGTTCCAAAACCGCAATCGCAAGCAAAGGGCAGGAGCAGCGTCAATTTCGCGCTGCTCCTGCCCTTTATTTTCTGAGCCATCCTTAGATTCTGTCCCGGTAGGCGTATCCTGCTGCGGCCGGCTGCAAAGGCCATCAATGCAGGTGTTTTCTTGCCCGCTTTTCGCTCAGCCTCGCCAGAAATTTCCTACTGAGAAAAATTCTTGAACCTGACCACCAGCAGCGCGATGTCGTCCCGGAGACCGCCTTGCGAATATTCGATGGCCGACTCAAGCAGTTCATCGGCGACTCTTTGGGCATCCAGACAGCAACGGCCGGCTACGGCCCGGGCAACTCGCAACTCCCCAAACGGCTCGCCCCCTTCCGGCCGGGCTTCGATCAATCCGTCCGTGTACATAAAAATGGCGCAGGCGCCGGAAACAGGCATCTGTGACGACAGAAAGGTAAATTCTTCCAGGACGCCCAGCGGCACTGCCTGGGGGGCATGCATCGGGTTGGCCTGCCCGTCGCGGCAGAGAAGCGGCGGCGGATGTCCGGCGGAAGCATAATTAACGGTCTCTTTCTGAGTGTCAATTACCGCCAGGCCCATTGTGATGAACTTCTCCGCCGAGACCTGGCCATAGACTGCCCGGTTCAGTTTGGTCAGGCAGTCGCCGGGAAACATGCCCTCGCCCAGGTAGGCACGCAGCATGTACTTGATCATGGCGGTGTAGGTGGCGGCCTCCAGCCCTTTGCCGCAGACATCGCCGACGGCGATGGCGATCCGTCCCTGGTCCAGCTCGATGAAATCATAAAAGTCCCCGCCAACCTTGGCGTAGGGAGCGGCAGAGCGGTAAAGCAGCCCTACCTCGATATCATCGCGGACAGGTTTTTCCGGCAGTAGCGCCGTCTGCAGCGTTTCGGCCACGTAATGCTCGCGTTCGTAGTTCTCGGCGCTGGCGAGCGCCACCGAGCATTGCGCCGCAAGCAGGGAAATTACCTCTTCATCCTCGGCGGTAAAGTCAGCGCCGCCTTTCCTGTCGGTAAGCATGAAATAGCCCCTGGCCCTGCCTCTGAGGTCTCGGATTGTTGCCACGATAAGGCCGCGCATCATGAAATGCCCAGGCGGTAGCGGCCGGATCAGATCAAGTTCGGAGATCCGGACCGCGTCGCTGCCGCCCTCGCGGCTGATGAGGGCGGCGACGGCCTCGTGCATCGCGCCGGGTCCCTGTTCCACTTCGCAGCGCTGCTGATACCAGGCCGGCCGGTAGATGGAAATGACCTCCGGCTGGGCTTGGGTGCTGCCGAAAAGCAAGAGAATTCCGACCCCGGCAAAGGTGAGCTCGCCAGCTCCGCGCAGCACCATCTCCAGGAGTTTCTTCTGGTCGGTCTCCCGGATAAGGGACAAGCCAATCTCGTGCAGGATTGACAAGCGGGTGGCGTAATCGAGGATTCTGCTGCGCGCATCCAGCTCGCTTTCAAACAGGCGCGCGTTGCCGATGGCGACCGCTGCCTGCCGGGCAAACGACGCCAGCAGGCGGGCTTCATGATCACTGAAAGCGGCGCGGTTTTCCGAAAAAACGGCCAGAACTCCCAGCACCGTCGACTCCATCAAAATGGGTGCGGCGACAGCCGAGCGCAAAAATTTTCCCGATTCCGCCATTTGCGCCCGGGAGCCAGAAATGTTCCCAAGAATCATCGGCTCGCGGCTGCCAACGACCTTTGTGGCCAGGTTTTCATCTTTTAGCATTACTTCAACCGGCGGGTCCTTAAGCCCTTTGGCGGCGACCCTGACCAGTCGGTCGGGATGCTCTTCGGAATGAAGCAGAGCAAGAGCGTGCGGGCTGTGCAGGATACCCGCCGCCAGATCCGTAATAAGATCAAGCGTTTTGTCAAGCTCAAAGCTGGAGGCGAGCGCTTCGCCGATGCTTTCGAAGGCCTTCTCCAGATCCCGGCGGGCGCCATCGAGCTGAGAGTAAGGCTGCTGCAGCGCCGAGACAAATACGGCCCTGAGGATAAGGTAATAAGCTGCAACCTTGTAGCTGTAGCCCATAATGTTATAGCTGTCATTAGGACCTGAGTAAAACGTGAAGGCCAGCTCGCTAAAAATGCTTATTACCAGGGCTGTTTGCAGATAAATTGTGGCACTGAGATCAAACACCCGCTTTCTCATAAGCACGACGCCGGTCGCGGCAAACGTGCCCATAACCACTATCTCAAGCGCTACCTTCAACGGCGTCGCCCCCAGGCCGCTGATAAACATTACCGGCAACGCCTCCGGCAACTTGCTTTCAATAAAGACCAGCAGAATGACGACGGCCGCGGCAGCCACCAGCAGCAACCTCGGGTTAACCCGCCGCGGCAGTCGGGACTCAGGGATAAAGATGGACGTCAGCAATCCGCCGCCCAAGAACAGTCTGGCGGCGATCCAGTACGTGGCTTCCTTGTTCATCGAATGCCCGGAAAGAAAGGCTGGCATTCCCCTAATGGTGAGCGCATGGAGAAAATCAAGCAACCCAACAGCAAAAAAAATGACGGCCAGGGCCAGGATGCGGCCGTTGGGCTGCTGTTTATAGCCGTACCAGCCGGTAATGAAGATGCCGAAGCTGACCGCGGCCGTGGCAATCTGGGAAACGATGCCGGTGACAGAGAAAAAATTTGACGGCAGCTGGTGGTTAAAGTAACTGCCAGCAAAGACGACCAGCAAAAAACCGGCGGCGGAGATCAGGCCGGCCGCGAACAAATACGACAGGCGCCTGCGGCCGTCGCCGGGTGGATTTGCGGCAGCCTTGTTCATAAGAAAGGTACCTTTCCGAGAAAATAATGCCCAAAAAGTTATTTTATAATCTGGACCAGCAAAATTCGAAACTCCCTGACCGCGGGAAATTTCGGTAATGAAAAACCCTTGCCGGATTTACTCTCAGCAAGGGTTTCACCTTTTTGTTGGGCGCCCAGAACCCTTTGAGCCTATCCCAGTGGGCGTATCCGGCAGCAGCCTTGCCACAAATACCGATTGCGACAGGCTCTTATTTACTCCGACCGGCGGTCCTAAAAGGAGACATCCATGTTATAGGTCCAGTCTCCATGGATGTTGCATCTCTCAAACGCCCTCAGCGTTCCCGGCTGGTCCATGACAATGTTGAAGCACGCCTTGGGATAGGTATGATCCCAACTTATGTCGCAACGGGCGACAAAAGTTTCATCAAGATAGAGATCAATGAACTCTATGTGGTGCTCCGCCTCCATCGGATGAGGCATCTGTTCGCCCAGCCAGACAGTAACCTCGAATGGCTCATTTGCCTTTGGCGTTCCGGCGATGTGAATGACCGGCACGTGCTTTTTCTCCAGGTCGCTCATGTTCGATATGTCTTTGGCAACGTTAATGACTGATTGATAAGGCATTGATAAAACCTCCCGTAACCGCTCTTGAAATTACATTATTGGATTACCCTCAGGAAAAGACTTTAAAACCAAACATTCTTAACGCGGAATGTGGAATGCGAATTTAGATGAGTGCTTTTGTTTTTTCGTTCCAGGCGGCGGCAACGTAATACAAAAGCATAATCATGACAACAAGCGCTACTGACCAGAAATACGATAAGTAGCTTGGAAGATAAACGGCGCTCCCCATAAGGGCGGCCAGCCCGGGGTGCAAATTGAACAGCTCCTGCAGCAGCGAGTTTGAAAATGCCATAAACACCAACCCGATCAACACCTTGATGCTGCCTTCGGCGAACCGCCAGCAGACGCCGCTGGCGCAGCCGCCGGCAAAAGGCATGCCGAAACCAAAAAAAATGCCGCCGATGAAACTGCCGGCCCAGAATGTAGGCTCGACGTAAACTCCCGCCGGCCTGAGCCCGCTCGACTTAAGCACGGCAAAGCCGATCACGCTGACAATCACCGCAATCGCCATTGCCTTGGCCTGGGCGCCGTTCGCGGAGACAAACGGCTCCCGGAAAGCCTGCAGGAAAGCAAAGCGGCTGCGGTGGAGAACCAGGCCAAATAAAAGGCCGGCAATCAAAATACCTCCGATCTGCCGGTAATCGGCGGCGGCGGCAGGGTCAGAGCCCATGCTGCGGTAGAGATAGACGGCCAGCAGCGCCACCGCCAGCGCCAGGGCGCCGAACCAGGGCTGAAGTTTCCTCAAATCCGGCGATCCGGCCCGGCGGCGCCGGGAGCGGCCTTCGCCACGCTTGAAACGAAAATGTTCCAGCTCCCAGTAAAGGTAATGAACCTCCAGATACACGCCAATTATCAGGCCGGCCATCATCGCCAGCCCGCCGAGAGACAGGGCGCTGGTGGCACTGAAGAAACCGCCAACATTGCAGCCGGCTGCCATGGTAGCGCCTATCCCCATCATGATTCCCCCGGCTGCCGACCTGACCATCTCAAACGGCGGCGGCACCTTGACGGCAAATTGGCGCGACAACAAGGCGGAAGCAAAAGCGCCCCAGATCAGGGCAAAGGTCAGGACCGAGCCGTAGCTAAGCAGCGGGTTCAGCGGGTGTGAACCGTATAACCCGGCTGAGTAAAACAGCCAGTCAACCCATTCCCTCGGACCAGCAATCACCCCCAGCGGCCGCGCCCAGGCAAAAATGATGATGCTGAGCAGCCCTATCAGGAGTCCGCCCAGCCATACCGGCCAGTTCTTAAAGAAAACCTTTTCGTACGCTTCCCGGAAAATTAAAACAAGCGCACCCGCTTCTTCAACTGCGCCAGGCTGAACTGTTTTTGCTGAATCTTCCATTGGCCAAGAAACCGTTTAACGTGAAACGTTAAACATTGTCATCATGCGCTCCATGACCGCCCAGTTGAACCATCGCCCGCGCCGTCATCACCATGGCCGCCCAAAGAGCGTCGATGCGAAGATGGGAGGCTGCCGTCTCGTCCAGCAGCATCTGCGCCCGTGGCGGAAATTCAAGGTCACCGGTCCATAGGATAACCGTTACGACCAGCTTGGGAAAAACCGGGATGGAGACGGCGGCGTCACCGCCCGCCGCGGCGCGCCCCCCCAGCATGACCCCGGTATGCATGAATTTCTCCGGGTCCGAGCCGAAGTTGTGGGCGATCACCTCGTTGGGGATTTCATGCGGGCCCTTGAAGAAGGCGGCTCCGCCCGGCAGGGAGTTTGGGGGAATCATCTTCCCGGACGTCTCGGGCGGCGCACAGCCGGCCAGATAAAGCGGAGCCAGCAGATTAAGGTGGGTGGTGTCGTCCAGGTGAAGCTCATGCAGGCCGATCTCCCTGATGCTGCGCCCATCAGGGTCAACCAAGTAGGCCTGCCCGAAAACGGGAAGGGCAAACACCGCGTCTTCCACCCAGTATTCGGCGCCGGCGCACGCGGCTGCTTCCTCCGGATCGCGCCTTTCCAGCTTCTTCCAGGCCTCAAGCTCTCCGGCAAGCATAGTCAAGCCTTGGACCTCCCTTGCTTTAAGAAAAACGGTCAAAGACCGCTTATTATCACGAAATCAAGGGCTATTTTCAAGGGGAGGCTGAGGCGAGCGCCTGTCCCGCAGGCACAATCTGCTCATTCCTGATAACCTGCCGGGTGAACTCTTACCCGGCGCCAAAAATCCTGATCGAGGCCATGATAAAGATGATGCCCAGCTGAAAAACGCCCTGGACTCCGCCAAGGCGGGCGTTTCGCATGCCCAGCTTCGATATCCTGCCTGTGTCCGGCTTATCGGAAAGCAGTTGCCGGAAGATCTGGATCTCGTTGGGCAGGAGAATGCCAAACCCCTGGATAATCAGAATGCCCGTAATGATATAAGCGGCAATTAACAGAGGGCTGGTGAGGGAGTAGCCCAGATGCGGGGCCAGCTTAAAGCCGGCGGTAACAGTCACCCCAGCCAGCACCGGCATCAGGAAAGTCATCTTCGGCATCAGGCGGGTGAACACAGCGACGCGGTTTTGCGGTTCCATGCCGCCCATTACCGGCCCCAGAACAAACCCCATGAACAGGTCAATTCCGGTCCAGGCGGCGCCGGTGATGATGTGAACGTAGTTGAGGCTGACCAGGGGACCGAACAGGTAGGCGTAGAAAAAAGCCCCAATTGGCAGGATTACAGCTACAAGGACAAAGAAAGGGTTGGCCATGCGGATGATGCGTGAAAGCGTCGCCACGGTTTTCCTCCATGCCAAAGCCCAATAACCGATTGACAGCAGATGACGTAAGTTTTGTTATGCTATCGCTTAAGTTTGATAGATTCAATAATTTTTGGCTTACACTTGTGACGCGGCAGATTCGAGGCCTCGCCACTTAATGCAAGTTGCATTTGTTACATTTTGTTGCCATTTTGGCACTTTTTAACTAAAATGAACAGGTTTAAACACAAGCACGGTGCGTAGCGGCAATACTGATTGCCGGGCGCTTCATACTTTAGGCTCGATTTTCCGGGCGCTTTCCCCATTTTCCCTGTCTTTTTTTAATCCAGTACCGGGCTGCGCGTGGAAAAACGCTGCTTCAGGCGCCGTCAGGCAGGCTTGAGGAATTCCCTCCCGCAGCCTGCTGGTCATGAAAGCTAAATAAATGAGCCTGCCCGAGGCGGGCTCGCAGGCCCCAGCAGGCCGGAAAGGATGTATGCGCAGTGCGTTTGCTGTTATTGTCGCAGCTGCAGTTCTCGGCGCCAGCTTTGCCAATTTTGGCGCCCAAACGCGGGCGGCGGTTGCCGAAGACCAGTTTTCCAGAAGCGTGCAGCCCGTCTGGACAGGACTTAAGAGAAAGCAAATCATGATAACCTGGAACCGGCTGACAACCGTTTATCTTGCTAAAGCAGGCGAGTTGGAAAAAAGGCAGGAACAACAAAAGAAGAGCCAGGAGGCTGTTGCCCGCTTCGGGCTGTGGGGGCCTGACCTGATCGAAGCGGCGGCAGAGTACGGACAGGATCCTGAAACTCTCTACCGTGTAATGATCTGCGAAAGCATGGGGGACCCGGACGCCGACAACGGCGTCTGCAAGGGGCTGTTTCAGTTTAACCCCGGCACCTGGGCCGGGACGCCCTACGCCAGCCAAAACATATTTGACGGTCATGCCCAGATCATGGCCGCCGCCTGGATGTTCTCCCAAGGGCGCAAGGGGGAGTGGACCTGTCAGTAATGTAGCGCCTGTGCCAGCAAGTAATTCGCGGCAAGGACGCGGCAGGATACGCCTGATGGGATAGGCTCTTATAAAAGCAGGCAATTTTTTACCGTCTCCCCGATAAACAACAGGAAACCGGAAACAGGCGTCATCATCATCCCGGGCCAGTTGGGCTATAATGTCGCTGGCCCATGGACAAGTACAATCCCGCCGAAATAGAAGCCAAGTGGCAGCAGGCATGGAAGGAGCAGCAAGCCTTCACGGCGCCCAATCCAGGAAATGCCGGCGCGGCGGACCGCTCCCGGAAGAGCTACGTGCTGGAAATGCTTCCCTATCCCTCCGGGACGCTGCACATGGGGCATGTCAAAAACTACACCATGGGCGATGTCCTGGCGCGCTTCCGCGCCCGCAACGGCCTCACTGTCTTTCACCCGATGGGTTACGATGCCTTTGGCCTGCCTGCCGAGAACGCGGCGATCAAGACCGGCGCCCACCCGGCGGACCTGACCAGGATTAACACCGCCAACATCAATCAGCAGCTTCACCGCCTGGGCGTCTCTATCGACTGGAGTAGGGAACTGGCCACCTGTGAGCCAGATTACTATAAGTGGACCCAGTACTTCTTTCTCAAGTTCTTTGAGCGGGGCCTTGCCTATCGAAAAGAGGCGTCCGTCAACTGGTGCCCTTCCTGCGCTACGGTGCTTGCCAACGAGCAGGTGGTCCAGGGCAACTGCGAGCGCTGCTCGACAGCAGTCAATCAGCGCAGCTTGGCGCAATGGTTCTTCAGGATCACCGACTACGCCGACAGGCTCCTGGAGGATTTTGACCTGCTGAAGTCGTGGCCGGAGCGGGTGATCACGATGCAGCGCAACTGGATCGGAAGAAGCGAGGGGGCGGAGGTGGTCTTCCGGGTGGCGGATCTGGACCTGGATATACCCGTCTTTACCACCAGGCCCGACACGCTTTTTGGCGCCACTTTTTTCCTGCTAGCGCCCGAGCACGAGCTGGTGGAAACGCTCGTTGAGGGCACCGCGTATGCCAATCCGGTCCGGGATTACGTCGCCTCAGCCGGGATGAAGCCGCCCCAAGGCCGTGCTGCCGCCGAGCGTGAGAAAACAGGCGAGTTTACCGGCCGCTACGCCATTAATCCTGTCAACGGCGAGCCGCTGCCAATTTATGTTAGCGACTACGTGCTGATGGAATACGGCACCGGCGCGATCATGGCGGTGCCTGCCCACGACCAGCGCGATTTTGAGTTTGCGCGAAAATTTGACATTGAGGTCAGGCCTGTTATCGCCACCCCCGGCGGCGCCGCCGCCCACGGCGCCACCATGACGGCCGCCTACGAGGAAGAGGGCGTCATCGTCAACTCGGGCCGTTTCGACCGCATGCCCAACCGGGAGGCCGGGCGGGCGATCACCCGTTGGCTTAGCAGCGAGCACCTGGGCCAGGCGGCGGTCAGCTACCGCCTCCGCGATTGGCTGGTGAGCCGGCAGCGCTACTGGGGCGCCCCTATCCCCATCATCTACTGTGACCGCTGCGGTACCGTGCCGGTTCCGGAAGCCGACTTGCCGGTTCTGCTGCCGGATGTCGAGGATTACGCCCCCAAAGGGCGATCGCCAATCGCCGCCAGCGAGGAATTTGTCAACACTGCCTGCCCCGCCTGTGGCGGCGCCGCCCGCAGGGAGACAGACACCATGGACACCTTTGTCGATTCGTCGTGGTACTTCCTCCGTTATACCGACCCGCATAATAACCGAGAGCCGTTTGACAAACAGGTAGTCAATTACTGGATGCCGGTTGACCAGTATATCGGCGGTGTCGAGCACGCCATTCTCCACCTGATGTACGCCCGCTTTTTCACCAAGGTCCTTTATGACTTGGGCATGGTTGATTTCAAGGAGCCTTTCACAAATCTGTTTACCCAGGGAATGATCTACTACAAGGGCGCGAAGATGAGCAAATCCAAGGGAAACGTGGTCAACCCGGATGAACACGTCGGACGGTACGGCGCCGACACCCTCCGGCTTTACATTCTCTTCATTGGTCCGCCGGAGCTTGACGTGGAATGGCAGGACCAGGGCATCGAGGGCTCTTTCCGCTTTCTGGGACGGGTCTGGCGCTTCGTGAGCGAAGTGATCGAGAAAACCGAAGCCCTGCCGCAACCCGCGCCTGACTTTGGCAGCGCCGCCGGCGAAGCGGCGGCGCTGCTGGGCAAGACGCACCGGGTAGTCGCCAAAGTGACCGCGGATATTTCAGAGCGCTTCCGCTTCAACACCGCCATCAGCGCCGTCATGGAGCTGGTGAACGACACCTATCTCGCCAGGGACGCGCTCCTGGCGGACGATGAAGGCCGGGTCGTTCTTCGTTTCGTCGCCGAGACAGTGGTATCCCTCCTTGATCCGTTCACCCCCCATTTAAGCGCCGAGCTGTGGCATCGCCTTGGCAACGGCGACATCTGGAAGGAACCGTGGCCTCAGGCTGACTGGCGCCGGCTAAAGGAGGCGACTTTCGAGCTGGTGGTGCAGATAAACGGCAAGGTGCGCGACCGGCTGAAGGTGCCGGCGTCGGCCTCGAGGCAGGATCTGGCGGCGGCCGCCCGGTCGAGCAGCCGCATCGCCGTTTATACCGAGGGAAAGCAGATTGTCAAGGAGATAATCGTGCCGGGGAGGCTGGTTAACCTGGTGGTTAAATAATTCGCCTCCGCCGTCCTCCTTGCTTCGCTTTGGCCTCCCTACGGCCAGATCTCGTCAGCCCCTCGCAATTTTACATTTCTCTGGTTTTCTGATAGAGCCGGATAACCGGTTTATTTTAATATTTCCCGTTTAACGTAATCGGTTGTTTGCTTGACATTAACCCTCAACGGTTATATATTACAGTTCGCTGGGCGGCCGCGGGCCGCCTTTTTTAATGGGCGCCGGCAGGCTGATATTTCTGCTCCCGGCGCGGAGGCGGCCGGCTCAAATTCTTTTGAATGCGGAGAACTGGAAGGTTGAAGTTGAGTCTGAGGCTGAACGGAGCCGGAGCCCGCCTGTGTCGCTGTTGCGCGGACAGCTAATTGCCTGGTCGCTGGCCGGCCTGGTGGTCCTGATTCTCGGGGCGACGTTTCTGCGGAGCCATTATAACGGTGCAGATACGCCGGCCGCGACGACCATGCTGATCGGCACCACCGGCGCCGGCCAGGACAGACCGGCCCGCATCAAAATCGACATCGTAGGCGCCGTAGCCCGTCCAGGCCTCTATGAAGCCGCTTCCGGCGACCGCGTCGATGACGCTCTGCGGCTGGCCGGCGGCCCGACGCCGGCAGCCGACCTGGCGCAAATCAACCTGGCCGCCAGGATCGCCGACGGGCAGCAGCTAATTGTGCCGGAGAAAGGATCGGCAACAAGCGCCGCCGCACCATCATCGTCAGCCAAATCGGTAGTCAATCTGAACACCGCCACCCTTGACGAGCTTACCCAGCTGAATGGAATCGGCCCTAAAACGGCGGCGAAGATTATCGCCTACCGGGAAAGCCACGGCGGCTTTAACAGCACTGATGAGCTGATGCAGGTGCCCGGCATCGGGCAGGCAAAGTTTGACCAGATCAAGGACAGGCTGGCTGTCTGAGATGAAACGGGCGTCGCATCCGTGCTCCGCCCGCCGGAATCCGGCCAGATGACAGCCTGGCTGCGGCGTCTCAGCGTGCAGGCCTGCGGGCGCTACCTGGGAGCGCCCGCCGCCTTTGTCCTTGCTTACCTTTCCGGCCTGTCATTCAGCCTGCTGCGCTCGTCGTGGCGGCAGGCAGCCATTGGCGGCGCTGCCGCCGCCTGCCTGCTGCTGGCCACCATGCGCATGCGAAAAAAGCCGGTTCTGCTGCTCGCTTTCGCCTGCCTGGGGCTGATGATCGGCTCGGCACGCATGCAGATGCTTTCGGCCAGCCTGCTCAGAGACAGGTACATGGGAAAGCGCATCCACGCCGATGTCACCATTGTTGATTCACCAAATCAAAAAGGAACAATGCTGGGCTTTACCGCTCGCGTTGACAGGGTGAAGCTGTCGCGTTCCTGGCAGAATGACGGTGAAGATATCCGCATAGAGATAATGTGCCATGACAAATGCGCTTTGGACCAGAGTCCGCCGCTTCGGCAGGGAGAGCAGTTGAACCTTACCGGCCGCGTCCAGCCGGCGCCCTCCACACCGGGAGCGGATTTTGACTATGGCGCTTACCTGAAACAGAGGGGAATAAACGCGGTCCTGGTTTCACAGCCGGGTGCGGTCAAGCTTCTGCGGCAAAGGCGCGGCGGCTGGGGCGGCCTGGTGGACGCCGTCCGCCGGCGCGCCTTTGCCAGCCTTGAGCAGGGCGGCTGGGGCACGGCCGGCGCTGTCCTGAAAGGGATGGTTCTAGGAGACACCAGCCAGGTTTCCGATGACGTCATCTCTGATTTCCGCGATTCGGGGCTGCTGCACCTGCTGGCTGTATCCGGTGAAAATGTGGTCCTGCTTGGCTTTATCGTCTCGCTGATCTGCCGTTTGCTGCTGCTGCCGCGCATGGCCGCAACAGTCATCGCCATGTTTGTGCTATGCGTATATGTTCCCCTGACCGGAGCCGGCCCCTCAATTGTCCGCGCCGGCGTTGTCGGCTCCCTCGGGCTGGCGGCGACGCTACTGGGCCGCCGCGGCAACCGGTATCATTTCCTCGCCCTGGCGGCGGCGGTCATCCTGTCCCTGAATCCTTTCAGCCTGCTGGATCCTGGCTTCCAGCTATCGTTTGCCGCCGTGCTGGCCATCTTCATGCTTGCCCCCATTATCAGGGAACGGCTTCGGCTGCTGCCGCGGACGCTTGCAGATGTCATCTCGGTGTCCACATCGGCGGGCCTGGCGACGGCGCCGATAACCCTGATCCACTTCCGTCAGATATCGTTGCTGACAGTGCCCGCCAATATTGCCGTGGACTGGCTGGCGGGCCCGGTGATGCTGATGGGAACGCTTTCGATTGCTACCGGCCTGTTTTCATTAGATTTAAGCTGGCTGCTCAACGGCGCCGGCGCCGCCTGCACGGGCTATGTCATTGCCGTTGCCGGTTTCTTTGCCGGCTTGCCGGGGGCGGTTTATAGCGGCGGCCCGCCCCCGGCAATTGCGACGATCTCTTACTACGCCCTGCTTGGCGGCGCGGTCACCGCGGCTAAAAAGGGCGTCATGAAGCCATTTGTTTCCCGGTTTATGCGGCGGCGCCGAGAGTTTGCCGCGCTGGCGCTGGTTGCCCTGGCGCTGACGCTGGGCCTGGCCTGGCTCAGCCACAGAAATACCGTGGCCAGTGCGCCGGAAAGCTTTCGCGTCTCTTTCTTCGATGTCGGCCAGGGAGATTCGGCGCTCATCCAGGTGCCACATGGGGCAAGCATTCTCGTTGACGGCGGCCCCGGCTCTTCCGTCTTGGACCGCCTTTCCCAGAGCGGCGCCGCCAGCCTGGATGCTGTCGTCCTTACCCACAGCCACGCCGACCACCTGGCCGGGCTGATCGAGGTCCTGAAGCACTACCATGTCGGCACCGTTTACGACGGCGGCTCGCCCTCGTCCAGCCCCCTGTACCAGGATTTTCTCAAGGAAATAAAAGCGAGGGAGGTTGCGTACCACGTGGTCCGCCGCGGTCAGAAGCTCGCTTACGACGAGCTGACGCTGGCTGTTTACAATCCCGGTGACTCCCAGCGGCCGGACGACCCCAACGCAAACTCGGTCGTCCTTGTGGCAAGCTACCACGGCCTTGATATACTCATGCCCGGAGATGCGGAAGGGGACGTCCTGAAAACACTCAGCCTTCCTCACGTGGACGTCTACAAAATCGGACACCACGGCAGCCGCGACCAGTCGATGCAGCAGGTGCTGGAGCGCATCCGGCCGGCCGTCGCCGTCGTGTCGGTTGGCGCCAACAATGATTACGGCCATCCGGCCGCCGAGACGATGGCAAAGCTGAAGGCGTCCGGAGCACGCATCTTCAGGACCGACCGCCAGGGCACTGTCCGTGTGTCGCTGACGGGAAACGGCATCGAGGTAAGGACCGACCGTTGAGCCCAAAAACAAGGAAGAAAGAGCCGTTAAAACCAGCGTATTTGATCACCGGCAGCGATGATTCCAAGGTTGAAAAGGCGGTGCGCCGGTTGAAACGGCGTGTCATTGCCGATTCTGGCACCGACCTGAACATCGATGTCTTTGACGCCCGCGAGCATAAGGCACCGGAAGTGCTCCAGGCGGCCGGCACGCTGCCGTTTGGGGCCGGCCCCCGTCTGGTGCTGGTGATCGAGGCCAGCGCCTGGAGCAAGGCCGACAAGGACGCCGTCGCGACTTTTCTCGTCGACACACCCGCCACTTCTGTTCTGGCAATTATCGGGAGCGGCATCAAGAAAAACGAGGCCCTCTTCAAAGCAGTGGCGGCCGCCGGCGAGGTGCTTGCCTACGAAGCGCCGCGGGGGAGCGGATTGACCCGCTGGACCCGGGAGCAGGCCGGTAGGCTTGGATTGAAACTGGGAACGGCGGAGGCGCAGCGGCTGGTCTTTCAGGCAGGTTCGGACCAGCGGTCAATCCTCAGCGAGCTGGAAAAATTGTCGGCCCGTCTGGGACCGGGTCCGGTGCGCATTGATGATATTGAGAACCTGTGCTGGTCTTCCCCGGAAACAAAAATCTGGGACCTCACCGACGCGCTGGGGGCCGGCGACAGGGGCGCAGTGTTTCGCGGGCTGGAGGCCCTGCTGGGCGGCGGCATGGCTCCCGTGGCAATCTTTGCTTCCATTGCCAGGCACGTGCGCAACCTGACGCAGGTTGCTGAGGCTGCCGCCAGGGAGGAGGACCCGGTCCAGGCGGCCCTGGCTCTGGGACAGAAGCCCTACCCGGCCAGGAAGCTGGCTCAGCAGTGCCGCAATTTCAGCACCGGCCAACTGCGGCAGGTCGTCCGCATCCTGGTGGAGGCCGACGCTGATTTAAAGGGCGGGAAAGACATCCGCCCGGACCTGGCGCTGGAAAGCACAGTTGCCCGAATCATGGATCTTGCGGCGCCGCCGGCCGCGTCCGCTCCAGGTCGATAAACAGCACCGTGTAAGCGACAATGAAAAATGACAGCACCGCGCTGATCACCGCGGCGAAAAACACGTCGGAAAAAAAGTTGCCCTGGCCGACGTTGAGCGTATTGATGATCGCCGTCAGCGCCAGTGACATCACCCCGAATATCAGCGAAAAACCAAGCACCTTCCACCACCGTCCCCGGACCAAATCCATGCCGTAGCGGATGGCCCCCCAGCCGGTCCGTTGATTTAGAATGACCGCCTGGATGGCGAAAGTCCAGTAGACGTAAAATATGATCATCGGTACAATGAGGAGAAGGAACAGCCCCGACAGCATCAGCTCGATCATCAGCAGGGTGACGAACGCCGCCGGCCAGCGCCGCAGTGCCTGGGCCAGCGCCGCAGTCCATTCGATCTGCCCGCCGTCGATGCCCACCTTAACCACCAGCGCAATCGCCATGAAAGACAGGGTTCCCGCCAGCGAGCTGAAAAAGTGAAGCGCCAGGGAAAGGCCAGCAAGCTCGGCCGAATCCTCGACAAACCCGCTCACGTCGACTTTCTGTGACTGATTATTGCGAATCAGGTTGGACTGCCGGTTGAGGAAGTTCTGCTGGCTGGTGAGGATGGGGAGGCGGTTAAGCCCCCAGGCGGCGGCCGCCAGTGGAATCTGCACGATCAGGACGATAATCAGGATCAGCCCGATCTTTTCCCTGAATACTTTCCAGGCCTGCACGAAAGTGTCGCCCAGAGCAATCCCCGTGCCGGGAGCGGCTTCGCTGCTCATGACCGTCTTTCCGGCGCCGGGGGCCTGTCCCGGTACGTGTATCCTGCCGCCGCCACTTGCCCGGGATTACCTGCTGAGACAGGCTCTGGCTGTGCGTAATGATAATGCAAAACAAACCCCGCAACTTTTAAATTTGATAGGGTCTAGCATGAATCGTTAAACGTGAAACTTTCCCAGACTCGGGATAATGTATCAAAATACCGGGTCAAAGGCTAAAATTGAGCTGCCCTCGCGGTTACGGCTCGGCGCAACGGCGACAGAGCTTCCGATTTGAAACCGCGGCGCCCGCGGCTGCATCTAAATTTTTCGGAGTCAATAACGACAAAGGAGCGGTAATGCTTGACGTGGTTTTATTCTTGCTGATTGGAATTCTGGCCGGGGCTGTCTTTCTGAAACTGAAGGCGGGCTGGCGGCTCAAACGCGCCGGCGTCCGGCAGGTGCGAGCGCTGGAAGCGCTGGAACTGATAAACAATCACGGCGCCATCGTCGTGGACGTGCGCGAGCCGGGGGAATATGAAGCCGGCCGGATACCAAACGCCAGGCACATGCCGCTGAGACAGGTCACGACCCGCCTCAGGAAGCTGGAAAAGGCAAAAGGCCGGCCCGTTGTCGTCAGCTGCCGCAGCGGCCGCCGTTCAGCAGCGGCCAGCATGATCATGCGCCGGCACGGATTCGAGCAGGTATATAATCTTAGGGGAGGCCTGATAGCCTGGCGCAAAGCCAATCTGCCACTGGAAAAATGATGCCCACGGTTACAATTTATGCCGCCCCCGTATGCCGGTATTGCGCTGCCGCCGAGCGTCTGTTAAAGGAAAAAGGCGTCACCGGCATCAGGAAGATTGATATCGACCTTGACCCCCGCGGCCGTGACCGGCTGGAGGAGAAAACGGGCCGGCGGACGGTGCCGCAGATTTACATTGGCGATTACCACGTGGGCGGCTATGATGACCTGGCGGCGCTGGAAAAGGCCGGTGAGCTGGACCGCCTGCTGTCAGGCGAATCGACGCTGCCCTATTGATCGTTTCAAGTTGTCGGGGGCCCGGCGGGCCACCCGATTTGCGGATTATTTCTTAATCCGCGTCATCGCCACCATCGCGTTGAGCCCGATCTCCCTGTCCTTGCTGGCCGCCAGCTCTTTCAGGTAAGGGATGGCGTCCTCGATCAGCCGGGGGCTGTTCATGCCAATGATGCCGATTGCCATGATCGCGTTCTTGACGACGGTGGGGTCGCCACTTTTCAGATAATCGATTAACGTCGGCATGTGCTCGCGCACCAGGTCGGGATAGTTGAATCCAAGGGCGCCAAAAGCGAAGACAACGCCGCCGCAACTGGTCTCCTTCGCGTGACGGAGCACGTCAACTAGCTTTGGAAACTGGTCCTTGATCAACTCCGGCGAGTTGACGCCGATCTTGCCCAGGGCGTGGGCGCCGGCCTCTCGCTCATCCTCGGAGCGGGAGTCAAGCATCTTCACCAGCGGCGGCAGCTGATCGCGGACCAGGTCGGGAAAGTTAAAGCCGATGTTGCCAATCGCGTAGGCGGCGTCCTGGCGGATGAAGGAATCGCTATTACGTATCATCTCCTTCAGCAAGGGAAGCACCTCCTCCGACTTGTCCTGGTAATTGAAAACGAGGTTGCCAAGGGCGCAGGCGCCTTCAGATTTCAGGAGCGGGTTGTCATCCAAAACTTTCATGATAGTGCCGGTGTAACCGTACACATCCTCGGGGTGATCAAAGCCGAAGCGGCCCAGCACATTGAGGATGCCCCGCTGCGTCTCCTCATCGCAGCCCTGGAGGCAGCGGATGAGCTCCGCGACCGCCTGCTGGCGATTCTTATAGAGCAGGTCCGACACCTCACCGAATTTTTTCTCTTTTAACAGGCTTTCCAGTTTTTGTGTCATTTTTAGGTCAACCCGATGATGACGATGATGATATGCTCCCGCGCCGAGCGGTGCGGCCGCAGGTTCCGGACTTTCGAATCATAGCACGCCCGCATAGAAACCGTTAGGCGGCGGCCAGGCGGGGAATATAAATTTTAAACTGATCTTTGAGAGCCTATCCCTCACCGGCTTCACGGAGCCCAGAGGCGGACGCACACGGTTTGGCGCCTTGTTGCTCGGCTACTACCAAGGAAAGTTCTTGTTTACGCCGGCCACGTTGGCGCCGGCTTCAACGAAGCCGGTCTCGACCGCCTTTACAAACTGATGCTGCCACTGGAAACAAAAAAACAACCTTTTCCGGCAGTACCGGCCACCAATAACCCCACCCACTGGATCAGGCTCAGGCTGGTAGCCCAGGTCAAGTTCGCCGAATGGACCCGGGAGGGCCTGATGCGCCAGCCGGTTTTTCTCTGGCTGAGAGAAGACAAGCGAGCAGGCGATGTCATCAGGGAAGAAAAAGCCGCCGGGGCGATGGTTCTGCCGCCGCTGGGAGAAGGAATCCGTTCAATCTTGCTTGATGGACGCCAGCTTGCGCTGACCAACCTGGGCAAGGTCTTCTGGCCGGCCGGCGGCTACACCAAATTTGACCTGATCAATTATTACCTCCGCGTCTCGCAGTTCATCCTGCCGCATCTTGCCGGCAGGCCACTTAACATGAAACGCTATCCTGACGGCGCCGGAAGCGGATTCTTCTTTCAAAAAACGCCGCTCTAGAAACTCCGGCCTGGATCAAAACCGAGCGCATTTTTCACGCCGACACCGGGGAGAGTATCGACTACATCATCTGCGACTACGTGTCAACCCTGCTTTACCTGGCGAACCTCGCCTGCATCTCCCAAAACCCTTGGCTGTCAATGATGCCGCGCCTGGATTCGCCGGATATTATCGCGCTTGACCTTGACCCGTCCCGCTCCGAAGATTTTGACGTATGCATCGAGGCGGGGCTGCTGGTGAAAAAGCAACTGGACCGCTTTGGCCTCAGGGGATACGCGAAAGCCTCGGGGGCGACCGGCATCCACGTCTACGTGCCGATCAAACCGCGGCACACCTTTGCCCAGAGCCACAGTTTTGCCGGCATTATTGCTCGCCTCTGCCTCCAGGAGCGGCCCGACCTGATCACCCTTGAGCCGGCGCTTGGCATGCGCCAGAGAAAGCTCTACCTGGATTACATGCAAAACGTTCGCGGAAAAACACTGGCGTCTGCCTATTCCGTCAGGGCGGGGCCGGACGCGCCTGTCTCGGCCCCGCTTGAGTGGAGCGAGCTCAAACCCGGGCTTAAGCCCCGGGACTTTACAATGAAAAACATGCCGGAGCGGCTTGCGGACGTCGGCGGTCTGTTTGCCGGAGCGCTCGCGGCTGATCAGGACCTCGGTGACGCGCTCGGCCGCGCCACGAATTAACTGGTGGGATAAGCTCTTACCCGCCCGCGGCTGCGGCCCGCTCGCGCCAGTGGCTCTGGTTCAGCTCGCCGCTGCCCGGTTCGCACATCCACCAGGGGACGTAGCGCCAGGCCGACCGCAGCTGACGTTCGATGGACTTGCAGTCCGGCTCAAAACGGGACACCAGCCGCCAGAAACGCGGCGAATGGTTCAATTCGACAGTGTGGCAAAGTTCGTGCACGAACACGTACTCGACAAGCAGCGCCGGCACAAACAGCAGCTTCTCGTTGATGCTGACGGTGTGACGGGCGGAGCAGCTGGCCCAGCGGGTGCGCTGCTTTCTAAGAGCGGCGCGTCCAAACGGAAGACACAGCTCCCGGCTGATCTGACCCAGCCACGGCGGAAGATGGGCGCGCGCTTTCCTTGAAGTCCACCGCCGCAAAGCGTGCACGCACTCCTGCTGGCCGATATTTCCGGAAATTATGAGGCTGCCTTCCTGCTCGCGCGCCGAGGTGCGCGCTGACTCGCCGGGGTGGTAAAAGACATCCAGTTCCTCGCCGATTGCGCGCAGGGTGATAACGTCAGGCAGAGGAAAGGGAGGGACGGGGAGGTTACTCTTCTTTCTTTTCCGGCTTCTTGCGCGGGGCAGCTTTCTTTGCATCGGGCTTCTTGCCGCTGTCTGTGGCTTTTGCTGAGCTTTTCTTCGCGGCGGCGGGCTTTGCCTCCTGCTTTTTCCCGAGCCCCGTCTTCGTCTCCGGATCATCAGCGGCAGGGGCGCTGTTCTCACCAGCCGGCGCCGGACCTTCCTTCTCAGGCTCCGCCTCAGCCTCAGCGGCCGCTTCCGCTGCCGGCTTCTTCCCGGCAGCCTTCTCTTCAACATCCGGCGCCTCTGCCTGCGCTTGAGGAGACGGCTCTGTTTGTGTTTCCGGCTCTTTTTCTGCTTCTGCTTCGGAAGCGCCGGGAGCCTCCGCGGCGGTCCCGACTGTCTCTTCTTTTTCAGCTTTGGGCACTACTGGGGTCCCGGCCTTGCCCGCTTCACCCGCCGCTGGTTTCTCGCGGCCGGCGGATTTTTTTGCCTGCCTCGCCCCGGAGCGTCCGGCGCGCCGATCGGCCTTGCTTTCGCCCTTTGGCTTGGTCGCGGCCGGCCCCGCTGTTTTCTTCACGCCCGGGGCCAGATCGACAATGGCCGTCACGCGGGATTTCTTGCGGGCGGCGCTGTTGGCGTGCAGCATCCCGCGCCCAGCGGCCCTGTCAATCAATGAGATCAGCTCCAGCGCCATTTGCCGGCCCTTTTCCTCATCCTCCCGGGCAGCAACGGCCAAGGATTTAAACATCGTCTTGATCCTCGATTTGTATCTGAGGTTCTCGAGGCGCTCGCGCCTGGCGATTTTTACGCGTTTGCGTTGCTGCTTTATGTTTGCCAATATAGCTCCTGCTCGCTTAAGATAACTGGGTCAATAAATATTGGACATGCAAGGGCGAATGATAACACAAAAAAAGGACGGTGGACAATGGCGCATGCCTGGCAGGAGGGCAGGATAATGACGGTGCGGCATCGAAAGGTTGCCGGTGAACAATAACCCGCCACCTTACCAGTTCTCGGACTTCTGGGAATATCTAGCCCGCCGTTTCAATCTGGGCTCCCACGAAGAAGAGCCAGGCAACGTCCGGCCGCTGAAAAAGAAGAAGAAGCGGCTGTGGTTGCGCATCGCAATCGGGGCCGTCATCCTGCTGCTTGTCCTTTTCTTCGGCCGCGGCGTCTACCTTTACACCGAGTGGCTCTGGTTTGGCGAAGTCGGCTACACGGGCGTCTTTTGGAAGGTGCTGCTTTCCAAAGCCGTTCTTGGCCTGGGAGCGGGAGTCGTTTTCTTCGCCGTTGTCTACGGAAACATCCTGCTGGCCAGGCGGCTGTCGCCCAAATTCAAGGTTGGCCCCGGCAGCGAGATCATCGAGCGGATGCCGGTTCCAGACCGATTGCTTAAGGTGCTGGTGCCGCTGGCCCTGTTTCTGCCCACCATTATCGTCATCGCAGCGGTCGGCAGCGGCTGGCTCGATCTGCTCAGATTTCTTGACCGGGCCCCCTTCGGGGTGACGGATCCCATTTTCGGCCATGACGCCGGCTTCTATGTCTTTGCGCTGCCGTTTCTGAGGCTGATGCAGTCGTTTACTTGGTGGACCCTGATCCTGACGCTGCTTATCACCACCGGCGTCTACTTTTTCGATTACGCCATCAACTGGGAGAAGGACAGGCTCCGTCTGGCGCCCCATGTGAAAGGCCATCTGTCGGTGCTGCTGGGGTTGATCATGTTCACGCTCGGCGTCAGCTATCTACTGAAGGGCTATACGCTGATGTTCTCTCCCCGGGGAGTCATTTACGGTGCCAGCTTTACCGACGTCCACGCCCAACTGCCAGTTTACAAATTTCTTTTTGCAGTCGCGATAGTGTCAGGATTATTGTTTATGGTCAACACATATTTCCGCGGCTGGAAGCTGCCGATCGCGGCAATCGGCCTCATAATCCTGACGGCAATTTTTGCCGGCCTTGTCTATCCCTTTATCATCCAGCAATACGAGGTCTCGCCCAATGAGCTGGCCAAGGAGAAGCCGTACATCCAGCACAACATCGACTTTACCCGCCAGGCTTTCGACCTGAATGGATTTCAGGAAAAACCGTTTGCAGCGGAAAGCAACCTCACTGCGGCCGACATTCAGGCCAACTCAGCCACCATCAACAATATCCGCCTCTGGGAGCCTGACACGCTCGGGCAGACGTACAACCAAATCCAGGCCATCCGGCTGTACTATAACTTTCCCGACGTTGACGTTGACCGCTACATGATCGGCAACAGGGAGACGCAGGTGATGCTGGCCGCCCGCGAGCTCACCGTAGACAGTCTTCCCGATCAGGCAAAAACATGGCAAAACGAGCATCTTGTCTACACACACGGCTATGGCCTGGCGATGAGCCAGGTGGCGCAGGTAAGCGCGGAAGGACTGCCGGAGCTGTTGATCAAGGACCTGCCGCCGGCAAGCTCGGCGCCGGAGCTGAATGTTACAAATCCGGCAATTTATTACGGCGAGCAGGCAAACGATTACGCTGTCGTCGACAGCAGCGTCAAGGAATTCGATTACCCCAAAGGCAACGACAATATCTACACAAATTACGCCGGCAGCGGCGGCGTCAACATCTCGGGTATTTTTAACCGGCTTGCCTTCAGCTGGCGCTTCGCCAGCCTGAAGCTGTTGGTCAGCGACGCCATCGGCAGCCGAACGCGCATCATGATCCACCGCCAGATTCAGGACCGGATCCGCAACATCGCGCCATTCCTCGTTTATGACCACGATCCCTATCTGGTGGTTGCGGGCGGCCGCCTGTACTGGATCCAGGACGCCTACACGACGACTGACAGCTACCCTTACTCGCAGCCCTCTCCGGAGGGCTACAATTACATTCGCAACTCTGTCAAGGTCGTCGTTGACGCTTACAATGGCAGCGTCACTTTTTACGCCGTCGATCAAAAAGACCCCCTGCTCAGGACTTACGAGAACATCTTTCCGGGCCTGTTTACGGCGGCCGGCAGGATGCCGGACGAACTTCGCCAGCATCTGCGCTACCCCGAGGACCTGTTCAAGACGCAGGCAGAGATGTACGCCACCTATCACATGACCGATCCCCAGGTTTTCTACAATAAGGAAGACCAGTGGAGCATCCCCCGCCTCGGGGACGGCGGTGCCGAGATGTCCCCCTATTACGTGATCATGAGTCTGCCTGGCGAGAACAAGGAGCAGTTCATGCTGCTGCAGCCATTTGTGCCAAAAACGAAGGACAACATGATTGCCTGGATGGCGGCAAAGTCCGACGAGGGCGTCTACGGCCAGCGGCTGGTGTTCCAGTTTCCCAAGGACAAGCTCGTCTACGGCCCCCAGCAAGTCATGGCCCGCTTTAACCAGGACCCGACCATCTCGCAACAGGTTACCCTGTGGAATCAAAGCGGCAGTCAGGTAATTTACGGCAACCTGCTGGTCGTTCCGGTGAACCAGTCGATCCTCTACGTCGAGCCGCTCTACCTGCGCGCGCAGCAGGGGCAGATACCGGAGCTCAAGCGCGTGCTTGTCGCCTACGGGGATCAGGTTGTCATGGAGGAAGATCTGGCCCAGGCCCTGACCAGGATATTTGGCGCTCCATCCACTGGAGTCACGGAAAAGCCGCCTGCGGCTGCCACCGCGGCGCCATCGCCGCCGGCCGCGCCCGGCGCCGCGCCGAATCTGAAGGCGCTCGCCGCCGCCGCTCTTGACCATTACAACAAGGCGGTCGCCGCCGAAAAACAGGGGGCTTGGACTACCTACGGCAGCGAGCTTAAGGCCCTGCAGGATACCCTGAACCAGATGCAGTCCGCCGGCGGAGGATAAAAGAAGGGAAACGCCCTAGAACCGGACTTTGGACCTTGGACATTTGAATAACAAGATCGAGGCAATCCCAGAGTTCATTCCTGAGCGAACTGGAAGATCAGCTAAAAGAAACAGAAGGCTCCGGGTGATCTAATGCCTCAAGCCTTGGGACCCACACTCAGCTTGACAAGGTCATAATTGCTTAAGAGCGGATTCTTTTACCGCCTCGATCGCCTTGCGAAGCTTCCCTTGGCCCGGCCTGCGACCTCCCGGAGCTCTAAAAGTGATATCGTCAGAAACTGCGCATCTTTAAAGAGAAGGAAAAATTTCTTCCGCAAACAGCAGTGAGCCCCAAGTGAGGATTGCTGACGGCCTGAACGAGATGTCAATCCGACAATCTGCCGGAAAAAGTTTCAGCCCATCTCTTTGCCTTGGGACTCACTTATATTATTGCGCGCCCGGCAATTAATAAACATTTTCGGCGATGGCATTCCAAACGCCTGCGGACATCCGGAACCTCAAGGAGACAATTTGCCACCTGTACCAATATCTGAGGCGGAAGCAACGCCGGTTGGCCGCCGTCTCGCCACGGCGGCGCTGATAGTCATTGCCGCCACGGCGGCGTCACGGGGATTCGGCTACGTGCGCGAGATTGCCGCTGCCGCCTTCTTTGGCGCCGGCGCCGACAAGAGCGCTTTTGACGTTGCTTTCCTAGTCCCGTCGACGGTGCAGATCCTGGTGGCCCAGGCAGCGCTGAGCGCGGCGCTGATACCGGTTTTTGCGGGTCTGCTGGAAAAGGGTGAGCGGCAAGAGGCATGGCTGGTGGCCAGGACCGTCTTCACCCTGATGATGCTTGTGCTTGGCGTCGTAGTCGCCGTCTGCATCATATTTGCTCCCTCGATCATGCCTCTCTTCGCCCCGGGATACCGCCACGACACCGTCATGATGGCAAAGATTGTCTACATGTCGCGGCTGCTATTCCCAACTGTTTTGCTGCTCGCGGCTACAGGCGTCTTTATTTCGGTGCTCAATTCCTTTGATCATTTCACATTGCCGGCCATTGCGCCAATTGTCTGGAACGTTGTCATCCTGCTGGCAATTTTTTTTGGCTCAGGCCGGCTTGGCATCGACGCCCTTGCCTGGGGCGTGCTCCTGGGAACGCTGGCGCAACTGGCGATGCAAATGCCGGCGCTGACCGGCCGCGGCGGGCGACTCGGCTGGGGCCTTTCCTGGCGCAACCCGTACGTGCGGCAGGTCGGGGCCCTGATGCTTCCGGTAAGCCTCAGCCTCGGACTGATAAACCTGAACGGCGTCATTGACATTCAGTTTGCTTCATTCCTGGGGCAGGGAGGAGTGGCGGCAATGAACTATGCCTTTCGCCTTTATCAGTTGCCCGAGTCACTTTTTGCCATCGCCGTGGGGACGGTTCTGTTCCCAACCCTGTCCAAGCTGGTGGCGCGCAAGGATTATGACAGCTTCAGGGACACCGTTTCCCTGGGGCTGCGCGCCATTTTCTTTATCCTCATTCCGGCAACGGCGTTCATGCTGGCAATGTCAACGCCGCTGGTCCGACTTGCCTACCAACACGGCCAGTTCGGCGCCGGCAGCACCGCGCTGGTTGCCTCTTCCCTGTTTTTCTTTGCGTTTGGCAGCGCCTTCAGTGGCGGCAGCGCCCTGCTTACCCGGGGCTTTTTCTCGCTGAGCCGGCCCTGGATTCCCACAACCGTGGCAGTTTTCAATCTTGGAGTCAATGCCTTCCTTAACTGGCTTTTTATCAAGCCGTTCGGCCTGGGAGGCATACCACTGTCCACCTCGGTGGTGTCTGCCTGCACCTTCTTTGTGCTTCTGATCCTGCTCAGAAGGGAACTGGGAAGAATAAACGGCCGCGCGGTTTTAAGGTCGGCGCTTGCCGCGGTTGCGCTCTCCATTGCGGCAGTCCTGGGCGGGTTCGCTGCCTGGAGGATGCTCGACGGCGCGCTGGGGCGGAGCCTTTCCGCGCAAATGGTCTCCCTGTTTGCCGGCATCCTGGCCGTGACGGCTATTTACCTTGTTCTCGCACGGCTGCACAAAATGCCTGAGCTGCAACTGGCCGGTCTGCTGCGACGCAGTAATAATAAAACGTGAAAAATAACGGAGAATCTCCTTGAAGCGCATGCGGACGTATTTTGCAGTAAAACGCTGGCGCCGGGAGCACCCCTAATTTTAATGTTATCAATGTTGACAACGATTGACTATACAACTTTGGTTGTATTTTCATTTTTAGAATAATAATTAATGAAGCGCGCCAGTCTTGCTTAAATCTGTTAACCTTTACCGATCATACAACTCGCTCTGGATAACCACGGAAATGTTGTATTGTTGCGAGGGGCTTGCCGGGATTTGGCCGCAGGGAGGCTGAAGCCAAGCAAGGAGGACGGCGGGTTTTCCGGCGAGGACTGTCTGAGCCCCTCAGGGGCGAGTTGCGCAGCCGGCCGGACATAGGCAAATCCAAGGCAAGCTCCGAGCAAATACCTGAACAAACCGCATAATCTGTTAATCTTTTTTCCACCAGAGGGTAGATTCAACGATCAGGAAAGTTCAGCAAGAATTGTCGTGATTATTGGCCTGGGTTCCAAAATACCTCACTTTCATTAAACGAAAAGCATTGACCAAATGACCGCTCAATCGCGCATCCGGAATTTTTCCATCATTGCCCATATCGACCACGGCAAATCGACGCTCGCCGACCGCATGCTTGAGATAACAAATACCGTCAGCGGCAGGGACATCACTGACCAGATGCTGGACATGATGGATCTGGAGCGGGAGCGCGGCATCACGATCAAGGCGCAGGCGGCCCGGGTGCTTTACAAGTCGAGCGACGGCAAGGAGTACATGCTGCATCTGATCGACACCCCCGGGCATGTTGACTTTTCCTATGAAGTATCAAGGAGTCTGGCGGCATGCGAAGGCGCTTTGCTGGTGATTGACGCCGCTCAGGGAGTCCAGGCCCAGACGCTGGCAAATGCCTACCTGGCGCTTGACAATAACCTTGAAATCGTGCCAGTACTGAACAAGATCGACCTGCCGGCAGCTGATCCGGACCGTGTGGCTGCCGAAGTGAAAGACTTGTTCGGCGCCGGCGCCGGGGAGATCTTGCGCGTTTCCGCCAAGACGGGCGAGGGAGTGGGGGATGTGCTGGAAGCGATCGTGCACCGGATTTCGCCTCCGGGCGGCGATCTCCAGGCGCCGCCCCGGGCGCTTATCTTTGACTCCGTCTATGACCAGTACCGGGGCGTAATCGCGTTTGTGCGCGTTGTTGACGGCTCATTCCAAAAAGGTGAACAGATAATCGCAATGGCGATGGGAACGCGGGCCGAAATTGAAGAAGTCGGTTTCTTCTCACCCAACATGCTTCCGACCACGGCCCTCTCTGCCGGAGAGGTTGGCTATATCATTACCGGCATAAAGACCGTTGGCGACCTTCGCGTCGGCGACACCCTGACCGATGCCGGGAGGCCGGCGCAGCAAGCGCTGCCTGGCTACCGCGAGGCCAAGTCAATGGTTTTCTGCGGCCTTTTCCCGATTGAGGGCGATGATTATCCAGCCCTCCGGGAAGCGCTCGACAAGCTCAAACTGAACGATGCTTCCTTAAACTATGTTCCGGAAACTTCCCGCGCCCTTGGATTTGGCTTCCGCTGCGGCTTTCTCGGCCTGCTCCATATGGATATTGTCAGAGAGCGCCTTCAGCGCGAATACGGCCTCGATTTGTTGGCGACAACTCCGAATGTGGAGTACCAGGTGGGCCTGTCTTCCGGCGAAGAGGCAGTTGTCCACAACCCGGCAGAGATGCCTGACCCTGCCCGTATTGTCTGGATAAAAGAACCATATGTAAAGGTTTCCGTGCTGGTGCCGGGAGAGTTTGTTGGCGCGGTTATGGAGCTCTGCCAGGAGCGCCGGGGAGAGTTTGATGACATGCAATATCTGTCATCAAACCGGGTGCAGCTTCATTACAAAATCCCGCTTGCTGAGATTGTGCTTGATTTCTTTGACCAGCTAAAGTCCCGCACCAAGGGCTATGCTTCCATGGATTACGAAACATCCGGCTACCGCGAAAGCAAACTCGTGAAGCTGGACGTCCTGATTGCCGGCGAGCCGGTGGACGCGCTGTCGCTGATCTCGCATCAAAGCAAGGCTTATGCCCAAGGGAAGGCGCTTGTTCAGCAGCTCAAGGAAGAGATACCCAGGCAGCTTTTCGAAGTCGCGATTCAGGCGGCGATCGGTAAAAAAATTATCGCCAGGGAAACGATCCCCGCCAAGCGCAAGGATGTGCTTGCCAAATGTTACGGCGGCGATATTACCCGCAAGCGCAAGCTGCTGGAGAAACAGAAGGCGGGGAAAAAGCGGATGAAGCAAGTGGGAAAGGTCGAGATACCCCAACAGGCGTTCCTGGCGGTGCTGAATATAGCAAAGAAGTAGTTCCGTGCTAAATCCATGAAATCAGCCAAAGAAAAAGCCCCAGTCTAGCCGGCACTGGGGCTTTCCACTAGGGGGGTGGGGGGTTGAAAGGTTATTGGGCACCTTTCTTCCAAGTGAAACTTATCATACCCCCATAGGTATCGTCAATAGCCGAAAACCTTTAGTATTTCTAATGGAAGCAAGCAAAATTGCAGATAATACTTATAATCCCGGCTCTAACGCAAATTGCTGGCCGGTTTCCATTTAAAGCCTATGCCAGCAGGTCTGTTCTGCTGCGGCCGGCTGCAAATGGCATAAAAGCAGATGCTGGATCGTCCTTGCCCACGGCTTTTTCGCTCGGCTCCGCTACGAAAGCCTGCTGGGACAGGCTTTTATATTCCGGGTTCATGAATGTTACCATTTACTTAATAGGATTGTTTTCATCCGGTGCCGGTTTTAGAAGCCGAAGCCTTGGCTCTAGCCGGCGGTCCCTGCCAGGAGCGCGCAGTTGAAAATTGGTTACGGCAAAAAACGCATTCTCTGGTATGCCGCGCTCGGCATTCTGGCTGGCGGGCTCATATTGCTCCTCCACAACCTGTCGGAACGGTACCTGCCAGAATACCGCAACTTGATCCTGGGCGTTGTCGTGCCGACAATGGCGGCCGCGCTGGCGCTGCTGGCTTACCGGGAAAACGCCGTTTACCGCTGGGGCAGCCGCCTCGATGACGCCCGCCGCCGCGGCAACGAGCTGATGATGACGGCCGTTGCCCAAAAGAAGTGGGAACAATCACTGGCAGACCCCGCACTGGCGACCTGCTGGCGTGAGCTGGGCTGCGTCAAGAAGGACTGCCCCGTCTACGGGAAAGAGCATGCCCGCTGTTGGCTGATCGCCGGCACTTTCTGCCGCGGCCTCGTGCAAGGCAAGTTTGCCAAGAAGCTGAAAGACTGCCGCCTCTGCCGGGTCTATCAACAGGCGACTACCGATCCTGTAAGTCAGATTACCGAAAACTTCATGGCCATGAACTATCTGCTGGGCGAGCGCGAGGAGCAGATGCAGCAGGCTTACGATGAAGCCCGTGACCGGGGCGAGAAGCTGGCGGGACTGGTGGCGCTGTCCGAGGCGGCGCTTTCGTCTGTGCATTTGTCCGAGGTGATGCAGAACCTGCTCGAATCGGCCGCAGCTTTCGTGGGTGCTGATATCGGCTATGTTTCCCTCGTTGACGCGGCCGGCAAAAACCTGGTCACGCGCGTCACGTACGGTCTGCCTGCCGGAGCCGCCGCTTCCTTGACTATAAGCGCGGGCGAGGGAGTCGTCGGCCGGGCGTTTGCCGGAACTTATGTGGCCGTCTCTGAGGATCTGCTAATTGACAGCAGATTCGTGAGCCCATACCTGAAATCGCTGAAGGCCAGGACCCTGATCAGCCTGCCACTGATCTGCCGCGGGCAGCCGCTGGGAATGCTGACCCTGGGGACTTTTTCGCCTCATCACTACACGGGCGAGGAAAAGGATTCGCTCAGCGTCGCATCGGACCGTGTTGCGGCCGCGATCGAAAACGCGAGGCTGGAGTCGGAGCTCAGCCGCGACCGCGGCCAGATGGAGCTAATGGAAACAGTCAGCCGGGATCTGGGCTCGCAGGAAGGCATTACTGGCGTATACAACTCATTCATCTTCCACGCCTCCGGGCTGATCAAGTTTGACCGCGCCTGCCTGATGCTCTGGCACCCTGAGTCCAAAGAAACGGAAATTCTGGCGGTGAACACCAAGGCGCCCCGCACCTGGCTTAATGACGGGCTGCGCCTGCCAAAAGAGGCAACGCCGGCAGGCAAGGTGATCACAACCGGACGTTCGCTTCTCCGCCACGATATCTTGGGGGATGAATATCCGGCTGACAAGCTGTTGGTGGAAGAAGGGGTCCGCTCTTCGATATTTATTCCGCTGATTTCCAAAGGCGAGGTTTTAGGAATCGTAAACATGGACAGTTTTCAGCCGCAGGCTTTTTCAGACGGGGACCTGAAACTGCTGGAACCGGTTGCGCGCCAACTGGGCCTTGTTCTTGACAATGCCCGCCTGCGCGATCAGACAAAGCGGCATGCGCTTGTTGATAATCTTACAGGTTTGTATAACCACCGTTATTTCTATGAGGCTGTTGTGCGGGAGATCTCACGGTCCAACCGGCATGGCGGTCAGCTGTCTGTGATGCTGTTCGGCGTGGACGGTTTTAAGGATTTTAACCGGGAGCGCGGTCATTTTGAGGGTGACCGCATCCTCAAGGAAATTGCCGCGACGCTGGCGGCAGTCGTGAGGCAGGCGGACATCGCCGCCAGGTACGGCGGCGACGAGTTTGCCGTGCTTTTGCCGGAACTGGGCGTCTCCGGCCGGGGTGGATCCGACCGGGTTAACGCGGTGCGGATTGCCGGGCGCATTCGCGATGCCATCGGCGGGCGCGTATTTGCCGGCCCGGACGGCAGCCGGCTGCCCCTATCTCTCAGCGCCGGCGTGGCGGAATATCCCGCCCATGCTTTCGATGCCGCCACCCTGCTTGAGCGGGCTGACTGGGCTCTGTGGGAAGCAAAAGCAAACAGTGGTGATTTTGTCGTAATTGCGGAAAAAACACAAATGTAGCATGTCTGGCCGCGATCCCACCAAATACCAGCAAATCAATTAATGGCGATCGTCCGCGTAGGGACCTCCGGCTGGAATTACAGCCATTGGCGGGAGCGGTTTTATCCCGCCAAGCTGCGGCAATCGGAATGGCTGGAATTTTACGCCGGTGTCTTTGACACCGTTGAGATCAATGCGACTTTTTACCGGCTGCCAAAGCCGGAGTATGTGGACGGCTGGCGCCGGGCGGTGCCGGGCAATTTCCTTTTCTCAGTCAAGGGCAGCCGTTATCTTACGCATGTCAAGCGGCTTGGCGAAAACGGCGAACCCGTTGACCGTTTTTTTGACTTGGTCGGCAGACTGAGAAAAAAAGGGGGACCTGTGCTCTGGCAGTTGCCGCCAAGTTTCAAGCGCAATGACGACCGGCTGGCCGCGTTTGCCGGCGACCTGCCCGGCGGCTGGCGCCATACATTTGAGTTCCGTCATCCCTCCTGGTTCAATGCGGAGGTCTACGATATCCTGGAGAGGGCCGGAGCCGGTCTCTGCATTCCCGACCATCCCGATATACCGGCCGAAAGGGTGCTGACAGCCGGATGGACTTATATCCGTTTTCACTATGGCAAGGATGACGGCAGTTACACGCGCCGGCAGTTGGGACAGTGGGCCGGACGCATCCGCGACTTTATCCAGTCAGGCGCCGATGTTTACGCCTACTTCAACAATGACTTGATGGGCTACGCGGTCCAGAACGCAGGCCAGCTTAAGAAAATGTTGAATCTGGGATAACATAACCGGGGATTAATTCAAATTGATGATCCAGCTTGCTCCGGCGCCAAGTCAAAAGGGTTTGGTTTTATCATGAAGATGTTTGACCCATGAAAATATTCGTAGGAATATCGGGGGCTTCCGGCGCCATTTATGGAGGCCGGCTGCTTAGGGCGCTGACCGGGGACGTTCACGAAGTGAGCGTCTGCTTTTCCGACGCTGCCGTTGAAGTTGTCCGGCACGAGGAATTTGACGCCGGCCTCGAATTGCTGGGCGCCCCCGCCGAGCAGGTGCTGGAGGCGTTTTTCTCGCGGCATGGAATCTCGCCGCGCCGGCTGGAAATCGTTCTGCCGGGCAACATCGGCCACGCCTTTTCCAGCGGCAGTGCGCTGGCGGATGCGGCTGTAGTCTGTCCCTGCTCCATGTCAACGATTGCCGCAATCGCATCCGGAATCAGCGGCAATCTTATTCAGCGGGTGGCCGACGTGATGCTGAAGGAATCACGGCCGCTGGTGGTGGTTCCCCGGGAGACGCCCCTGAATGAGATCCAGCTCCGTAATCTCTACCGGGTAAAAAAAGCAGGCGCGCAGATTGTTGCGGCAATGCCTGCTTTTTATCATAATCCGCAGACGGTTGAGGATCTGGCGGATTTTATCGTCGGCAAGGTTCTCGATGTTCTCGGCGTTGACCATCAGCTCTTTCGTCGCTGGGAAGGAGGACAGCGATGACCGCCGGCGCCAGAGCCGCGCCAGAGCCGGAGCGGGTGCGGACAATGTTTGACGGCATTGCCGGCCGCTATGACTTGATGAACAACATCATCTCTGCCGGGAGGCACCATCGCTGGCGTCAACTGGCGGCGGATGCGGCCGCCATCGGCCCCGGGATGAGCGCGCTTGACGTCTGCTGCGGCACCGGGGAAATGGCTTTTGCGCTGGCTGACCGCGTCGGCCCCACGGGCCGGGTGTTCGGGGTTGATTTTAGCCGGCGCATGCTGGAAATTGCGCGACAGAAAGCCATCCGGCAGGGCGCGGCGGTTCAGTTCAGCCTGGGAGATGCCAGCCAACTGGAACTTGAGCCAGATGCTTTCGACGCCTGTACTGTCGGATTCGGTGTGCGTAATATCCCCGGCCTGGCCGGCGTCTTTGCCGAGATGAACCGCGTCGTCCGGCCGGGAGGACGGGTCGTCTGCCTTGAGATTACCAGGCCGATTCGGCCGCCGTTCCGGCAGTTTTACCGGATCTGGTTCGACGGGGTCGTGCCGGCGCTGGGCAGGATTGTTTCCCGCCATGAATCCGCATACAGCTACCTGCCCGCATCCGTGCGCCGGTTCCCGGCCGCTGCCGAGCTGGCCGCGATCATGCGCGAGGCGGGGCTGCAGCAGGTCGGTTACCGGCTGCTCGCCGGCGGCATCATCGCACTGCACTGGGGAAAAGCCACATGAATTCCGCGTTTATGCCGTATGATTTTAAAGGTATACCAATCATACAACCCGCTCAGGATAACCACGGAGATGATGTATTGTTGCGAGGCGCTTGCCAGGATTTGGCCGCATGGAGGCTGAAGCCAAACAGGAGCACGGCGGAGTTTCCGGCGAGGACTGTCTGAGCCCCGCAGGGCGGGTTACGCAGCCGGCCGCCGTCCGGCGTAGCGGAGCCGGCCGGACATGGCAAATCCAAGGCAAGCTCCGAACAAATACCTGAACGAATCGTATGATCAGTAAAGATATTTTCACGAGAGGCTAAACATTTATAACTCGATACCAGCGATTGAGGCCAAGGCTCCGCTTGAGCAATTCAAGGCGCTTTACTGGAGGCGCTACACGCTGCCCATGCGACGCTGTGAACAGCTTCTTGAAAAAATTGCCGCCCTGCCGGCAGGCACGCTGGGCGAGTCGTGCACGCTGACCCTGACAGCCGGAGGCAAGCGGCTCCGGCCCTTGCTTGTCTTTCTTGCCGCCCGCGCCAGCGAAAGCATCGGCGAAGGAGTTGTGACGGCTGCCGCCGCAGTCGAGCTGGTCCACATGGCCACGCTTGTTCATGACGACATCCTGGATAGAGCCGAGCTCAGGCGCGGCCAACCGACCCTGGCGGCAAAATTCGGGCACGCGGTCAGCGCCGCGGCCGGCGACTACCTGTTTTCCTGCGCCTTTGATATTTTGGCATCAGCAGGCTCCATACGGGCAGTCAGCGTTCTTTCCGCGGCAAGCCTGGGGCTGAGCCGGGGTGAGCTGCTCCAGATGCAGGCAAGCCGCAATTTCGGGCTTGCCTCCGGCGCCTATTATGAGCGTGCGGCCCTGAAGACTTCCGGTCTGTTTTCAGCCGCTTGCCAACTGGGCTCACTGCTTTCCGGCTGCCGCGAGGAAACAATAACGGCTTTGGGCAAATTTGGTCATTTCCTCGGCCTTTCATTTCAGCTCTCTGATGATATTCTTGATCTTTCCGGCGACGCCTCCGAGACAGGAAAAGAACCAGGGACGGATTTGCGGGAGGGAACGGTGACGCTGCCACTGATTTTGGCGCTCAGGAATGACCCGTCCATCAGAACGCTTCTTGACGAACCTGCTTCCAAAGCAAGATCGGCGGAGATCTGCAGGCGCATCGAAGCTGCCGGCGGTCTCGAAAGCGCGCGGCGCCAAGCCGGCAAATATGTAAACAGCGCCCGGGAGAGCCTGAGGCCCGCTGCGGGTGAAATCGACCCGGAGCCGCTTGAGCTTATCGCTAAGGCAGCCGTCCACCGGAGTAAATAATATGCAACAGTCAGATGAAGAGCTGGAGCAATTGCTGAACGCAATCATCCCGTTCGCCCAGCGCATGCTTTCCCGGCACGGCGAGTTTTACCCGTTTGCCGCCGCCGTCAGCCGTGACGGCAGACTGAAATTTATTGGCGAGTTTGTCGGCGACGCGCCCGTGCGGGAAAATCCTCTCGCCGCCGAGCTGATCGGCTACCTGCGCGAACAGCTAATTGACGGCGCCAGCAAAGGAGAGTTCCGGGCGACAGGCCTTTGCTCCGGTGCCCAGGTGGATGTTTCCGGCCAGAATGAAAAAAGCGACGCTGTGCGCATTTCCGTCGAGCACCTGGACGGCCGGGCAATGAATGTCTTTTTGCCATACCGGCTTGACTCGGCCGGGGAAGTTTTATATGGAGATGTGTTTGCCACCGCGGCCGAGGCGGTCATTTTTTTGCGCGGCTTTAATGACTAGAGACAGGACTTAAGAATTAAACCCAAAATCCAAAATTCGGCAGAGGAGCTTTAATGACTGGTGCTGACGACAGGCTTAAGGTTCTCGTAATCGGCGCACTGGGAAAGATGGGCCGCGCTGTCTGCGACGCAGTCAGCGACGAGCCCGACCTGGAGCTGGCGGCAGTTGTCGACGCTGCCGGCCGCGAGGTGGTGTGGGCGGGGCCGGCTGCCGCGGCCGCCGCCTACGTTTCCCTCGACGAATGCCTCGAGAAGGAAAAACCTGATGTGGCGGTCGACTTTACCACTCCGGGCGCGGCTTTTGAAAATGTTACCGCTTGCCTGAAAAAAGGGATCAACTGTATTGTTGGCACCACTGGCATAAAAGAACATCAACTAAAACAGATAGAGCTCGAGTGCCGGCTAAGCGGAGCAAGCTGCCTGATTGCTCCCAATTTCGCCATCGGCGCGGTGCTGATGATGGACATCGCCCAGGTAGTGGCCCGCTACATGCCTTTTTGCGAAATTACCGAGCTTCATCACGACCAGAAGCTTGATGCTCCATCGGGCACGGCGCTCAGAACCGCCGAGATGATCGCCGCCGCCCGACTGGACTGCCCGGAGCCGCCCGGCCCTGAAGGAAACGTGGCCCGCGGCCTGGCCCACCACGGCATCCCCATCCACAGCGTCCGTCTGCCGGGCCTGGTGGCCCATCAGGAGATAATTTTCGGCGGCCAGGGCCAGACTCTCACTGTCCGCCACGACTCGATCTCACGCCAGTCTTTCATGCCGGGAGTTGTGATGGCGGTGCGCCGCGTTGCCAGCCTGGACGGCCTGGCTGTCGGGCTGGAGAAGATCATGTAAATCTGGGATAATACCCCTAGTTCCCGGTTCCGGATTCAAAGTTAACTTGGAACCATAACTTTGAACTTAAATTTGCACTAGGAATATTGAACTTTGAACTCTTCTTTTGGTGACATAATTACAGCCATGGTCACTGCCTTTCATGAAGACGGGCAGGTGAACTACCAGGCCACCGCCGATCTGGCCTTGCATCTGGTCGAGAGCGGTTCCGACGGACTGGTCGTCAGCGGCACTACCGGCGAGTCGCCCACTTTGACCGATGAGGAAAAGGTCGAGCTTTTCCACGTGGTCAAGGAAGCCGTCGGCGGCCGCGCCGCTGTCATTGCCGGCACCGGCTCAAATGATACGGCCCACAGCGTCCACCTGACCGGGCGGGCCCATGAGGCAGGCGTCGACGGCATCCTGGCCGTGACGCCCTATTACAACAAGCCGCCACGCGCCGGCATCATCGCCCATTTCCGGGCAATCGCCGCCGCTACCGACAAACCGGTCATCCTTTACAACATTCCCGGCCGCACCGCCCTTAACGTGGGGCCAGAAACGCTGGCGGAGCTGAATGAGACAGACAACATTGTCGCCGTCAAGCAGGCCAATCCTGACCTGGAGCAGTCGCGCCTGCTCGCAAGCATCTGCGACATGGGCATCTACGCCGGCAACGACGATATGCTCTTGCCGCTGCTGGAGCTGGGAGCATGGGGAGGCATCTGTGTAGCGTCGCATCTTGCCGGGCGGCAGATGAAAAAAATGGTCGAGCTCTACCGGTCTGGAAATCTGGCAGAAGCCGGGGCAATCAATGACTCGCTGGCGCCGTTATACAAGGCGCTGTTCATCACCGCCAATCCGATTCCGGTTAAAGCAGCCCTGAATATGACCGGCCTAGATGTAGGGGGCGTGCGCCTGCCGCTGGTTCCCGCAACTGCAGCCGAGGAATCCCAGATTCGCGATGCGCTGGCGGCAGGGGCGTTGATCGGCGGTTAGAGCCTGTCTCAGCAGATAATTCGTTGCGAGGCCAGGCAAAATGCAAGGCTGGAGGAGATGAGACCTTGGGCGGGGCCGGCGGGCATCGCAGGAGAATAGCGCCGGACAGCGAAACATAAGCGGGGGCGAGTCTGGCGGAGGGCCGATAATTCTGACCACATTTCACCTGTTTCTGGCAGTTTCCCGGGTATGAACACAAATTTGAATCCATTTCGTTGACTGAATCCAAACTGAGAATTATTGCCCTGGGCGGCTTGGGCGAGATCGGCAAGAACATGATGGTCCTTGATCTGGACGGCCGCCTGCTTGTCATCGACGCTGGCCTCGCCTTTCCCCGTGATGAGCTGCTGGGAATCGACCTTGTCATCCCCGATTTTGCTTTCCTCCGGGAAAGGGCCGATGCCGTTGAGGCGGTGCTCCTGACCCACGGCCATGAAGACCATGTTGGCGCTGTTCCGTTTCTGCTGAAAGAGATCAACGTCCCCGTTTATGGCACCAGGCTGACTCTGGGGCTGGTGGGTAACAAACTGGAGGAGCACGGGCTGTCGGCAAGCGCCGACCTGCGCGAGATCAATCCGGAACGTCCGGAACAGATTGGGCCGTTCCGCTGCGATTTTATCAGCGTCACCCACAGCATTCCTGACGGCGTTGCGGTGGCGGTAACAACGCCGGTGGGCACTATCATCCATTCCGGCGATTTCAAGCTTGACCCGAATCCGATTGACCGGCGCCGTACCAACCTGGGCAAGTTTGGCGAGCTGGGGGCCCGGGGGGTGTTGCTGCTCATGTCCGACAGCACCAACGCCGAGCTAGAGGGCGTCACCGGTCCGGAGCGGTCGGTGGGCAAAACCCTGGACGAGATTTTTGCGATGGCGCCGGGCCGCGTCATTGTCGCTTCGTTTGCTTCACACATCCACCGGATCCAGCAGATTGTCAATGCCGCCCGCCATCACCGCCGCAAGCTGGTTGTAGTGGGCCGGTCGATGATCAGAAACGTGCAAATGGCGCGCGAGCTTGGCTATCTGGATGCACCCCCGGAAATGATGATCCCTTTAAGTGAGATCAATAACGTCAGGCCGCGTAAGCTGGTGATCCTCTCCAGCGGCAGCCAGGGCGAGCCCCTCTCGGCACTTACCCGGATGGCCTTCAACGACCATAAGAAAGTGAAGCTTCAGCAGGACGACACGGTCATCATCTCGGCCCGGCCGGTGCCCGGCAACGAAATCAGCGTCCACCAGGTGATCAACCGTCTTTTCCGCGCCGGGGCAAATGTCATCTATGAATCGGTTGCGCCGGTGCATGTTTCCGGGCATGCCGCCCGCGAAGAGCTGAAGATGCTGATCAACCTAACACAGCCAAAATATTTCATGCCTATCCATGGAGAATACCGTCATCTTCATTTTCACAGCCAGCTGGCCGAGGAGATGGGGATGAAAAAAGACCGGATCATCATGGCGGCCAACGGCGATATTATCGAATTGTCCGGCGGCAAGGTGGCTATGGATGGGCGCATCGAGGCCGGCATGGCGTTTGTTGATGGCCTCGACGTTGGCGATATCCACGAAGTAACGTTGCGCGACCGGAAAAAGCTTTCGCGAGACGGCACCATCCTTGTTGTCCTGCCGGTGCGGGAACAGGACGGCTCGCCTGTGGCGCCCCCGGAGATATCCGATAAAGGATTTGTCTACATGCGCAACCGCAAAGAGCTGATGAAAGAGGTTTCCAGCCTCGTGGACGAAATAATTAAGGAAGGAGCTGATCAGGGAATCAGCGACCCAGGCCTTCTTCAGGAGCATATTCATGACCGGCTGGCGAGATTTATCTACAAGAAGACCAAGAAGCGCCCGCTGATTATTGCTGTGGTTGTCGAGGTTTAAATATGAGCGCAACGACTCGCCGGCGCAAAACCGGAAGCCGAAAGGGCAGCGCCAGGAAACGCGCCGGCCGTGGCCTTGATCTTAAGCGCGTGCGTGAGATCGGTGGGCTGGCGGCCGCAGCAGCGGGCTGTTTCCTGGCCCTGGTGCTCTATCTGGGCTGGTCCGGCGGCCTTGCGGGAGGCTGGTCAGAGGAGCTGCTCCGTTACCTGTTTGGCGTCCTGATCTATCTGAGCCCACCGGCTCTCATTGGAGGCGGCGCTCTGCTTATCTTTCCGGATGCGCCGCTGGGGCCGCACGGCCTTCGCGCCGGCCTGCTGCTGCTGTTGATTGCCCTTTTCCTGATCACAGGAGCAAATACTTTTTCCGTTCTGGGCTCGGCGCCGGCCCATACCAGCTATTTTGACACCAGCTACTTTTCCGGCCACGGCGGCATCACCGGCGACGCCCTCTACTGGGTCACAGGTTCGTTGATCGGAGACGTGGGCAGCTCCATCGCTGCAGTGTTTCTTCTAATGGCCGCAGCGTTTTTGATTACTGGGGCCTCGGTGAGGACGGCGATCATGGCTTCCGGCGTCAGCGCCCGCCGGGCTGCGGCCGGAGCAAGCAAATCAACCCGGCAACTCAGCCGTTCCCTGTCAGAAAAGATGGGAAAAAATACCATCCAATTGGATGGTGAATCAACATCTGCTTCTGCCTCCACACGGCCCGCCGTCGGCGAAAGCCCGGCTGCCTGCGCCGGTGGTTCCGGCCTCCTGAACGGCGCCGCGGCCTTCCCTGACATTTACGGCCCCGGGGGACCGGCGCCGGCAGCCGCCCCGGCGCCGGAAGCGGTGCTGCTTAACAATTCCAGCAATCCGACCAGCCAGCTTTCCTTGCTTGAAGAAACAGGGGATGACGATGATTACCGGCACGATGAAGAATCCGGCTACGTTCTGCCTGATTCAGACCTGCTGCGAAAAAGCGGCGCCGGGCAGACGGTTTCGGCGGACAGCGCTGACAGGATCAGCCGCGTGCTGGTGGAAACGCTGGCCAGCTTTGGAATCGAGGCAATCGTGGCCGGCAGCGTCTCCGGGCCGCGCGTCACCCGTTATGAGCTGCAGCTTGCTCCCGGCATCAAGGTCTCGCGCGTCAGCAGCCTCAAGAATGATATCGCCTATGCGCTGGCGACCACGGACATCAGAATTCTCGCGCCAATCCCGGGGAAATCGGCGGTCGGAGTTGAAGTTCCCAACGTCAGCCCCAATCTGGTAACGCTGGGCGACATTTTCCGCGACTTTCCGGACAAAAGCGGCCCGCTGATGGCCTGGCTTGGCAAGGACATCTCCGGCAAGCCGGTTTACGCCGATCTGGCCCAGATGCCGCACCTGCTCGTAGCCGGCACCACCGGCTCGGGCAAAAGCGGCTGCATCAATTGCATGATTTCTTCGATTCTGCTCAGGAGCACCCCCGAAGAAGTAAAAATGATTCTGATCGATCCCAAGCGGGTTGAGCTGAGCCATTTTGAGGGAATCCCGCACCTGCTCACGCCGGTGGTGACAGTAATGAAGGACGCCGCCAACGTGCTGGCCAACCTTGTCCAGGAGATGGATTCGCGCTACAGCCAGATGCAGTTGGCCAGGGCCCGCCACCTCGACGAGCTCAACCGGGTGCGCGCGGCGCGCAGCCAGCAGCCGGTGCCCTACATCCTGCTTGTCGTTGACGAGCTGGCCGACTTGATGATGGTGTCTCCGGCAGAAGTTGAAGACGCCATCATCAGGCTGGCGCAAAAGGCGCGCGCCGTCGGCATCCACCTGGTGCTGGCGACGCAGCGCCCGTCGGTGGACGTGATTACCGGCATGATCAAAGCCAACGTCCCCTCCCGGATTGCTTTTGCCGTCTCCTCACAGGTCGATTCACGCGTCATTCTTGACACCACCGGCGCGGAAAGCCTCCTGGGACAGGGAGACATGCTGTTCCGGCCGCTGGGAGCGTCCCAACTAAAACGCATTCAGGGCGCCTACGTCTCTGAAGAGGAAATTAAGCTGCTTACAGACCGCTGCCGCGGCCAGCGGTCGCCCGATTTCCGTCACGAGCTGCTTGAGGGCAAGATTGCGGATGGAGATGAGGGCTTCCCCGCGGATGAAGACGACCTCCTGCCCGAGGCAATGCAGCTCGTCGTCAGCACCGGCACCGCCTCGGTGTCGTTCCTGCAGCGGCGGCTCCGCGTCGGCTACACCCGCGCCGGCCGCCTCATCGACATGCTGGAGAAACGCGGTGTGATCAGCGGCTATGAAGGCAGCAAGCCCCGCCGGGTGCTGGTAGGCGAGGAGAGCCTCGAGCATATCCTTGCCGGCAGCCGCGCCGGCGTTGGTGCCGGCGGCAGCGTGGAAGGCGGCCCCAATGATGCCGGCAGTGACGGGTTTGGCGCAGACGACTGACGGCGACAAGGTCCCGAACACGCCGGCAGCCCGGCTTTGGTCTGCGGCACGCCGGTATCCCCATTTTATTGCATCGGCGTTTCTGGGCCTGGCGTTCCTGACGCTTTATACTTACACCCTTGCACCCGGGCTTCTTGGTCATGACTGCGGCGACTGGCAGGCGGCGGGAGCGACGCTCGGCATCAGCCATTCTCCCGGCTCGCCGGCTTATACAATCATAACCTGGCTGGTTTCGCTGGTGCCGGTTGGCAATCTGCCGGCGCGGGTCAGTTTTGTCTCGGCGCTGGTGGGCGCGGCAGGCGTTATCGCCGTTTATGTTTTCATGCTGATGCTGCTGGGGCGCTGGCTACCGGCGCTGGTTTCCGCCCTGACGCTGGGCTTTGGCGGCCAATGGTGGGCCCAGTCTTCCGTCGCGGATCCCTATAACGCGATCCCGGCAATGATCGCCGTTTTTCTGATTCTGCTCCTGCTCTGGCAAAGGAAAGGGGACATCAGATTAGTCTGGGGCGGGGCATTTCTGGCCGCGTTTGGTTTTGCCTACCATCCGACGATACTTTATTTCATCCCGGTGCTGCTGGCGGGAGTGCTTGTCCTCGGGCCGTGGCGAAAGCTGCTGAAGCCAAAGGCGCTGCTGGTGACGCTGCTTCTCATCATCCTGGGTGTAAGCTTTTACGCCTACCTGCCCATCCGCAGCGCCACCAATCCCGCGGTTCTTTATGAGAAAATTGACTCGCTGGGCAGGCTGTACCGGTTCGTGACAGTGAGCGGGGCGCGCAGCACCGGCTCCTTTGCCGTCACTGTGCCCGGCCAGGAGCTGCTCCGCGAGCGCCTCTCCGAGGTCGTCAGGCAGGGCTATTATCCCTCGTTTGCTTTTCTGGTGCTGGCGCCGGCGATCACGTTGCTCTATCCGGTAGTGCTCAGGAAGCTGAAGCAGCTGCGCCGCTATCTGATCTGGCTGGCGGCGGGAGCTTTTTTCCACATGGCGGTTGTTTTTGCAATCAGCGGCGTCTATTTGCAGTACTATCTTCCGTTGCTGCTTTATTTTTCAATCTGGACCGGCTTTTCCTTATACCTGGTGATGACAACCGCCGGCGCCTACCTGGAAAAGGGCCGCTTCCGCCAGGTGCCCGGGATCATCACTGCGGTCATCTACATGGGCGTGCTGGCGCTCGGTCTTCCACATATATGGCCTTTCGTCAACCATCATGATGACCATGGCATGCGTACATTTGGCAACTGGGCATTTTCACAGGCAAAGCCGGGCGCCGTCATCCTGGCGAACTGGGATTCGGAGCCGGGGCTGCTTTACATGCAGAAGGTCGAAGGCCAACGGCCGGATTTAAAAATCTATGCGGTCCCTCCCGACACATGGCGCAACAACCTGAATGACGTGCGCAAGAAATACCCCAAGGCTCAGGTTCTGCTGGCCCGCTCGCTGCCATTTGACAACCGGGCCGAAACCCGCGCGATTGGCTCCTGGTACTTCATCAGCATCAAAGGCAGGACCTACCAGGACCAGGACCACGACCTGCCCTGGCCGGCGGCTGTGCAACTGTTTGAGGTAACTTCTTAGAGGATTTTCCCGCCTGAGTCCTTGCCTGTCATTCCCTCGGCCTCGCCATGAATTACCTTCCGGGATAGACTCTTCTTTGAGTTTTGCGTCAAACCCCGAGCGGGTATAAACGTAGAAACCAAGGAGGGACATGATCGGACTAAAGCTAGGAAAATGGGCCGGCAGGACGGTTCCGGCCGGAAAGGCAGCGCTGTTTATTGTTCTGGCGTTTTTTTTAGCCGTCCTGGCCGGGGGTTGCGGTTCGGGCCAGCAGGGCGCCGTTACCATCACGACGGCAGCCCCTTCCCCATCCCAGAAAACGGCTCCCCAAGGCGGACTCACCGGCGCTGTGGTACAAGTCGTACAGAAAGTAAAGCCGGCCGTTGTCCAGATAACCAACGAGCAGCAGGCGTCGGGCCAGTTCAATCAGCCTTTTACCGTTCCTGCCGGGGTCGGCTCCGGAGTCATTATTGATTCAGCCGGCCATATCATCACCAACAACCATGTTATCGAAGGCGCGCAGAAACTGCTGGTGACTCTGCCGGACGGGCGCTCTTTTGACGGCAAGATCGTCGGCGGAGACTCGCGCACCGACGTTGCCGTTGTCCAGATAAAAGGCAACAACTTGCCGGTTGCGATGCTGGGCGACGCTACTAAGCTTCAGGTGGGGGAGTGGGTAGTCGCGATCGGCAACGCTCTGGCGCTGCCTGGCGGACCGACTGTGACGGCCGGCGTCATCAGCGCCCTGGGCCGGACCATCCAGGAGCCCGCCGCCACCAGCAGCAGTTCCACTCAGGGTCCCTTCCTGTTTAGCGCCATCCAGACGGATGCGGCAATAAATCCGGGCAACTCCGGCGGGCCGCTAGCAAATTTAAGCGGTCAGGTCGTCGGCCTGAATACGCTGGTCGCCGGCGATTCCCAGACCGGCGGGCAGGCTGAAGGCATCGGCTTCGCCATCTCCATCAATACCGCCGGCCAGATCGCCCAGGAGCTGATCAACACGGGCAAGGTCGTGCACCCGTACATCGGCATTACCTACGAGCCGCTTGACCCGCTGACAGCATCACAGCTGGGAATTTCTGCCAACGAGGGCGCGCTGGTGGTGGAAGTGGCCTCGGGCTCGCCCGCGGCTGCCGCCGGCGGACTGAAACCCCGTGACGTCATCACCGCGGTCAACGGCAAAATGCTTGTCAGCGACTCTGACCTGGCTGAAGTTCTGAATTCACATAAGCCCGGAGACACGCTCAGCATGAATGTGCAGCGTGACGGCAAGAAAATCACGGCAAAGATAACACTGGCCAATGCGCCCTGAAAGCGGGCTGTCCAAAAAAGGGGCTTCCGGGTTGGCGGCTGGTTTCAGCAACCCGGTATGAAAGTGCTAAAATCCTAAAACCGGGTCTAAAACCGGACTTTGGATATTGGACACTGGATGAAACCTCCTTACTGGATGAAGCCTTCTTATTTGTTGTCCAATCCGGGGTTTAATATCTGTTTTTAAGACATACTTCGAGTCGGGGGCCGCTCCGGCCAAGAAGGACTTGGGCCATGTTTGAGATCGGAACCACATTAAGAGACGCCAGGGTGCGGCGCAACATCTCGTTGCAACAGGCCGGAGACGACACAAAAATCAGGGTCAAATACATCCAGGCAATGGAGAATGAAGACTTTGACGTTCTTCCGGGGGGCACTTATGTCAAAGGATTCCTGCGAACCTATGCCGACTATCTGGGTGTTGATTTTCAGGTGGTCCTGGATGAGTACAACGAGCGCTTCGGCGCCAGCGACATTCATGAGCATACGATCCAGCCTCCCCGGACCGCCAAGCCAAAAGCGCCGCGCAAACACCAGAATTTTCTGTTCGTGGCTATCCTGGCGGTTGCAATTATAGCCGCGCTGGCCTACCTGGGATGGGGAAACTCCTCCAGCCACAATCTGCCGCCGGTGCCGGCAGCCACCGGAGCAACGACGACCGCGGCAGTTCCGGCAGCGCCGGCTGCCGCGGCCACCCAGACCCAGGCCCAGACCGGGGCGGCCCCGGGGCCGGCAACCGTGACTGATGCGGACGCATTCCAAAGCATCACATTCAAGTCAAGCTCGCAAAGAAACTGGGTTGGGATTTACAAGGACAGCAACTTAAGCAGCGTGATCTGGGGCGACACGCTCGCCCCCGGGGAGAGCAAGACGCTCGACAACTCCAGCTTCGCGTCGCTGACGGCAGTGTGGATGGACGTCGGCAGCACCGACGGGCTGGAGATCAAGGTCAATGGGCAGGACCAGAAAATAAGCGGTCCGGGTATTTACAAAGTCACGCCAAACGGGATCGCCGGTTCGGGGGAAATTTCAACAAACAGCAGTACCGTTGGCCCGGGATAAGCTCCTTATGAGCGAGTCAAGGCCTGTAGCTCCGCCAAATCACACAATTTCCAGGGAGCGCTGGCGGCTGCCGGTAAATCTTGCGAATATTCTCACCGGCTTGCGCATCCTCCTGATTCCGGTTTTTCTGGTTTTCCTGCTCCAATTTGAAATTGTTCCCTACAGCGTTGACATCGCCGTCGCCATTTTCATCGTGGCGGCAATCACCGACACGCTTGACGGCTATTTTGCCCGCTCCCGCGGCGCCGTTACCGTGCTGGGGCAGATTCTCGATCCGGTGGCGGACAAGCTTCTCATCTCGGCGGCGCTGATCGCACTCGTGTCCCTTGACCGCATCCCGGCATGGATTGCCATGCTTATCATCGCGCGGGAGTTTTCCGTGTCCGGGCTGCGGCTGGTCGCGGCCGCCAGCCGGATTGTCATCCCCGCCAGCCCACTTGGAAAAATAAAGACCCTTAGCCAGGTAGTGGCGGTGGCGGCGCTGCTTTTACCGGGTTTTGGCTTTATCCTTGGCAGGCCGCTCAGCTGGTACCTGATTTACCTGGCGGCGCTCCTGACCGTAATCTCCGGAGCTGATTACTTCGCCCGAGCCAGGGTTCTCCTCAAGTCGCCACAATGAAAGCAGCCATCATTACCGCCGGCTCGGAACTCACTGACGGCCGGGTGCTCGACACGAACACAGCCTTTCTGGCCCGCCGCCTCGATTCACTCGGTGTAAAAGTGGTCCTTACGCTTAGCGTTCCTGACGACCGCGAGCTGATCGTCGCAGCGATAAATTTCGCCCTGGGGGAAAAGCCCGGGCTTGTCGTTATCACCGGCGGGCTGGGGCCGACGGAGGATGACCTGACCGCGCCGGCGGTAGCGGCGGCGCTGGACCTGAAGCTTGAGCTCAGCGGCCAGGCCGAAGAGTATGTGCGGGCCGCCGTGGGCGCTTCCGGAGAGCTGCCGCCGCATCAGGCCAAACAGGCGATGATGCCCCCCGGCAGCAGTGTTATCAGGCCGGCGGGGACGGCGCCCGGGTTTATCGTCAATGCCGGCGGCGGCAGAGTCGTGGCGCTGCCGGGCGTGCCCTGGGAGCTTCGGGCGATGTGGGAAGACGCAGTTTCCGACCCCCGGGTTTCCCGGCTTTTAAGCGCTGCCCGGCCTCCGGCCCGGGGCCGGCTTAGCTTCTACGGCGTCGCCGAGGCGGAGATTGGGGCGGCAGTCGGGAAAATCATGGGGAGGAACGGTGCCGGCCTTGATGTGAGCATCTGTTCGCGGCGGGGCGAGGTTATGCTGGAAGTCACTGCCGACAGTAAGGATGAAGGCCGGGTGCAGGAACTGGTCAAAACACTCAAGCAAAACTTCAGTGATTTTGTTTTCTCGGAAGGTGAAGAGATCGAAAACGTAGTTGCCGCCCGGCTGACCGGCATGGGAGCGACGCTGGCGGTCGGCGAGTCGTGTACGGGCGGGATGCTGGGCGAGGCGATTACGCGCGTGCCCGGCGCCTCGGCATTTTTTCTGGGCGGGGTGACCGCCTACAGCAATGATGTCAAGAGAAACCTGCTCAAGGTGCGGCAGGAGACGCTGGATAACGTTGGCGCCGTCTCGGAGCCGGTGGCGCAACAGCTGGCACTGGGCGCCAGGTCTTTAACGGGCTCCGACTACGGCGCCGGCATCACCGGCGTGGCCGGGCCCGGCGGCGGCACCGCGGAAAAACCGGTCGGCCTTGTCTTCATCTGCGTTTCTTCCGACGCCGGCGATGTTGTAAGGCGCTTTGATTTCCCTGGCGGCCGCGGCCAGGTGCGCCAGTCGGCGGTGACGGCGGCGCTGCACATGCTGCACTGGAAAATAATTGCTGACCCCTAGAACTCGGAATGCTGATTTTGGATTCGGGAATGAAGAAACATATTAGCTTAGCCCTCCTACTCCTATGTTTTGTGGGGTTTATCTCAAATCTGGAACATTCCGAAATCTGATTATCCAGCTCGCTCAGGATAACCAGAGAAATGTAAAATTGCGAGGGGTTTGACGAGGTCTGGCCATAGGTAGGCCGATGCGGAGCAAGGATGACGGCAGCGCTCACCTGTGGATTTCTTCCGGTGAGCATGTCTGATGCGAGGCAGGCCCCAAGCAGTTTCCTGAATAAACTGTATGATCAGTTCCCAGAATCAAAACATTCCGCAATCCGCATGATGAGGAGTTCGCGCCGCCAGGGGCGGGGGGAGCGCTACCGCGAGGGCAGGCGGCGGCCGGAGGGCCCTTCACTCCGGCTATTCATTGCCGCTGAAATCCCGCCGCCGGCGACCCGCAAGCTGGCCGGATGGCAAACGGAGTTCCTGGCATCGGACCGGTCTCTCCGGCTTGTGCCGGAGGCGCAGCTTCATATCACGCTCATCTTCCTGGGGCAGATGGGTGAAGAGGAGCTGCAGGGCGCTGCCGGGCAACTGGCGGAGTTGCGGCAGCAGGATCCGCTGACCTCGTTTGAGGTCACCGCTGGCGGCCTTGTCGGCCTTTCCAAGGGAAGGAACCTCAGAGTAATTGCCGCCTCGCTGGAAGAACCCGCCGGGCGGCTAAAAGCCATCCACGACGAGCTGGCGGCCGGACTGGTCCAAAAAAAAATCTACAAGCGCGAAAAACGCCGGTTCTTCCCGCATGTCACGATTGCCCGGGCGCGGGGCAGGGTGGCGCTTAATCCGGCGGAAATCCGGCCGGATCCGGTTAAATTTACAGCTGTCCGAATCACGCTGTATAATAGCATTCTCAAACCAAGCGGGGCCATTCACCAGGCCCTGGAAACGGTCCAACTGAACTGATTGGAGGCTGCGGTGGAAAAGGAAAAAGCGCTGGAAGTTGCATTGGGCCAAATCGAGCGGCAGTTTGGCAAAGGGTCAATCATGCGCATGGGCGATGACTGCGCCGGGATCCAGGTGGGAGTCATCCCCACGGGAGCCCTGGCTCTGGACATCGCGCTTGGCATTGGCGGCCTGCCCCATGGGCGCGTCATTGAGATTTTCGGACCGGAAGCATCCGGCAAGACCACGCTCGTTTACCATGTCATCGCCGAGGCGCAAAAACGGGGTGGCATTGCCGCCTTCATCGACGCCGAACACGCCATGGATCCCGTTTACGCCCGCCGGATTGGCGTCAATGTCGACGACCTGCTCGTGTCCCAGCCTGACTATGGCGAGCAGGCTCTTGAGATAGCCGAGATGCTGATCCGGAGCGGCGCCATTGACGTAGTCGCCGTTGACTCCGTGGCTGCCCTCACCCCTAAAGCTGAGATTGAGGGTGAGATGGGTGACTCTCATGTGGGACTCCAAGCACGGTTGATGTCGCAGGCGCTCCGCAAGCTGGCCGGGACGCTCAACAAGACCGGTACGGTAGCCATCTTTACCAATCAGCTGCGGGAGAAAATCGGCGTCATGTTCGGTAATCCCGAGGTCACTCCCGGCGGCAAGGCGCTCAAGTTTTACGCCTCTGTCCGCCTTGATCTGAGGCGGATCGAGACGCTTAAAGAGGGAACGCAGGCAGTCGGCAACCGCGTCCGCGCCAAGGTCGTAAAAAACAAGATGGCGCCGCCCTTCCGGCAGGCTGAATTTGATGTCATGTACGGCGAAGGCATCTCCCGGGAAGGCAACATTCTTGACATGGGGGTTGCCCAGGGAATTATCGACAAGAGCGGGGCTTTCTTCTCTTACGGCGGCGAGCGCCTCGGTCAGGGCCGCAATAACGCCAAGGCGTTCCTGAAAGAAAACAAGGACATGGCCCAGGCCATCCTGAATGAAACGCTGGTGGCCGCTGGCGTGCAGATTTCTGAGGACGGCGGCAAACATGCCGAGACGGCAGATGCCGTAGCCAAATAGCCTTTCAAACCGATATCCGGCCGGCTGGCAATTGCCAGCCGGCCGGGACTTTTTTCTCCACCATTCACCATCCATCATCCGGTCTTTTCATTGACAGGCCTGTCAAGGACCGATAGAATGAAAGCGTTGGAAATCTGCTTTGCATACAAAACAAGCTATCAACGATAGATTTTCTTGCTCTTCTTTGTATTTCAGGTAAATAGCAACACCAGAAAGCCAAAACGGGCTTAGTGAAAACAGGCAGTCGGGTCGTTCACTTCACTAATATAAACCCGGTCGCCGGGCCGCTGCTTAAGCGGTTTGACGGCGCCGGCGCCGCTTACAAAGAAGGCTTGAACCGGGCCTGAGGACCCGGAAGATACTTGTTTCCTTGACTATGCCGAGCAGGTGCTCGGCTTTTTGGGTTTTTAAGGCCGGAATCGGCGGTTTCGGATGGTGCGGGCAAACGCCAATTTGGCCTGGTAAAGATTGGAGTCAAAAATGAATGTGGTACTGATTGCGGTTGTGGTGGCGGCCGTCGCCGCTGGGGCCGGCTATTTCCTGCGCAAAATGCTTTCCGAGGCCAGGATAACCGATCTCGAAAAGAGCGCCAAAACAGCCCGGGACGGGGCCGCCCGGGAACTTGAGACCATGCGCCGCACGGCGGAAGTGGAAGCGCGCGAAAAGTTGCAGCAGTTTCGGGAACAGGCGGAAAACGAGCTGAAGCAGCGCCGCGCCGAAATTCTTAAAGGCGAGCAGCGGCTGGAGGACAAGGAAAAGCTTATTTCCGAGCGCGACCGCGATATCCAGCGCCGTGAACAATCATTAAGCGACCGGGAAACCAATAACAAAAAGCTGGGCGAAGAGCTCGAGCTTGCCATCCAGGAAAACCGCAAACAGCTTGAGCGGGTTTCCGGACTCACCAGCATCCAGGCAAGAGAGATGCTGCTGAAACAAGTCGAAGAAGAAGCAAGGCATGATATGGCCAAGCTGATCCGCGCGGTTGAGGAAGAGGCGCGCCGCGAATCGGACCGCCGCGCCCGCAATATCCTTTCGCTGAGCATCCAGCGCACCGCCGCCAATCACGCCGCCGAGACCACGGTTTCGGTAGTGTCGCTCCCGTCTGATGAAATGAAGGGCCGCATCATCGGCCGCGAAGGCCGCAACATCCGCGCCCTGGAGAATATCAGCGGCATCGACGTTATCATCGATGACACTCCCGAGGCGGTAGTGTTGAGCGGATTCGACGGCGTCAAGCGGGAGATTGCCAGGCTCACCCTGACAAAACTGCTCGCCGACGGCCGCATCCACCCGGCCCGCATTGAGGACACTTACAAGCAGGCCAAGGCCGAGGTTGAGAAAACCATCATGGATGCAGGCGAGCAGGCAACGTTAGAGGCAAACGTTCATGGACTGCCGGAGAACCTTATCAAGCTGCTGGGCCGCCTTAAGTACCGCACCAGCTATGGGCAGAATGTGCTTGCGCATTCACTCGAAGTCAGCCACTTGGCCGGGATCATGGCCGCCGAACTGGGCGCCAGCCCCAAACTGGTGCGTCGGGCCGGCCTCCTGCATGACATCGGCAAAGCTGTTGATCACCAAGTTGAGGGCACGCACGCCAGCATCGGCGCTAACCTGGCCAAGAAAAACAAGGAAAGCCAGGCAATCTGGCATGCTATTGAAGCGCATCATGGCGACGTCGAGCCGCAGACTGTGGAAGCCGTGCTCGTGCAGGCGGGCGACGCCGTCAGCGCCGCCAGGCCCGGCGCCCGCCGCGACAGCCTGGAAAGCTACATCAAGCGGCTGGAATCGCTGGAGAGCATCGCATTGAGTAAAAAGGGCGTGGAGAAATGCTACGTGATGCAGGCCGGCCGCGAAATCAGGGCGATGGTAAAGCCTGCCGAGATAGACGATGACGAAGCAGCCCTGTTGTCAAGGGAGATTGCCAGGGAGATCGAGAAGCAGCTGGATTATCCCGGGCAAATCAAGGTTACCGTTATCCGCGAGAGCCGGGCGACTGAGTTTGCGAAGTGACAAGCGGATGGCAGATTCTGGATTCTGGGTCCTGAGTGCTGGATACTGAGCAAACCAAAACCCGCAGTTCAACATTTTTGTGAAATCTTAAACGTCAAACGCGCTCTTCAGTTTGAAACCGGGTTGAGCGAAGAGAATGCCTTCTTACTACCTCACAACCTTCGGCTGCCAGATGAATGAGCACGACTCGGAGCGCATCCGCGGAGTGTTGGAGGAAGACGGCTGGCAGCCCGCTTCCGGGCCCGAGACCGCCGACCTGCTTGTTTTCAATACCTGCGCCGTGCGCAAGAGCGCCGAGAACAGGCTGCTGGGCAGGCTGGGCGAGGCCAGTCGCCTGAAGAAGGAAAATCCCGGCCGGCTGGTCGCCCTCGGCGGCTGCTTTGCCCAGCGCCGCCGGGAAAAACTGTTTAATGAGCTGCCTTTTCTCGACGTGGCTTTCGGCCCCCGGAGCATCGCCGAGCTGCCGCGTTTGCTCGCAAACGCGACTGCCGGATCAAGGTCAGCCGCCCCGGCGCCTTCATATTCCTTTGAGTCAAAACCAACCCTGAGCGCAGATCTGCCGGTGCGCCGCAGCGACAGGTTCCGCGCCTGGGTGCAGGTAATGAGCGGCTGCACCAATTGCTGCAGCTACTGCGTTGTGCCTTCAGTGCGCGGGCCGGAGCGGAGCCGGCCTGCAGCCGATATTGTGGCGGAAGTGGAAAGGCTCGTTGACGACGGAGTGGCAGAAGTAACGCTGCTGGGGCAAAACGTCAATGCTTACGGGCTTGACCTTGAAAAGGACAGCCCGGGCCGTCTAACTTTTTCCGGCCTGCTCCACCGCCTGGACGCTATTTCAGGCTTGGAAAGGATAAGGTTCACAACATCCCATCCTCGCGACCTTAACGATGACCTGATCGCTGCGATCCGTGATTTGCCCGGCGTCTGCGAGCATCTGCACCTGCCGGTCCAGTCAGGCTCCACGCATGTTCTTGGCCGCATGAAGCGCGGCTATACCCGGGATGAATACCTGGCGCTGGCAGAACGCCTCTACGAAGCCGTTCCGGAACTGGCTCTCACTACAGACATAATTGTCGGCTTTCCGGGTGAGCGCGAGGAGGATTTTTACCGGACGACCACTCTGGTTGAGCGCATCCGTTTTGACGGCGCCTTCACGTTTGTCTTCTCCTCCCGCCCTGGAACCGAGGCCGCCGGCCTGCCGGGCAAGGTTCCGGAAAAAGCAATCAGGCGGCGGATGCGAGAGCTTGTCAGTTTAACCCAGAGGCTGGCGCAAGCGAAAAACCGGCAGTTGATCGGGCGGCAACTGCCGGTCCTGGTGGAGGGCTCAAGCCGCCATGCGGGCGGCCAGATGCGCGGCCGCACGCGCACAAACAAGATTGTCAATTTCAGCGGCGCCGCAGGCGCCGGTCAGGTGGTTGACGTCACCATCGATTCGGCAACTTCGACCACTCTCGGGGGCAGGCAGGCGTGCTGATTGTGTTTGCAGGCATGTTGTGTTAAACCAGCCATGGGCGGCTGTTGACGTCCGCAACCGCAGATAACTTCCTAAGAATGCCTCACGGGGAGGGGTATTGCCATGAATCAACCGGGGGGGACCGTACGTCGGCCGGCAGTCGCCGGCCAGTTTTATCCGGGCAGCCGCGAGGAGCTTAGCGACGCTGTCAGCCGCCTGACCGTCGCCGGTCCGCTCCGGAAAGCACTGGGCGTGATGGCGCCTCATGCCGGCTACGTCTATTCCGGCCGGGTCGCCGGCGAAGTCTACGGCCAGCTTGAGCTGCCAGATACTTTTGTTATCATCGGACCCAACCACACCGGTCTGGGGGCGCCGGCGTCCATCATGACCGCCGGCGTCTGGAAGACGCCCCTCGGTGACGTTGCCATCGACTCGGAACTGGCGGCAGAGGTGGCTGGCTCGGGCAATCTCCTCGAGGAGAACAGCGCCGCCCACGCTCGTGAGCACTCAATTGAGGTTCAGCTGCCATTTCTGCAATTTCTGGTAAACAAACCAAAAATCGTCCCCATCTGCCTGATGCCGCTTTCGGCGGCGCTATGCCAGGACATTGGGCTTGTTATTGCATCTACCATCAAGTCAACGGAAAAACCGGTTCTGATTATCGCCAGCTCTGACATGTCGCATTACGAAAGCCAGGAGCGCGCCAAGGGCCAGGACGAGCTGGCCCTTGGCGAGATAATGCGGCTGGACGGCGCCGGGCTGCTGAGGACGGTGCAAGCGAACCAGATCACGATGTGCGGCGCGGCGCCGGTGGCGGCAATGCTGGCCGCCTGCCGCGAGCTGGGAGCCTCCCGCGCCCGGCTGGTCAGGTACGCGACTTCCGGCGACGTCACCGGTGATTACAGCCACGTGGTGGGCTATGCCGGAGTTGTTATAATTTAATTGTGACACTGAAATCCGGCGCGATGGCGCTAACGGCATCGCACTCAAGTTTGAACGTGAATCTGACTCCGAATAAAAATCCGGCTCACTTGGCCCGGGAAGTTGTGCAGGCGGCGCTTCAGTACAGCCATCTCCCCGATCCGCCGCCGGAAGAGTTTTACCGGCGGCGGGCCGCCTGTTTCGTCAGCATCAAAAAACAAGGCGGGCTGCGCGGCTGCATCGGCACGCTCGATCCGGCGGAGACCGATCTTGCCCGCGAGATAATCCGCAACGCCCAATCGGCGGCATTTGCCGACCCACGCTTTCCACCGGTAGTGCTGGCAGAAGTGACGCTGCTTAGTTTCAGCGTCGACGTCCTCAGCGCCCCCGAGCGGATTGACTCGCATCAGGAACTTGACTGCAAGAAGTATGGAGTCATTGTCGGTTGCGATTACCGCCGGGGCGTGCTCCTGCCCGACCTGGAAGGCGTTGACAGCATCGAGCGCCAGCTCGAAATCGCCTGCCAGAAAGCCGGCATTTACCCGGGCGATAAATTTGACATGCACAGATTCACTGTTGTCCGCTACGATGAGAATTGGAACCCGGGTCAGCTCCCGGAATAAAGAAATCCCGGTAGCGGTCATCTCCGGCCCCACGGCCGCCGGCAAAAGCCGCATCGCGACAGAGGTAGCGGTCGCCTGTGGCGGTGAGGTTGTCTCAGCCGACTCAATGCAGGTTTACGGCGGCGTGCCTGTGCTCACCGACCAGCCGTCAGCCAGCCTCCTCACGACCGTCCCGCACCACCTTGTCGGCACCGTGCCTTTAGACGAGGAATACAGCGCCGCCCGCTTTGCCCGCGAAGCGGCAGCCGCCATTGAGGAGATTTCCCGGCGCAGGCGGCTGCCGCTGGTTGCCGGCGGCACCGGCCTTTATGTCCGCGCCCTCCTCGGAAATTTTTCTTTCGCCGGCCGCAGCGGTCCGGAGCCGCGGCGCAAATGGGAAAAGTTCATTGCCAGTCAAGGAATCGTCGCCGCCCTGAACGAGCTTTCCCGCCTGGACCCTGAATCGGCGGCATTTGTGGATGCCGGCAATCCCAGGCGGCTGGCGCGTGCTCTTGAAGCCGCCGAGTCGAGCATTCCGCTCTCGGCCGAGCGCAGCCGGCTCTGGTCGGGCGACTCGCCATACCGCGTTCTTTTCTTTGGCCTCGAGCTGCCCCGCCCGGAGCTATACCGGCGCATCGACGCCCGCGTCGACGCGATGCTGGCCGGCGGCGCTGCCGGCGAGGTCAGGGCGGCGCTTCAGGGCAAAGTTTCGCGCACCGCTGCTCAGGCGATCGGCTTTGTCGAGATTTCTGCCCTTCTCGCCGGCGAAGCTGGCCCCGAGGAAACCGCCGCCGCTATCAAACAGAGAAGCCGCCGCTACGCCAAACGCCAGCTCACCTGGATGCGAAAGATGCCGGATGTTGTTAGAATCGACCTGACCGGCAGTAATGTCGCCCAGGCCGCTCGGGATATCGCCGGCCGTATCCGTCAGGCTGGGCTGGTTTCCTGATGAGCACCGTAGACGCCGAAGCAAATTTCTCCAAGTGGCACGGCCTGGGCAACGATTACATAATCGTGGCCGCTCGCGACCTTCCCTTCAAGTTGACCCCGGAACGTACTATTGTTATCTGCGACCGCCATTTCGGCATCGGCTCCGATGGCGTCCTGCTGTGGAGCGGCGACGAGGCCTCCGGTTTTAGTCTCGAAATTCACAATCCCGATGGCAGCATGGCGGCGCTGTCCGGCAACGGCATGCGCATGTTGGCCAAATACCTTTATCAGAATGGCTTCGCAAAAGACGCTTCCCTGACGGTCAGCACCAGCGCCGGCGTCATCAAGCCGACAGTCCAGCCCGATGGCCAGGTGCGGGTGTTTATGGGCAATGCTCGGCTGGGCGGGAGAGGCATTGCTGGTTATGAGGGAGCCGCCGACCAGAGCGAGGCCGTGGGCGTCCGCCTGGAAGCCGCCGGAGAAGAGTTCAGTTTCACCTTCGTCGACATGGGCAACCCCCATTGTGTCATCGAAACTGCCGACCTAGCCGCGGTGGAGATGGAGCGCCTCGGCCCAGCATTGGAAAATCACCATTTGTTCACCAATCGCGCCAATGTCGAGTTCGTGAAGGTCACTGGTCCGGCTGAGGTTTCCATGCGCGTCTGGGAGCGGGGCGTGGGGGAGACCAGCGCCTGCGGCACCGGCGCCTGCGCCGTCGCCGTTGCCGCCTGCCGCGCCGGCAGCGTCAAAACCCCGGTAACCGTGCATCTGCCGGGCGGCGATCTTCTGATCGAGGTGCACCCCGATCTGGGCGTTCACATGACCGGACCGGCTGAGGAGACTTACAACGGTGTCATGTCTAAAGAGTTTGTCAACCGAATAATGGAGCTTCAAGAATGAGATTCTCGCGCCGCATGGACGGTCTGCCGCCCTACCTGTTTGCCGAGATCGAGCGCAAAGTGGCCGAAAAGAGAAAGGCAGGCGTTGACGTAATCAGCCTCGGCATCGGCGACCCGGACATGCCCACGCCGGCGCACATTGTCACCGAGATGCAAAGGCAGGTTGCCGATCCGGCGAACCACCAATATCCCAACAACCGCGGCCTGGACGAGTTCCGCCAGGCCGTCGCCGATTTCTACCGGCGCCGCTTTGGCGTGACGCTGGACCCTGAGAAGGAAGTCTTTCCGCTGCTGGGCGCAAAGGAAGGAATTGCCCACATCTGCTTCAATTTCCTTGACACCGGCGACGTCTGCCTCGGCGCCGATCCAGGCTATCCCGTTTATGCCGGCGGGCCGGTGCTGGCCGGCGGCGATGCCATGCCGCTGCCGCTGAGGCCCGAGCTTGATTTTCAGCCCGACCTTGCCGCCATCCCGGCCGACATCGTTGCCAAAGCGAAAATGCTGTTTGTCAACTATCCCAATAATCCCACCGGCGCCGTCGTCGAAAACGAGTTTTTCGAACACTTGGCCGAGTTCGGCCGCCGCCATGACATCTGTATCATCCATGACAATGCATACTCCGAGATCACCTTCGATGGTTATGAGGCCCCAAGCTTTTTGGAGACGCCCGGAGCAATTGACGTTGGTCTGGAATTCCTTTCGCTGTCAAAAACGTACAACATGACCGGCTGGCGGATCGGGGCCGCTGTCGGCAACGCCGGCGTCATCGAAGCGCTCTGGCGGCTGAAGACGAACATCGACTCAGGCATGTTCCAGGCCCTCCAGCGCACCGCCGCCTTCGCCATGAACTCATCGCAACAGTGCGTCCGTGACATGAATGAGATCTACCGCCGCCGCCGCGATCTGGTGGTGGGAACGCTGGCCAGGATCGGCATCAAGGTAACGCCACCCAAAGGCACGATCTATATCTGGGCGGCGGTGCCGGACGGCTACACTTCGGCCGAGTTTGCCGAGATGGTGCTGGAAAAGTGCGCCGTCGTCGTGCCGCCGGGCTCCGGCTACGGCCCCAGCGGCGAGGGATTTGTCCGCATTTCACTGACCGCGCCCGACGAGCGCATCGCCGAGGCGCTGGGGCGAATCAAGGATAGTCTTTAATCACAACCGGAATCTTTTGAACTCGGAATTCGGAACCCGGAACCCGGAACTTGCTTATCTGATAGCCGTCCTCCCTGGCCCGGCTCCGGAAGAAGGACGGGACCAGCTAGCAGAGCTGAAGGAATTGCTGGCGACCGCCGGCGCCCGATTTGCGGGCCAAATGGTGCAGCATCGCGCCCGTCCCGCGGCGGCGACCTATTTCGGCAAGGGGAAACTCAAGGAGCTGAAAGCCGAGCTGGACCGGCTTGAGCCGGACCTTGTCGTTGCTGAGGACGAACTGACGCCGACGCAACAGCGCAACCTGGAGGCCCGCCTGGGCTTGCGCGTCATCGACCGCACCGCGCTCATCCTCGACATCTTCGCGCAGCATGCGCATACGGCTGAGGGCAAGCTTCAGGTTGAGCTTGCCCAACTCCGGTTCAACCTCACGCGCATGCGCGGCCAGGGCACGGAGCTTTCCCGCCTGGGCGGGGGCATCGGCACACGCGGCCCCGGTGAGACAAAACTTGAGGTTGACCAGAGGGTTGCCCGCAAACGGATCGGGACGCTCAAGCAACGCCTGAGAGATGTATTATCATCGCGCCAGATAATGCGCCGCGCCCGCCTCACTTCCGGCATGCCGCTCATTGCCCTGGCGGGCTATACAAACAGCGGCAAATCGACTTTGCTAAATGCTCTGACGGCAGGCGGCGCCGCTGCCGGCGACCGCTTGTTTGAGACGCTTGATCCAACTACCCGCTCGTATCAATTTAACGGACAGGCTTTTATTGTCACCGATACGGTCGGTTTTATCCGCAAGCTGCCCCATCAGCTGATTGATGCGTTTCATTCGACATTGGAAGAAACAATCGCAGCCCACCTGATTCTTCACGTCGCCGACGCCTGCCTGCCTGAGTCAGAACTTAAAGACGAGATAAATGTGGTTGAACTTGTACTCGATGATATCGGGGCCGGTTCGATTCCAAGAATGCTGGTGCTGAACAAGGCCGATCTGGCGGGGGAGCAGAAAGCTTTCCTTCGCCGCGCCTGGCCGGATGCGGTCCTGATCTCCGCCCGCACCGGCAGCGGCATTGACAAGCTGCGGCTGCGGATCAGGCGCTTCTTCGCTTCGCGGCTCAGGAGCATGGAGCTCTTTTTCCCGCATGGAAACGGCAACGTCATCGGCCAAGTATTCAAGATCGGAACCGATGTCAAAATAGAAAGCCAGCCCGGCGGCGTGCTTGTCCGGGCGCGGCTGCCGCAAGAAGCCGCGGCCAGGTTTTCCCGTTTCCAGCGCCGCTAACCTGCCGGCGGAGCATCCCTTCTCTACCTGCATTGAAAGTCTCCCGCATTTTCAAACCCGGATCCCTGTTATTCAATGACGCGATCGGGAATATGAATGTAGCAAGTTTCATCTGTCTCCAAAAGAAGGTAACGCCATGGAAGTAGGGCCGCCAGCCTATCCTGCCAGTCTAGAAGTTGACTACCTGCCGAAAGCCAGTCGTTTTACCACATTCTTCCGTCTGATAATGATCATTCCCGTCTATTATCTCATGGTGCTGCTGGGGCGGACGCTGACACCCCCCTCATCATTATCATTTTGCTGCGGAAGAAATATCCGCGCTGGTGGTTTGACTGGAACCTCAACCTGACACGGTTTTCTTACCGGATCTTTGCATACCTGGTTTTGTTGGGTCAGCAGTATCCGTCCGTCGATGAGGACCAGATAATTCGCCTTGACCTGGAATATCCGGACGCCCGCCAGCTCAATCGGGGTTTGCCGCTGATCAAGTGGCTGCTGGCCATCCCGCACTACATCGCGCTTTTTATCCTCGGCATCGGCGTCAGCATAGTCACATTTCTGTCGTGGTTTGCCATCCTGATCATGGGCCGCTACCCGAAAATCTTCTTCGGTTTTGTGGAAGGTGTGATGAGGTGGTATCTGCGCGTCGACGCCTACGCCCTGCTCCTGATCACGGACAGGTATCCTCCGTTTAGAATGGGGCCGTAAGCTAAGCGCCCATCCCATTTGGTGTATCCTGCTGCGGCCGCCTACTAAAGCCAAAAGCAGATTCTGGAACGGTTTGCTCGGCCTCGCCACGAATACGTGCTGATAACTCTAAAGACCCCCCGAGCGGGAGCCAACCCTGAGCTAACCCTCTCATAAAGCGCCATCCCGAGCGTCGTGTATAATACCGGCTATGAACGACCACTACAAGTGGATTGCGCTCTCGAATACGACGCTGGCCGTTCTCCTGGCGACACTGGACATCTCGATCACACTGATCGCGATGCCCGCCATTTTCAACGGCATCCACCTTGACCCGCTGCTGCCCGCCAACAGCTTCTACCTGCTGTGGATGATTCTCGGCTACATGATCGTCGGCAGCGTCCTCATCGTCAGCCTTGGCCGGCTGGGCGACATGTTCGGCCGAGTGCGGATATACAACCTTGGGTTTGTCATCTACACAGCCGCGTCGCTGTTCTTGACAATTGACTGGATGACGGGGCGCTCCGGCGCCACCTATTTAATCGTTTTCCGTATCGTGCAGGGTATCGGCGGCTCCTGCCTGATGGCCAACTCCGCCGCCATCATCACCGACGCCTTTCCCAAAAATCAGCGCGGCATGGCGCTCGGGATCAACAACATCGTCGGCGTTAGTGGCATGTTCATCGGACTGGTCCTGGGCGGCCTGCTGGCGCCGATTCACTGGCGGCTGGTATTTCTGATCTCGGTGCCGGTCGGATTGTTCGGCACCGTGTGGGCTTATCTGAAACTGGAGGAGCGCGGCGTCTCCCGGCGCACGCACGTTGACTGGTGGGGCAACGCCACCTTCGCCGCCGGGCTCGTCGCGTTAATGGTCGCCGTCACTTACGGCATCCAGCCATACGGTTCCCACGACACCGGCTGGACCAGCCCGCTGGTAGTCGTCCTGCTCTCGGGCGGCGCCGTTTGCCTGGCCGCTTTTGCCCTGATTGAACTGCGCATCCGTAACCCTATGTTCCGCCTGCCGCTGTTTCGCATCCGCGCCTTTACTTTTGGCACTGTGTCAACGTTTCTGGCGGCGGTGGCCAGAGGCGGCCTGATGTTCATGCTAATCATCTGGCTCCAGGGGATCTGGCTGCCCCAGCATGGCTATAATTTTGACCAGACGCCACTCTGGGCGGGAATTTACATGCTGCCGCTCACTTTTGGCATGCTCGCGGCCGGCCCGCTTTCCGGATTCCTGTCCGATCATTTCGGCGCTCGGCCGTTTGCTTCCGGCGGCATGATCGGCACCGCCATCAGCTTCCTGATCCTGTTGCTGTTGCCAACTGATTTTCCTTTCCCGGTTTTTGCGGCGGCGCTGACGTTAAGCGGCATCTCCATGGGAATGTTCGCTTCACCCAACCGGGCGGCGGTGATGAACAGCCTGCCGCGCGCCCACCGCGGCGCCGGCGGCGGCATGAACCAGACCTTCCAGAACTCCGCCCAGGTGCTGTCGATCGGCGTCTTTTTCACCCTGATGATCGCCGGGCTCTCATCCACTTTGCCCGAAACGATGAAGAGCGGTCTTGTGGCCCAAGGCGTCCCGGCTGCAGTTGCAAGCCACGCGGCGCAGTTGCCGCCAGTGTCGATCCTGTTTGCCGCCTTTCTCGGCTACAACCCGATCCAGCACATCCTGGGACCGCAAGTCCTGTCGGCGCTGAGCGCCTCCAACCGGACGTTGGTCACCGGCCGCTCGTTCTTCCCGCGGCTGATCTCAGGGCCGTTTCACAGCGGCCTGCACGAGGCTTTCCTGTTTGCGGTTATTGCATGCCTGGTGGCTGCCGCCACCTCGCTGATGCGCGGCGGCCGTTTCCATTACACGGATGAAGAAGACGCATATGTCACGACTGTAGAGATGGCGGGGCAGGAGGAGGAAAGCTGGCCGCAGGTGGTGCCGAGCACAGTTGACAAGCAAAATGAACCGTCATAGCTATTCCTTGTCTTTCGCCCCATTTTTAAAAGCGCCTTGTCGCACCGCCGGCGCCCCAAGTTTTATAACTCATTCCAGGGGGGTATAGTAATTCGTAGCCCCGGTCCCGAGGCCGTTTGAGTCCGGTCCCATCAAGGAGGAACATTATGTCCCAGTCTCCGGCTGAAGAAAGACAAAAAGTAATCGATGCCCTGAACGGGGCACGCGCCCTGGAGCTAAACGCCATCACCCAGTACATGAACCACCATTACAACCTGGCGGCAATGGATTATGGCGACATGGCCGCCAAGATGAAGCTGATCGCTATCGACGAGATGCGCCACGCGGAGTTGTTCGCCGAGCGGATCGAAGAGCTCGACGGGCAGCCGACCACGGCCCCCTCCGGAAAGGCGGAGAAGGAGCTCGAAGTCGGCAGGCTGTTCACATCAGACAGGGGCCTGGAAACGGGCGCCATCAACGCTTACAACGGCTTCCTGTCAGTCTGCCGTGAAAACGGCGACAGCACCAGCGCCAAGCTTTTCGAGATGATAATTGATGAGGAGCAGATTCATTATAACTACTTTGCCGTTGTTGTTGACCACATGGAAAAGCTGGGGGACACGTACCTGGCCCAGGTTGCCGGGACGCCGTCGGCCACCGGCATTCAGTACCAGGGCTTCGTCGCCCGCCAGACCGGCACCCCGCAGGACGGCTGATTCCAACCGCTTCACAAGTCATCATATTTTAGCCGTGGGCAGGTGAAAACCAGATCAAATTCTGGTTGAATTTACACGCCTATTAATGTTTAATCCGTATCCAGCGTCCAGCGTGGGGTTTTTTGTTAATCCCGATTAAAATTCTGAACCCGAAAGCCGCCCCGCCAGCGCAAGCCTATGGCGATGGCGACGCCGGCGCCGACTTGGCCAGCGTCGAGGAATTGACGCTGAAACCGGGGGAGAGGGCGCTGGTTGCCACGGGAATCGCCGTCGCCATTCCAAAAGGCTACGCCGGCTTCGTGCAGCCGCGCTCCGGGCTGGCGGCCAGGTTCGGCATCACTTTAACTAATTCGCCCGGCCTGATCGACAGCAATTATCGCGGCGAGATCAAAATCATCATCCAGAACACTGGCGCAGATGATTTCAGGATCGGTGTGGGTGACAGAATAGCCCAGCTTGTGATACTGCCCATCGAGCACGCCGATTTCGAATCGGTGGATGAGTTGCCGAGCTCGGACCGCGGCAGCGGCGGCTTTGGCAGCAGCGGCAAAAAAGCGGATGGTAGATGGTAGATAAGTTTCGGAGCTTTGAGTGAATCAACCGCAATCCGCAGTGTGATAAAATGTTTCCCCCGATGGTTGATTTTGGTATTATCCACCATCCAAAATCAGCCATCAACCATCTGGTTTTTCGGGACGTGGCGCAGTCTGGTAGCGCACTTGACTGGGGGTCAAGGGGTCGCCGGTTCAAATCCGGCCGTCCCGACCAGGTTTGACTTATTCAAACCATCGCCTGAAAAGATTTCATGGAAGAGATCGGTGTATTCCGGCTCCTTCATTTTCCTGCCTTTTTCACCAATGTAT
>JAJYLW010000014.1 GCA_021787475.1 Actinomycetes bacterium
GGCCGCGAAATCGCCCCCCCCAAACCCCGGCAGGTAATCTCAACTTTTGCCAACATTCGTTAACCTGTCCTAACTTGACTTAAGTGACGCCGGCGGCTAGTTTAGGCTGGTCGTCGTTTTTGTTTCCCTTCCTGTAAAAAGCCTTGTTTTTTGCTAACCTTTGAAGTGTTAAGGCAGAGACGGGCGTACATTAATTCTAGGAGTAATAATGAGAAAAGTCTTTTCCCCCCGGGTCCTGTTTGCGCTGCCGGCAACGGCGGCGGCATTCCTGGCGCTGGCAATTTTTCCATCCGTGTCAATGGCGGCTTCGTGGAACCCCGAACCAAGCGGCACAAACAGTACGCTTGTCGGTGTCAGCTTTGTAGATCAAAACCACGGCTGGGCCGTTGGGGGTAACGTGCCGCTTGTCGGAGGCGGTGGCAGCGGCATTTTCGCCACTTCAAATGGAGGCTCCAGTTGGAGCCCCCAGACAAGCCCCGTATCTGACAGGTTTAACGGCGTCAGCTTTGTCGATCAAAATCATGGCTGGGTGGTCGGCGGAGCCGTAGGCAGCCCGCTCGCCGGCGCCATACTTGCCACGACAAACGGCGGCGCCAGCTGGAGCCTCCAGACAAGTCCGCCCGGCACACCCGATCTTTACAGTGTCAAGTTTGTCGACCAGAGCCACGGCTGGGCGGTGGGAGCCGGCGGCACTATCATTGCCACAACAGACGGCGGCGCTACCTGGACCTCTCAGACAAGCGGCACGACCAACGATCTTTACCGCGTCTTTTTCCTGGGTCAGAACGACGGCTACGCGGTGGGACAAAATGGCACTATCCTTTCCACAACAGACGGCGGCGCCACCTGGACCTCTCAGACAAGCGGCACCAGCAATTTGCTCTACGGCGTCAGCTTCGTGGACCAGAACCGCGGCTGGGCGGTGGGAGCCGGCGGCACCATCCTGCACACTGTAGACGGCGGCGCCGGCTGGAGCCCTCAGGCGAGCGGCACAGCCAATGATCTTTACCGCGTCTTTTTCCTGGACCAGTACCACGGCTGGGCCGTGGGACAAAGTGGCACTATCCTGGTCACCACAAACGGCGGCGCCAACTGGAGCCCTCAGGCAAGCGGCACGGGCAACTGGCTTGCCGACGTCGACTTCACAGACCTGAGCCACGGCTGGATAGTGGGCACCGGCGACACCATCCTGGCCACCACGAACACCTCTTACTGGACCTGGTACGATGATGTCGGCGGCAGCAACTGGGTGTTGATCGCCAATCCGGCTTCGGCACCGGGCAGCCTGGTTACCTCCCAGCTTTCGATTGGCGGCAGGGCCATGAGTCTCGCCGGTTATAATAATGGCGTTGTCGCTCCGGGGCACTCCATTACTCCCATCTTCCCGGGAGTCATGAACGGCCCGGTAAAAGCCGTCACCTGGGCGCCCGCCGGCGGCATCCTCAGCCAGCGCAGCCTTTGGCCGCACGGAGGCAGCTCCATGGAAGAAGTCAACGGCACCGAGCGGGGCCGGCTCTCCAATCATTTCTACTGGACCTGGTACGACATGCAAAGCCCCGGTTACTCTGATTGGGTCCTCGTCTCCAACCCGGGCCAGGACCATAATGGCAATCCCCAGGGCACGGTGTCGGCGACGGTCAAGATTGGCGGCGCTGCTGTCTGGTCCGGCGCCATTGCCCCCGGCGGAAGAGTTACTCCTACCTTCCCCGGCAGGATGGGCGGCCCCGTGGAGGTCATCTCCAGCGGTGGCGACGTGCTCGCCTCCCAGCGCGTCCTCTCAAATTACGGCACCGCCTTTAACGAGGTGCCCGGCATCCCGGCGGCCGAACTTTCCGACCGCTACTTCTGGACCTGGTATGACATGCAGTCGGCCGGAGCCAAGGACTGGGTGCTTGTCGCCAATCCCAATTCAACAGCAGTGACCGCCCATATCTGGATAGCGGGCCACCAATGGAATGGAACTATCGGTCCAGGCCAGCACGTTACCCCCACCTTCCCGGGCCTGATTGGCGGCCCGGTGGAGGTCTGGACCGACGGGGGCGCCAAGGTGATCGCCACCCAGCGCTCGATTTTCGGCCCCTCCTTCGAGGAGGTGCCGGGCCTGGCTGCCTCAACATCAGGCAATTACTACGCGCTTGCCTCTGACTACAACTGGACCTGGTACGACCAGCGGAGCCCCGGCATGACCAACTGGGTGCTTGTCGCCAATCCCGGGTGGAAGCAGGACGGCAGTCCGCAGGGCACGGTGACGGCCACGGTAAAGATCGGCGGCGTTCCGGTCTGGAGCGGCACAATCGCTCCCGGCGCGAACAAAACTCCCACTTTCGCGGGAAAGATGGGCGGCCCGGTGGAGGTTAGCGCCAACGGTAATGTCATTGCCTCCCAGCGCGTCCTTTACAACGGTTATTTCAATGAGGTGCTGGGGCAATAGGCAGACGGTGGATGGTGGATAACACCTGAAACCGAGAACATAAAACAGATCCGCATGACTGTCGGGGCGCGGGCCGCAGCGTGCCAAAGCACGCTGCGGCCCGTATGCTGCGCCCGATGCGGGCATAACGTCCATTAAGGGATAGGGGCCCGCCGGAGGCGCGTCCCCATCCCTGTCATTGACATGACGCAACTTTTGTAGGGGAGTACGGCCGTGCTCTCTCGGAGGATTAAGCGGCCCGCACCCGAAGAAGAAAAAGCCGGCAAAATGCGGAAATAACAACGCCCGGGCCAAGTTGGCGCTTGCAAATGGCAGGCGGGGCGGATAACCTGTAAAATCGGATTCTGGAATTTGGACCTTGGGTTTTGGTTCAACCTGGCTTCAGTAGCAGCCCGCGAAGCTTTAAGACCAGTTTCCGCGAGGGGCATGAGGCAAATGGATTCCAGGAAAGCCAAAAAAGAGCATCTTTCTCCAGTTCAGATCCCCCGCCGCACCGCGCGTCCTTCCTGGGACGAATACTTTTTCCAGATCGCTGAGCAGGTGGCGACGCGCTCGACCTGCATGCGGCGGCAGGTTGGGGCAGTGCTGGTCAAGGACAAGCGGATACTGTCCACGGGCTATAACGGCGCCCCGCGCGGGATCAGCCATTGCACCGAGGCCGGCTGCCTGAGGGAGGAGTTGGGCATCCCCTCGGGGGAGCGGCACGAGCTCTGCCGGGCGCTTCACGCAGAGCAAAACGCCATCGTCCAGGCCGCCCTCCACGGCGTCAAGATCGAAGGGGCGTCGCTTTACTGCACGCACCAACCCTGCTCGCTCTGCGCCAAGATGATTATCAATTCCGGCATCGTGGAAGTTTATTTTAACGAGGGCTATCCAGATGAGCTGGCGACGTCTTTCTTTGCCGAGGCCGGCGTCAAGCTGCACCGGACGGGTGGTTGATGGACTTCATCCAGAACCCCCTGGGAGGGACGAACATTGCGTTGATGGCGTTTGTGGTCGCGGCCGCCATCGTTTTTATTGTCACGCCCACGGTCGGCTCGATTGCCCGCTTTGTCGGCGCCATGGACGAGCCCGACTACCGCAAGATCCACGAGGACCCGGTGCCGCGCCTCGGGGGGCTGGCAATATTCTTCGGCTTTATCATCCCGGCGCTTTGGTTCCTGGAGCTGACCCCGCAGATGAAAGGCGTGCTTCTCGGCGCTTCCGTCATCACCCTCTTTGGCGCCGTCGATGATTTCCGGCCCACCGGTCCGGCGGTAAAATTTACGGGGCAGTTCCTGGCGGCGGCTTTCCTGGTTGGCTACGGCGTCCGCATCGATTATCTGACCCTGCCGATGGTTGGCGTCATCAACCTGGGCGCCTCGCTGGCGATATTGCTAACGCTGATATGGGTAGTCACCCTGATCAATATTGTCAACTTTATTGACGGCATGGACGGCCTTGCCGCCGGCGTCTGCAGCATCGCTGCCGGCACTTTTGCCGTGATCGCCATCTCCCTCGGCCGTCCCGGCGCCGGGATCCTGGCGGCGATCCTTGCCGGCACGACGCTCGGCTTCCTGCGTCACAATTTTTTCCCGGCCAAGATTTTTATGGGCGATTCCGGCTCGATGCTGCTCGGCTTCCTGCTGGCGGCGGTCACGGTGCACGGCGTGCTCAAGAGCATCGCCGCCGTCACCCTGATCATACCGCTGCTCATCCTCGGCGTCCCCATCTTTGACCTTTCCTTCGCCATCCTCAGGCGCATCAAGAACAAGCGGTCGATCTTCAGACCCGACCGCGGCCACCTGCACCATCGGCTTTTCAACATCGGCTTTACCCAGCGCAAGGCGGTGCTGATCCTTTACGCTTGGTGCACGCTGATGAGTTCGCTCGCGCTTTCGATGCGGTTCGCGCCCGGCTTTATCACGGTGATATTAGCAGGCCTGGCCATAGGGGTCAGTTTGTATCTGGTTTACTTATTGGAAATATTAAAAATCAGGACTAGACGCAGCCCCCGCTTAAGGTGATATTATTTCAAGATTGTTACTCTTGTAGCGATTATACCTGTAATGGTATACTGACGCGGTTTATTATTTGCCTCCTAGGAAGGCGAAACCAAAAGGTCGCCGGGTCAACTTCGCCAGTTGGGAATGGGTGGCTCTTTACCTGCTTGGCGGGGTTCTGTTAGGCACCGCCTGCGGACTGGGGCTGGATCACTTTTTAAAGACCACCCCGCTTTTTTTAATCCTGGGCGTCTTTGGCGGCTTTGCCGCCGGTCTTTACGGGATTTACAAGACTGTTCTCTGACGGACGGCCCGGCGGGTTTTTTCCCGGCAGACAGCGGCGAGGGGCGCCGCTGTTGCCGACCGGGCGGTGAAGCAGCCGCCCGAGCCAACCCCCGCGTTGTCATCTTAAAGCCGTAAAAAAGGATCTTTGATATATGATAGGAAAATTGGCAACATTGATGACGGCAGTTATTGCGGTTGGCCTGCTGCTGGGGCTTGCCGTCAGGCCCCTGCTGGCGCCCTGGGCGCTGGCGGCGGCGGTCTTCATCCTTAACTACGGGCTGTCGCTGCCGTTCATGCCAATGATCGGGCGGCTCAGCGCCGCGGCCGCTGCCGGCCTGGCCATGATCAGCTTCCTCATCCGCTTCGGGCTCATCGGCCTCGGCCTGCTGCTGGTGGCGTTGGCGCTGCCGCACTATTTTGTCTCGACGGCTGTTTGTTTCCTCGTTATTTATACCGCTTTCCTGGGCCTGGAGATCATCGTGGGCCTAAGAGGCCGGACCGGCTTCGGGCGGGAGGTGAAGCGTGAGCGGGCAGCTTAATCCTGCCGAGGATTTCACCCAGGTGCTGCAGCCGCTTGACATTGGCGGCCACAAGCTGTCTTTTCAGCTTGGTCCCCTGGACATGTCCATTAACCGGGTGGTTGTTTACCTGTTCCTGGCCGCGGTGGCCACGGCGGTTATCTGCATCGGCCTCTCCAAAGTCGCCCGCATGCTGCCGGGCCGCAAGCAGGCAGCCTGGGAAGGGCTGTACGAGTACGTGCGCGACATCCTGGTGGGAGCAGTCATGCCGGGCGGCGCGGCGGCATCCTGGTTCCCTTACATCGCCTCCCTGTTCCTGTTCATCATGATCAGCAACCTGATGGGGTTGATCCCGCTGCCGTTCGACCTGGCCGCCGGCTTCCACAATATCCCCGAGTTCAAAACATATTCCGCCACTGCCAACATCAACGTCACCGTCGCCCTGGCGCTGCTGACGTTTGTGCTGACGCACTACGCCGGCATGCGGGCCAATGGCGTGTTAAAGTATTTCAAGGGCTGGATGCCGTCCACGGCCCCGCCCGTGCTTAAACAGGTGCTCTTCGGCCTGCACGGCATCAGCGAGATCTTCCGCATTGTCTCGCTCTCTGTCCGTCTCTTTGCCAATATGGCCTCCGGTGAGCTCGTGCGAATGGTCTTCTACACCATGATCCTGTTGATCCAGAGCTGGGCCATCGCCGTGCTGATTCTGCCGATGGAGGTCAGCGTCATTGTCGTCAGCGCTTTTGAGATATTTGTCGCCTTGATCCAAGCGTATATCTTTGCCATTCTCTCCGCCGTTTACATCGGTGGGGCAATCCATCAGGAGCACTAAAAGCGGACATTGGACATTAGACTCTGGACATTGGACAAATGCCGTAATAAAAATGCAGTTTAAACTGCAAACCATAATATCCGGGTTTTGGTGTTTATCCAATGTCAAAAATCGAACATCTAACGTCTGGTTACTGAAAGGAGGTTGATTTATGGACGCGCATGCTGCGGCGGTTTTGGGAGCCGGCCTGGCGATCGGAGGAGGAGCCATCGGCCCCGGCCTGGGTATTGGCTTCCTGGTGGGCAAGGCTGAGGAAGCCATGGCCCGCCAGCCCGAGGCGTCCGGCGACATCCGGACGACTATGTTCATCGGCATCGGCGTTACCGAGGCTGTTGCCCTCTACGCGCTGGTGATCAGTTTTTTGCTTGTCTTCGTCAAGGGCTAGGAAGGTTCCGGGCGTGGCGCTTTTCTGATTCCGGCGCCACTCCCGCCTTGACGCTTTAGGAGGTGCTTCTGGCACAATGCTGAACATACAACCCGGACTGATGATATACACCCTGATCACCTTCGGGATCCTCCTGTGGGTGCTGAAACGGTATGCATTCGGTCCACTGCAAAAGATCATCGACCAGCGCCGCGACGCGATTGAGTCGAGCATCAGGGCGGCGGAAGAGACGCGGAGCGAGGCCGACCGGCTGCTGGCCGAATACCGGCAGAGCATCGCCGACGCCAAGAACGAGGCCGAGGACATCATTGAGCGGGCCCGCAAAGTGGGTGAGGACCAGAAGGCCGAGATTATCGGCGAGGCCCACGCGCATGCGCAGAAAGAGGTCGAAAGCGCCCGCGGCCAGATCCAGCGCGAGACCCGCAAGGCTGTGCAGGAGATCAAGGACCAGGTAGCGGATCTGACCATCATGGCCGCCGGCAAGGTGGCAGGCAAGGCGATCACGAAGGAAGATCACCTGCGCCTCGTTGACGAGGCGATGGCGGAAGTTGATTTCGATCAGCTGGCAGCGGGAGGGCAGTAGGGCTTGGCCGACACGCGGATAGCAAACGTTTACGCCCGAGCCCTTTTCGAAGCCGCTGAGGACGCGGGCACGCTTGAGGCTACTGGCGCCGACCTGGCAGCCTTCGTGGCCGCCATGCGCGGATCCCGCGACCTGACCGCGGTGCTTTACAATCCCAAGATCAGCTCGGGGAAGAAGAAGCAAATCGTCGCCGAGCTGACGGAAGACGGAGACCGGATTTTTATCAACGGGCTCAACCTCTTGATGGACAAGCTGCACGCCGATTTGATCCCGGACGTCCAGGCGGGCTTTGCCGGCCTGCTCCGGAAGGCGAACAAGGTTATCGAAGTTGAGATTGTCTCGGCCGTTGATCTGCCGGAAGGAACCAGGGCAAAGATAAGAAGCCGGATCGAGGCGGCGACCGGCAAAAAGATCGAGATGAAAGCGACCGTGAGCAAGGACATCATCGGCGGGCTGATCCTCAAGGTTGGCGACCTGATTGTGGACGACAGCCTGAAGGCAAAGCTGGCGCAGTTGCGCGGCAGGCTTGTCCAGGCGTGATTAGGCTTTTCGGACATGATAAGCGAGCGCAGCGAGCACCGTGTCCCCGGTCAAAGAGGATTTTAAGCATGATAAACGAGGATTCGCATCGTTTCATGGAACTAACTGGAGGAATGTTTTGAAACTGCGTCCTGAAGAAATTACTGCGGTTCTAAAGAGCCAGATCGAGAATTACGAGGCCGAGGTCGAGGTGGAAGAGGTTGGCCGCGTGCTCGAGGTCGGCGACGGCATCGCCCGCGTGCACGGCCTCGAGAAGGCAATGGCTTCCGAGATGCTCCAGTTCCCCCACGATGTGGTCGGCCTGGCGCTTAACCTGGAGGAGGACAATGTCGGCGTCGTGCTGATGGGCGAGGACACCCTCATCGAGGAGGGCGACGTCGTCAAGCGCACCGGGCGGGTAATGAGCGTGCCCGTCGGCGAAGCACTTGTCGGCCGCGTTGTCAACCCACTGGGCCGGCCTATCGATGACAAGGGCCCGGTCGAGACGACCGAATACCGGCCGGTCGAGTTCAAGGCTCCGGGCGTGGTTGCCCGGCAGCCGGTGCGCACGCCGCTACAGACCGGACTCAAGTCAATTGACTCGATGATCCCCATCGGCCGCGGCCAGCGCGAGCTTATCATCGGCGACCGCCGCACCGGCAAGACGGCCATCGCCATTGACACGATCATCAACCAGAAGGGCCAGGATGTCATCTGCATTTACGTGGCCATCGGCCAGAAGGCCTCCAACGTCGCCAGCGTGGTGGCCAAACTTGAGGAGAAGGGCGCGATGGACTACACCATCGTCGTCGTTGCCTCGGCTTCCGAGAGGGCGCCGCTTAAGTTCCTGGCTCCGTACGCGGGCAGCGCCATGGCCGAGTATTTTTGCTACAAGGGCCAGGAGGCGCTCTGCATTTATGATGACCTCACCAAGCACGCCGACGCCTACCGGCAGATGTCGCTGCTCCTGCGGCGTCCGCCCGGGCGCGAGGCCTATCCCGGCGACGTTTTTTACCTGCACTCCCGGCTCCTGGAGCGGGCGGTCAAGATGCATGACGATTTTGGCGGCGGCTCGATCACGGCGCTGCCGGTTGTGGAGACCCAGGCCGGCGACGTCTCGGCCTACATCCCGACAAATATCATCTCGATTACCGACGGACAGATTTTCCTGGAGCCGGACCTGTTCTACTCGGGCGTGCGGCCCGCCATTAACGTCGGCATCTCGGTCAGCCGCGTCGGCGGCAACGCCCAGATCAAGGCGATGAAGAAAGTGGCCGGCATGCTGCGGCTGGACCTTGCCCAGTACAACGAACTGAAGGCGTTCGCCCAGTTCGGCTCCGAACTGGACGCGGCCACCCAGGCGCAGCTGGCCCGCGGCGAGCGGACGGTGGTAGCCCTGAATCAGGGGCAATACCAGCCGATGCTGGTCGAGGAGCAGGTGGCGGTCATCTTTGCCGCCACCCAAGGATTTCTTGACAAGATCGAGGTCGATCGCGTGCCCGACTTCAACGAGCTTCTTATCGCCAGGCTGCGCAGCCAGCATCCGGAGATCCTGGCCGCCATCCGCGACGAGAAGGACATCTCGGACGACACCGACGCCAAGCTGCGCGCCGCCATGGAAGAAGCGCTGAAAGACTTCCAGCCGGACCATGAGGAATTGAGCGGCCCGGCGCTGGCAGCCGCAGGACCCGAAGCAGCAACGGCTTGATATAAAAAAAACAAACCGTCAAGGAAACATATGAGTCAATTTTTTTGTGAAGAGGCGTTGGATTCGAAATCCACCATCAACCATCCACCATTCTGATTTTTGGCCGCTTTTAGGGACATAGCACGCCGGATCAATTCGGTCAAAAATACGCGCAAGACGACCAAGGCGATGGAAATGGTGGCCGCTGCCCGCCTGCGCCGCGCCCAGGCGCGGATCGAGGCGCTCAGGCCCTACGCCGAGCGAATGATGGAGCTGATGCAGGAAGTGGCCAGGCGCGCCGAGGGCGGCGAGCGGTATCCGCTGCTTGACGTCCATGACGAGGAGAAGTGCGTCGCCATCGTTATGCTCACCGGCGACCGCGGCCTCGCCGGCGCTTTTAACGCCAATATCATCCGGCATTCGCTTGCTATTCACGATCAGGCGCGGGCCGGGGGCAAGGAGGTGGTCTGGGCGGCGATTGGCCGCAAGGGCGTGGGAACGATGCGCTTCCGCGGCTTTGATGTCAGGGAGGCGATCACCGGCATCACCGACCGGCCCAAGTTCACCGACGCCGAGGACATTGCCCACCGGATCGTGCGTTTGTACATTGCCGGGAATGTGGACCGGGTCTACCTGGTCTACAACCACTTCAAATCTCCGATGGAGCAACTCGTGACCGAGGAAGTGATCCTGCCGCTGGGTGAGGAAGTCGTCACCACCGAGCCGGAAGTCTCCGACGAGGAGCGCAAGCTCCAGGGCGATTTCATTTACGAGCCCAGCGCCGGCGCCATCCTCCAGGGGCTGCTCCCCAGCTATGTTGACAACGTCATCTACCGCGCCCTGCTGGAATCCACCGCTTCCGAGCACGGCGCCCGCATGACGGCGATGCGAAACGCCTCCGAAAACGCGGAGGAGATGATTGGAAAGCTCACCCTGGCGATGAACAAGGCCCGCCAGGCGGCGATCACCCAGGACATCCTCGAAGTGGTGGCGGGGGCGGAAGCATTGGGATAAACGCGTTTCGCGTTTCGTGTTTGGCGTTGAACCTGGAATTTTATCAACGCGAAACGCCAAACGAAAACATTGCAAATGAAAACTTTAATAGCTGTAAGAATATCAATTTACGAGGATTGGTGAGGTCATGAATACTGGAAAGATTGTTGAGATCATCGGCCCGGTGCTTGACGTCAAGTTCGAGCAGGAGCTGCCGGCCATTTACAACGCCCTTGAGATCGATGCTCCCAAGGAGGACGGCACGACCATGCATCTGGTGGCCGAAGTCCAGCAGCACCTGGGCGACAACAAAGTGCGGGCGGTTGCCCTTGACTCCACTGACGGCATCCCGCGCGGCCTCGAGGTCGTTGACACCGGCGCCCCCATCAGCGTGCCGGTGGGAGACGTCACGCTGGGCCGCCTGTTTAACGTCATCGGCGACGTTATTGACAACAAGGGCGAGGTCAAGGCGGAAGAAAAGTGGCCCATCCACCGGGAGGCGCCCGCGTTTGAGGACCTGACCCCGACCGACGAGATCTTCGAGACCGGCATCAAGGTCATCGACCTGCTGGCTCCCTACGTCAAGGGCGGCAAGACGGGCCTGTTCGGCGGCGCCGGCGTCGGCAAGACCGTGTTGATCATGGAGTTGATCCATAACATCGCCAAGGAGCACGGCGGCGTCTCCGTCGTCTCCGGCGTCGGCGAGCGCACCCGCGAAGGCAACGACCTTTATCTGGAGATGACCGAGTCCGGCGTGCTGGACAAGACCTGCCTCGTCTACGGCCAAATGAACGAGCCGCCCGGGGCGCGCCTGCGCGTCGGCCTGACGGCGCTTACCATGGCGGAGTACTTCCGCGACAAGATGGGCCAGGACGTGCTCTACTTCCTGGATAATATCTTCCGGTTCTCGCAGGCGGGCTCCGAGGTCTCGGCCCTCCTCGGCCGCATGCCGTCCGCGGTGGGCTACCAGCCAACGCTGGCCTCGGAGATGGGCGAGCTGCAGGAGCGGATCACCTCGACCAAGAACGGCTCGATCACCTCGGTGCAGGCCGTCTACGTCCCCGCCGACGACCTCACCGACCCGGCGCCGGCCAATACGTTTGCACACCTGGACGCCACCACCGTCCTCTCGCGCGCCATCGCCGAGATGGGCATCTATCCGGCGGTCGATCCGCTCGATTCGACCTCGCGCATCCTCTCGCCCGATGCTGTGGGCGAGGAGCACTACAAGGTGGCCACCCGGGTGCAGGAGACGCTGCAGCGTTACAAGGAACTGCAGGACATTATCGCCATCCTCGGCATGGACGAGCTCTCCGATGAAGACAAGCTGACGGTGCAGCGCGCCCGCAAGCTGCAGCGCTTCCTGTCGCAGCCGTTCCATGTCGCCGAGACGTTCACCGGCACACCGGGCGCATATGTTCCCCTGAAGGAGACGGTGCGCGGTTTCAAAGAGATCATCGAAGGCAAGCATGACGATCTGCCGGAGCAGGCTTTCTACATGATGGGTGGGATTGATGAAGTGGTCAAGAACGCGCGTGGCATGGGCGGGGCTGGCAAGGATGAGCCCGCCGAGCCCGGTCACGAGGCGGAGGAAGAAGCCGTGGTCGCCTAGAGTTGAGTTCCCGGGAAGGAAGTAGCGGGCTGGTATGGAAGAAAATAAAAAAAGGCTCAAGTGCGAGATAGTAACGCCCGAAGGGCTCCTGGTCAGCGAGGACGTGGCCATGGTGGTGGTGCCGGGTGAGATGGGGGAGCTGGGGGTTCTGCCCCGGCACACGCCGATTGTCTCCAAGACGGTGATCGGTGAGGCTCGCATCAAGCACCTCCGGAATGAGCAGTGGGAGCACCTGGCGGTGGGGAACGGCTACGTCAAGATGCAGTTTGACCGCCTGCTGCTACTCGTGGATACGGCCGAGAAGGCCACGGACATTGATACCGGTCGGGCCCGGGAGGCGCTCAGCCGGGCAGAGAAGTGGCTGTCCCGCACCGGCGAGCCCGAAGCCGATGCCGACCGGGCGGAGCAGTCCCGGCGGCGGGCGCTCAACCGGCTCAAGGTAGCCGGAGGGAAGTGATCCAATATTAGACATTGGACTTTCGATAGGTAATTCTGGTTCAATATCCGAAGTTGGATTTCCCGCTTGACGGGGTATCCAGTATCCATGGTCCAGCACCCAACATCCGTTTTATGAATTCTTTTTTGATAAACGGCGGCATTCCGCTGGCAGGCAGCGTCAGGATATCGGGAGCCAAGAACTCCGCCCTGAAGCTGATGGCCGCCTCCCTCCTCACTGAAGAAAAAACCGTGCTGCACAACGTGCCGCTCATCCAGGATGTCCTGACGATGGCGGAAGTGCTGCGGGAGCTGGGGGCCGTGGTCACGTTCGAGGACGGCCGGGTCGAGATTGACCCCGGGGCGGAGCTGTCCCACACGGCTCCCTACGAGCTGGTGCGCAAGATGCGCGCCTCGATAATCGTGATGGGCCCGCTGGTGGCGCGGCTGGGCCGGGCGCGGGTGGCGCTGCCCGGCGGCTGCAATATTGGCCCGCGCAAGATTGATTTCCATTTAAACGGCCTGGAGAAGCTGGGGGCGAGCATTAACGTTGAGCATGGCTTCATCAACGTGGAGTCGGCGGGTCTGACTGGCGACATCATTTGCCTTGATTATCCCAGCGTCGGCGCCACCGAGAACCTGATGATGGCCGCGGCAACGGCCCGGGGCCGCACCGTGATCGAATCGGCCGCCCGGGAGCCGGAGATCATCGACCTTGCCAAGTTCCTCACCTCGATGGGAGCCCGCATCAGCGGCGCCGGCTCCGACACGATCATCATTGACGGCGTCAGCGGGCTTGCCGGAGCCGCGCATACGGTCATGCCGGACCGCATCGAGGCTGGCACGTTTATGGCCGCGGCTGCGGTCACCGGCGGGGATATCGTCATCGAGGATCTCAATCCCCTCCACCTTGAGATATTCATCAGCAAGATGCGCGCCATCGGCGTTGAAGTCAACGAGTTTGATCACAAGGTGCGTTGCCGGGGCGGGGAAACGTATCACAGCACCGACATTGCTACCCTTCCGCATCCGGGCTTCCCCACCGATTTGCAGGCGCCGGTGATGGTGCTGCTGTCGCTGGCCCGTGGCCACAGCATCGTCACCGAGAACGTTTTTGAGAACCGGTTTGTTTTTGTTGATGAGATAAACAGGCTCGGCGCCGATATCCGCACCAGCGGCCATCACGCCGTCGTTCATGGCGGCTGCCGGCTGGAGGGCGCCATTGTCGAGGCCCCGGACTTGCGCGCCGGCGCCGCCCTGGTGCTGGCCGGCCTGGCGTCGGCGGGAACTACCGAAGTCAGGCGTATCGGCCACATCGACCGCGGCTATGAGAATTTCGAGCAGAAGTTGCGGGCGCTGGGGGCGGATATTCAGCGGACGCAGTCAAATGACCGTACCCCGTCGGCGGCCACCGTCTAGGAGCGCCGGCCAGACAAAGGAACGGTAGCGCTGGCAACCATCTTCGTTGTCAAATTCGGCAGCAACACCCTCACCGATGAGCAGGGCTGTCTGCGCGAGGAGGAGCTGTCGCGCAGAGTCCGGGAGATTGCGGCGCTCGTCGCGGCCGGCGCCAGGGCGCTGGTAGTAACATCGGGGGCGATTTCCTGCGGCGCCGGCCTGGTTCCAGGCGGCAGGCCCGTGGAAACCGTGGAGTTGCAGGCGGCGTCGGCCGTCGGCCAGGGGCTGCTTTATAACCGCTACCGGCGGCTGTTTGCCGGCGCCGGCATCACCACGGCCCAGGTCCTGTTAACCTCATTTGACATCGAGGCCCGCAGCCAGTATCTGAGCGCGCGCGGGACACTGGCGAAGCTGCTCGAGTGGGGCATCGTCCCCATTATTAATGAAAACGACACGACTTCCCCCGAAGAAATCCGCTACGGCGACAACGATTTCCTGGCGGCGCAGGTGGCCATCCTCGCCAGAGCCGGCATGCTGTTGTTGCTCACCGATACAGAAGGGTTGTATACTAGTGACCCCGCCATGCACCCCAACGCCAGGCTAGTCGAAGAAGTGAGCGACTGGTCCCTGCTTGAGCAGATTGAGGCGGGCGGAGCCGCAAGCAGCATCGGCTCCGGCGGCATGAAAAGCAAGGTCGTGGCCGCGGAGATGGCGACATCGGCCGGCATCGAGGTCGTCATCGCCAGCGGCCTGAAGCCCGGCGCGATTACGGCCGCGGCAGCGGGTGAAAAGGTCGGCACCAGGTTCCATCCCCTCAAGTCATCCATCAGCAGCTTTAAGCTGTGGCTGAAATACGGCCGGCCCAGCAGCGGCGTCGTCATTGTGGATGCCGGCGCGGCCGCGGCCCTTCGGGAGCGGGGCGGGAGCCTGCTGGCGGCAGGGATAACCACAGTCGAGGGGGATTTTGCCGCAGGTGAAGCGGTTGACGTTTTCCGCGCCGGCGGCAGCACCCGCATCGGCAAGGGCATCAGCTCTTATTCAGCGGCGGAGCTGGAGCAGATCAAGGGCATGCAGAGCGGTGAGGTCGCCCGTCTGATGCCGCATGGGAGCGAGGAAGTTATCCACCGCGATTATTTTGTGCTGGAGACTGTTGCAAAAGGCTGCTCGTAGCGCGGCCGCTACGTTGAGATGTGTTTAAGGAAGGATAAAAATTGTCACCAGTTAAACCGAAGGATCAGCCGCCGGTAAAGGATCTGTGCGTCAGGGCGCAGCAGGCCTCCCGCCGGCTGGCCGGCATGTCCGGCAAGCAGAAGAACCGTGCCCTCAAGGAGATTGCTGCGGCGCTGGAGCGGCGCACAAGCGAAATCCTGCGGGAAAACCGCGATGACGTCAAAGAAGGCAAGGCTGCCCGCTTAAGCGGGGCGCTCATGGACCGGCTGATGCTGGACGAGGACCGGATCAAGGAGATGGCCGCCGGCCTGCGCCAACTGGCCGGCCTGCCGGATCCGGTGGGGGAGGTCGTGGAGGGCAGACGGCTTCCCAATGGGCTTGAGCTTACAAAGATCCGGGTGCCGTTTGGCGTTGTTGCCGTTATTTACGAAGCGAGGCCCAATGTCACCACCGATGCCGCCGGGCTTTGCATCAAAACCGGCAACGCCGTGATCCTCAGGGGAGGCAGCGCCTCGCTGCATTCGATTCGGATGCTGACAGAGGTGATCAGCGGCGCCCTGATTGACGCCGGTTTTCCTCCCGATACGGTGCAGTTGATTGAATCGCGTGACCGCGCCCCTTTAAAGAAGCTTCTCTCGATGAGAGAGTACGTCGATATCGTCATACCCCGCGGCGGCGAGGCGCTGAAAGAGTTTCTGATCAAGAATTCCACTATCCCGGTGATCTACGCGGCCGGCGGCAACTGCCACGTTTATGTTGACGCCAGCGCCGACCTGGAGAAAGCAGCCGCCATCGTTGTCAATGCGAAAGCGCAGCGGCCTGGAGTCTGCAACGCTGCCGAGACGCTGCTTGTCCACAAGGACGTTGCCCCTGCGTTTGCGCCCTTGATCGCCGCGGAACTGGCCGCCCGGGGTGTGAAGCTGTTTGTGACGCCGGAGTTCAGGCGGCTAGCGGGAGAAAAGACCGCGATGGAAAAGGCGACCGACGAGCATTTCGCCACCGAGTTTCTCGATTTGAAGATAGCCGTGAAGGTTGTTGACAGCCTCGATGAAGCCGTTGAGCACATTGCCAGGTACGGCACCGGCCACTCCGAGGCGATTGTGACAGAAGAGCTGGCTGCCGCGCGCGCCTTCGCGGCGCGGGTCGATGCCGCCTGCGTTTACATCAACGCCTCCACCCGGTTCACCGACGGCGGCCAGTTCGGCATGGGCGCCGAGATTGGCATCAGCACGCAGAAGCTGCATGCCCGCGGCCCCCTCGGTTTGCGCGCGCTGACAACCACGAAATATGTGGTGATGGGGGAGGGGCAGATAAGGACATAGTTCAAAGTCCGAGTTCAAAGTTGTTAAAATGTTTCGCCGGCCATAACTCGAAACTCGGAACTCGGGACTGAGGGGTTTATGAAGCTAGCCATCATGGGCGGGACCTTCAACCCGATTCATATCGGCCACCTGGTCTGCGCCGAGGAGGCCGTTTCCCAGTACGGGCTGGACCAGGTCCTGTTCATGCCCACCGGACTGCCGCCCCACAAGGAGATCCTGAATGGCGCCGGCCTGGAGGACCGCTACCGGATGTGCGCAATTGCCATTTCCGGGAACCCCCGCTTTGAAATCTCCCGGTACGAGATTGAAAAAAAGCGGGTCAGTTACACAGTTGGGACGGTCCGCCATTTCCGCGAGCGGATGCCCGAGACCGAGCTTTTCTTCATCACGGGCGCTGATGCGGTGCTGGAGATTCTGGAATGGAAGGATCCCCGGGAGTTGCTCGCGATGGCGACCCTGATCGCCGCCACCCGTCCCGGTTATCCCCTGAACCGGGTATCGAAGCCGCTGAGCCGGTTCCTGATAGAAAACAGGGTGAAGATCATGGAAATACCCGGAATAGGCGTCTCATCAACCATGATCAGAGGCCGTGTCTCTGGGCAAAAGTCAATCCGGTATCTCGTGTCCGAGGGCGTCCGGCAGTATATTGAGAGTGAAGGTCTCTACCGTCAAGGATAAGCGGCCTCGCAGGCATCCCGGCGCAGGCGGCCTTGCCGCCAGTCCGGTTTCGCGGAGTTCCCGCTACCGCAGCGAGAGGCTGGCCAGGCGGCGCCGGGCCAGGCAGCGGCGGCTCACTCTCTATATTCTCCTTGCCGGGTTTGCGGTTTCCGCCGCCGCGTTTGCGGCCATATTCCTGCTGGCAAGATCAAGAGCCGCCAGCCAGGCGCCGCTTCCTGCCGCGGGCGGCGGCGGAAACGTGATTGTGACCGGCGCAGGCGCCGACGGCAAGCCAAGCCAGATCCTGCTCATGTCTCCCGGCAGCCAGGGCGGCTACAGCATTTACACGCTCCCCGTCCGGACAGTAGCCGATGCCCCCGGCCACGGCTTTCAGCTGCTGGGGGCGGTCGCCGGCCTGGGAGGTCAGCCGCTGCTCGATCAGACCGTGGCCAATCTGCTGGGTACGCCCATCCGCTACCATTTGAGTTTTGACTGGAGCGTGGTGGAGTTTCTGGCGGCGCAAGCGGGCAGCGTTGATTTTAAAACAGACCGTCCTGTAAGCAGCGCCGACGGCTCCATCAACCTGGCTACGGGCGACAATAACAAAGACGGCCAGGAAGCGGTATCCTGGCTGAACGCTGCCGTAAGTGACGGCAACGCCGGCCCCCGGATTCAGGCCCTCTTTTACCGCGGCCTCCATGACGCGATCATGGCCAGGACCGAGGCCGAGCGCCGCCGCCTCGCCCGGGAACTGTACCGGCGAGTCAGGACGGACATGAGCGAAGACGATTTTACCGCCTTGTTCATGGCCATGACAGAGCCCGGCAGGCCTTTCGGCGTCTGGCCCCTGCCGGTGCGGCAGGCGGGCAGCGGCGCCTCGTGGTATCTTGAGCCCCTGCCTGATGAGCTTCGGGCGCTCATGTCCGGCTCACCCGAAAACTCGACTTTCACGCTGGAAGTGCGCGGAGCCGGCGACCGGGAACTGGCCGATGCGGTTGCCGCCCGGCTGGCGCCGCTTCGCTTCACCATGATGCCCGGAAACGGCCAGTCCGGCGCCGGTTTCGACAATACCCAGATCAGGTGCGGCAGCGACGCGATCGGCCCCGGCAACCAGATCCACGACTTGTTGGGCAAAGGAATCGTTATCAAGGACGACACTCTCCAAAAACGGCAAATCATTGTTATTATTGGAAGTGACCTCAGTTTGCCGGACCTCCAGAAACAATAGCCGGGGAAAAGTACTGAAAAGCGAGAAACTGATCAAAGAGATTGCCGCCGCCGCTGCCGAAAAAAAAGCGGAAGAAATCGTCATCCTGACAATGAAGGATGTTTGCTCCTTTACTGATTTCTTTGTCATCCTTACCGCCGGCAATCCCCGCCAGGCCAGAGCGATTGCCGCAGATGTGCGCCGGCAGATGAAAAAAGCGGGCTGCTCACCGCTTCATCTAGAAGGCGAGGCCCGCAGCGACTGGATTTTGATGGATTATTTAAGCGTGGTAGTTCATATTTTCTCGCCGGCGGCACGTGATTTTTACCGCTTGGAAGTCTTGTGGAAAGACGCACCCCGCCTGGAAGTCACCGGCGTGACGGCAGGGTGAGGCATGAATTCGCGTGAGCGCTTCCTGGCGGTTCTCGCCGGCGAGACGCCTGACATGGTCCCGGTGGTTCCCGTCCTCGACGGCTATTTTGCGCCGAAGCTCATCGGTCGCCGCAATGACGACTGCTGGGCTGACGGCAACTGCCTGGCGGAGGCGCTGGCCGCCGCGCAACGGCAGTTTGACCACGACGGGGTGGTGGCGGAGATGGGTTTGGGGCCTGATCCCGACGTGCTGGGGTGCCGGGTCGAAATTGAGGGCAATCAGGTGCCGCTCGTGGTTGAGACGCTGGTCGAGGACGCCGGCGACCTGGCTAAAATTCCGATCCCCGATCCCTGGCGGGACGGCAAGATGGAGCCGGTCCGGCGGCTGGCGGAGCAGGTCGGCCGGGAGGCCGCCATTCTGGGATCGGTCCGCTCCCCGTTTGAGTATGCCGCCACCGTGCGCGGGCTGGCTGGTTTTTTTGCCGATTTTTACCGGGACCCTGAATTTGCGCATCAGCTGATCGCAGCCTGCCTGCCGGCGACGCTGGCGGTGGGCAAGGCGCTGGTCCGCGCCGGGGCCGATGCGATTGTGATCAAGGATTCGTTTGCCTCCACCAGCATGATCTCCCCGGCTCATTACCGCGAATTTGCCTATCCGGCGGAAGCTGAGGCAATCGCAGCGCTGAAGGAGACAGCCCCGGTCATCCTTCATATCTGCCGTAACAGCCTGCCGATCTTGCCGGAAATGGCTCGCACCGGCGCCGCCGCGCTCGAGATTGACTCGCCGGTAGACCTGGAGCAGGCGCGGCAGGCGGTGGACGGAAAAGTGGTTCTTAAGGGAAACATCGACGCCGTCGCGGTCATGGAGAAGGGATCGCCTGCCGATGTGGAGAGGGCGGTGAAAGTCGCCATGGCGGCCGCCAAGGCGGGAGGGCGGTTTATCTTAAGCACCGGCGACTCGATTCCCGCCGGTGCGCCGCTGGAAAACGTGGCCGCCCTCGTGGAGTTTGGCAGAGCGTACGGAAAGTATTAACGTTGGAGCTTCTGGACAGATTCAGACAGGTTTTGGTGGAGGGCGACGCCGATCAGGCCGCCCGCCTGGGCGGCGAGATTACCGCCGCCGACCTTTCGGCGGACAGCATCCTGTCTACCCTGTCGGCGGCGATGGAGGAGGTGGGCGCCCGGTACGAGACGGGGGAATACTTCATCCCGGAGATGCTGCGCTCAGCCGCCGCCGTGGAGGCGGCGCTGCAGGTGCTGGATCCTTTCCTGTTCGAGCGAAGGGCGGACCAGGCCGGCGTCGTCGTAATCGGCACCGTCAGGGGCGACGTTCACAATATCGGCAAGAACATCATCGTCTCCGCGCTGCGGGCAGGCGGCTACAAGGTTTATGACCTGGGCGTAAATGTCTCGGCGGCGAAGTTTGCCGCCAAGGTCGGGGAGGTTGACGCCGACCTGCTGCTGCTCTCCGCCTTCACCACCTCGACAAAGCAGTCGCTCCTGGATGTGATTTCCGCCCTCGAGGCGGCCGGCCTCCGCGACCGGGTCAAAGTGGTCTCCGGCGGCGCGGCGCACTCGCCGGAGCTGGCCCGCGAGGTGGGCGTAGACGCCTTTGCCGGCGATGTCAAAAGCACGCTGGCCGTCTGCCGGGAGCTGATGGGTGGCAGTTGAAATTGTGTGTATGCGGCGCAATTTAACTCAATTAGAGTATTGTTTATAGCATTAGTATAAGAACAGGTTTCCTGGATAAATATTTGACAGCGCAGTCAAGGTGGAAGTTAGGGTCAGCAATATATGGTCAAGTTGAATGATGCGACCGCGGACGCGGCATTGAGAGTGCTGCTAATCACGCCTCCATCCGGTCTTTGGAAAGGCTCAATTGAACGTCCCTGGATCTCTACGCAGCCGCTGGGGTTGGCGTACATTGCCGCGGCAGTTCGCCAGAAACATCATAATGTGATGATGCTCGACGCCTTCTCGATGGGATTATCAGCCGAGAAAATCAAGGCAGCGGTCCGGTCTTTCCGGCCCCAGGTAGTTGGCATCTCTGCCCTGACGCCCCAATGGCCCGATGCTGCCGCGGCGGCCGGGCTTGTCAAAGACGAAAGCGCTGACATGTTAATTGTAGCCGGAGGACCGCACGTCACCGCATTGCCGGAGGCAGCAGCGAGCCATCCTGCAGTTGACGTCGCTGTAGTGGGAGAGGGCGAGGAGACGATGCAGGAAATCTGCGAAGCTGTTGCGGTCGGCTCTACCGTTGACAGTATTGCCGGCACCGTCCTTGGCAGCGGCGATTCCCTGAAGCGGAATCCCCCACGCGCCCGGAATATGGACCTTGATAATCTGCCATTCCCTGCGCATGACCTGTTGCCGAAGCCGGCAATGTATAACCCATACCCGGCTTGGGGGAGGCGGGGGAAATTTTCCTGCATAATCAGCGGGCGCGGTTGCCCTTATGGCTGCAGTTTTTGTGATGTTACCACGCAGCAGGGCAAGCGCTACCGCCTGCGGAGCGCTGAAAATATCGTTAAAGAGATTATTTGGCTCAATCGGGACTTTGGTGTTTCGATGTTCTCGTTCCGCGACCCATCGATGATTTGTAACCGGAAGCGGCTGATGGAAATATGCCGGCTTATCAAGAAGCACAAACTTGACATCGCCTGGACTTGTAGCGCCCGCGCCAACGAGGTGGATCTGGAGATGCTGATACAAATGAGAGGCGCAGGTTGCCGGTTGATCCAATACGGAATCGAAGTTGGAAACGCGGAGATGCTCTTGAGGATTAAAAAAATCACAAAAGAGCGTGTGATTGAAGCAGTGCGGCAGACCCACGCTGCAGGCATTCTGGCGCATGGTTATTTCCTTTTTGGCTTTTTGGATGAAACCAGGGAAACTCTGGCTGAGACAATTTCTTTCGCCAAGGAATTGAGGTTGGATAGCGCCGGGTTTGCGGCAATGGTTCCTTTCCCCGGCACGGAGGAATTTGAGAAACATAAGCGTGAAGGGCTGCTGATAAGTCAGGACTGGCGCGATTATGTTCCAACCGGAAGGCCGGTATACCGCCGCCAGAATATCACAGATGACGAATTGGTAAAAGCGATCAGACGGGCTTACCGGGAGTTTTATCTCCGGCCGCGGATTATCGCCACGCACTTGCGGCTGGTGACGAATTATCACACACTTCACAATTATTTCCGGAGCGCGCGGCAGTTCCTGGTCTGATTTGTGGCTGGGATGGATATGCGGAAATGATGCGCCCCAGAGACAAGCAAAAGCCTGCTATCTACTAAGAAAGCCGCCCAAAAACAGGCTGGCAAGCCTGCCATCCGCCGCGCTTTAACTGCTTACCGTGTAAACCTTAAACCGCTCCAGTGGCCGGCTGGTGATCGAAAAGGGCAACCGCCCCCAGTAAGTGCCGTAAAAGCCGGCGTCGGCCGGCGGGCTCATTACCCGCACCGGCATCGACCAGTCTGCCGCCGGGGCATCCGCCAGTCGCACGCGCTTTAGCAGGGACGGCGCCACGGGTCTCTGCATCAAGCCAGGCTCGATGATCAGATCGCCCTTTTTCGGTTCGGCGCTGTCCGCGGGCAAGTACCGGTACCCTTCCTGCTCCATGTAATGGCGGAAGCCCCACTCTCCCACAAACCAGACCGTGCCGGTCGGGTGGTAGCGGGAATTGACCGATAGGGCAAAATCCTTGTAAGCCTGAGCCAGCCGGTAGTCGGCAGCCGACAGCCACAGGCCCGCCACAAATGACATTCCGATGGCAGCCAGCGCCAGGCCCGTCAGCAGCCGCCGCGATGAAATTGCCGCTTCCGCTTCCCGGAACATAAGAAGAACCATCGGCGCAAAGACGGGCAGATAGTATCTTGTAGTTGCGTCCGGCAGGAGGACGACAACGGCCGCCAGAATCGAGACAAGCCAGAGGGCGAGGAACAAGAAGTCGCGGTCCGGGGGCCGGCCCCTGATGCGGCTTATTGCCTGGGCCAGCCCCTCTGAAAATACGCCAATCAGTAAACAGGCGCCGGTGAAGATAAAAATGGCGAAAAGAATCGCGCTGGCAGGCGGGTAGGCCGGTGAAAGCTGGCGCCAGCCAAGCAGCGCCGCTCCTGCCGCCACGGCCGGAAGCGCCAGGTACCGCCGCCGCCGCAGCATGAAAGCGCCGGCCAGAAATGGAGGAAACACCGACGCGCCGCTCAGCTGCAGGATCATTCCCTGAAACCGTGAGACAAGGCTGTATCCCTGGACGCTGAGACCCTGGGCGTGGGAAAATCGCGGCAGCGCCCCGTAATGGGCAAGGTTAAACCAGGTAAAGGCGGCAAAAGCCACCACCGGCAGGACGGCTGGCAGGACCGCCTCCCGCCGCAGCCGCCCCGTCTGAATCCAGGCGTATGCCGGCAGCAGCAGGATCAAGGCCAGCCCCTGATAGCCGGTGAAAACCGTCAGCGTTGTCAGTATGCTCGCGAGCGCCAGCAACGGCGGGCTGCGGCGGTCAGTTCCGTATATGTAGGCGGCGGTCGCCGCCAGCCAGAAGGCGGTCATGGGCAGATCGCCCATCAGGGTATGGGAAAGGACCATCACCGCCGGCGTGGACAGCAGCAGCAGCGCCGCCGGCAGCGCCCCCCGGGTGAAACGGCTGCCAAGGAAGAACATGGAGGCCCCGGCGATGAGCGGGAAAATTATAAAGCCGAGGTGAAACAGCGCCTCCGGCGCGCCGACCCCGCCCGCCAGCATGAAAAGGGAGATGTAGAGCTCGTCAAAGGCGGGGTGGGTATCTCTGAACGCGCCAAATTGCCTGCCCATTAAAAAATAGTTGGGAATGTGCTGCTGGAACGGGTGCGACAGGTTGTTGCGGGCAAAGTCCCAGAAAATGGCGTCGTCCAGGTGAAGCGCCTGGCCGATGAACGGCACGGTGATGGCGAGGACAAACAGAAAGATGGCGGCGAGGCTGGCCGCCAGCCCCAGCCGCGTCCGGGAAACCGACGCTGCGGCCCGGGCGCTTTCAGATCGCTGGCCCTCGAAGGCTACCCGCTTGTTTGCGGCAGCGCCATCAGCTGTTTCATCAGCCGTCCGTACATCAGTGGATTGAAAAGAATGTTGGTGACGAAATAACACTCGTGTGAACAGTAGCATCCCGAACTGTTGATTTGCGCCCTGACGGCGCCGGCGTTCCCGGAACGCAACACCTCCATTAAATCATAGCCGCTCTCGCGCACGTTTCCCATCCGGGAATCAAGAATCTCACAGGGAAAGACGTCCCCGACCTCGTTCATCACGGCGGCAATGCGGCCGGCCAGGCAGGGCAGCTGCCGCCGTCCCTGGCGGACGGTCTCGTAAATCAGGCGCCGCTGGACCAGGTCCTGGGCGGATTTTAGCCGCGCTAGGCTAAAATGGTACATCCTCGGGCGAGGCCCCTTCAGGTCCGTCTCCAGCCGCTCGATCGCGCATAAGTATTTTGCCAGGTCGATGCCTTTGCCGTTTCCGTCCGCCGGGCTGCCGCGAACCAGCGAGATGGTATGGGTCTCGCACCCGGGCAGACCGTTGACAAAATCGATGATCTTTTCAATGTCGTCCTGGTTCTGGCGCAGAAAAACGGTGTTGACGCCTGTCTGCAGGTTTTGATGCCGGCGCCGCAGCCGCCGCAGTTCTTCCCACGTCTCCATGGCCTTGTCAAAACTGCCGGGCGTGTTGCGGATGCGGTCGTGTTCAGCGCCAATCCCGTCGATCGAGACCTTGATCACCACGGCGCTCTCCGGCGAGCGGGAAAGAATCTCGTCCGCTTGGGGAATGATCAGGTCTGGCGCCAGGCCGTTGGTGGGCAGCGTGATGACGACCGGCCGGCAGCTGCGGTAAAAGGCGTCAACGATATCCGCCAGGTCCCGGCGCAAGAAAATTTCCCCGCCGGAAAAGAGCAGCCACAGGAGCCCGCCCATCGAACCGGCCACCCGGCCGATCTCATCGAGGTCAAGCTCGTCGCGGCGGCTGTGCCGGTCCTGCCAGTAGAAGCAGAACGGGCAGCGGGCATTGCAGCGCGAAGTCACAAAAAAAGTGAACTGAACCAACCTGTTCTTCAGAAAGATCTGGGGGATGTATTTTATTGGCGAGTGCATAAGGAGTTTCGCGTTCGGCGTTTCGCGCATGACCTCCGGAACGCGGAATGGCGTTACCCGTACCGGCGCAGGATCTTCACTTCCCAAAGGTATTTTAACGTGCCAACGGCCGATCCGTAAGCGACGGCGGCGGGATAAACAAGCTGGTAATAAAGCAGCGAGCGGACCAGGAACCACCAGCCGCGCTCGCGCTTGATTAGCTGAAACAGGCTGAAGCTGGCGCCAACGTTGAGGGCGTAAAGCAGGGGGATGGGCAGCAGCAGCCACCAGATGCCCGACGCCAGCGCCGCGGCAACCAGGATCAGGTTGAACGCCTGGGTGCCGGTGTTGACTTTCAGCTGATGTGAGGCGGCGCCGGAGTCCTTGAGCACGTCGCGGTTCTTGAGCGAGTACATCGTCCAGTACTTGCTTTTCTTGACGGCGTTCCTGATCGACCTGTTGAAATTAAAGCCAAACATGTGCCGCACCTGGATGCTGGCCGGGCGCAGCAGGCGGTGGCCGGCCTGGATCAGGCGGTGCGAGAACTCGACATCCTCGACGCTGGCCTGGTGGCCGATGAATGAATTCTCGACAAACCCGCCGAACTCTTGAAAGAGATCCTTGCGGATCGCCATGCAGTGGGTGGCGATATAATCGGGGTGCTCATTCTTGGTTTCGACGTAATGAATGTAAAGGGACTGGAAGTTGCTGAAAAAGTCCTCGTCCCAGGCGTCCTTGGTGTAGGCGCCGCCAACGCAACTGGCGCCGCTGCCGCTCAGCTTCTCAACGCAGCGCGCCATTGTCTCCGGCATAATGATGCAATCGGCGTCAATAAAAAGAATGATCTCCCCGGCAGCCTTGCCGGAGCCAATATTACGCGCTTTCGACACCCCCATGTTTTCTTTCAGGGCGACAAGCCGGTGAGGATACCTGCCGGCAAACCCCCGCAGCACTTCCATGCAGTTGTCGGTGGAGCAATCGTTGACCAGGACAACCTCGAAATTGGGGTAGGTTGAATTGTAGACTGCCTCAAGGACAGGACCGATGGTTTCAGCCTTGTTGTAGACTGGGATGACCACCGAGACCATCGGCGCGGAAGAAGCGGCTTTGTTCATTTCACCTTCGCGGGCTGGCTTTGGTCCGGCGGCGCCGGCTTCATGGCGAGGCTGTCGCGCCTGGCCCAGAGCCAGAAGAAGCTCGCCGCTCCCTTGATTACGGTTCTGAAATCGTAGATGCTGCGCACTCCCAGCAGCCGCCGGAGGATGAAACCGGGACGGGAATAGAAGCGGCGGAAGGCGATTGTGCGCACTGCTTCGATCTGCTCCCGCGTCATCGAATAAGGGACGAATGCGCCGCCTTCGAAAGTGTAGTCATCCGTGTTTGTTGACATTGTGCCATATTTGTCAACATTGTCGTAAAGCTCAGTCCCGGGGAAAGGCGTCATCGTGTGAAAGTTTGCGTAATGCGGGTTAAGCTCAACGGCAAAGTCCACCGTTTTCAGCGCTTCTTCGTACGTCTCCCCCGGAATGCCGATGATGAAGGGCGTATAGACCTTCAGCCCCGCTTTTTTTGCCGCCGCCACGGCGGCGCGCGTCTGGTCAAGAGTCACGCCCTTGCGGAGCGTGTTCAAGTTTTTCTGGACGCCGCTTTCGGCGCCAAAGAGGATTGCCCAACAGCCGGCTTTTTTCAACTCACGAAGCAACTCAAAGTCAACGGTGTTCACGCGCGAGGAGACATAAAAGCTAAAATCAAGTTTGAGCTCCCGGAACCGGCCGAGCAACTGCATGACCCGCTCCCGGTCGGCAGTGAAAGTCTCGTCCAGGAACCTGATCTCCCTGAAACCGTAGCGGTTCACCAGTTCCTCGACTTCACTGGCGACGTTCTCGACGCTGCGGAAGCGGATGCGGCGCTCGCCATTCATCTGGAAACAGTAAATGCAGCGGGCCTTGCAGCCACGCGAGGTCATCACGATCGCGATCGGCTTGCGCTTGTAACTCCCCGGCGGCGACTCGTACTTGTCAAAATCCCCCAGCAGTTCCCGCCGCGGGATGGGGATGGCGTCCAGGTCCTCGATCAGCGGCCGGGGTTCGTTCTTGACAATGGCGCCGTCCCGGGACCGGAAAGCAGTCCCCGCCACTCCGGCAAGGCTGCAGCCATTTATTAACTTGTCAATCATCTCCGGGACGGTCTGCTCGCCCTCGCCGATGACAATCGAATCGAGGCTGGGGCAGTCCTGAAGGCACTTCTCTTCCACTGCGGACGGGTAAGGGCCGGCGGCAGTGACGTGGACGGATGGGTCGATGGCCTTGATGCCGGCGGCTGTTTTCTTTGCCTTGCTCCACATGGCGGCGTTGGCGGAAATGCCGACGAACCCGGGCGCAAACCGGCGCACCTGGTCGATGATCTCGGCGTGGGTCCAGAAAGCGCCGTCCACCAGCCTGACCTCGTGCCCGGCGGCCTGAATGCAGGTAGCGATATAAAGCAGTCCGAGCGGGTGCTGGTAGCTGACCGCCGATCTGGCCACCCTGGAAGGATAGATGTCATCCGGCTTCCAGGACGGCAGGATAACCATTGATTTCAAGCCGGCCGCCTCCTCAAAGGGCAGTTACGGAAGTGATGCTACGTCAAAAGCATTAGCCTTTCGGCCTGGCAGTTGAGCAAGCTGGATTATTAATTAAGAAAATGAGACGCGTCATCGGGCGGAAAAAAGCAAACAAATCCCCACGGACCTCTTTAGTAAAGTTTAGCAGAGGAGTGTAACTGTTTCTATCAGCCGAACCCAGGGACATGATCTCAATTTCCTTTGGGAAATGGATCATGTCCCTGGCTGTTGCGGCAGGCGGCAGCGAACTCATGTCCACGGGCGGTTGCTTGTCCTCCATATATCTGCTATGCTGTCTTTGCCAGCTCTCTGGCGCTGCCGGTGTGCATCTTCCGCGCGGTGCGGTATTTGTCCGGTTTTTATGGTTGACCACATTTCTATTATCATCCCTTGACCAGCGCTGAAATAATCAACCCGGCTTCAGCCGGTTACGGAGCCGCTGTCGATGTTGGCACTTCAAGCATCTGGTCGCGGCTGGTCCGGCTGGGCGACGGCGGCGCGCTTGGCACCAGGGTAATTGCCAACCCGCAGCAGGAATACGGCGCCGACATCGCCAGCCGTCTCGGAATCGCCGCCGAGCAGCCTGCGGTCAGGACGCGCCTGCACGTCCTCCTCACCCAGGCCATCAGCGATTCGCTCACCGGACTTTGCCGGGAGGCCGGCATTGACGTTGAAGAGATAGTTGACATTGTGGCGGTGGGCAACTCGGCCATGTATGCGTTTCTGCTGGATGTTGATCCGGCGCCGCTTTGCGGCACGCCTTACAACCTCAAAGAAGCGGGTGACTATGCCGGCCCCGCCACGGGACTCGGCATTGCCGCTCCCGCGGCAAACCTGTTCGTGCCCCGTCCCGTTTTCGGCTTTGTCGGCGCCGATGCGCTCGCCGATATCTTGGCGGTGGGCATGGCCGGCAGCGCCGGGACGGAGCTGACGGTGGACGTCGGCACCAATTGCGAGATCGCGCTGGGGGGACGCGACCGAATACTGGTGGCCTCCACGCCTGCCGGCCCCGCCTACGAGGATGCGCACATGTCTTTCGGCCTCTCGGCGACCCGGGGCGCCATTTACAAGGCCCGCCTTGAAGGGGAAAAGTTTGTTTATGAAGTGGTTGGCGGCGGCAAAGCGAAAGGAATCTGCGGCTCCGGCCTCATTGACATCATTGCAGAGATGAGACGATATAGCTGGGTGGATGGGAGCGGCCGTCTGCTGAAGCAGGGGCCGGTGGTGATAGCCGGCGGCGAGGAGCCGATCAGTATGGACCAGCATGACATCCGCTCCTTCCAGCTGGTCAAGGCCTCCGTCCATGCCGCCATCTCCGTGTTGCAAAAGAAGCGGGGGGGGGCGCAACCGGAGCGGATGCTAATCACAGGCACGTTCGGCAGTTATATCAACTTGGACAATGCCCGCCTGCTGAAGATGTTCCCGGATCTGCCCGATGACCGCGTCGAGGTGTCTGCCGACGCGGCCTGCCGGGGCGCCGCCCTGATGCTGACGCCGGCGCACCGGCGCAGCCTGGAGGAGATCAGGTCAAAAATCAGGCATGTTCCACTGCCGCTCAACAAATCATTCCAGGATGAATTTATCCGGTTGATGGAAATGTAAAAAAGCGGATATTGGATGCTGGATTCTGGATAACCCAATATCCAATATCCGTTTATTGGTTTTGTAGCGCCGCCGGAAAAAGGCTAAGATGAATTTGAACTTACACCGACTGATTTAACAGGAATTTGCGCTCCCGTGCCTCGCTCTCTGGCTGCAGGTTGCTCTTGATCACGGACAGGAACGCTGATATCGGAAATGGAATATCAAATCGGTGCCTGAATCAGGCGACGAAAACGAAACTGGAGACGCCCCCCAGCGGCAGGTTCCGCCGGACTGGCTGGGCGAGCCTTCCGGCGGCAGCGGCTGGATAACGCCGCCGCCGGACAACTGGAGCTGGGACACTGACCGTCCTGCCCCGGAGTCCAGCCTGGAAGCGGCCCCGGCCGACCTGCCGGCGGAGCTGGGGGAAGTGGCTCCTCCGGGCAAGAAGCGCAGGCTCGCGCGCTGGCTGCTTCGCGATCTGGTGATCCCGCTGGCCGTCGCTTTTGGCGTGGCGATGGCGTTTCAGGCTACCGTCGCCAAGCCATACCAGATTCCAACCGGCTCGATGATACCGACCATCCAGGAGAATGACCGCATCCTGGCTGACCGCCTCATCTATCACTTCCGCGCGATCCATCGCGGCGACGTGATTGTCTTTAACCCGCCCGCCGATCTTCATCAGGACACGCCCTTTGTCAAGCGCGTGATCGGCCTTCCGGGGGATACGGTTGAGATCAAGCACGGCGAGGTGTTGGTAAACGGCAAGCCGTTTGTTGTCCCAAACGCGCGGAAAACGGATTACACGATGCCGGCGGAGACAGTGCCCGGCGGGCAGTTGTTTGTCCTGGGCGACAACCGCGACGAGAGCTATGACAGCCACCGCTGGGGGTTTGCCCCCATCAGTAACGTCATCGGCCGCGCCGAGATCGTCTACTGGCCGCTCAGCCACCTGCAGTTTTTGGGGAACTGAAAGCTTCGGGTTAAGCCGGCATCTGAGTCTGGAATCCAGCACCCGGTTTGTTGGTTTTATCCAGGATCCAGCATCTAGAATCAAGCAACCGGTTTACCCCATCCCCACGTCCTGTTCACGCTGCAGCTTCTTGCCCTCAGTCTGCAGCGCCGGCGCGACCATCACCTCCGCCTTCTGGAACGCCTGGATGTTCTCATAACCACAAGTCGCAAGCGATGTCTTAAGAGCGCCGAACAGGTTCAGCGTGCCGTCGTTCTCACGCGCCGGTCCCACGAGGATCTCTTCCAGGGAGGCTACCTGGTTTGTCTTCACGCGCGTGCCCCGTGGCAGCTGCGGATGGAAGGTGGCCATGCCCCAGTGATAGCCGCGCCCGGGGGCTTCGTAGGCGCGCGACAGCGGCGAGCCGATCATGACGCCGTCGGCGCCGCAGGCAATCGCCTTGGCGATGTCGCCGCCGGTGCGCATGCCGCCATCAGCGATCACGTTGACATATTGCCCCGTTTCCAGCAGGTGCTGCACCCGGGCGGCGGAGGCGTCGGCGACCGCGGTCGCCTGGGGAACGCCGATGCCGAGGACGGCGCGGGTGGTGCAGGCGGCCCCAGGGCCGACACCGACAAGGACACCGACGGCGCCGGTGCGCATCAGGTGCAGCGCCGTGGTGTAGGAAGCGCAGCCGCCGACGATCACCGGCAGCGGCACCTCGGCGATAAACTTCTTCAGGTTGAGCGGCTCCACCACTGAGCTGACGTGCTCGGCGCTGACGACCGTCCCCTGGATGATGAGCACGTCGAGACCGGCGTCGAGGACCAACTGGTAATAGCGGGTGACCTTCTGCGGCGTCAGCGAAGCCGCCGCCAGCACGCCCCCCTCTTTGATCTCCTTGATCCTTTGTGTTATCAATTCTTCCTTGATCGGCTCCTGATAGATCTCCTGGAGCCCGTGAGTGGCCTGGTCGACCGGCAGGGCGGCAATTTTTTTGAGTTCTCCCTCGGCATCCTCGAAACGGGTCTGGATTCCTTCCAGGTTAAGCACCGCCATACCGCCGATTTTGCCCATCGCCACGGCGAATTTGGGGTCGACGACCCCATCCATAGCCGAAGCCAGGCAGGGAATCTCCAGCCGGTGCGGACCAAGCTGCCAGCTGATGTCGATATCCTCGATGTCACGCGTCCGCCGGCTGGGAACGATGGCGATATCGTCCAGCCCGTAGGCGCGCCTCCCCTTCTTGCCACGGCCGATCTCTACTTCCATGAAACCTCCAAAAGCGGATGGTGGATGGTGGACGGTAGATGGTGGATAAACACCAAGACCTAACCCCTGAAATTTATTGGGATTTTATACCCTGCGTTGAAAAGCCACAACCAAAGCCTGAACTATCCCCCTCCGCTTTTTGATAAACTGTTTATCTAATTCGAGGAGGTTTTGGATGAAGATCGGCACGATGACAGTCAAAACCGGCTTGGCGGAGATGCTCAAAGGCGGCGTCATCATGGACGTTACCAACGCCGGGCAAGCGAAGATTGCCGAGGAGGCGGGAGCCTGCGCGGTGATGGCGCTGGAGCGGGTGCCGTCCGACATCCGCGCCGCCGGCGGCGTCGCCCGGATGGCGGACCCGGAGAAAATCCGGGAGATCCAGGAGACGGTGTCCATTCCGGTCATGGCCAAGGCCCGCATCGGCCACTTTGTTGAAGCGCAGATCCTGGAGGCGCTTGAGGTTGATTACGTTGACGAGTCCGAGGTGCTCACCCCTGCTGATGAGTCCAATCATATCAACAAGTGGAGCTTCAAGGTGCCGTTTGTTTGCGGGGCGATTAACCTGGGAGAGGCGCTGAGGCGCATCGCTGAGGGGGCGGCGATGATCCGGACAAAGGGCGAGGCCGGCACCGGCAACGTCGTCGAGGCCGTGCGGCACATGCGCACGATTTCCAGCGAGATCCGGCGGCTGGCGAACATGGACGGAAATGAGCTGTTCATGGCGGCCAAAGATCTGCGCGCCCCGTATGAGCTGGTTAAGTGGGTGGCGGAAAATGGTGGGCTGCCGGTGGTGAACTTTTCCGCCGGTGGGCTGGCGACGCCGGCTGACGCGGCCCTGATGATGCAGTTGGGCGCCGACGGCGTCTTTGTCGGCTCCGGCATCTTCAAGAGCGCCGACCCGGCCGCGCGCGGCAAGGCGATCGTCGAGGCGACCACCCATTTTAACGACCCGCATATCCTTGCCAAAGTATCCGCGGGCCTGAAAGAGGCAATGGCCGGCCTTGATATCAAGGAAATTGGCGAAGAGAACCTGATCCAATTCCGGTAACCTGAATAAACTCACGAGCGTTTCACGTTTAACACGGAAAAAGCGAAGAGGTTTTACGCGAAACGTTAAACGGCCGGCGGTTTAACTTGGAACGGGGAAAATCCACCATCCACCATCCACCATCCACCATCGGGGTTCTGGCCCTGCAGGGCGCTTTTCGCGAGCATTGCCGGGCGCTGGGAAGAGCCGGGGCGGCCGCGCGCGAGGTGCGCCGCTGGCGCGAGTTGGAGGGGCTTGACGCCCTGGTGATCCCGGGGGGCGAGAGTACGACCATCGGCAAGCTTATGGTCGGCTATCAACTGCTTGAGCCGGTGCGCGAGCTGGCCGCCGCCGGCTTGCCCGTCTTCGGTACTTGCGCCGGGCTGGTGATGCTGGCGCGCGAGGTGACCGAAGGCAATCAACCGCTGCTGGGGTTGATGGACATCACGGCGCGCCGGAACGCTTTCGGCCGCCAAGTGAAGAGTTTTGAGGCCGACCTTGAAGCGCCGCTTGTTGGCAAGAAGCCGTTTCATGGCATTTTTATCCGCGCCCCCTGGATCGAGTCGGCGGGCGTCGACGTTGAAGTTCTGGCTGAGTACGACGGGCATCCTGTCGCCGCCCGCCAGGGCAACATGATCGTGACCGCATTCCATCCGGAGCTGACAGACGATCTCAGACTGCACCGGCTTTTTTTGACAATGGTGTCTTCTTCCTTTCCTGAAATGCGCCGGGCAAAGGCAAGCGGCCCCGCCGGCAGCCGGCAGGTTTAACGGGCGGCAAACCGGCCATAATCCTTGTACAGGACCCGACAAGGAGGGCATCATGGCCGAGAACATTGCCGCAATCAACACCACCGTTGAAAAAACCAACCGCATTCTTGCCGAGATCGAGAGGGAGATGGGCTGGCAGGAGCGCCCCGATCAGGCGCTATCGGCCCTGAGGGTAGTTTTGCACACGCTCCGGGACAGGCTGCCGGTCAATGAAGCCGCCAACCTGGGCGCGCAGTTGCCGGAGCTGATCCGGGGCGTCTATTACGAGGGCTGGGAGCCATCGCGGGTGCCTGTCAAGATGAGCCGGGAAGAGTTCCTGGAAGCCATCAGGCGCCGTTTCATCTACGCCCGCGAAGCGGAGTTCGACCTGGAGCAGATGGTCAACGTGGTGCTGGAGACGGTTACCTTGCACATGGACCATGGAGAGGTCGAGAAGATCAAGGCCTCGCTGCCAAAGGCCATCGCAGCGCTGATTCCGGGATAAGGCCAGCGGCGAGAGCTCCCCCTTTTTTTGGCATATACCCTTTTTGAGATGTAGTCACATTTTGCGACCGCGTCCGGATTCTGCCATTTTTTAATCGGTCAAGCAGTTACCCTGAGCCGGGAAAGGCAAAAGGCAAAGGCGCCCGCATGGGCGCCTTTGCCGCGCGCACGAATTGCTCCGTGCCTGTCATGATCTCGTTTTCGTCAGTTCAGTACCGTTCCCAGCACCTCATTGAAGTAGCCGTTCCAGGTAACCCGCTGGGAGGCCATAACGACGCCGCCTGTGGAGGACACCTCCACCGGGCCGTTCATCACGCCGGGGAAAACAGGCGTAACACGGCCGCCGGCGGGAATGGTGCCGCTGCCTTTGATAACTCCGGCGATCTTGATTTGATAGCTAACCGCTGTGTTATTCGGGTTTGCAATCAGGATCCAGTTTGCCGCGCCGGGACTTTGCATGTCGTACCAGGTCCAGTTGTAGTCGCTGGCGAGCGCATCCTTGCCATAACCGGGAACCTCTTCAAACGATGGCCCCCAGGTCGTGCGCTGCGAGGCAATCACATCGCCTGCGTCTGTCCAGACCTCCACCGGGCCGCCCATCATGCCCGGGAATGTGGGAGTTACCCTTTGACCAGCGCCGATGTTATACGTCCCGACGACGGTATTTCCTATCTTGACATGGGCGGTCACCGTCCCTTGAGGATTGCCGCTATGGTCGAAGCCGGCATTGGCGATCAGCACCCAGTCGGTTGCGCCGGGAGAGGCGTTGTCGTACCACGTCCAGAGATAGTCGGACTTCAGCTCGCGGGACGGAATTCCCGGAACCTCGTTAAAGGCCGCCCCGAAGTTGGAGAGCACTCTCTGGGAAGCAATTACGTCACGCGGATTTGCCACCCAGGTGCCACCCTTCAGATAGGCTTTCACTTCCACCGGGCCGCCAATCCTGCCGGCGAAAGTCGGCGTCCATCTCTGCCCGGGGGCGATATCGTTTTGGGAAATCAGTTGATTGGCAATCGAGATTTCAACGTGCACCGTCTCGGTGGCGGACGGATTGGCCACCAGCACCCAGTTTTGGAAGCCGGGGCTCTGCTGATCGTACCAGGTCCAGTAGAAATGATCCGAGAGCGTGCTGGCGTCTGTTCCCAGGACCTCCTCGAAGGAATTGCCCATCAGGCTCCTCTGGCTGACAATGGCGCTGTCTCCCGTCTTTGATGTCGCCTCGACGGGGCCGCCAATAATGCCGGGATAGATGGCCGTCAGGGTCTTGCCCGCGTTGACGACGCCGGGAGCGCCGCCCGCCGCCATCGACAGTCCGTATGGCTTGCCGGCAATCGAAAGGCCAAAGCTGAGGGTGGCGTGCCCAGCCGGATTGGCCATCAGCACCCAGTCGCGCATGCCGACGTTATCGTACCAGGTCCAGTAGTAATTCTTGGCGGCTGCCGAGTTTACGTGTGGCAGCCCGTCAGGATTCCAGGGCTGCTGCAGCTCCTGCAGCCAGATCTTCTGCAGGCCCGGGTCAGTAAAAATGAAATCGGTATCCAAACCGTTATAAATGACCAGGCCGCTGCCGAGGGTGGCATAAGTATGCACCGGCCCATGCACCCCGTTGGCGTTGACCGCCGCCATGTTGACGTACCAGTTCATGTTGTGGGTAACCATTACGTTCGCGTCCCCGACGGCATCCGTGTTGGTTGTGATGCTTCCCGTGTCGATGTAGTAAGGCGAAGACGGATCGGCACTGGCAAGGGAATCGTTTTCCACCACGCTCAGGGAGCCGCTGTTGGAACCCAGCTGGCCGGGATTATTGGTAGCAAAAGGAAACGCCAGCCAGCTCCAGTCCGGCGTTGTGCCGTCCGTGGCATTGCATGAATCAGAGTCATAGATGATCAGCTTGTGCCCGTTCGACACCCAGTTATTCAGATCGCTTTTTTGAGATGGTGTCAAATCTGCGGCAAGCGTGCAATCCTGATAAAGGACGACGGTGTCATACGGGGCCAAATTGGTGGCGTTGATGCTGGCTATGGGCAGATCAGAGAAAGTAAATGCGCTGAAAGCGCCCCCCGATGTTGGCAGCTCACTGGTGGAACCGTAATAGGCTGTGGACGGCACTATCGCCACCTGGGTGCTGTGGCTGTAGGACGTTGCCATCGCCGCCGCGGGAATGAACGCCAGGATGACCACCGCCACTGCTGCGGCTGCCGGGAGCAAAAGCAGCTTTTTCGAGAACGGCCTGCTTGTTTTCTTCATTAAAACTCCTCCCCGGTAATCTTTAATAATAGCAAGCCTGAATGTTGCTATTTTACCTTTTTGCCAAATATTGTCACATATAAGAAATGAACAGCTAATGTTTTTTTAGCGGCCGGCCGGGTTCACCTCCTCTGCACATGTCTCCGTTGATGGGCAAGGCTAGCATAGAATCCACCTTCCGGTCAAACATTGAAAACTGGCCAGGAATGGAACCGGAATGCTCATTCCCATCGTCCGGATCGACCTGCCCGGTATGCACGTTTAAAGTCTCTGTTGTATGATTACTGCTGGGTTTTTTTCCGGCGGGGAAGCCGCTGGGCGGCAAATACAACCCGGAGGAGACAGTGTCCGGACATTCCAAGTGGTCATCCATCAAGCACAAGAAGGGCGCCGCTGACGCCAAGCGCGGCAAGCTCTTTTCCAAGCTTTCGCGCGCCATCACCGTTGCGGTCAAGGAGGGTGGCCCCGACCCGTCGGGTAACGCCACGCTGGCGACGGCCATCCAGAAGGCGAAGGACAACTCAATGCCGAAGGACAACATCGAGCGCGCCATCGCCAAGGGCGCTGGCGGCGGCGATGGCGAGTCCTATGAAACCGTCACCTATGAGGGCTACGGGCCGGCGGGCGTCGCGGTGCTGGTCGAGGCCATGACCGACAACCGCAACCGCACTGCATCCGACGTCCGCAATATCTTTAACAAGACGGGCGGCAAGCTTGGGGAGACCGGATCGGTGGCCTGGCTGTTCGAGCGCAAGGGATCAATCGTGGTGGACGCGAATACCATTGGTGAGGACGAGCTGATGGCCGCCGCCATTGACGCCGGCGCCGAAGACGTCAACCAGGACGAGAGCGCCTATGAGATCGTCACCGATCCCTCGGATTTTATGCGCGTACGCGGGGCGCTCGAAGCGGCCGGGATCAAATATGCGTCCGCCGAGCTTGCTATGCTTCCCAAGAGCACGGTCAGGCTGGAGCAGAGCGACGCCAAAAAGATGATGCGGCTAATGGACGCCCTCGAAGACAACGATGACGTCCAGGAAGTGCACGCCAACTTTGACATTGATGAAGAGGTGCTGGAAAGCGGATGGTAGATGGTGGATGGTAGATGGCAGATAAAATTCAAACCAAAGAAAAAAGGAAATGATTTGACGAATGGTAAATAATCGATATGATTTTCGGAACTCGAAACCTTGAACTTGGAACTTTGAATTGGGAACTGAAACAGTGAAATCCACCACCCACCACCCACCACCCACCATCCGCATTTTGGGAATTGACCCGGGTATCGCCGCCACCGGCTGGGGCGTGATTGACAAGGCTGGCGAGAAATTGAGGCTGGTGGAACATGGCGCCATTATCACCTCGGCCGGGGACGCTCACCACGAGCGTCTTTTTCATATTTACTGTCAACTGCTAGAGGTAATCGACGCGCTTAAGCCCGATGCCGCCGCCGTCGAGGAGCTTTTTGGAGGCGTGAACATTAAGACGGCGCTCTCCGTCGGCCAGGCGCGCGGGGTGGCCGTGCTGGCCTGCGCCGGGCGCGGCCTGGCGCCTCATGACTACACGCCGCTCAGGATCAAGCAGGCGGTGGCCGGCTACGGGCGGGCCGGCAAGGGCCAGGTGCAGCAGATGGTCAAGGCGCTGCTGGGGCTGGCGCGGGCGCCGGAGCCCGACCACGCCGCCGACGCGCTGGCGGTGGCGATATGTCACGCCCATTCCGCGCATCCAAGCGCGATCGTGGCGGCGCGAGACCGCGCCGTGTCCGGCAGGCGGAAGGACCTGGCCTTTCCGGCGTGAGGATGTCATGATTGCCTCGCTGACGGGAAAGATCCAGTCACGCGACGCCGGCGGCGTCGTCCTCGATGTGGGCGGCGTCGGCTACCGCCTCAGCATGTCCGGGCGCAGCCTCTCCTTTCTGGAAAATGCCGCAAACGAGGTGTTTGTCTACACTTCCCTGCATGTGCGCGAGGACGCCCTCAGCCTGTTCGGTTTCGTCGAAGCAGAGGAGCGCGAGTTTTTTGAAATCCTCAAGGGCGTGCCGGGCGTGGGGCCAAAGGTGGCAATAGCCGTTCTTTCCGCCTATGCCCCCGATGATCTCAGGCGGGCGGTAATTAACAAGGATGTGGCTTTATTTCAAAGCATTGCCGGCATCGGCAAAAAGACAGCCGAGCGGCTGGTGCTGGAACTGAAGGACAAGGTGGCCGGGCCGGCGGCCGCGGCCGCCGGCCCGGCAGCCGCTGGCAACGGCGGCTACCTGCTGGCGCGCGAGGCGCTCATCAGCCTTGGCTACAACTTCACCGAGGCGGAGGCGGCGCTGGCGGGCGCCGATCCGGAAGCGGAAGTGGAGGATCTTGTTAGGGGCGCGCTGAAGAAGATGAAATAACGGATGGTAGATTATGGATGGTAGATGCTGGATTAAACCCGGAGCCGAAACCCGAAACAAACAAATATCAGATTGACAAATAGTAAATAATCAATGTAATTTCTTGGGACTTGGGACATTGAACCATGCCTGATGATCTTCGTTTATCAGACCCAGCCGTGCAGCTGGAGGAACGTGAGCTGGAGGTGTCGCTGCGGCCGCGAAGTTTTGGCGAGTTCATCGGCCAGAACGGCGTCAGGGAGCAGCTGGCTATCTTCATCGAGGCGGCGCAGGCGCGCCGCGAAGCTCTCGACCACGTGCTGCTGGTGGGCCCGCCCGGGCTGGGCAAGACGACGCTGGCCGGCATCATCGCCGGCGAGATGGGCGTTTCCATTCGCACCACCTCCGGCCCCGCCCTGGAGCGCAAGGCCGACATTGCCGCCATCCTCACCAACCTCCAGGAGGGCGACATCCTCTTCATCGACGAGATCCACAGGCTGGGCCGCTCCGTCGAGGAGGTGCTCTATCCCGCCATGGAGGACTACCAGCTGGACATCATCATCGGCCAGGGACCGAGCGCCCGCACCATCCGCCTTGACGTGCCGCCGTTCACGCTGGTGGGAGCCACCACCCGCACCGGCCTGATAACAACACCCTTGCGCGACCGGTTTGGCGTCACGCACCGGCTTGATTATTACAACACAAAAGAGCTGGCGAGGATCGCAGCGCGCTCGGCGTCAATCCTGGGGGTTGCGGCAGAGGCGGCCGGCCTGGAGGAGATCGCCGGCCGTTCCCGGGGCACGCCGCGCGTCTGCAACCGGCTGCTCAAGCGCGTGCGCGACTATGCCCAGGTAAAAAGCGACGGCCGCATCTCCCGCGAGCTGGCCCGAAGCGCCCTTGGCCTGCTTGAAGTTGACGAAGCCGGCCTGGACAAGGTTGACCGCGAGATCCTCAGGTTGATAATCGAGAAGTTTGATGGCGGCCCCGTCGGCCTGGGCACGCTGGCGGTAGCCGTGGGCGAGGAGCGCGACACGGTCGAGGACGTTTATGAGCCTTACCTGCTGCAGCGGGGCCTGCTGCAAAGGACCCCGCGTGGCCGCGTCGTCACCCGGCTGGCTTACGAGCACCTCGGCTGCGCTGCGCCCGGCCCGGCCGGCGGCCAGCTCTTTTAAACTCGCAGCCGCAGCCGGTCTATCTGCCAGGGCTTGAATTCCTCCCAGACTGCCAGCGCGCTTCCAAGTGCCCATTGACACAAGCGCCTCTAATGGCAAAAATCTCTACTACCACATTGCGATAAATGGCAAAACGGTGCAAGATGGCGGGCCGGTTGCCCCGGGAGGCAAGGTAACTCCTCAGTTTGGCGGGCTGATCGGCGGGCCGGTGGAAGTGCAAACATATGCAGACGCCGCGCACACCCAGTTCCTCAGGTCCATCTGCTCCCAGCGTGTCACATGGGGGCTTCATTTGAAGAGGTCCCCGGCTATCCCACGTCCATGCTTTCCAGCAATTACAACTGGACCTGGTATGACATGCAATCCTCCGGCTCGTCCGACTGGGTGCTGATTGCAAACCTGAACAATGTACCGGTTTCTTATCAGGTCAAGTTTGGCGGCGTCGTTCCACCCGGCGGCACGGGCACGATCCCGGCGCATGGGCGGGTGACGGCGACATTTCCGGGCATAATGAACGGACCTGTCGAAGTCACCTCTACCGGCGGGCCGGTGATGGCTTCCCAGCGCGTTCTCTGGAACGGATATTTCAATGAGACACTGGGGATGGTGCTGTCATAAGGTTCAAATGTGGCGGGCTTCGCCGAACTGCTCGTTTTTTTTGGGATGGCCGACCCTCTTTTTACACAGGCTTAACAATTCCTGTCTATAATGCCTGGGAGTTGTCTTTAAGGAGGGTTTTCGGAAATCGTGAAATATTCCGTGCTGCAGGCAGGGCATTATTTTTTTGGGGCGAATCCTGTTCGGCGGCCTCAGCCGGCCGCGCCTTCAGGGCGTTTTTCCAACAGCGGGCAGGGCGCCCGTGTTTAGCGCCCTCGCCCGGTTTTCCGTCCGTTTCCGCTGGTTGGTGATCGCCGCCTGGATCATCGCCGTCCCGGTCGCTCTCAAGACGCTGCCGTCGCTGGCCAGTGTCAGCCAATCCAGCAATTCGCAGTTCCTGCCCGCCGATTCGCCCAGCATGGAGGCGGCAAAGCTGGCGGCGCCCTTTCAGGGCAAGCAAACCACTACAACTGCCACCATAGTCATGGAGCGGAGTTCCGGTCCCCTGACCGCGGCCGATCAACAGGCCGCGGCGCGCCTGGAGCAGGCGGTGGCGAAGATTCCCGGCGTCAGCACCGTCCGCGACCAAGGCCTTTCTTCCGACGGGCAGGCCGGCGAGATCATGGTTGGCGTCAGCTCCGGCTCCGGTTCCGGTGGCGGCGCCAAGACCGTTGTCTCTGATATCCGCGCCGCCTTCGGTCAGGCCGGCGCCCCGCCCGGGCTGACTTTCCACCTGACCGGCCGTCTGGCCCAGTCAGTGGACGCGGACGCCTCTGGCCAGCACTCCCGCTCCGCCGCTCAGAATTATTCCATCATCTTGATCATCGTCCTTTTGCTGTTCGTTTACGGCTCGCTGCTGGCGCCGCTGGTGACGCTCCTTCCCGCCGGCGTCTCGTTGACTCTCGCCGGCCCACTGATAGCCGAGTCCACCAAGCTGGGGCTGCAGGCGTCTGAGATAACGCAAATACTTCTGATCGTGCTGATTCTGGGCGCCGGCACGGATTACGGCCTCTTTCTGGTTTTCCGAATGCGCGAAGAGCTGCGCCGCGGCCTGGCGCCCAGGGACGCTGTAATCAAGGCGATGTCGCGCGTCGGCGAGTCGATCACATTTTCGGCGTTTACGGTGATGGCGGCGCTGCTCAGTCTGCTGCTGGCCACCTTCGGCATTTACAAGGGGATTGGTCCCGGGCTGACCATAGGGCTGGCGGTGATGCTGCTGGCGGCGCTCACCTTCCTGCCGGCGCTGCTGGCGGTGTTCGGCCGGGCGGTCTTTTGGCCGTCCAATCTGCGCAAGGAGCAGAAAAACGGCCTCTGGGGACGGCTTGCCCGGCGCATCGTCAAGCGGCCCCTGACGACGCTGCTTATCGGCGTGGTCCTGTTTGGCGCCCTGGCGGCGGGAGTCACCGGCTACCAGACCGTTGGTTTCTCGGACAACAGCTCAAGCAGCTCGGGCAGTGATTCGGCGCAGGGAACTGCGGTGATTACCAAGCATTTCCCGGCGGCTAACAATAACCCGGAGTTGCTGCTGCTGAAATTCGATCAGCCGGTCTGGAACAATCTTGCCGCCGTGGCCGCGACCGAAAAGGAATTGTCCGCCTCGCCGTTGTACAGCACCGTTGGCGGGCCTTTCGCTGACGGCAGGGCGTCGTTTTCGCCGGCGCAGCTGGCCCGGCTGCAAAGCCTGCTGGGACCGGCCGCGTCACTGCCGCCAGCGCCGCCGGCAGGGCTGCAGGCGCTGGCGGGGCTGAAACCGGCCGGCGGACTGAAGCTGCCTCCCGGCCTGACTCCCGCTCGGGTCTACCAGCTCTACCGCTCGACGGCGCAGTTTATCAGCCCGGGCGGGCGGACAGTGCAATTTTACGCCCAGCTTAGCGCCGGCGCCTCCGGTTCCAATGAAGCCATGCACGCGGTGCCGGCCGTGCGGGGCGAACTGGCGAGGGTCGCCGGAACAGCGGGCGCGTCAAAAAGCGGCGTCGCCGGCCTGGATTCAGCCGCTTACGACGTCAGCAGCGCCGCCACCTCGGACCTGTGGCGCATCGTCCCCATCGTGCTGGTGATTATCGCCGCACTGCTGGCGGTGATGCTAAGGAGCCTGATCGCACCTTGGTACCTTATCGCCACCGTGGGCCTTTCCTATCTCTCCTCGCTCGGGTTCGCCATGATCGTTTTCGTGCACTGGGGCGGCCAGGACGGATTAAACTTCATCCTGCCGTTTTTGATGTTTGTTTTTTCCATGGCATTGGGCGAGGATTACAACATCCTCGTGATGAGCCGCATCCGCGAGGAGGCCCACGGCCACGCTTCCTTGCGTGAAGCAGTGGCCCGGGCCGTCGGGGTCACCGGCGGCACGGTAACCTCCGCCGGGCTGATCCTGGCGGGCACCTTCGCCGTTCTTGGCGTCAGCGGCGGCAATGCCCAGATCGAGCAGATCGGCTTCTCCATCGCCTTCGGCATCATGCTCGACACCTTCTTCGTCCGCACTCTCCTTGTGCCATCAGTCGCGGTGCTACTGGACAGGTGGAACTGGTGGCCGTCCCGGTTATTTCGCAGCCGGACCCTGACCCTTGTCCCGGGAGGGCTTGATCAGGAAGCCGACAGGTCGTCAGCGAGACCGGAAATGGAGAATTAGCGGCGGCTTCGCCTTCGGCTCAAAGCTTCCCTGCGCGCAGTGAAGGGATGACAGCGGAGCAAGTCGTACGTTAAATGTGAGACATTAAAGGCAAAACGGAGACCCGTCAGTTCCAGCTGGCCTGGAAGTCGGTGGGCACGACTTCGATCCATGTCTGGCCGACGTCGAGCGGGATCGGGTTGGCATTGGCGTCAATGTAGGTCGTAATCGCTTTTTTTGACTGGCGCTCCCACTGGCCGCTGACAGCCTGGCCGTCGCGGAAGATCTCGACCTTGCCCGAGCCGGTGAGAGTAAACTGAAGGCCGTGCTCGCCGCTGGCGTCCTCAACTATGCCGCTGTCCAGCACCTGCACGTACTGGATGATCACGTTCTTGGGAGCGATCTGCTTTCCCGTCAGGGCGTCGGTGTCAGGCTTGCCGCCGTTGAAACGGAGCCAGCTGTTTGAGCCGGGGTCATAGGTATAAGTGATGTCTGCCCAGGGGGAATAGTCCACCTTGATAGTCTTGATCGCCGCCTGCCCGGGAGACTCGGCCTTGAACTCGGGCCCCTCAAGATTGGCCTGCGTCGGCACGCCGGCGGCGGCAACCGCCTGCCTTATGGCAACCGTGCTCGTGATCAGGTTATGGGGGGCGTAGCGGTCGGTGGTGCGGTGATAGGCCGAAGGATATGAGCTGTCAGTGACGTTCGGAATGTCGGGCGCCGCCTCCAGGTTCGCAGTCACTCCCTGGCTGGAGCCGGAATCGGATAGAAGAGCGCCGTATTCGGGCGCCAGCTCCAGGTCGATCATCCGGGCGCTCCGCACCGGACCCACCGTGTTGGCGTCGTGACAGGCAAAAACTGCCGAGAAGCGGGTTATCTGGCCCTCCGCCATCTCTTCGTAAACAATGTCCGCCTGGCTCAGGCCCCACTGCGGCCGCGCATCGGGGGCGTTGTCGATTTGGACAACGATGGGACGGTTTAGCGTGCTCGCCTTGTTCGTCTGCTGGGTGCCGTCAAGAGGGCAGCTATAGGTCAGCGGCGGCGGTGGCGCAGCCGTCTGGGTCGGCGCCTGGGCAACCGTGGCCGGCGGGGGGGCCGGCTGCTGCCGGGACCGCCAGAAGGCCCAGCCGGCAAAGGCAAGCGCCAGAACGAGCAGGGCAATCAGCCCGCCGGCGACCCATCGATTGTTAGAGCTGAGATCCGAGGCTTACTTTTCTTTCGGGGGCACTGCAAACCTAGGAGAGATTACCTGACCCTGACGAAAAAGTCAAAGCAACAAACCTGCTAGAATCTTGAATTGAACGGAAACGCCAAACGTGAAACGTAAAACGTGAAACTTCTGCTTCACATCTGTTGCGCTCCCTGCGCGACTGCTACCGTCGAAGCCTGGAGACAGGAAGGCGTCGAAGTGGCGGGCACTTTTTTCAATCCAAATATCCATCCGGTCTCTGAGTACAGCCGCCGCCATGAGACGCTGCTTGCTTATGCCGGCAAGATCGGGCTGCCCCTGGTTGGCGGGCCCGGGTATGACGTTGCCGGCTGGCTGAGGCGGATTGGCGGCATCGACGATAGGCCGGACCGCTGCCGCATCTGCATTTCCCAGCGGCTTGACCGTACGGCCCGGCTCGCCGCCACATTCGGTTTTAATGCCTTCAGCACCTCGTTGCTTGTCAGCCCTTACCAGGAGCATGAGATCGTCAGGGCCGAGGGAGAGAAAGCGGCCGCGACCGCCGGCATAGAGTTTGTCTACCACGACCTTCGCTCCCGCTACCGGCGCAGCATCGAGCTTTCCCGGGAGGCGGGCCTGTACCGCCAGAAGTACTGCGGCTGCATTTACAGTGACGCCGAAGCCGCCGCCGGCCGCGCCGACGCCGCCAGGCGCCGGCAAGAGAGGCGTGCCGCGCAGCGGGCTTGAGCAGGCGCAATGCTAGCCGGCGAGCTTGAATATGATCTTCCCGGAGAGCTGATCGCGCAGCATCCGGTCAGCCCCAGAGATGGCAGCCGGCTGCTGGTTTACGACTGCGCCGACGGACGGACGGAGCACCGCCGCTTCGCGGACCTGCTTCATTTCTTGCGCCCCGGCGACTTGCTTGTGTATAACAACTCGCGCGTGCTCAAGGCACGCATAAATGCCAAGAGGTCAACAGGCGGCAGGGCGGAGCTGCTTTTTCTGAGCAGGCGGGAGAATCACATCTGGGAGGTCCTCGCCCGCCCTTCTGCCCGGCTGAAGCCCGGTGAGGCCCTGTCGCTTCGGCGGCGGCCTGAAGATGCAGCCGTCCCGGCGCAGGACGCCGGAACCGGCGGCGCGCCGGTTTTCTTCCTCAGGGAAAATCTGGGAAGCGGTCGCTGGCTGGTAGAGAATATCAGCCGCCTGGGGACCATGGACCTGCTGGAGCAGGCGGGCGAGATGCCGCTGCCGCCCTACATTAACGAAAAACTGGACCGGCCGGAGCGCTACCAGACGATATTTGCCCGCGAGTACGGTTCGGCGGCGGCGCCGACTGCCGGGCTTCATTTTACGTCATCGCTGATAGATGGCGTAAAAGCCACCGGCGCCCGGGTGGAACCGTTGACGCTTCACATCGGCCTCGGCACATTCCGCCCGATTAGCGCCGCGAGGCTGGCCGGGCACAGAATGCACGCGGAAAGCTATCGCCTCCCGGCGCATACACTCGCGGCAGTGGAGGAGACAAGGCGGAGCGGCGGCCGTGTAATTGCCGTGGGGACGACCACCGTGCGGGTGCTGGAGACCGTTTTCGGCGAGCCTCCCGGTCCACTTGCCGGGACTGCCGACCTGTTCATTACCCCGGGATTCAGGTTCGGCGCCGTCGACTGCTTATTGACTAACTTTCATCTACCTAGGTCAACGTTGCTGGCGCTGGTGATGGCCTTTGCCGGCGTCGAGGAAACCCGCCGGCTTTACCGGGAAGCGGTCCGCGAGAGGTACCGCTTCTACAGTTTTGGCGACGCAATGCTGCTTTTGTAAAGGCAAGGCATGCGCCTTAGGAGTTCTTCTCTGCCAGGTCTTTGAGGATCTCCATCTGCTCCTGCTGCAGCTGCAGCAGCTCCTTGACGCGCTCCTCATTGAGGAGGTCAAGCTTGTTGTGCATGTGGTCAAGCTTGCGATGCAGCCGCTCCAGTTCCGCTTCCGCCTTCACGTTTATGTGGTAATCAGCATCCGCCTCCAGCCGGTCCCGCGCCTCCTGCCGGTTCTGGCTCATCATGATAACCGGCGCCTGGATGGCGGCCAGACAGGAGAGCACCAGGTTCAGGAGGATGAAGGGGTAGGGATCCCAGTTTTTAATGAAGGCGACGCTGTTTAACGCCATCCAGACGACCAGGATGATCATGAAGCCAGAAATAAATCCCCAACTGCCTGCCTGCTTGGCAAGCCCGTCCGCCGCCCGCTGCCCGAACGTTAACCTTTCCGCATGTACCTTGTTGACATTGATCGAGACTTTTTCCGGAATCGCCGGGCCTTGCAGCTCCAGGTGCTCAGCGTTGCCGCCATTGCCTTGCCCGCTGTCTTTCATGGCCTCTCCTTTCCATTCCGTCTACTCGGGGGTCTACTCGGGGACACAATACTATTTATTTGCAGGATATTTGCAAGTGCATTATTAAAGGGGAGAAAAAATCCTGCAAATAAATAGTATTGTGTCCCCGAGTTAAAGGTGGCCTCCGGGGGCCTCGTCGGCGATCTGGGGCGTCTGCGAATATGGCAGCGAGCGGACGCTGGCGAAGTTAAAAGCCTGCTCGATCGACATTCCGCGGGCGATCCCTTCGTTGACCATGAAATCGGTAAAGACGCCCTGCTGCGCCCGGGGCAACTCGTTGGAAAGCTGGTCTGCCTGGCTGGAAGCGGTCACTACACGGTTGGGGCCGGCGATTCCCGGCTGGATGAACCCGCCAGAAAAGCAGCTGTCAATTGACACCCACATCATGCCCGGATGGATCCGGGAGAGTGCCGCCGCCAACTCCCAGTTCCAGATGAGGCCCGCACCCTGTTTCCAGTTATAATTGAAGAAATCAAACGGAACGAGTGCGTAGCCGGGCGCCACCCCGGGGATGTCAAGGCCGTCCCCCGGTCCGTTGCGGAGGCCGTGGCCACTGTAGAAAAAGACGACTTCCGAATTTGAGTTAACTGCGGGGTTTGCCGCCAACCGGCTGAGGGCGGCGAGAATGTTGCCACGGCTGGCCTTGCCGTTCCTGAGCATGACAATGTTTCCCGGAGGGAAGCCCTTCTGCCGGGTAAGCACGTTGTAAATCGAGTCCGCATCCCGATCGGCGTACTTGACCACGCCGAAATCAGTGTGGTCATAGTCAATGCCGATGATCACCGCGAACTTGTGAACCTGAGGCGGCGCCGGAGAGCTGCCCCAAGCCGCAGCGGGGCGGTTGCCAGCCGGCGCCCTCCCGCTTTGGCTGTCTACCGATGAGATTGTTGCGGCGATGCCGGCTACAGCGGCCACGAGGGCGAAAAAGATGATGAGTGTCTTGCTGAGGAGGGCGTGCATCTTTCGGTTGATTTTAACAGCTCCGGAGGAGTTGGGAAACCCGCAACCCCAACCCGGAACCTGGAACCCGGAATTTGAAACCGGGAACCGGAAACAAATTCCGGATCGGAGATTTGTGATTGAATTATTTTGATTTTAAGATCATCGCCGGCGATGGCGGCGCCCGCGCCGGGATCCTTCCCACGCCTCATGGGGATATTGAAACCCCATGCTTCATGCCGGTCGGAACAAGGGCGACGGTCAAGACGCTCTCACCGCGGGACCTGTCTGAGGCCGGCGCCCAGGTAGTGTTGGCAAACGCCTATCACCTTTTTTTCCGTCCCGGCGCCGATAAAATCGCTTCCCGGGGGGGGCTGCACCGGTTTATGTCCTGGGGCAGGCCGCTGCTTACCGACAGCGGCGGCTATCAGGTTTTCAGCCTGGGGCCGGCCGCGAGGGCGTCGGCGGGAGGGGTGGAGTTTAAATCAATCTATGACGGTTCCCGGCATTTCTTTACGCCGGAGCTGTCCGTCAGGGTTCAGGAACAGCTTGGGGCGGACATCATCATGTGCCTGGACCAGTGCCCGCCCGCGGACGCAGACCCCGGCGAGCTGAGGCAGGCCGTGGAGCGGACCGCGGCCTGGGCGGCCCGCTGCCGCGCCCGGCACCGCCGCCGGGACCAGTTGCTGATGGGCATCGTCCAGGGCGGCACGGATGCAAAGTTGCGCCGGGAAAGCACCGCCCGCACCATCGACGTTGGTTTTGACGGTTATGCCATTGGCGGCTTAAGTGTCGGCGAGGAGCGGCCGGCCATGCTGGAGACGCTGGCGTTGACGGCGGCCTTGCTGCCACGGGAGCGGCCCCGCTACTTCATGGGCCTCGGCGACCCGGCCGGGATCATGGCCGCCGTTGCCGCCGGCGTGGACATGTTTGACTGCGTCCTGCCGACGCGCCTGGCGCGCCATGGGGCCGCATTTACCTCCGGCGGCCGGCTCAACATGCGCGGCGCCGCCCTGGCCCGCAAGGACGAGCCAATCGAGGCCGGCTGCCGCTGCTACGCCTGCCGCAACTTCAGCCGCGCCTACATCAGGCATCTGGTGACCCTGGAAGAGATCCTGGGGCTTCATCTTCTGTCTCTACACAATGTCACCTTTCTGCTAGACTTGACGCGGAAGGCGCGGGAGGCGATCATTCAGGGGCGGTTTCAAGAAATACGGAATTGTCTTATGAGACCAACATAAGAGGCTTAGGAAAGGAGCGGGTTTGAACTCAGTAATCGCTTTTCTGCTGGCGCAGGCCGGAGCCGGAAGCGGCTTTGCGACGATAGGAATTTTTGCGCTCTTTGTAATCGTTTTTTACTTCTTGCTTATCCGGCCAAACCAGAAGCAGAGGAAGCAGCATGACGCGCTGGTGCGGGCGCTTAAAAAAGGCGACACGGTCATGACCGCCGGCGGCATCTTCGGCAGAGTCACGCAGTTGAAAGAAGATTATGTGCTCCTGGAAATTGCCAAAAAGACGGAAATCAAGGTGGCGCGCAGCTCCATCTCCCGCCGCGAGGAAGGCGCCGCCGGGCAGGGCAAGCAGGGCAGGCAGACCGAGGCTCCGGAAGCGGAGCCGGAAGAAAGCGGCGAAGCCTGACGCGGCTGCGTCCTTGATTGTGCCGGCGGGGCTCAAGCCAAGGCGGCCGCCGGCCGACACCCTTTGCGGGCGCGCGGGCTGTGTTAAAATAGTTCTGTAACTGCAATTATTTTGACACTCCCTCCCCTTTCACTTATTCTCAAAAGGATGTCCGGCTGCGGCCGGCTGCAAGGGTTACGCAAGGAGTGTGTTAAGGAGGCGATTGGATATGGATTTTGAGCAAAAAATCCAAAGTCCAAAATCCAAAGTCCAAAGTCCGGTTTTTTGACAGACAGACAGAAACATCTACTGGTGTTGGGCATAATGGTGGTCCTGCTGGCGGCGTCGGTTTTTATCATCTATCCGCCGGCGAAAAAAACCAAGCTCGGGCTTGACCTCCAGGGAGGGCTGGAAGTGATCCTGCAGGCGCAGGGCAACGTCACCAGCAACCAGATGGATCAGGCGGAGTTGGTGATCCGCAACCGCGTTGACAAGTTGGGAATCTCTGAGCCTGCCATCAGCACCCAGGGAAGCAACGAGATCTCGGTGGCCCTGCCTGGAGTCAAGAACCCCGACCAGGCAATAAGCGTGATCGGCAAAACGGCGCTGCTGCAGTTCATGCATGTGGACCCGGAGCTGACCGGTCAGGTGGCCTCCGGGGAAATTGCCATTCCTCCGGTTGGGCCGCACGAAGAAACAACCGGGCTAATGGTCACTGCTTCCGGCGCAACGGTTCCCATCCCCAAAGATCTTTCCAAGGTTAAGATCCCCGCGGACAAGCTGCTGCTTTTCCAGACGGAAAGGGACAAGGACGGCAACGTCGTCAAGAAAAACGGGAAGGAAGTGCAAATCCCGGAGGTGGTTGACAAGACGCCGTTGCTGACCGGCGACGCCCTCAGCGGCGCCTCGATCGGCTACGACCAGTACAACCGGCCCAAGGTGAACATGAGCTTTAATGACGCCGGCGCCAAGAAATTTGAGAACGTCACCGACCAGCTGGCCACCCAGGGGGCGATCACCGGCCAGGTGCAGCAGATGGCGATCGTGCTGGATAACGAGGTCCAGTCGGCGCCGACGGTGAAGACCAAGATCAGCGGCGGCCAGGCGGAGATCACCGGCAACATGTCCCTGCAGGAAGTCAAGGACACGGTGCTGGTGCTGCAGACGGGCGCCCTGCCGGTGACGCTCAATATTGTTAACCAGAACCAGGTGAGCGCCACGCTGGGCGCCGATTCGCTCCGCCAGGGTCTGATCGCCGGCGCCATCGGTCTGGCGGTGGTGATGATTTTCCTCATCTTTTATTACCGCCTGCTGGGAGTGGTCGCCGACCTGGCGCTGGCAATCTATGGGGTGTTTTTCTACGCCGCTCTCACCAACCCTTGGCATCCGGCGACGCTGACTCTGCCCGGAATCGCCGGCATGATCCTGACCGTGGGGGTGGCCGCCGACGCCAACGTCGTCATCTTCGAGCGCATCAAGGAAGAGGTGCGCAAAGGCAAGACGATCCGCTCCGCGGTCAACTCCGGCTACAGCAAGGGGTTCAAGACCATTCTTGATGCCAACGTGGTTACGATCGTCACGGCGTTGATCATATTCAGCCTCGCGACCGCCGGCGTCAAGGGCTTTGCGCTGACGCTGATTATTGGCGTAATCATCAGCATGTTTACGGCCGTGCTGGCCACCCGGGCGATGCTGGGCTTGTTGGCAAACATGCGGCTTTTTAACAACCCCGCGATGATGGGCCTGAAACTGAAAAAGGCGGAAGCATCGGCGGAGGCATCATGATCGAGAAGCTGCGCATAGACCTGATGGGGAAAAAATACTGGTGGTTTGCCTTTTCCGGCCTAATCATCATCGTCGGCTTGATCAGCCTGGCGACGCGCGGACTTAATCTGAGCATTGATTTCAAAGGCGGCAGCCGCCTGACGACCAAATTCGTGAGCGCCCCAAATGTGGACCAGGTGCGCAATATTGTCGGCGCCGCCGGTTATCCCGACGCTGTCGTGCAGACAGTCAGCGGCGGCCGCTATCAGGTGACCCTGCCGGCCCTGCAGGAAAACCAGCAACAGGCGCTGGTCAAAACGCTCGACAGCAAGTTGCATGTGACCGAGACGTCATGGGATGTCGTCGGTCCCACCTTCGGCCGGCAGGTGGCCGACGCCATGCTCAAAGCGGTCTTTCTTGCCTGGGCGATTATCATTATCTACGTCTCTTTCCGGTTCGAGTTCAAATCGTCGGTGGCGACGCTGGTGGCGCTAATCCACGACCTGCTGATCACTGTGGGCGTCTATTCCATCGTCGGGCGCGAGGTCACCACGGCGACGGTCGCCGCCGTCCTCACCATTCTCGGCTATTCGCTCTACGACACGATTATTGTCTTTGACCGCATCCGGGAGAATGCGCCCAAGGCCCGCCGCGGCGCCTACGCGGACATGGTCAACAACTCCGTATGGGAAGTGATGACCCGCTCCATCATCACCAGCCTGCTGACGCTGATGCCGGTCATCGCCCTGCTTATCTTTGGCGGCCAGACCCTGAAGGACTTCGCCTTCGCCCTCCTGGTGGGCATCAGTTCCGGCGCCTACTCCTCGATCTTCGTGGCCGCTCCCCTGCTGACGCTGTGGAAGGAGCGGGAAAAGCGCTACCGCCCGCCGGTCCCAAAGGCCAAAAAGGCCAAGGCGAAAGCCAAGTCAAAAGTCAAGACAGCCAAAGCCCGGTAGCACCTTCCGCGCTGCTGCGCCGGCGCGTAATTCACTCGCCTTCCGCATCCCGATTAGGGAAAATATCTCCGGGGTAGAATTTATTCCCGCCCGGGGTTAATCTTCTGCCTGACAAAGCCGTTATTTAAGTTGCCAACCGCGAAGGCCGGGCCTGAATGCTATCTTTGAAAATTCATAAGGTTTTGGGTTTAACTGAAACGTTAAACGTTTAAGGAGGCGCAGCATGTCAAACTTTCTCGAGCGGAGCATTCTGATGACGATTGGCGCCGCCTCCCTCACCCGGGACATGGCGGAGGCAGCCATCGGCGACTTCATCAACCGGGGGCAGGAGGCCAGGACTGAGGGCCGGGAGGCGGTAAATGAGCTGGTCGGGAAAGCCAGGGATGAGACCCGCGCCGCCCGGGGCCGCATCGACGCCAGCCTGCAGCGGACCTTCCGCGACCTGGGCCTGGCCACGGGCGAGCAACTGGAAGAGCTGGAGCTGAAGCTGGCACAACTGGAGCACCGCATCTCACTGCTGGAAGAAGAGCAGGCCGGGGAGGCGGCAGAGGACAATAATAAAAGTAGTAAAAAAGAATAATCGGGGAGGATGTTTCCACGATATCTACGACGCACAGGCCTGGAGGCCTGTGCCTACCGATAGAAGGTAGATGGCAGGCTTTGTAAATGGCAGGCTTTCCAGCCTGCCTTTGGGAGGTTTATCTCATAAACCGGTTGAAACGCGGGGCGAAATAAGATGAGGCTCTCCAGCGTCAGAAACGTGGACCGGATGCGGCGCATCACCGAGATCGCCGTCAAGCACGGGTTTGGCTATTTCTTCGAGCGCCATAACCTCCGCAACCTGATGCCGCGGGTGCGCCGGCGGGCGGCGCCGCGGCCGGCGGGTACGCGCGGCGTGCATATCAGGAACATGCTCGAGGAGATGGGCCCCACCTTCATCAAGTTCGGCCAACTCCTCAGCACAAGGCCGGACCTGGTTCCAGCGGACATCCTGACGGAGCTGCGCAAGCTGCAGGACGAGGTGCGCGCCTTCCCGGTCGAGCAGGCTTACGAAACGATCGAGTCAGAGCTGAAGCTGACGATAAAGCGCCTGTTTCTTTCCTTTGACGAGACCCCGATCGCGGCGGCTTCCATCGGCCAGGTGCACCGGGCCGTGCTTCCCAACGGCGATCACGTGATCGTCAAGGTGCAGCGGCCCAGAGCGGAAGCGCTCATCAAGGCCGACATCGATCTTCTTTACCAGTTCGCCCATCTGCTCAGCGATCACCTGCGCCAGGAGATCCTTGTCGATCCGGTGGGGGTTGTTGACCAGTTCGCCCGCAGCATCAGGGCCGAGCTTGACTACCGCATCGAGGCCCGGAACGCGGAGCGGTTCGCGCAGCTGTTCGATCTCGACCACAGCGTCGCCATCCCAAAGGTCTACTGGCAGTACAGCACCACCCGTGTGCTGACGCTCGAGTACCTGGAAGGGACGCAGCTGGTTGACATCGACACCGATGCAATGACGATGGCGGAGCGCAAGGCGCTGGCGGCCCTCATCACCGAGTGCTGGCTGAAGCAGATCTTCATCCACGGCTTCTTTCACGGCGACCCTCACCCGGCTAACATCCTGGTGATGAAGGACGGCACCATCGGCCTGGTTGACTTCGGGATGGCCGGCGTCCTCACAGCCGCCGACCGCCAGAGCATCATCAACCTGTTTGTCGATGTCACCAATCAGAAACTGGAGAACATCCCCCGGCGGCTGGCGGCCCTCGGGGTCGAGTTCCCGCGGGAGATGGAGCCGGAGTTCGTCAGCGAACTCAGGGACATGTTCGCCAAGTATTACGGCGTCCGCTTAAGCGAGCTGGAGCCGGTTTCCGTGTTCAAGGACATTTTCGGGGCCATCTTCCGGCTGAAGCTGAAGCTGCCCGCCCAGTACCTGCTGCTGGACAAGGCGGTGGCCACCCTGGAAGGCATCACGAGCCAGCTCTACCCTTCCTTTAACGTGCTCGAGTTCGCGCGGCCTTACGCGCGCGAGTTTATCAGCAGCCGCTACTCGCCCGCGAGCCTGGCCAGTCGCGGCGGCCGCGAGGTTCAGAACCTGCTGGGCGTGCTGATGGATTATCCTTACCAGCTTCACGATGCCCTGGACCAGGTGCGGATGGGAGATGTAAAAATCAACTTCGTCCACCGCAACCTCGAGGACATGGCCCGCCGCCTGACAGTTTTGACAAACAGGCTTGTCGTTGCAATAGTGCTGGCGTCGCTGATCCTGGGCTCCTCGATCATTGGGCTGTTTGCGCAAGGCGGGCCGCGCCTGCTGGGCATCTCCCTGTTTGCCCTGCTTGGCTTCATGATCTCCGGCTTTTTCGGCCTCTGGCTGGTGGGAGGGATATTGCGCTCCGGCAGGCATTGAAAAAGCGGATGGCGGATGGTGGATTAAACCCGAAACCATCCAAAGAAATATCTTGTCAAGTAGTAAATAATCGCTATAATGTTTCGGAAACCGGAAACCGGAGTTTGGGCAACTCCGATGGCGTCAATATCATTTGGTGACGCCTTTTTTTCTTCCGGAAGCTGCAATAGTTTATGAAACTTGGCACCAAGCTTTACCTGTTTTTTGCCGGGATAGTGGTTTTGCCGCTGCTGCTGGTCGCGTTTGTTTCCAGTCTGGTGCTGAGCCGCTCCAGCGATGAAACCTACCGGGGCAGAATGGAGAGCGGCCTTGCGGCTGTGTCGGCAATAATCTCCGGACAGGACCAGTTCCTGGAGACAGCCCTGGGCATATCGGCCCGCAGCGCTGGCGCCGGGTCTCTGGTTTCAGCGGATACGGCGCGGCGTGCGGCCGTGCTGGCGGCAATCAGAAGCGATGTCGGGGCTGCAAGCGTCACTCTTACGGATGCTGAGGGAAAGGCGCAGGGACAGGCGGGCGCCGCCGGCGCGGCGCCGCAGCTGAGGGCGGTCGTGAACATTAACGCGGCCGGCGCCCAGTGGCGTTTGACCGCGCTTAAGGCAATTGACACATCGGCAATCGCAAACGTTTTTTCGCTGCAAGAGGTTGACTGGGGGATTGTGTCCGGCGGCGGCGTCATCGCCGGCTCCCTGCCGGCGGGACCGTTTCAGATTCCCGGCCAGCCTGGCGCAGCCTCGGCCAGGAATACATTCACTGCCCGGGCCGGAGGCCAGGACCAGGACGTGATGGCCCTGGCGCTCCCGGCTCAGATCGCTGATAAACAATTGATCGTCGTTGCGGCCGTGCCGTCCGCCACCGTTAGCGCCGCATCTCACAAGGTGCTTGAGGCAGGGCTGGCGCTGGCCGCTCTCGCGCTTGTCCTGGCGGGAGCGCCGGGATTTCTGCTGACAAGAACCATCACCAAGCCGCTGAGAAAGTTAAGAGACGCCGCCGGAGTTGGCGCGGCAGGAAACCTGGAGCGGCAGGTTGAGGTCAGGTCGCGCGATGAAGTGGGCGAACTCGCAGCTTCATTTAACATCATGCAGGCTAGCCTGCGCGGCTATATTTCCGAGCTGGAGGAGTCGCGCACCCGGCTGCGGCTGGCCCTTTCGTACACCGGCGACATTCTTGGCTCCACATCTGACAGGAACCGGCTGGTAAGGACCACCGCCGAGGCGGCGCGCTTGGCTGCCGGGGCCCTGGGCGTGTGGGTGGAAGTGCCGGCTGCATACGATCCCGCCCCGCACGGCGCTTTCGCCGTCGGCGTTCCTGCCGGCTACTTTGAGAATGGCCTGGCCAAGGAGGCGGCCAGCCTGGCGGTGACAGCCAGAGAAGATGTTTCTGGCGCAAACCGGATCCAAAACTTCGGCCCCGAGGCCATCGCCATTGCCTACCCCCTTGCTCACGGTGAAAATATTCTCGGCTCCCTGGTGGCGGTGTTTGACAGACGCCAGCCGCCGGAGCAGGGTATGCGCGGCATTCTAAGCTCCCTGGCTGCCCAGGCGGCCAGCGCGCTGGAAAACGTCAGCTTCGGCGAGCTGCAGCAGCAGCTGGTGGTTACCGATCCGATGACCGGGCTCGCCAATTTCCGCTCATTTCAGAAAAGCCTGGAGCAGGAAGTTGGCAAGAGCCGGCGTTACGGCCGCCAGATGTCGCTGGCCATGGTCGACCTGGATGATTTCAAGGCGGTTAACGACAACTTTGGGCATCAGGCCGGTGATGAGGTCCTGAAAAGAGTGGCAAGCGCGATGTCCCGGCGCGCGCGCGGCTCCGACATCGTGGCCCGCTATGGAGGGGAAGAGTTTGCCCTGGTGCTTCCGGAAACGGCAAAGGCGGCCGCCGTCAAGGCTGCCGAGAGCATGCGCGAGGCCATTGCCACCGTTAAGCTGACGGTGGCGCCGGGCGCGGGCATCACTGCCAGCATCGGCGTCGCTTCGTTTCCTGACGACGCCGATGACGAGAGCAGCCTTATCAGCCGGGCGGACGCCGCCCTGTACCGTGCCAAGGAGGGCGGGAAAAACAGGGTAATCGGGTTTTAACGTGCGGGTTTTAACGTGCGTTATCCTGGGGGGTGTGGGAAGCTGTCAAGCTTGCGCCGGCGCCGCTTCCGGTTCCCCCCCAGTCGTTTGCCTTTAGCTGGAGATGTACGCTCGCGGCGGCCTTCAGTTCTGCTTCGGCTTTTTCAGCCTGTGCAGCACTCCCGGTCAGGCTGGCCTCTACGGACAGCAGGTCTGTCTCCCGGCGGCGGCCCTTTGGGGCCGGTGCGGGCGCCGGCTTTGTTCCTGCTACCGGTCCGGTGGCAGGCGCCGCTGACGCTGGCGCCGGCGCCGAAAGCGGCGGTCCTGCCTGAAAGCCCGGAAGCGCCAGTTGGCCGGCCGGTGAGGCAGCGCCAGGCAACGGTACAATCCTCGGCGCCGGACCGCCCCTCCCCGGCGGCAGCGGCGCCATCGAAAGCGGGCTGGCTGCGACGGGCGGGCGCGCTGACAGGAGCCCCGGCAGCAGCGCCCTGCCAGCAATCAGCGCCAGGTACAGGGATAACCCGAGCACCAGCAACGCCAACAGCATCGAGGCGGCGATGGAAAAGCCCGGCTGCAGCGCCTTACCCAGGGTTGTTGAGCCGGGAGGTTTCCCCGTGATGAAAGAATTCGGTAATAGTTTCTTTCTGAAAATCAATGGAATTTGCCACAGTTGTTTTTTAAGAGCTGGGGAATAAAGCTGGGGAACTGCTAAGCTTTTATCGGCTTCTTCCTGCTTTAACTTTAGCGCAGGCACCGGCACAACGCCAGTAAATAAAGGCTGCATGTTTTCATTGCCGGCCGATGTGGCGTCATGCCCGTGCGTGAGGCATGTGAACGAATGGTTTACGTGAAACGTGAACCGTGGGTCATTTATTCAGGTGCCCCTCGATTATTGCCGCCAGCTCCCTCGTATTGATCGGTTTGGAAATGTAGCCTTCGCAGCCGGCGGCCCTGACCCTCTCTTGGTCGCCGTGCATCGCGTGGGCGGTGATGGCGACAATTGGAATGCGGGCGGTGGCCGGGTTATTCTTCAGCAGGCCGGTCGCCTCAAGTCCGTCCATTCCGGGAAGCTGCACATCCATCAGGATGATGTCGGGCCGCTCGCTCCCGGCAATGACGATAGCCTCCTCGGCGCTTTTTGAGACCAGCACCTCAAAGTTTTCTTGCTCCAGCACAAACTTGATCAACCGGGAATTCATTCTATTATCTTCAACTACAAGCGCCTTTATTTTCATCTGGCGATCATTTCCTTAATGCGGAATGGGGAATGGTTTAAATGCGGAATGCGAATTTTGGATTTTGGAATGAAAAACCAAAGAGCCGATTTGTTTATTCATTCCGCATTCCCCATTCGGCATTAAATTAATTTGACCGCGTTCCCGCCGGCGCCGGCGAGCTCCTGCAGCGCTTTCTCCAACCTCAGCGTCAGCATGCTGGCGCTGGCCGAGCCCTGAGGGCAGTCGGTTACGGCAATGCTCACCGTCAGGCGGAAGGGATTGCCGGCGTCGTCCGTAAACTTCAGATAACGAATCATGTCAACTAACTTCTGCGCCACCTTGAGGCTGTCCTGGCGCGACGTTTCCGGCAGCAGAACGGCAAAGCGGGCGTCATCATAACGGGACAGCGCATCGGCGGCCCTGATGTTGCTGCGGAGCATGCCGGTCAAAGCGGCCAGCATCGCCCCTCGGGCTGCCGGGTCGTTCATTTCGTCAAGCCCTATCATCAGCACCGACAGATCAAGCTTGTAGCGCTCCGCCCTCCTGATCTCCTCGGCGAGCCTCTTTTCAAAATAACGGCGGTTGAACAGCCCTGTCTCGGCGTCAACAAGCCGGGCCCGCTCCGGCTGCAGCTTTTCTAGCCGGAAGACCTCGCTCAAGAGCCGCTGGCGGGAATCGCCTCCCTTGAAGATGACCCTGCGGACGTGCTTTTCATCAAGCAGCCGCGCTTCACCGGCTGACAGCTCCTTGCCCGACGTGACTATCACCGGGATGTCCATCGTCAACGGATGCCGCTGCAGGAAAGAAACAATATCAAAAATGGAGGCGCCCTCAATGTGAGCGTCCAGGATGATTACGTCGGGACTTTGCTCCAGCGCCATCTCCTTGGCCTGGGCGCCGTCGGCTGCTTCAAGCACAGTAAAGCCCTGCCGCTTCAGGATCGCCACCGTGGCGCCGGCAGCTTCGCCGTCGCTGTCCGCCACCAGGATCTGCGGCTGGGAGCGGCGGGCCGGGCTGACCTGCTTCAGATATTTAAGCTTGTCAAGCAGCGGCCGCCGGCTGAGCGGCTTGACGCAATAATCGGCGGCGCCGAGGGCGAAGCCGAGATCGGGGTTGTCAAGCGCGGAGCAGATGATGACGCCGATATCCGCGGTGAGGGGATCGCTCTTCAGCTGGTGCAGCACCTGCCAGCCGTCCTTGTCCGGCAGCATGATGTCGAGGCAGATGGCGAACGGGCGCACCGCCTTCGCTTTTTCAACCGCCTCGCCGCCCTCGGCGGCAAATTCGACGCCGTAACCGGCCTGCCCCAGCCAGTGGCCGATCAACTCCCTTGTCTTGGCGTCATCTTCGACCACGAGGATGCTTGTTTTTTTATTATTTGCCGAGGCGGCAGCCGGCGCCGGCGCACGCTCAATCTCCTGCGCCGCAGCGGGCCGGGAGGACGCCGCGGGGCGCTCGGCCGGAATTGCTGCCGGGAGGGTCGTCTTTGCCGGCAGTGGCAGCGTGAAATAAAAGTTGCTTCCCTTGCCCACCTGGCTCTCAACCCAGATGCGTCCCCCGTGGAGCTCGACGAACTTGCGCGTCAGCGTCAGCCCCAGGCCCGTACCTTCATACTGGCGCGAAGACGATCCGTCCGCCTGTTGAAATTCGGAGAAAATCTTTTCCTGGTCGGCAGGGGCGATGCCGACTCCGGTGTCGCTGATCTCGAAGCGGGCGGCGTTGTCCATTACCGCCGTGCTGATGCTCACCGCGCCGCCGGCGGGCGTAAATTTAATTGCGTTGCCAACAAGGTTATAGACAATCTGTTTGAATTTGTTAACGTCGGCGACAATCGATGAAAGCCGGCTGGAAACATCAACCGTCAGCCTGACATTCTTTTTTACCGCCAGCGGCTGCATTGTCGCGATTGTATCCTCGAGCACGGTGCCAACATAGAATTCTTCCCGATCAAGCTGCATCTGCCCTGCCTCGACCTTGGCAAGGTCGAGAACATCGTTGATCAGCTCGAGCAGGTGATAGCCGCTGGTGATGATGTTTTCGCAGAACTCCTGCCTGTCTGCTTCCGCCAGCGCCTGCGGGTCGGAATCCCTGAGAACTTCCGAAAAGCCAATGATGATGTTCAGAGGGGTGCGGAGCTCGTGGCTCATGTTGGCCAGGAATTCCGATTTCATCCGGTTGGCCCGCTCCAGCTCCCGGTTGGCCTGCTCCAGCTCGCGGGTGTGCAGCTCGATCTGGTCGATCATGCCGTTGAAGGCCGCCGACATCGAGCCGAGCTCGTTCCTGCCCGACTCGACCGGCACCCGGACCGAGTAATCGCCGGCGGAGATGTGGCCGGCGGCCCTGGTCATCCGCGTCAGGGGAGTAAGCACGGACCGGCGCAGCATCATCACGACCGTGCCGGAAACCAGCACGAAAATGAGGGCGCCAAATCCAAACATGACGTCGCGGCTGCCGGTGACGCTTTCATCGAGGGAGGCAGTGCTGATGTCAACCCGAATTGCTCCCAGGAGGCCACGCTGGTTGGGAGCAGGCGCAATGCGGCCATGGCACTGCAGGCATGGGGTTTTGACCGGAATCGGCTCGGCCACGGAAATATAACCGTTTCCGGAGCCACTCCCCAGCGTCTGGACGCCGGAGCCAAGGAGCTTCTCCACGTCGGCGCTACCGCTGGCGCCGATCGCTTGCCTGTCTGTCGACGCCCAGATCCGGTCGCTGGCGGAGACGATGTCAACCTCGCCGACCGAGTCGCGCTGGCGCAAGCTGTCGAGCGTCTGCTGGATGTCGCCGCGCTGTCCCCGCAGCATGTCGTTTTCCAGCCCGTTCAGGATAGTTGCCGTCAGCGCCGAGGCCATCTGCTCGAAATGCCTGTTGTCGGCCCGGTTCTGGATGACAATGACGGCGATCACTCCGAGACTGCCGAGAATAAGCATGATCAGAACAACGTATAGGGGGATTTTGTTCTGTAGCTTCATAACCACATCGGTTGTAATTTGGGCGGCGCCGGAATTCGTTTATTTCCAGGCTTAATGACTATCTTACCTTGCAACCTGATTTTTGGCCACCCCAAAAAACCGCACCCTTGATCCTGGACGTTGGACTTTGGTCAACCAAAACCCGGGGTCCAAAGTCCAAGAGGCCGGTTATACAAGTCCAAACTCCAGTTTTCTTGTGCTAATATATTGGTTTCATGCGGCGGCCGCTTTGGCGATGCGCCGCTTTCAGGGATAGGTCACAGCTGAATTTGATTGACTTGCATGGGTTTGCCAAGCGACAACATCAAGCAGGGGATTGCCAGGGCGCCGCACCGGTCGCTGCTTAAGGCGCTGGGGCTGAACGACGGCGATCTCAGGAAGCCGTTCATCGGCGTCGCCAATTCATTTAACGAGGTCATCCCCGGGCACCTGCACCTGCGCCAGATCGCGGCGGCGGTGAAGGACGGCATCTGGGCGGCCGGCGGCGTGCCTTTCGAGTTTGGCGGCATCGGCATCTGCGACGGCCTTGCCATGAATCACGAGGGGATGAACTTCTCGCTGGCCAGCCGCGAACTGATCGCCGATGAAATCGAAGCGATGGCGCGGGCGCATGCTTTCGACGGCCTCGTGCTGATTCCAAACTGCGACAAGATCATTCCCGGAATGGTCATGGGGGCCCTCCGGGTCAACATCCCGGCAATCGTTGCCAGCGGCGGGCCAATGCTGGCCGGAGAGCTGGAAGGGGAGAAGATTGACTTAAACAGCGTCTTTGAGGCGGTGGGCGCGGCGCTTACGGGCAAGATCAGCGAGGAGCGCCTCGCCCGCATCGAAAGCTGCGCCTGTCCCGGCTGCGGCTCTTGCGCCGGGCTTTTTACAGCCAACTCGATGAACTGCCTCACCGAGGCGCTGGGGCTGGCGCTGCCGGGAAATGGCACCATTCCCGCGGTTGATGCGGCCCGCATCAGGCTGGCGCGCCGCGCCGGCGGGCGGGCCGTCGAGCTGGTCGGGGAAGACCTGAAGCCCCGTGACATAGTTACGCAGACGGCCATCGGCAACGCGCTGGCGGTTGACTCTTCGATGGGCTGCTCAACCAACACGGTGCTGCACCTGGCCGCGGTTGCCCACGAAGCGGGGCTGGATTTCAATCTTGCTTCGGTTAACGAAGTTACGGCGCGGACGCCGCATCTCTGCTCGCTGAGGCCGGCAGGCTCCTATCACATGGAAGACCTGAACCGCGCCGGCGGCGTCCAGGCGCTGATGAAGGTATTGCTTGACGCCGGCAAGATTGATGGTTCCGCCGCGACTGTTTCCGGCCTGAGCATCGCCGAGCAGGTGAAGGACGCCAGAGTCCTTGATGCTGATGTCATTCGTGCTGTTGACGCCGCCTACCATCCCACCGGTGGCCTGGCGGTGCTGTCCGGCAACCTGGCTCCCAACGGCGCCGTGGTCAAGGAATCCGCGGTGCTGCCCGAAATGCTCAAGCACAGGGGGAGGGCTTCGGTGTTCGAGGCCGAGCAGGACCTGGTGCAAGCGATCGAGCAGGGCGCCATTGCGCCCGGCACTGTTGTGGTTATCCGCTATCAGGGCCCCAAGGGGGGCCCGGGGATGCCGGAGATGCTGACGCCGACCTCGGCGATTGCCGGCGCCGGCCTCGACAGCGAAGTGGCGCTGATAACAGACGGGCGCTTTTCGGGCGCCACCCGGGGCGCCAGCATCGGCCATCTCTCGCCGGAGGCGTTTGCCGGCGGCCCGATTGCGCTGGTTGAGGACGGCGACGAGATCGAGATAGATATTCCCGGCAGGAAGATCAACCTGCTGGTGGACAATGAGGAGCTGAAGCGGCGCGCCGCCGTCTGGCAGCCGCGCGAACCGCGCTACCGGACAGGTCTGCTGTCAAGGTATATTAAGCTTGTCCAGGGTGCCGAGACGGGGGCGGTAACCGGATGATGGACAGTCGACGGCAGATGCCGGATAAACCCAAAAGGAGTAAATTTTGCATCTCGCGTGCATTTCATCACGTGAATTGACTGAAACGACAGGAACTCTTGGCCGATGGTTTAAATCCACCATCCACCATCCACCATCCACCATCTGTATATGAAGGGCTCTGAGATAATAATTGAATCGTTAAAGGCGGCCGGGGTTGACACCATCTTCGGTTTGCCGGGTGGCATGGTCATCCCGCTTTACGACGCTTTGTATGACTCGGACCTGCGCCACTTTCTGGCCCGTCACGAGCAGGGCGCGGCTCACATGGCCGATGGCTACGCCCGCGCCACCGGCAGGACGGGAGTCTGCATCGCCACGAGCGGTCCGGGCGCAACCAACCTGACAACCGGCATCGCCAATGCTTATATGGACTCGACGCCGATGGTCGCCATCACCGGCCAGGCAGTCAGCCCCCTGATCGGCACCGACGCCTTCCAGGAGGCGGACGTCACCGGCATTACCGAGCCGATCGTCAAGCACAGCTATTTGATTAAGGACACAAAGGATATCGCCCGGGTTTTCAAGGAGGCTTTTTACATCGCTTCAACCGGGCGGCCCGGGCCGGTGGTGATTGACATTCCGTCTGACATACAGCTGGCGGACATCGAATACAAGCCGGCGGGCAGGCTTAATCTTCCCGGGTACAAGCCCACCTTAAAAGGAAATATGAAGCAGATCCGGTCGGCGGCGGGCGCCATTGCCGCCGCGGAGAGGCCGGTTATTTACGCCGGCGGCGGCGTCATCACCGCCGGCGCCGAAAAGGAACTGCTGGCGCTGGCGAAACTGATGAAGATCCCGGTGACGACGACGCTGATGGGGCTGGGAGCCTTTCCCGAAAACAACGATCTGTCGTTGGGGATGCTGGGGATGCACGGTACCGGCTACGCCAATTATGCCGTTACCAACTGTGATCTCCTCATCGGCGTCGGCGCCCGCTTCGACGACCGCGTCACCGGCAAAATATCAACTTTCGCGCAGCATGCCAAAAAAATCCATGTTGACATGGACCCGGCCGAGATCAGCAAGAACGTGCCCATCGACATCCCCATTGTCGGCGACGCCCGTGACGTGCTTGGCGGGATCGTCGCCGAGTTGAAAAAGAAGAAGCGGAACCCGAAACAGACCGCTGCCTGGTTCGATCAGGTAATCGCCTGGAAGCAAAAGCATCCGCTTCATTACCGGGATCTGAAGGGGTCGATCATGCCTCAATATGTTATCGAAGAGGTTAATAAGATCACCAAGAGCGACGCCATCCTCTGCACCGACGTGGGGCAGCATCAGATGTGGTCCTGCCTCTTCTACACACATATCAAGCCGAGGCATTTCATCAGCTCGGGCGGTCTGGGGACAATGGGGTTTGGCTTCCCGGCCGCGATCGGCGCCAAGGTGGGCCGTCCCGACATGACCGTCATTGATATCGCCGGCGATGGCAGCTTCCAGATGAACATCCAGGAGCTGGCGACAGCGGTCTGTTATGACATACCCGTGGTCGTCTGTATCCTCAACAACGGGTTTCTGGGGATGGTGCGCCAGTGGCAGGAGTTGTTCTGGAACAAGCGCTATTCGGATACGGTCATCTCCTGTCAGCCTGATTTTGCCGCAGTGGCGGAAGCATATGGGGCCCTCGGCATGACGATCACGGACAAAAAAGACGTCGGCGAAGCGATTCGCACGGCGATCAAGGCAAAGAAGCCGGCGGTGCTGGACTTTCATGTCAAACGGGAAGAGAATGTATTCCCGATGGTGCCGGCGGGCAAGTCGATCGATGAGATGATCGGGGGGCACAAGTAAAGCGGATGGCGGTTGCTGGATGCTGGATAAACCCAATGAATCGTGGTCCTGAGCGACGCGAAGGATCTCAAGATCATGCGGAGCTTCGCGGCTCAGGATGGAATATGTGGAAAAATAAAGCATGAAGCATACGCTGTCAGTTCTGGTCGAGAACAAGCCGGGTGTGCTGGCCCGGATTTCCGGGCTGTTCTCACGCCGCGGTTTCAACATCGACAGCCTCGCCGTCGGCGTCACCGAGGACCCGGATGTCTCGCGGATGACAATCACCGTCGACGCCGCCGAGCATCCGATCGAGCAGGTGACCAAGCAGTTGCACAAGCTGATCAACGTCATCAAGATCACCGACCTCGACCCGGCCAACGCCGTCGCCCGGGAGCTGTCGCTGGTCAAGGTCAGCACTGACGCCAAAACCCGCGGCGAGGTGATGCAGATCGCCGAGATCTTCCGCGCCAACATTCTCGATGTCGGCAGGAAGTCAATGACGATCGAGGTTACCGGCACAACCGAGAAGATCGAGGCGCTCGAGCAACTGCTGAAGCCAAACGTGCTCGAGATTGTCCGCACCGGGCGCATCGCCATCGAGCGGGGAGGGAAATGACGCCGGCGCCGGACATTTTCCTCCGCTTACGTTTGCGGGAAGGGACTTTATCAGCAGGCGATTAACTCTGTGAATGGATGTAACCGGGCGGCCCGCAAGCCGAACCGCTCCGGAAAACATCCGGCGCCGGCTTTGAACAAGACGTA
>JAJYLW010000035.1 GCA_021787475.1 Actinomycetes bacterium
TCAGTCCCATCCATCGGCGCACCACTGAAGCGGCTCCGTCAGCGCCGATAATCACTTTGGATCTGATCAGCATCTGCCCGGAACCGGTGACAAAGACCGCCACGCCGGCCTGAAAGCTGTCGGCGCGGACGCCCTTAAGCAGCCTGGCTCCCGCGGAAACGGCCAGCCCGGCCAGGTGCTGGTCAAACAGCTGGCGGTTTAAAATAACCCCCCTGGCGGGCGTGTTGACAATCTCGCCGTCAGGCAGATGCGTTCTCATCGTCGAAACGCTCTGAGCCACCGTCGCGCCGCCGATGCTGAAATCGGCTGCGACCTGAAACGGAATGTGTTCGGCGCACTGCACCGGCTCGCCCACCTGCTGTTTCTTTTCCGTCATCAGCACGCGGGCACCTTCTCCGGCGGCGGCAGCAGCGGCCACACTCCCGGCCGGTCCGGCGCCGACGACGAGGACATCACACTCCAGCATTCCGGCGCGCCTCCACACATTGAAGCACCCTGCCCAGCAGGTCCAGCTTCAGTTCGGTCTGGTTTTCAAAATCACCGCTGTATGCTTTCTTCTCAACATGGAGTTGATAGCATGTATCCTTCTCAATGTCAATCAAGGTCGCCGGGAGGCCGACTTCCTGGAAAAGTTCCTGATGCTTCACAAAAAAGGCTTCGCAGCAACACCCGATATATGATTTGACGCCCTCGCGGCGGCAGGCTTTTAACGTCTCTTCCAGGTGCTCATAATCGTGGATAGTAATCACTCTCAGTCCCATGCCGGCGGCGGCCGCATAGGCATCGCCGACGCCACACTCGCCGCACTGGTCGCAGCCATCCGCATTCCGGAAGCCGCAATCGAGCAGCTTGGCGCAGTAAGGCAGCAGCAACAGCGAGCAATTATTTACCGTATCCGCAAAACTGCCATTCACGGTAAAGACCGAATTTACTTCCGTTAAATCGATGCCAAAGTCCGCCAGTTGCAGCTTCGAGACGGCAGCCTCAATAGCGGCGTAAAAATCCTCGGGACCGATGGCAATCGAGTCCGGGCGGCGTTCGGCAAAGAAATCAAGAATAACCTGCCGGATCGACGCCAGCGGGATATTTTTCAAGGCCGCTTCCAGGTCGAAAATTGTCCGTTGCGGGCTGACAAAAAAATCGCCGGTGATCAGGCAGTATTTCAGCCGGCGGCGGCGGACGTCCACACTCACCGCGGCCCGGATGAGGCCGCCTTCGGTCCTGAGCGCCGACTTGAGCAAGAGGTGCTCCTCCCGCGGCTCGTCAACCTGGTATATCCACTCGCGGACGCCATGCCTGGTCTTGTATTCCTCATACAGGCTGATCTCCGACGGGCTCAGCTCCCCGGCTTCAAAACTGATGCCAAGCGTATTCTCAAAGCCTTCAATGATCGCCGCCTTGACATCCAGCATATCCGGCAAATATCCCAACTCCTCTTTTAAAGAAGTGACTCGTTCCCTGACTGACGACAGCCCCTTCGCCGAAAGTTTCTCCGTGGGAATCCGCAAGGATTTAATCATCTTTTCCACATCGAGGTCGACGAGCAGCGTTCCTTGAAACAGAAATGCATCTCCCTCGAAAACACCGCCGGTGCCGGAGATCTTGCGTCCGTCTACCTCAATGTCATTGCGTGGCCGGAAAACGGCATTGATCCCCAGAAGTTTGAGACCGGCGATGACACACTCCGACAGCTGCCGGGCCATCTCGTCGGCCCTCAGATCAAATTCACGCCGGTCGCCGATAACCTCCCAGCCCAGATGGGAACTGTCAAAAAATATGGCGCCGCCTCCGGTTATCCGTCGCTGGATGTGGACGCCGTTCCCACGGCAGAAATCTTCACGGATTTCCTGCCCGACACTCTGAAAAAAACCAACCAGCGCCGCCGGCGGATCATACCTGAGAAAATGAAGCGTATTGGGAGCCTCCTGCCGGTCCCTTGCCTTCAGGAGCGCCGAGTCAACGGCGATATTCTCCAGGGCGGACATAGCCCCCGTATCAACCAACCGCCATGTCTGCATTGTTATCTTCCTTCAAGCCTATCCCTGTTGATATATCCAGTTACGGCCGGCCGTAGAAGCCAGGAAAAGACACCGGTTTTGCTGGTTTTTGGAAAACACAAACTAATGAATCTGGTTAAATCGAATGTCAATACCAAAGTCCAGACTCCAAATTTCAGAATCCGGTTTTGTTTTTTTATGTATTCCCCTGATAGATCAGCGAGCAGCATTGCTCGGAGAAAACCGGCCGCAAGCCCAGTTCCACCGCCAGTTCAGGAATTCCCTCCGCCGGATAAGCGATGCCATTCAGGCCCGCCTTGAGCGCCAGCGCATCTGTTTTGACTTTATGATCGCCGAAGGGCCGCGCGCAGCCGAGCAAAATAGGCGTGGCCGGAAACATCCCCCGGGCGCTGACAAATATCTCTGCAATCTCCTCGGGAGACGGCGGAATGACATCCTGCATGGGCGTGCCATGATGAGACGTAAGCACCACCAGCACCAGGCTCCAGATGTCATGCCTGGAGATCATTTCAAGCGCATTAATTTCCCCGACGACGCGGCCATGGTCCAGACCGATAACCACGTGCGGCGCCGTCTTCACACCGGACTCGCTTAGATACCGGAGCGAATTTTCAAAGTCAGATACGCCTGTCCGGAGATGATACACCCGCCGGATGGTCTCCTCGGCGCCGATGATGTCAATCATGGCGATATCAACGCCGGCATCCGCCAGCCCGTGCGCAAGCCGCTCATCGACCAGCCCTGTATGGACGGCCACCTGAAACCCAAGCTGCTTCAGTTCCCTGATTGCGCCCAGATATTCATGGAGAG
>JAJYLW010000001.1 GCA_021787475.1 Actinomycetes bacterium
AGTATTTTTGGTATTACAATGCCTTCCGGGCACGGCTGGCAGTATTCGCAGCGGCGGCAGAATGTGCTGCCCAGCTGGCTGGCGTTTTCTAACAGTTCATCTTCCTCGGCCACTGACAGGGGCTTGAACTGCCTGGCAACCTCCAGATTGGCTTCAACTTCAGCCACGTTTTTCATCCCCACCAGCACCGCGTCAGTTGTGGTATTGAGGCAAAAACGGATGCCCAGCGCCGGGTCATCAAGTGTGCCGCCGCAAACAGGCTTCATTGCAATGATGCCAACGTCAAGCTGCCGCGCCAGCGGCAGCAGCTCTTCCTCCGATTCGCGGTCAACAACGTTAACAGGCGCCATCACCGTATCAAACTGGCCGGTTCTTATCGCCTCCACCAGCACGGACGGCCGGTGGCCGGTTACGCCTATAAAGCGCACTTTCCCAGCCTGCTGCGCTTTCTTTAGCGCCTCCAGGGCGCCGCCCGGGGCGAGCACCTTATTCAGCTGCTCCCTGGACTGGATGGCATGAACTTGATAAATGTCAATGTAATCCGTCCGGAACCGGGACAGGCTCTGATCTATCGCCTTGCTCATTTCTCTGGCGCCGCGCGCGGGAGACTTTGTCGCCATCACAAACTGGTCCCGGCCTTGCTCAAGCGCCCGGCTCAGCTTAGCCTCGCTGTCTCCATAACCCTCAGCGGTATCGGCAAAATTGATGCCGCCCGCCAGGCAGGCGGCGATAACTTCACGCGCCTGCAGGAGCGGGATTTTCATTAAAGGGATCCCGCCCAAGCCGATCGGGGAGACTTCCAGATTTGTTCGTCCAAGCCGCGCCATGGGTTAAAAGAGAGATTGCCACCCTCCTGGTTAGCGTACCATAAAAAAGGAGCATCGGCCCGTGACGCCGGAGCCTTGACAGGCGGGAATACGGCGGCCGCGGTTTTGTCAGTCAACCGCTTCTTCCGGTCGGCTTTCCCTGCCAATCAGCATGCTGCCGGCCGCTACCCCAATGTAGATCACAAGACCCGCCGCCAACGACAGCCACAAGCCCAGCGGCGACGCCAGCAAGGCGGCGCCCGCCATCAGCAGGCCGCCGCCAACCGGCAGCAGGAACGCCCCCTTCAGACCATGGCCGGCCGCCAGGATAAACCGCCGCAGCAGCCAGTGCACCTGGACCAGCCATGCGGTGGTGGCGATAACCATGGCTGCGGCCGCGCCCTTGACGCCAAAGAAATGGATGAGGATAAAATCCATCACAACAATTACAAGCGCCGTAACAACCGTAGTCACGGTCGCCCGCCTCTCCCGGTCTGTGACAACGAGGGCGTTGAAGCCCACGGTGACCATCACCAGCGGTGGAATCGACCAGATCAATATTTGCAGAGCGATGACTGAATTGCCGTAAGCAGTTGGCATCAGAAGGCGGAATAAAGGCCCGGCCGTCATGGTGACGACAAAAGCCACCGGCACCCCGGCGATGCCCACCAGCCGGTACCAGAACCAGTTGATCCGCTCTGCGGCTTCCGGCTCCTCGGCAAATCGGCGCGTTAACCCGGGAAGCAGCGTCCGGGACAGTACGATCGGCGCCCAGACGAAAAAGGAGAAAAAAGAATAAGCCGCGTTATAAATGCCAACATCGGTGTCACCGCGCAGCGCCTCCATTATCAGCGTGTCGGCGCGGAAGTAAACCATGGTGGCGATGGCGCCCACGGCAAAGGGAACCGTGCCTCGCGCGAAGGCGACCATCTGCGCCCGGGAACTCCTGAAGGAAAATGACGTCAGCCGCAGGGTAGCGAAGGCCATCCGCAGGACGCTCTCGACGACCATCCCCAGCAGGAACGCCGCCGTTACGGCGACCACCGAGTAACCCAGTCTGAGCGCCGCGAAACCGGCAGCCAGGTAGACCAACCGGCCCGCAACCGCAAAAAACGCCGATGCGCCAAACCGCTTGAATGCCGTAAAGATCGTGTCGGTTGTAAATATGAACGAGGAGACAAAAGCCGCCGCCAGGCCCAGCAGGAGCACATCCCTCCTGACCGGCTCCGGCCTTAAGGCCACCAGAATCACTAACGCCACAGCCGTCAATATCACCGAAGCAACCAGTTGCAGCGCCAGGATAATTCCTGCTGTCCGGGACCGGTTTTCCGCCTCCCGCACCAGCGTGCGGGCACCGTAGCGCGAGAGGCCGAAGTCCCCCAATGCAGACAGCATGTCAATTGTGGCCAGCGTAAAGGCAAAGACGCCAAACAGCGACGCCCCCAGAGTGGCAGATGCATAAAGCAGGAAGGGTAGCGAAGCCAGGCGCGCGAACAGGCGCGCCAGAAGCAAGTAGCCGGAGTGGCGCAAAATCTCAAAATGTTCGGAAGTTCTCTTTTTCATCGAAGATTATCTTCGGCTTCGCCTGTCCGGGTGACCGGACTAACTCCTGCAGGCGGCGCCGACAGTAATATAAGATTGTTTCGACCGCTTTCATATCTAAAAACGTAAGCGCCATCAAGCAGGCTTTTGTCGCATTTGTCGCCCTCGACGCAGACGCGAATGTCGTTGCGCTGATACTCGATTCTAAGCGCGGGCTCCAGGGTCAAGTTCTGGAAGAGCAGGTAGCCCGACATCACCGGAATGCCCCGGTAATAGAAAACGGCGCCCGGCTTTGGCTGAGGCACGAGGCGCTGCGTCTGCGCCAGGATATAGCCGCTGACAGCAGCCGCCCGCTCCCAGGGCTGATTGTTCCTGTGAATGGCCCAGACGTCGAAAATTGCCAGGCAACTTAAAACTGTCACGGCAATGTATAGCAGCCTCTTTAACGAGAATATGTCAAACAGCATGATTATTATCATTGCTATAAAAGCAAAATATGGTATGAAGAAATAGCGGCTGGTGGCCAGGCTCTGGGGGACGCCGGTGATGAAGACAAATGGAAAAACCGGCGCCAGCGAGATGAGAAAAAACAGGCCGAAAAAAATGATGGCGCGGCGCGAAGACTGCCGCCGCGGTTTGAGCAGAGCGCGCAGCAGGCCGGCGCCAAGCAGGCCCGCCACCAGGAAAAAAGCAAGCGCCCAGGCAGCGCGGTCCGGTCCGGTTTCAAGCCAGCTTAAGGGAAACAGGAAGGCGAATGCGGAGTGATAAGAGGCGCGCAGGGACGGCCTGCCAACTACGGATGTGGCGCCTCCTATCCCCCCGAGCACGGCAAACCTTAATGACAGGTAAACAAAAAACACGCCCAGCAGCGGCAGCCAGCGGCGGGGGGCGGCCCGGAAACCGGGCCGCCCCCCCTTTCCTGCTTTCTGCCCGACGCCATGATAGATGATTTCCATTATCGGGATCATCACCACCAGGATCATTGCCGGCTCTTTTATCATCATGGCCGCAAGAGCCAGCAGCAGCGCCAAGAGATAGGCCCGCGGGCTCCCGTCCCTGAGAAAAATATAATAAAACCCCAGCGACATTAGCATGAAGCTCAGGGCAGCCAGGTCAAAACGCACTGCTGACCAGGTTACAGACTCAACGTCAATTGGGGCAAGCGCAAACAGGAGCGCGGCGAAAAAAGCAGTCAGGCGCCGCTGGCCAAGCAGTTGCAGCAGCCAGAAAAGCAGGCAGGCGTCAAGGGCAAGCAGTCCGAGGCTGAAAATGTGCGAGGGCAGGGCATCGATGCCAAATAAGCGCCATTGCAACCAGTAGAAGAGTTCGCCCAGCGGCCGGAAATAAATTATCTGGGCGTAGGCCAGACGCCACAATTGCAGGATGCCGATATTCTTGACTTGGCCCAGCAGCCAGTAGTCGTCACGGATAAGCGGGTCCCGGATGATGGGCGCATAAGCAAGGAAAACGGCGGTAAAAAGAAAAAAGAAAACTGGAATGTAATCTTTTTTCGCGGATACGGGCCCGGGGAGGTTCATTTTTACGGCCTGTCATTTTTGCCGGGGGAGCAATCCATAATTGGGCTTATCTTAGCTCTTCCCTTCCCGGCTGCCAATCAGAGCCTATCCCGGCAGGCGTATCCTGTTGCGGCCCGCCGCGATTACCTACCGGGGCAAGCTCTTGGCATTTCTGGCGGCCTTATATTTGGCGGAGCGGCGCCTGGCAGATCGTTGGCGTCCTGCGCATGATCATGCCTTGTCGGGGGTAAGAGATCAGGAGAACCGGAGGTGGAAAAATGGATTACCGTGACCTTGAGCTTGAGTTAAGGAGAGAAGCCTCGGCGGTAGTGGAAAAAGGCGGTGGCTGGAGCGCCGCCGAGGTTGCGTCGAAGCTGGAGGAAATCGCGTTTAAGCTGAGCCAGATCCGGCGCCGGCAAGAGACCGGCATCAACGCCTCGATGGGAAAGCGGTCGGGGAGAAAGCCGGAAACGCTCTAGCTTAAAAAACAGGCTCCGGACAACCTTCGGCTATTAGGCTGTCCCGGAGCCGCCGCTCTTATGACAAGAAAAACTTGAGAGAACTAAACTAATTTTACATAAGAAAGTTAAAAAAACATGATGCGAATTGAGCATTTCTCTGGTGGCAAATAATCAAATGTCACTTTTTTTCAGCTGGCTTATCGATTCTCCCCGAAATTTAAATGTTGATATGACAACGTTTATATTATTTTGATTCGGAACTTATTAGTTTGCCTGAACAGCGTTGTGTGCGGAGATTAAACCTCCCAAAGGCAGGCTGAAAGCCTGCCATCTACCAAAGCCTGGCATCTACAGAACGGCGGTAGGCACAGGCCTCCAGGCCTGTGCAGATAAAAACCTGCCGTCTGCCTATGCGTCTAAACTGTTACCCCGGGTTAGCAGCGCTGCGCATGCCCTTAAGCAACCACCAGTCCAGGGGAAGTCCCCAGAACTGTCGCCGGCAACGGGCGGAGCTGATTACACTCGCCGCCGCAACGTAGGCATGACGCATAAGGCTGCGGGAGGCGCGGCGGCGCACCCATTCGGAGGGATAACCGTAAACCAGGTAGAACTCGCGCTGGCGCTGGCGGTTCTGGAAGCTCTTGCTCATCCAGGGCAGGCTGCCCGCAACCGTGCTAAAGGAAGCCCACTCTTCCAGCGACTGCGGCTGTTTCAGGCCCAGGCGGGCCGCCTTGTCATAAAGAGCGTTCCCGGGAGTGGGCGCGTAAAAATGAAGCTGCGAGTTGTATTCGCCGACGATCTTTGATACCTCTTCCATCACTCGCCAGGTCTCCTCGATCTCAGCCTCGGCCTCCCCCGGGAAGCCGACGATGAAGCTGTAGGTAATCTTGATGTCGTGCCTGGAAGCTACGCGAGCAGCAGTGAGAATGTCCTCCGGACTAATATCTTTATGCATTGCCTCAAGCTGTGACTCGGAGCCACTCTCGGCGCCGACCAGGAATGCCCACAGCCCGCTTTCCTTGAGGATGTCAAAGGTGTCACCGGAGAACTTGCCCAACTGCGGCGCCCTGGCATTGGCCGCCCAGCCCAGCTTAAGCCCCCGCTCGACCATGCCGACGGAGATCTCGCGCGCCCGCTGCTCCTTGACAAAATAGGTTGAATCGAAATACATGATGCCGTTGACGTCGAGAGAGCTTTTGAGAAACTCCAGATCCGCCAGCACCCGGTCTGGCTTGTATGCCCGCCAGGCGCGCCCGTAGACCAGGGGCTCGGCGCAGAACTGGCAGCGCGCCGGGCAGCCCTGGCTGGAGACATAATTGATGGCGCGGCTGCCGACGTGCATATTGTTCAGGTACTGCCGGGGATTTCTCAGTTTTTCGTATGGCAGCCGGGGAAATTCGTTAATGTCCGCCACCGGCCGGTCCGGATTCGAAACCGTCTCGCCGCCACGGGTAAAGGTGACGCCGTCAATATCAGCAAAGTCCTCGCCCTGACTGACCTTGCCGGCCAGCTCCAGCATCGTCAACTCGCCCTGGCCGCGCACCACGGCGTCGACGAACCGGTTCTGGCTGGTCTGCTCCGGTAGGATGGAAGGATGGTAGCCGCCCCAGACAACGGGCAGTTTGAGCCCGGCGGCGCGCACCGCCCGCGCCGCTTCCAGGCCAAAATGAATCTGCGGCCCGGTCATGCAGCTGATGCCCAGCAGCGCCGCGCCGCGGCATTCTTCCAACAGCAGCTTTAGCGGCTGCAGCTCGACGTTGGCGTCGATTAACGCTACGTCATATCCCTCGGCAAACAGCGGCGCCGATGCCGCCAGGATCGGCAGCGGCGCCCAGGTCCAGGGGTGATATTGCACGCCAAAATGATTGCGGGGATAAAAAAGAACTATTTTTTTGGAAGCGCTTATCACTACCTTAGTTTAGCCCAGATTCGCGCCTAGCGCGCCGGCCGGGCTCAAGCTGGCTGCAGCTGGAAAATCAGCGTCTCCTGGCTGGTGCCCGGCCGCACCCGGTCCACCAGTTTCCACTCCGGATGCTGAGATGGTGACTGCAACAGCCGGGCCAGCGTCGGCCGCCAATCGGCCAGTTCCTCTTTGCTGATCACAAGATAATCAATGTGTTGATACCTTGCGTAAGCAGTAGTTTTATCATAACTATCATAAGGGAGCAGGTATGCAGTGCCTCCAGAGTAGTATGCGGCGCTGTATTCCCGGCTCAGGATCCGCTTGCCCCCGCCTGTTGTTTGCTTGATATATTCACCGGCGTCCTTATAACCAACAGGATAACTTTGCTTAACCACCGTCACGGCCGAAAAAAGCAATAAGGGAAGCAAGACTATCACTCCGATTATCCAAGGCGCCCACCTCTGCAGGAACGGCTGCGAGCGCTGGCCAAAATTAAGCGCGATCGTCTTCCTGCCCCATTCCTCTATCCTTTTCCATCCTTCCGCCACCCAGATCATTATCAGCGGCACAAACGGCATGAAGAAGCGGTCGTGGGCGTACATGGCCAAAATTAACAAGGCCGGAGCCATCATTAACAGAAGATACCCCACCCCGGCCGCCCTGCGGCGCGTCCAGGCACCGGCAAACAGGCCGAGGCCCAGCAGTGGCAATAACCACAAAGGAATAATATTACCAAGCACCTGAGAGTAAAATTTGTACGTCTGCCGGGCGAATATCTTGGCGCTCAGCACAGGATAGCGGAAAAAAATTGTCAGAGGATCACCTTGGTTCTGAAGATCATATAACCTGATATGTCCATTACTTGAAATCTGCAGCTGATCTTTTTCCCAATCGAGCGTATTGAACCTTAGATTGTGGGTGGCCGCGTAGAAATTTCCCTGGGAAATTTTGCCGCTGTAGGTCCACTTGCCCAGTTGTGAGTGAAGGAAGATGATGTACGGAGCGGCAATCGTCAAAAATAACAGCACAAACAAAAGAAGAGATTTGCCAAGCTGCGACCAGGAGTGGCGGACTAGGCCAACCATGATAGCCAGTCCCGCAAACACCACAACGTAATAAACCGCTTCAGGATCGGAAAGATAGGCAAACCCAAGCGAGACGCCTGTTAAAGTGCCATTTAACAAACCGCCACCACGGATCATGCGGAGCCCCAAAACTAGCGCCATCCCCAGAAAAAAAATGTACAGGCTTTCACTATAGATCCGGGACGAATAATCAACAAATAGCGGCGTTACCGCCATCAGCGCCGCCGCCAACAGCCCCACCCGCTGACCGCTCAGCTCCCTGCCCAGCAGGTATGTCGGGATCAGAATCAGGCTGCCGAACACTGTCACAATTATGTAGGCAGCCAGGATATAATTGCGCGCCAGCACGGCGAGGCCGGCAATAAAAAAAGAAGGCAGTGGCGAAAAATGGGTTGACGTTGAACCACTAATATCCAGCAATCCATGGCCACCGGCCAAATTCTCGGCCATGCGCACATAAGCAGTTTCATCCAGCTGGATCATGGGGCGAGTCAGCGCTGCCACCGCGCGGATCGCCAAGGCGCCCAGCACCAGTAAAAACAGGATTCTGCCCGGCGTCAAAAACGATATTTTTTTCTTGGTGCTCGTGTTTTCCGCTTTAGTCCAGTGTTGGCGCAGCGCCTTAGTCATTAAATTGTAACGTCAAATGCACTGTTTTTGAAACAACCTGATTCCATCCTGGCTAAAAACAAGCCGGTAAGGACTTCCCGGCGCGGTCAAAAACCGGAAGGCGCCGGCGTCATTGTACATGCCGTTTCCAAATGGCTTCACCAGCACGTAATCTGCCTGCAGCCGGCCTGTTCCCTGCGGCAGCCGGTCCGGGCCCTTGGGCGCCTCCCAGAGCAGCGGGTCATAAAGGCCCCAGCGGGTGGGAATGTGCGACAGCGCCCGGCCGTCATTTGAGGCAAACGAGGCGCCCGGCGGCACCATCGCCAGCGCCCTGGTCAGGGCGGCGGCGTCGGCGGGTGGTCCCTTCGGCAGAAAATTAACCCAGATATGAGCAGAAGCTGCTACCAGTATAGCGATTACCAGGGAGCCCGCCACAGCCGCGGTTTTCTCGCTGCCCGGCAGCCATTTTTGCGCCCGGCCGAGGAGGCCGGCCATCGTCAGCCAGAAGGCGGCAACGGCCAGCACCGAGTAATGGGCAATGCCGCCGGCAATCCCGGACGGATCAGTGCCCCTTAGAATATTGATGCCGATGTTCGGCAGCGCAAACAGGCTGGCGAGGCCGCCAAGCGGCAGGACCAGGCCTTCAGGCGCAAGCAGGTTGTAAAGATAGCTTGTTTGCAAGCGTCTGACCTCCGCGATGGAATAAATCGGGTGGAATATCAAAGTCTTGATCATGGCCGTTGGGCCGTCGCCAAGATGGCCATAGTAAAGCGCGAACATGTTGTGCACAATTGTCAGCTTGAAGATGATCAGCACCGCCGCTCCCCAGGCCACGCCCAGCGCCAGCGGCGCCAGCACCCACTTGCGGGGCCGGCGCTTTAGCAGTGCGTAGATGCCGAAAACCAGTGCCGCCGGGACAAAGTCCTCGCGCACCGAGATCGTGATCACCAGAAAAGTGAAGAAGAGACCGAAACGCCGCTCCAGAAAAAAGTAGAAAGCGGCAAAGAAGGGCGCGGCGACAAAGACGGTCTCGTATCCGGAAGTGAATGGCTGGGCGGCAATCTCGGGATGAAACAGAAAGGCTACCGCCAGCAGCAGGCTGGCTACGGCGCTGGCCGTAAGGCGGCGGACACAGTAAAAGAGAGGCAGGGCCGCCAGCGCCAGGGCCAGGACGCGCAGCATCAGATACGTCTGCGGCTCCTGCCGGAGGGCGTAGAAGGGCAGGACGAAGACGAGCAGGAAGGGCGAGACGTGCGTGCTTAGATAGGTGTTGGAAGTGATCTCCAACCCGGCCGAGTAAAAAATGTGGCCGCGCAGGCTGGCCCAAAGGGTCTGGTTGTACTGAGCCAGGTCGGCATGATAGAAGCTGTTGTACCAATGGTATGACAGAAATGCCAAAGACGTGAAGGCAACGAAATAAAGCCCGGCCGCCGCCAGCAGCAGCCGCAAGGCGCGCCGCTCGATGTAGGCAACTACAGACGCCGTCCGCTTCCAAAAGAACAGCAATTTGAGAAGCACGCTGCCGGCCAGGGCCAGTCCCAGCAGCCAGGCCGCCAAAGCAAGGACATGATTTGAAGTGTGCCCCTTTATAAAAAGGCTGATCACCTGCTGACCAAAATACGGAGCGGAAATCGGCAGGATAACCAGCGGCAGCCAGGAGAGGGCAACCCTCCCGGATACTTCTCGCCTTGGCCGTTCAAGCAGCCGCGCCAGCAGCAGCGTTTCCAGCAGCCATACAAGCAGCATTGCTGCAGCCGCCGGCGCCGCCAGGGCCCTGCCTGCGCCATGGTGCCCCAGCGCCCCCAGCACCGACCAGACAAATAGTCCCGTCCCGGCGGCAAAAATTGCCACCAGCGCCAGGGGCCAGTATTTGCGGAAAAAGCTCATCCGTATTTTTTTAATCGGTGGCATTTCAGCCAAAGCGCAATGATGCGGCTGAAATAATTGATGCCATGCCTGACAAACACAAGCGGCCCCGCCGCCGATTTCGACGCACCGTGCGAACGGTCGCTAAACCGGTAGCCCACCTCTTCGATGCGAAAGCCGCTCAGGCCCGCCTGACAAAGAAACTCGATGCAGTATTCGCCATAGCCGCCATCTGGCAGAGGCACTTTCCTAAAAACCTCCCGGCGGGCGGCAACGAAGCCGCTGTCGTAATCCTTAACCTCCAACGGCAGCAGGAAATTGGCAAACCGGTTGATGGCCTTGCTGGTTAGAAAGCGCAGTGGAGACCTTAAATCACGGCCGCCAGGCGCGTAACGGGAGCCGACGGCAACGTCAGCGCCCTCCTTGACGGCATTTACCAGCCGGAGCGCGTCTTCCGGCGGCATGGACAGGTCGGCGTCCATCCAGACTACGATTTCGCCTTCTGCCTCATCAATGCCGCGTTTCAGCGCCGAGGCCAAGCCGCGCTCTCCCCGGCGCCGAATCGCCCGCGCGCCGGCGGCGGCGGCAATCTGCCAGGTCAGGTCAGGAGAATCATCATCAACAACGATGATTTCGGCGTTCGGAATCGCTGCTTGCAGCCGCCTGATCATCGCGGCAATGTTTTCCGCCTCACAGAAAGTTGGCAGGACAACCGAGATTTCTATCCCGGCATCCGGCCTGGTGGCGTCTGTCATCAGTACTGAGGTTGACACTTACCCGGAGGCAATTTCAAAGATGGCGTCAGCCACCTTCCTGATCTGCTCGTCCTCAAGATGGCTGCTTGACGGCAGGTAAAGCCCGCACGCGCCGAGCTCTTCCGCGACCGGCATGGCGCCGGCGGCAATCGGCCGGCCGGCCTTCAGCCTGCTGTACGCCGGCTGCAAATGGAGCGGGTGAAAAAAAGCGCGCGTGTCAATGCCGCGCCGCCGCAGCTCTGCCATTGCCTCGTCACGGCCTAAAGGGAATTCAGGGCCGAGCACGACGCCGTACATCCAGTAGGAGCTCTTTGCCCAGGGCGCCTCAGGCGGCGTCTCCACGCCGGGGACTCCCGCCAGCAGCCGGTTGTAGCCAGCGGCGTTCTGGCGCCGCATTTCCACCAGCTTGCCCCCCGCTTCCACCTGCGCCAGCCCGATGGCGGCCTCGATATTTGTCATCCGGTAATTGAAGCCGACGTCCTCATGCACGAAGCGGGGCTCGCCAAAGCAATGGTTTTCCAGGCTGCGCAGGCGCGCCGCCAGGGCCGTGTCGGAGGTGGTGACGGCGCCGCCCTCCCCGGTGGTGAGAATCTTGTTGCCATAGAAACTGAATGCTGACATGAGGCCGATGGAGCCGCAGCGCCTGCCCTTGTACTCGGCGCCGTGCGCCTCGGCGCTGTCTTCGATCATGGCTATTTTCCCCCCGGCGGCAATCTCCAGGAGAGGGTCCATGTCAACGGGATGACCATATGTATGCATGGCGATGATGGCGCGCGTTCTGCCGTTGACGGCGGCGGCGGCCTGCTCCGGGTCCATTGTCCACGTATCGCGTTTTGATTCAACAAGCACCGGCGTTGCGCCTGTGTAAATTACGGCATTGCCCACTGCGATCATGGCAAAGGAGGGAATGATCACTTCATCGCCGGGGCCAATGTCAAGCGCCGCCAAGGCCAGGTGCAGGGCGGCCGTCCCGCTGGAGCAGGAGACGCAGTATTTAGCGCCGCAGAACCCGGCAAAGGCTTCTTCAAACAGGCCGATAAACTTCCCTCCGGAAGAAATCCAGTTGGCCCTGAGGCAGTCGGCTGCGTACTCGGCCTCGCGGCCGGAGAGAGTTGGCTCACAGACGGGGATCATCCGCCGTCCTGTTTTAACGGGCGTTTGTCTTTTTCCTTTGTCTGATATGGACCCTGTTTTATCTCAATGATCTTCGTATCTTCCAGCAGCTCAATCCGGTGTCCCATCAACAGCAGGATCGAGTCGCCGGGGCCCACTTCCACCGTTTCGAACAGCTCTTCTTCGCGATCATAAAGGTCCACCTTAAGGCGGCCTCGCTCGACGTAAAGAAACTCCTGGATCGGCAGATCAACCGGGTTCTCAATGCTCTTGTGAATATGAGCGGAGATGACCTCGCCCGCCGGGCGGATATGAACGCCAACCTGAAGATTGTATTCCTTGGGGGTGGGAAAATGCAGGCCGGGCTCATCAAGTTCGCGGCGGATGATGATCGCCAGGATATCGTCGCCGTCGCGAATGAACTCAGTCCCCGGCGTAGCCATATTTACCTCCCCCTCGAGATCTTGACATTTAATCCGAGAGCCTCACAGACAAATTCTATCACAGCGCCCGCAGTAACCTGTGCTAGAGTAGTATGCGAACAGCGCCTTCTTCCCTGATGCAAGCGTAGCGCAGCCATGATCCTGATCATCATTATTATCACCGCCCTGGCCAACACGGCCGATGTCATGCTGAAGATCGGGGCCAACCAGGCCGGCACGTCGCTAACTCAGCCGCTTGCCATTTTCATGACGCCGTGGATCTGGCTGGGGGCAGTACTGGGAATAGCCGCCATGGCGATGTGGGTTTACGTGCTCGGCCGCCATCACATCAGCCATGCCTATCCTGTTTTTGTCGGGTTCGGTTTCATCAACATAACTCTGGCTTCCTGGTTTTATTTCCATGAGCAGATTACCGCGCGGCGGCTGGCCGGCATTGCCCTGATCCTGGCCGGCATTGTCGTGGTGCATTTGAAATCTCAGCAGCGCAAGCGGCCCGGTGCCGTTTCCAAGGGCAACCACTTGTCAACAACGGGCAGGGGCGGTTAAATGCTGGCGCTTAAAATCATCCTGGTGCTGATGGTTTCCTCCACTGCGACGCTGGGAAACTCGTTGCTTAAGGAGGGAGCTTCCCGCGGTCTCCGTGATGGCGGGCTGCTTCGGCTTGAGCATCTTCCCCGCGCCTATCTGCGCCCGGCGGTGATCGGCGGCGTTGCCGTTTACGGTTTCTCTCAAGTGTTGTGGATGACGCTGCTGCGGCTGCTGGACCTGTCGCTGTCCTACCCGCTTCAGATCGGCCTCAACTTCGTCTTTATCATGCTGGTGGCCCGCTGGCATTTCCGGGAACCGCTCACTTCCTGGAAGCTGCTGGGGATGGGGCTGATTCTTGCGGGCATAGTAACAATCGCGACAGCGTAACCCCGGGCCGGTTTAAACCCAGGTAAGGAAATCCTTGACCATGCGGGCGAAATTGGCAACATCGACCGGCCGGCGGATCTTCCTGACCGAGTTAAGAACCACGTGCGGCTGGCGGTAGAACTGGCGGTAGGCCCGCTCGCGGGCGGCCATCACCCGGGCGGCGCTTAGCTCGGGCGTGTTGATCACAGAGAAGTTCTGCTCGAAGTACTTCCAGTCGGCGCCCGCCTCGATCCAGCCGCTCTCGACGCAGCGGTCGTAAAGGCTGGAGCCGGGAAAAGCAACGGCGCAATAAAACTGAACGTAGTCGAGCTTAAGGAATTTGGAAAAATTGATTGTCTGCTGCATAGTCTCTTCTGTCTCACCGGGAAAGCCAAGTATGCAATGGCCGGTGACTTCCAGGCCGGCCTCCTGGGCCATGCGAACGGCGTTTACCGCCTGCGCCAAAGTGGTGCCTTTGCGCACCAAGTCAAGCACGTCCTGATTGCCGGACTCGACACCATAGCCGATCATCCAGCAGCCAGCGGCTTTGATAGCCCGAAGCAGTTCTGGCGAGATTGTATCCACGCGGCTGTTGCAAACCCAGTTTATGTCGAGGCCGCGCCGCCTGATCTCTGCCGCCGTCTCCATGGCATAATCCTGGTCGTTTGTAAAAGACTCGGACCAAATCAGAAAATCGCGTATGCCGAACCTCTCGCCGGCCCACTGCATCTCATCCACGATCCGTTCCGGTGAGCGCTTGCGCAGCCGCGCCCCGTAATAGATCTTGTTGGCGCAAAAAGTGCAGCCGTAAGGACAGCCGCGCGCCGTCGCCACCAGCAGGAACGGCTTGCCGCTGAACGGCAGGCTATAAAGACTTGTATCGACAAGATCCCAGGCGGGGAATGGCAGCTCATCGAGATCGGTGATAAAAGGCCGCTTTCCGTTATGGTGGACGACGCCCGCATCGTCGCGCCAGGAAAGGCCGGCCACCGAGCCCAGTTCACCGCCTCCCCCGAGCGCAAGCGCCGCGTCGCGGATGGCGTACTCAGGCTCGCCCCGGACAACCATATCAAGATTCGCATCCATGCCAAGACAGGAGTCCGGGAGGGCGCTGGGATGGATGCCGATCGCCAGCGATTTCGCCAGTGGCTGCTCTTTTTTTACAAGCGAGGCGATGGCGACGTCACTTTCGATCGAGGGAGTGGCGGTGTTGATCACGACAAGTGACGGCTGCCACTCCCGCAACATCCTGCCAAGTCCGGCCAGGTCGATATCCTCAACGCTGCAGTCGGCCAGTCTCACTTCCATGCCCTGTTCGCGAAGCACTGCGGCGGTTGTCGCCAGCGAGACAGGCGCCCAGACGGCCGTCCACGCGCCGGTGCGCTGCATGCAGCGGCCTTCCCGGACGACATTGACCCCCTCAACGGGAGGCGGATTTAAAAACAGGACCCTCATGGCCTTTCGAAATTTCCGGCACTATTCCCAAACTGTTCTTTCATGTTTCCATTTTCACGTTTCACTCTAGTGTCATGTCCAACCGGAAAATGGAAACCGGTTTAAGTGCTGTAATGAACTAAAGCTTTGACAACTTCTTTTATCTGGGCCGGGCGCGTGTGGCGCGCCAGGCTCCAAAGCTGCCGCGGCCTGCCGTAGAAACTAAATACCGCGCGGCGCTGCCACCCGTTGAGCGCCCGGGCGTTCAGCTCTCCCATCGGAAACGGCGTGAAGTAATTAAGGGCGCTATAATCAATCTTCGCGCCGTTGCCGTGGCCAAGGATGTACTCCTGGAAAATATCAGAGCCGGGCAGGGGCGCCAGCAGGGCAAAATTGGCGCGGTCCAGTGGCAGACGGCGGGCGAACCTGATCGTCTCTTTAATTGTGTCAACGGTCTCGCCGGGAAGACCTATTATAAAGAAACCATGGGTCTCGATATCGTGCCTCTTGACCATCTCAATTTTGGCCGCCACTTTACCAAGATCAAGTTTCTTGTTGTTGTGATCCAGGACTTCCTGGCTGCCGGATTCAATGCCGAAAGCAAGGCCATAACAACCCGAGCGCTTCATCAGTTTAACCAGCTCTTCATCGAGTGAATCAACGCGAACTCCATTTGGCGTGCACCACGCAATTTTGAGGTGGCGCCGGATGATCTCTTCACAGATAGCCGCGGCATGATCACCTTTAAGCGTAAAATTGTCATCTTCAAAGTGGATTTCTCGCACCTGAAAATTGCGGACAAGCAGCTCGATCTCGTCAACCACATTGCCAGGCGAACGGCTACGCCAGCCGCGTCCCCAGAGCGTTGTCGAGGCGCAAAAGTTGCAGTCGAAAGGGCAACCACGGCTGGTCATCACCGGCGCCACCGGAAACTTTTTATGCAGCAGTTGGTGCGCCAGATCAGGATACGTGCGCGGATCAATCAGATCCCAGGCGGGAAAGGGCAGCGAGTCAAGGTCCTTTAAAAACGGAGGCCGAGTGGAGCAGATCACGCCACCATCCCGGCGCCTGCAGAGGCTGGGCATGTCGCCGTTAAACTGTTTCCCGGAGGCAATCCGGTCCACAAACTCGGGGAAAACGTGCTCCCCCTCGCCTATCACCCCCAGGTTTACTTCCAGATCCTCAAGCGCGTCCTCCGGAAGTGCGGTGACATGCGGTCCGCCCACAACCAGCGGCACTTCCGGCCGGCGGGCCCTGATTGACCTGATCAACTCCCGGGCCGGCATATAGGCTGTGCTAAGGATGCTGACGCCAATGAGGTCAGGCTCCTGATTAAGAACGGCAGCCGCAGCGGCGTCTCCGTTCAAGCGCAGCTTCGCCAGGTCCATGATTACCGGCACGTGCCCTTTTTCTCTTAAGGTTGCAGCCAGGTAGCCAACGCCTATCGGCGGCGTAATTGTATGGGCCTTCGAATTGGGGGTTGCCAGGACCACTTTCATAATACACGTTTGGCGTTTCGCGTTTCGTGTTTCGCGTTGGCGCTAACACTAACTGGTTTTCCAGACCACAGCTTTGTTATCAACAAAGACAATTTACTTGACCAGATTTTTTAACAGGCACCAAACGTATTTGTGCCAGACCTTCCAGACGAGGATCTGCGATTCCCCCACCTTGCGCCGGTACTCGTGAGTCGGCGCTTCGCTAACTATAAAGCCCTGCTTGAGACATTTCATGATCATTTCCTGCTCGATTGTAAAGATGTCCTCCTCCAGCTTGATGGCCCTGGCGGCCCTGACGGAAATGGCTCTGAAACCGTTCTGGCTGTCGGTAAGCTTCACGTGCCAGCGGTAGTTGATCGACAGGGTGATGATGGAGCTGCCGGTGCTGCGGATGAATTTGCCGATGTCGCCAAAAAGCTCGTCGCTGCCGCCCGTCCAGCGTGAACCGACCACGAGGTTCGCCTCGCCAGCCAGGACGGGAGCTACCAAAGCCGGAATCTCCCGGGGGTCATGCGAACCGTCGGCGTCGATAAAAACAAGGATGTCACCCGAGGCGACTTCAATTGCCTTGCGGATGCCGTCCCCTTTGCCGCCCCCGCCATCGATGAACACCTTTGCGCCCAGGCCCTCGGCCAGCTCTCGCGTGCGGTCGGCGGAGTTTCCATCGATGACGAGGATTTCATCGGCAAATGGAAGAACGCCGCTGACAACCTCTCCAATGGTCGCCTCTTCGTTGCGTGCGATAACGGCTACCGACACCTTGCCGGATTTCTTGTCAGTCCTGGTGTTCAAGCGGGTTTCACCATTTCAAGAGTAACACAAGTTTGGCAGGCGATGACGTGCTTCGAAATTGAAATCACCATGCTGATATTCTGCCAATATGTTTGGGATTTTGATTGCGGAAAACCGTAGCGCCGACAGAGGATTCAGGCTGGAATATTGGGCGAGTCAAGGAAGGCTGCAATCGCCTCGACGAAGGCGCCGCGTTTGCGGCTGCGGATAATGTCAGTCGTAAGATTGCGGATCGGGCTGTCGGTAACAAGCAGAGCCATGGTCGCCTTCATCCCCAGATAACTTGCCAGGGCAAACAGACTGGCCGCTTCCAGCTCGACGCCAAGGAATCCCTCGGCATTCCAGGAAGAAAGCAGCTCATCCGTTTCGCGAAAGACGGCGCCGGTGGTCACGATCGGACCCTGGAACACCCTTTGCCCCCGCCGCTCGAGAAACCTGGTTAAACTGGCGGAAAGCGAGGCGTCTGCAGGAATCAGCTGGCCAAATTCAAAGCCGTAATGAGCCGAGAGGCAGTCGCCCGCTTTGGCGGCGTCGGCGATGATAATATCGCCCGGGTCGATTTCTTCCTGGAGGGCACCGCAGGTGCCAAGCGAGACGATCGTGTCAACCCTGGTCATGACAAGGCTGCGCATGACTCCCTCGAGAATGACGGGCCCCGGCGGCAGGCGCACGTACCCGATCAGGCGGCCGCCAATGTAGCCCGAATACAAGGTGCCGAAATGCTCGTGCTTTTTCAGCAGTGGGCTGAGAAAATCCTCGCCAAAAGCGGGCACGAGCGTCCGCGGCCTGAAAGCATGCGGATCGGCGCCCTGGAAAACCCAGCGCTCGGCGACATAACGGATAAATTTTTGCTCCCAGGTCAAATTAACCCCATGGTTTCCGGTTTCCCGCTCCGGTTAAAAATATGACTCCAAGCCGGAGGAGACGTTTCCTGAAGCGGTTCGGCTCGCGGGTCACCCAGGTCACGCCCTTTCTCACAGTTAAACGCCTTCCAAACACGCCTCTCCCGCGAACGTAAGCGGAGGGAAATGTCCCCTCCGGCGACGGGCCGCGCCTCATTTATTCTTTCATTCCTCGTTAATCGTCGATATATTACCAGCAAATGTCTCAACCACCTAGAGACCGGGTGGACGCCGGCCCTGTCCAAAAAAGCCGTGTTCCCCTCAACGCCGCCCTGCTCAGCTCGGCCCAGCTTGCCCGGACAGTCATCGGCTTTCTCTTCTTCATCTTCCTGGCGCGGAGGCTGGGCCCGGATATCTATGGCAAGTACATGTTCGCCTTTGCCCTCTCGGAGATCTTCTCCATTGCCGGTGACATCGGCCTGCATGAATACAGCATCCGCGAGCTTGCCCGCCGTCCTGAACTGCTGCGCCGCCGTCTTGGCGGCATTCTTGCCTTAAAGACTGTGCTTGCCTGCACTTCCGCCGTCGTCATGCTCGCCATCACGCCCTTGATGGGCAAGGACGCCTCCACCTCACTGGCGGTGGCCGCCTTCGCCCTGGCCCAGATCGGCTATTCCTGGTTCTATGCATCAACAATCGCCTATTCTGTCAAGCAGGATCTGCACATCCAGGCCCTCGTCTGGCTGCTTCAAAAAGCGCTGTTTGCCGGAGCCGGCGTTGCCGTCCTTTTTGCCGGGCGCAGCTTTGTGGCGGTGGCTTTCAGCAACACATTCGTTCAGTTCTTCATCGGCACGCTCGCGGTTTTGATCATGTGGAAGAAATATGGCGGCATCGTCCTGTCGCTGGACCGGCAGCGCTGGCTTGGCTACATGAAAGCGGCGCTACCCTTCGGGTTCATCGTCGCCTTTTATCTTGTCTATTTCCGCATCGACAGCGTCATGGTCTCTTTCTTTCGGGGAGATGTCGAAGTGGGCCAGTACAGCGCCGCCTATAACCTTGTCACAGCCCTGATGTTCCTGCCTTCCGGGCTGGTGGCGGCCATGTTTCCCAAGCTGGCCGGAGATTACCGCTCTCCGGGCGACAATATCGACGCGCCCTTTCAGAGGGCCGCCCGGCTGCTGCTGGCGGTATCGCTGCCGATGACCGCCGGCGGCTGGCTGCTGGCCGGGCCCCTGGTGACGCTGTTGCTGGGACCGACGTACCGGCCGGCGACAACGGCGGTGGCGGTGCTGGTCTGGACGCTGCCTGTCTGGTTCATTACCTTTCTGCAGGGAAACATGCTGACGATCATTGAGCGCCAGCGGGCGGTCGCCTGGGTGGGACTCGTTAACATGCTGCTTAACATAGGTATGAATCTAGTCATCATCCCCGTTTACGGCTTTACGGGAGCGGCGGTGACAACCCTTCTGACAGAGATTGCCGGCCTCCTGCAGATGTTTTATCTGTTGAGGAAAAACATCTCTTTGGGTGACGCCGCCGTCATGGCCGCGAAGGTTGCCGTCCTGACGTTGGCGATGGCTCTGCTGATTTTACTCATCCGTGACAGGATACAGGTGCTGGCCGTGGTCGCCGTCGCCGCCGTGGCCTATGGCGCCGCGGCCCTGGCGCTGGGAATCATCCCCGCCTCTGAAATAACAAGACTGCTTGGGCGCGGCCCCAGGCCCGGGGAAGACGAGATCGGCCCCATAAAACCGTAGCCGGGGACACGATCCCAATTTCCTTCGGAAATTGGGATCGTGTCCCCGAGTTTCTTAAGGTTTTCGCTAAACGCGAAACGCTAAACACATAACGCTAAACGTCCCGTTTTTGCCTCATCTTGCTTTCAATGAATGCCTTGATTTCTTGCTTGAATCTCTCCTTCGAAAACTTTTTCGCGTGCTTGCTGATCATGGCCGGGTCGAGCTCAAGGCCGCCGAACCGCTCCACGGCTTCGATCAAGGAGGCAGCGGAAGGCTCCGGGAAAAAGATGCCCGTCCTGCCGTCAACGACGCTCTCCAGCAACCCGCCCCGGCCAAAGCCAATCACCGGCCGGCCGGCCGCCATCGCCTCCACCGGCACCATGCCAAAGTCCTCTTCTCCCGGGAGTATCAGCGCCCGGCAGCGCCCCAGCAGCTGCGGCAGGCGGGCATCGTTGACGTAGCCGACAAACTCGATATTGGGCCCTGCGATCGCCTCCAGCCGCTTGCGCTCTGGCCCATCGCCGGCCACCTTCAGCGGCCGCCCCAGCCGGTTGAACGCCTCAATCGCAAGCTCCACGCGCTTGTAGGCGACCAGCCGCGAGGCAACCAGGAAATAATCATCCTGCTCATCAATGACTGGAAACATCTTCACATCAACGGGAGGATTGATGACGGCGGCCTCGCGCCGGTAATACTTGCCGATCTTGGCGGCCACGTTGGCTGAATTGGCGACAAAATGATCAACCCGGTCGGCCGCAGCGCGGTCCCAGAGTCGCAGATAATGGAGCAGCAAATCATTGCCCGCTTTGAAAACCCTGTTGACGTGACGGAAACGCATGTCCAGATAGGGCTCCCAGGCGTAGCGGAGCGGCGTGTGGCAGTAACAGACATGCAGCGTGCCTGGTCCGGTGAGGACGCCCTTGGCGCAAGCGGAGCTGGATGAGATCACCAGCTCATAACCGGACAAATCAAACGACTCGAACGCAAGCGGAAAGAGCGGCATGTATTTTTGGGAGATCCGGTGCAGAAAAGGAAGCTTCTGGACGAACGAAGTCTCGACGTCCCAATCCAGCATCTGCGGCGGCAGGTTGCGGCTGGAGCGAAACGTCGTATAAATACGGGCCTGCGGGTAAACTTCAAGCAGGGCGCTTACCACCCGCTCCGAGCCTCCCAGGGTGGTCAGCCATTCATGCGCGATGGCAACTTTCATTTCTTTCTTCCTCACGTCTGCCGCAGCCCATCCGGCCCAATGACCCTCTCCGGCCCTGGCGGCAAGGCAAACCGGTTTGAGAAATCCCGCCTGAAAGCATATACTTTTTCTAACCAGTTATCAGCAGTCACGGCAGCGATGAACCCTTCTACAGAACCCGCCCACGCATCAACACAGCCTTACCCGTCCGCCCCGGACATCGAGCGGGACCAGGACGAGGCAATCATCAAATCCATCTGTTATTCGGACATTTTCGGCTTTCCCCTGACCCCAGAAGAGATTGCCCGCTTTGCCCAAGTCAAGATTACGCCGGAGCAGGCGGCTGACCGGCTGACAAACAACCTCAGTCTGCGAAAAATTGTCAAAGAGCGGGACGGCTACTATTTCATCGACGGGCGGGAGGGCAACGTTGGCCTCAGGCAAGAGCGGGAGGCCGAATCGAAAAAACAGCTCCGGACCGCCCTCAAGCGGCTCATTCCGATTCAGGGGATTCCTTTCCTGAGGATGGCCGCCATCACCGGCGCCCTGGCTGCGTTCAACTCGCCGGCGGGCGATGACATCGACCTGCTGATCATCACCTCCCGCAGCCGCACCTGGACGGCGTACCTTTCCCTCCGTCTCTGGCGCCGCTTTGGCCATAATCCGGATGTTTGCTTCAATATCTTCCTGACCGAGGGGGATCTGGTTTTCCACAATGAGAACCTTTTCTTCGCCCGTGAAATCCTGGGCTCGCTGCCCGTCTTCAACAACGGCGCCTTCGAGGATTTTGTCGGCGCCAATCCCTGGGTCTTTGATGTCTTCCCCTCTTTCTTCACCGATCGGACCCGGCAGGAGTACAAGCTGCCCCTCAGCCCCCGCTGGTTGAGAAGGCAGCGCCGGCTGGAATTCCTCCTCACCGGACCGCTTGGGGACCTGCTCGAGCTGCTGGCGCGCAAAATGCAATCACGCATCCTCATTAACGCCGCCCCTGACGCCGCCATGAATGCGCGCCGCAACCGGATCAAGCTGCACAAGCACGACAACCGCTCGCCGATTCTGGACCGGTATGAGCAGCGCTGCCGGGAGTGCATCGACAAATATCGCAAGCTAACAAGCGCAAGCTAGCCAATCTGGAAGCTGAGGCGTCCGCCAAAAGCTGTTTCCGATTTTGGGTTTTAGTTCTGGGTTTATCCACCATCCACCATCCACCATCTGCTTTTAGGCGTTGCGGTCGACAAACGTGAATATTGTCTTCAGCACGATCTTGATATCAAACCACGGGCTCCAGTTCTCGATGTAATAAAGATCGTGCTCTATGCGCTCGGCGATGTCCGTGTCCCCTCTGAGGCCGTTGATCTGCGCCCAACCGGTGAGGCCGGGGCGGACGCGGTGGCGGGCGCCGTAAGAGGGAATCTCACTCATGAATTTCTGGACATACTCGGGCTGCTCGGGGCGCGGCCCGACCAGGCTCATCTCGCCCCTGATCACGTTGATCAGTTGCGGCAACTCATCAATGCCGAGCGGGCGGATGACGCGGCCGACGCGGGTGCGGCGGATATCGCCGGGGGTCGTCCAGCCCGCCTTGCCGTTCCCGGCGTCGTTCCGCATCGAGCGGAATTTTAGCATCTCGAAAGGCTTTTCCTTTCGCCCCAACCGGGCTTGTCGGTAAAGAACCGGTCCCGGCGAGTCAACCCTGATCGCCAGCGCCGTCAGCAGCATCACCGGCGAGAGCACGATTAAGGCAATCAGGGAGACAACAACGTCCATGGTGCGCTTGGCCAGGGCCTGGAGACCGGTTATGCTGGTCCGCTTTAGACCGATGACCGGCAGGCCGCGGATGTGCTCCACGCCGACTCGGTCGCTGAACACCTCGTACAGGCGCGGCACCATCGTAAACTCAACGTCGTACGGGCGGCAGCGCTCCATCAGCTCGACGATGCGCTCATGGCTGTCCTGCGAAAAAGCCACCACCATGTGCTGTATATGATGCCTCTGCAGGATCTGTTCCAGATTTTGATAATCGTTAAATACGTAACAAGATCCGAAGCCGGAGGCCGCCGGCGTTGGCTGCTCGTCGAGGAACCCTACCAGGCGCAGGCCCAGTGCCGGATTGCGCATGATCTTGCCGGCGCAAGCCAGTCCCACCTGACCGGCGCCAAGGACAAGCGTGTTCTTGACATACCAGTTATGACGCCGCCCCCACCTGAGCAGTTGATAGACAACAAAGCGCACGATTGCCACCAGTACGACCACGCAGAGCCAGGAAAGTACGATGATGTTGCGCGAGTAGTGGGTGGGAGGAAGAACCGGCACTGTTGCCAGCAACAGCAGCATTGACGCTTCCGTCGCCGCTGAGATGATCATCGGCAGCACCTCCAGCACGCTCAGGTTAAGGCGGAAGCGGTACAGGCCGTGCAGCTTGAACAGCAGCCAGTAAAGCGGCAGGATCACAAAACTGACAGCCATGTAAAAGGCGATCGATGGCTGCTCGGTGCCGGGAGCTACGCTGACGTACCAGACTCCTATCTGGAAATAAATGTAAAATGCCAGCCGGTAACCCGCCAGCACTCCCAGGAGGTCCCCCAGGATCAGGGCGAAATGGGAAAACCGGTGCGAAGTGATAAGTCTGTTTGCTTTCCTGAGCAAGAATGGGCACCCGTATTTATTCTAGCTGCTTTTGTAAAGCGTTTCATAAATGCTTCTTCCTCGCGCGATGACATCCTGGTTCTCCCCTCCCGGCGCGGCCCGATCTCGACTCCTGAACTTTGTCGGACCGGCGGGCTGAATGCTAAAATCGCGGCATGCTTCAGATCGGCATAAATGGCCGCTCGCTGTTCCGGCAGTCCACCGGGGTGCAGCAATATTCGCGCGAGATCACCAGGCATCTGCTTGAGATCAAGCCGGACGACGTCAGCATCAGCGTCTTTGCCGGCCGCGAAGGGCGCGGAAAAGAGCAGGACCTGCCGCTTGAAACCAGCGCTTTTCCCGCAAACAGTCCGCTAAGGGGGATTGTCTGGGAGCAGGCTCTGCTGAAGCGAATGGCGGTTAAAGCAGGTATCGACGTCCTTTTTAATCCGGCGAACGTGGCGCCGCTGAGCCCGCCCGTCCCCAGCGCCGTCACAATCCATGACCTCACATTCCTGTTGTTTCCACAATATTTCTCCCGCCCGTTTGCTTTTTATTACCGCGCCCTCATTCCCCGCGTTGCCGCCCAGGCCCGGATCCTGATTACGGATTCTGATAATACAAAACAGGACCTTGTCAACGAACTAAACCTGCCGGCTGAAAAAATCAGGGTTGTGCCCCTGGGAGTGTCGCGACATTTTCGCCGCCGCGTGACCAAGAAGGAGATGGAAGTGATCCGCCGCCGCCACAACCTGCCGCCGCATTTTTTCCTCTCCATCTCCAGCCTGGAGCCGAGGAAGAACCTGAGACGGCTGGTGGAAGCCTACCGCCTGCTGCCGCCGGCAGTCACAGAAGAATACGCGCTTGTGTTGGCAGGCACGGGCAACCGCATTTTTGCTGAGCCTGGGCTTACCGAAGCAATCGCCCGCCTGGAAACCGACTCCGTGACGGTCACGGGCTACATTCCCACCGAAGATCTTCCGGCTGTTTACCGGATGTCAACGGCGCTGGCGTTCCCTTCCCTCTACGAGGGGTTTGGGCTGCCCGTGCTCGAGGCGATGGCGGCCTCAACCCCGGTCATAACCTCGAACCGTTCTTCGCTGCCGGAAGTGGCCGGTCACGCCGCTGTTCTTATCGATCCCGAGAGCACGGAAGAAATAGCAGCGGCCATGGAGCTGATTGCCACCGACTCGGGCACCCGCACCTTGCTGGCCGAGCGGGGCAAGAAACGGGCGGCGCTGTTTACCTGGGAGAAAGCAGCAAACAAGACGCTGGAAATCCTGCGCGAGGCAGCGGAAGCATGATCGTTTTTGGTGCTGTGCGCTGCATTTTAACGTTTCACGATTCATGTTTAACTTTTCACGAGACTGAGAGGATGGTTTTTTTTCGTTAAACGTGAAAACTAAAACGGGAGGCGCAAGGTGAGACGGCCGTGGCCCCAAAGAGAATTACGAGTTTTTGCGCTGCTCATCCAGCCAGGCGGTTAATCCCAGCAGGCCGAAGAAAAGCAACAAAACCCCCTCCTGCCACAGAAAGTAGTCGGCCAGGCCATGACCAACGTAGGCTGCTGTTCCGACCAGCAGGGCCAGCGAGACCAGGCGATAGGAAAAACCCAGCGACCGTGACCATACCAATCGCAGCTGCACCCAAGCGCTCCATCCGAGAAGGTAAACCATCGCCAGCAGTCCCAGGGCGCCGGTATTGGCCAGCGCTTCCAGGAAGATGTTATGCGTACGGATGCGGCTGTCCGGTGATACATGGATATAACCGGGATATACCTCGCGGAACTGGTCCGGTCCCACCCCCAGCAGGGGATGGGCCTTCCACATCTTCAGCGCCGCCCGCCAGAGCTGGCTGCGGGGAGTGAAATCTTCATCAGGAATCGTTTCGTTAAATCTGGCTTGCGGCTGGGTGGAAACAAACCGCTGGCTGCCCCCGGCGCTCAGTTGCAGCGGAACCTGCAGGCCGGTAACGCCAGCAGCGGAAAAGGCAGCCCTGTGAACATGAATCAGGTCAAACTCAAGAATGTAGCTGCCCGCCTGCGCCGGCGTGATGAAACTGATTTTCTCATCAACTGTGCCTTCGGGCGCAACTGGATGAATCATATTTGAAATCAAAAAAGGCACGTCATCGTCTTCAGTTCCCTGCGGATATCTTATCCAGCGATAGTAGGCATCGACTTCGTTGTCTGAGTCCTTCGTGCCCCAGGTGATCGTTCCGGTATTCTTGATATGCACCAGGGCCGAATACTGCTGTTTAAGCTTCACCGATGAAGGAAAACTCAAAAGAGTATATTCGGCGCCGTAATGATTTTTCTGCTGGCGCAGGCCCAGCCTGGCCGCCATCTTGTTGCTAAAAAGCGCGGACCCTCCCAAGACCGCCAGGAACAGCAGCGCCGCCACGGCAAAAGAGGCCCAGACCCGCCGGCCGTAACCAAAGACAGCCGCCAGCAGTGCGCCGATCAACAACGAAACCGGCGCCACTACCATGCCGCTGCGGGTGAAGGTGTAAAGCTGCACCAGCAGGACAGGAGTTGCTGCGGCGATGACGGCCAGCGCCAGCCACCGGCGCCTGGAAACACTTTCTTGTCTATTTGTCAACCAAAGACCCACAGCCAGCGCCAGCGGCAGCGTCAGCTCCAGGTACATTGACAAGGTAGTGGGATAAGGCAGGGTTGACGCCACGCGGACGTTGTAAAATGCGCCAAATGTTACGACTTCCTGCTGAAAAGGGGACAGCAGCGAGCTCCAAGTCACGGGCAGGAGAAAATTCTCAAACAGCCCGACTGCGGTAATGATGATCAGCACAACCGTTATCGTTCCGGCGAACAGAAGGTGAGCGCGGGCGCGCCGCGGCAGGCGCGAGATGCCCAAATAAATGCCGCCAGCATAAAGCAGGCGCAGCGCGAATTTAAAAGCTTCCACTTTATTGGCGGCCGCCGGAATGGAGATAAAATTGCTCGCCAGGTACAGTAGCACTGCCAGATCAAGGCAGCGGCGCGACAGGAACGAGCGGACGCCTTCAGCCTGCGCCCAGACGATTACACTGAGAAAAAAAAGAATCGCCGCCAGCTTCGTGGTAGTCAGGTTGAAAAAACCGAAGTTAAGAACCGGCTGGCGAACCTCAAAAGCGGTAAAGAAAACCGCCAGCGCGGCGCCGGCAAGGACGATCCTGGCGCACCAGTTTATGGGGTCATCTTTTTGCACTTGCGGCTTCGCGGATAATTTCCAGAGTCCTGGCCGCCGTTTTCTTCCAGCTGAACAGGGCGGCCCGCTCAAGCGCTTTGGCTTTCAGGCCGGCGGCCAGGTTGGCGTCGCCCAGCAATTTCCTCATCCGGTCGGCAACCTCGTCGGCATCGAGCGGGTTAACGTACAAGCCTGCGTCTCCGACAACCTCCGGCAGCGACGATCCTTTGGAAACCACCACGGGCGTCCCGGAGGCCATTGCTTCCAGGGGCGGCAACCCGAACCCCTCATAAAGCGAAGGATAGATCAAGGCCGAGGCGCCCCGGTAAAGTGCGGGCAGATCCTGGTCCCGGACATAACCGGTAATGTGCACTTTCCCCAGCAGTTTCCTCCGCTCCAACTCGTCAAAGATAGCCTGAGCCATCCAGCCCCGTCGCCCCGCCAGCACCAGGTGAACATCAGGAAAATCATTGGTAATTTTGTCAAACCCCTTGATGATCAGGTTGATGTTCTTGCGCGGCTCCAGGGTGCCCACGAACAGCAAATAAGGCCTGACGATTCCGTAGCGGTTCAAGGCTTCCTCGTCCCCAGGCTCTGCGCCGGGATGGAAGGCGCTGGAGACGCCCAGATAAACAACGTCCACCTTGCGCTTGCTGACGTTCATCACCCGGATCAAGTCCAGCTTGGTATTGTTGGAGTCTGCGATAATCCGCCGGCTACGCCGGACGGAAACGGGTACCAGGCTGCGCGTCCAGATGACATTGCGCAGCGAATGCGTCCGTGGGAAAAGCTTGAAGGAAAGATCGTGAATTGTCAGAACCATCGGGCAGGGGGCTGCCACCGCGATCACAAAATTGGTAAAAAAACAGACGTCGATCTGATGTTTTTTTAACAACAGCGGCAGCATAAACTGCCGCCATGGCTCCTGGTAACGGAAATGGCTGCGGACGCTGACAACCCGGGGCCTGCCGGCCAAGTCCTGATCAAAACCGTTATCGCGGTTGCTGAAAAGGTAAAGCTGCTCATGAGGTTCCAGCAGGCCGGCCATCTCATTAAGCACATTATAGGTATACCAGTCAACGCCACTCTTGGTGGACTGGATGACGGACAAATCTACACCGATTCGCATCTGGCAAAAGTTAATTCTGTTTTCTATATGGCAGGATGTTCTGCATCCTTTTTTAAAGCGTGCCCATGCGTCCTTTTTTAAGCATGAACGGTTTTGTCGCATCTTCAAAATGAAAGGGGCTGCCCTTTTATTTTAGATGCTCCTGTTTCCTAAATCCACGCCTCTTTAACTGCCGCCGGTCGAGGCGAGAAAGTCAGTTAATAGCTGCTGGTTCTGGTTTTCGTCAAGGACGACGAAATCGACGCCGTCGATCATCTGCGGGGCGCCGGCCAGAACGAATTTCTTATTGCGTCCGGAAGGAGTCCGCAACTTGTCCCACCCCAGGCGAAGCAGGTCCGTCATTGACATGTCGGTAACCATATTGTCAACAATGGTGGGCGCAATCAGCGGCAATTGGATTATGTTCCAGGGGCTTGCCGCTTTCTGCTCAAGCGCCTGCATGAACTGCTGCTGCCTCGCCATCCGGTGAAAGTCATCATCCGAATACCGGACGCGCACATAGACCAGGGCGCGGTTTCCGTCCATATGCTGGGGGCCCTTGTCAAAATGAACCTCGGTCCAGCTCAGACCCTGCGGATACTTGGAGTCAATCGTTCCGGGAACGTTGATGTCGACGCCGCCGAGGCTGTCGACAATTGCCGGGAAACCGGAAAAATCCATCTCAACAACATGATGAATGGGAATGCCAGTCAACTGCTCGACCACCTTGATCTCCAGCGCCGCCCCCCCGTAACTGTAGGCGGAGTTGACCTTGCCCTGACCATAACCGGGAATATCCGTGAGGGAATCCCGGGGAATCGAGAGCTGCGATATCGACTTGGTGCCGCCGTCCACCCGCATAATCAGCAACGTGTCTGCACGCGACGCCTTATCGCCGGGGCGCTTGTCGCTGCCAATAAACAGAATGTTTTCAGGCCCGCCCGAGTAAGGCGCAAGCGCTTTTAACGCCTGCGGGTCCACCTTGCCGTTGCTGGCGGCAACGGCGCGGTCGAGCCGCCAGAATGAGATGGCCGCCGCCAGCAAAAGCAGCGCCAGCAACACCAGAAGGGCAAGGACGATTTTCCGGCGCCGGCTGCGGCGAGGCCGCCTGCGGCCGACCGGTTTTGACTCGGGCCGGATGTCTGATGGGGGCTCGTCGCCGCTCCTGAGCGGCTGGCTCCGCCGCAGGCGCGAGCTCCTGTACTTGGTATATAGTTTTTCCGGTTTCGGCTCTTCTTCCAATTTGGCAAAATGGGACGGTGGCGGCGCCAAAGGCGCCGGCGGCCAATAAACTTTGTGTTCAGAAATTTCCGCCTGTCGGCGGCGGGCATCCCTTGCAGTTTACAGGAAAAGGGCCCAGGCGCAAGGAAACTCTGCCATCAAGGCGGGTACGAGGATGAGGCGGGGAAACGGATTTGATTTGCCCAAGAGCTGTCCCAGCAGGTGTATCGTGCCGCGGCCGGCTGCGAAGGCCCGCCACGAATTACCTGCCGGTAAAGGTTCTAATGGACGATGAACTGGAAAACAAGATGATAGACAACCACGGCGCCGTAGCATGCCGTCAGCGCCATCATGCCGCGCCGGGCCAGCGGCAAATGCCAGCAGCGCCATAAAAAATAGGCTCCCGCCGCCACCAGCGATGATTTCACCAGCACCGCGGCCGCCGGGCCGAGATTAAATATATCCGACATGACCGGGTTGGCCTCCACGGCGCCGAGGGAAAGCGCGCGCCAGGTGAGGACAGCGTCCAGCAGGTTAAAGACGGCCAGCGCCGCCGCCAGCAGCAGCGGCAGAGCGCCCGCCGCCCTGCTGGAAACGGCCTCATGTGACAGAGTGGCGCTGCCTGACGCTGCCTGCAGCGGGCCGAACGGCGCGTCGTGATTGCGGCGCCGGTCCCGAAAGCGGGGCCGGTACAGATTTGACCTGCGCCCGCGCCTGTCATGAATAAGATGACGGCAGCGCCCGCAGAGGGCGCCGCAGGCAAAGCGGACGTCATTATTTGCCGAGCAAACAAGAACGGCTTCCACTTGCTCCTCCGATCCTTCTCTATTTGTTTATTTGTACCACCCGGAGCGGATTTACTCAAACCGGAAATGAGCTCCGGAGTTATTTTGCTTATCTAACCTGGCTCCGTTCAAGAATATGCCTGGAAATTCACGTTCGATGGCAAACTGGAAACCCAAAAATGATGACCTGCAAATACAACTTTTTGTCAGCGAAGATACAACCAAAGTCCGATGAAAAGCTCAAACGAAACTGATAATATGAAAATTGGGGTTCCCCCGGGGAACTGTTTTTGTTGTGCCACATTTCATTCAAAGCCTATCCCAGTAGGTAATTCGTGGCGAGGCCTGGCGGAAAGGCCATGGACAAGGACACAAGAATATCCAAAATCCAGAGCAAATTCCTGAACTGAACGGTAGTGGGTCAGTTCCAGACCCACTACCAACTGAACCGTATGACCAGCTAATTGAAAACCGGCCCGGATTTATATAAACTCGCTCCGCTTTCCGATCATGAACAGGGCACCTGAAAAGCTGGTCATCGGCGTTGACTTGGGCGGCACGCACACAGCGGCCGGCCTCGTCGACGGCCGCCTCGAGCTTCTGGCGTCCGTGGAGCAAAAAACGGTCAAGTCAAGCCAGGAAGCATTGCTGGAAAGCATCGTCGCCGCTATTCGCAAACTGTTAAGAAAGACCTCGGCACCGGTCGCTGCCGCCGGTTTTGGCATCCCGTCAATGATTGACCAGCTCCATGGCCGCGCCGTCATGTCGGTCAACATCCCCCTGGCCGGCATTGACTTTGTCGCCTATATGAAAGAGAAGCTGGGTTTGCCGGTCTTTATCGACAATGACGCCAATGTCGCCGCCTTGGCTGAACTGCGGGCGGGCGCTGCCCGCGGGGCAAAGCAGGCGCTCATGATTACCGTAGGCACGGGTATCGGCGGCGGCATCGTCATCGACGGTGAGATCTACCGCGGCGCTACCGGCAGCGCCGCCGAACTGGGTCACATCGTCATTGATGTCAACGGCCCTCCCTGCCAGGGAGCCTGCCCGAACAACGGCTGCTTTGAGACAATGGCTTCCGGAACAGCGCTCATCCGTTATGCGGAGGAGGAAGCGGCGGCACATCCCGGCTCGGCGCTGGGCGGGGCGCTGGCGGCGGGCAAGACGCTCGACGGAGCGCTGGTGTCAGGGCTGGCGGCCAAAGGCGATCAGCCCGCCCTCGAAGTGATGGAGAAGATAGGTTTCTACATTGGCGTCGGCGTCACCAGCCTGGTGAATGTTTTCAACCCGGAAATTTTTGTCCTTGGCGGCGGCATCATGGAGGCGGGAGACCTGATCATAAAGCCGGCCTTGGAATACCTGCGCGAACGGGGGCTTAAGCCCAACCGCGACATTGTCAAAGTTGTCAAGCCCAGGTTCGGCCCCGAAGCGGGCATGATCGGGGCGGCCTGCCTGGCGCTGGATAATATCGAACGTTCAACGTGAAACGAAAACGTGTTTTTGTTGGTTGCAGCTTATTGCTAAACTCACATTGATATGTCGAGAGTTTACTTCATCTCTAGCCGCGCCGACAGCCGTGAGCGCAATCTGACCAAGTATCAACGCCTGCTTAAGAAACTTGATCTGAAGCAGATCATCGATAAAGACGATCTGGTGGCGGTCAAGACGAGCTTTGGCGAGCGCGGCAACCTTAACTACTTGCGGCCGCAGTACGTCCGCGTGGTCATCGATGAGATCAAGCGGCTGGGCGGGCGCCCCTTCCTTACCGATGCCAATACGCTTTACGCCGGCGGCCGCCAGAATTCGCGCGACCATCTGATCACGGCGATTGAGAACGGCTTTGGCTACAACGTCACCGGCGCCCCGGCCATCATCGCTGACGGCCTGCTCGGGCACGATTACCGCTCCGTTGCCATAAACGGGAAGCACTTTCAGGAAGTGAAAATTGCCTCGGTTCCGCTGGACGCCGACGTCATTGTGTCGCTGGCTCATTTCAAGGGCCACATGGTCTGCGGCTTCGGCGGCACGATTAAAAACCTGGGGATGGGATTTGGCGCCCGCTCCGGGAAGCAGATGATGCACTCTGACGTGCATCCCGAAGTAAGGGCGGAGCAGTGCGACGGCTGCGCCCGCTGCCGCAAGTGGTGCCCCGAGTCCGCGATTTCGCTTGTTGTAGGCCCAGAGCCAGCGGGCCACAAAGTCGCCTTCATCGACGACGTGGCCTGCATCGGCTGCGGCGAGTGCGTCGCCACCTGCTTCACCGGCGCCATTGGCATTGTCTGGCAGTCTGATCCGGCCATCGTGCAGGAGAAGACGGCCGAGTACATGGCCGGCGTGCTGGCAGGCAAGGAAGGCAAGTTTGCCGCCATCGATTACATTATCGGCGTCACGCCGGACTGCGACTGCCTCGGCTGGAATGACAACGCCATCGTCCCCGACATCGGCATTGCCGCTTCGCTGGACCCGGTCGCCACCGACGCCGCCGCGCTTGACCTGGTTAATGAAGCGGCCGGCGTTGCCGGGACCGCCCTGCCGGCGGCGGCCCGGTCGGGAAAGGATAAGTTCAGCTCTATCCATCAAGGCATCGATCCCACCGCCCAGCTCAGGCATGCGCAGTGGCTGGGGCTGGGCGCGCTTGCCTACGATCTCATCAATCTTGACAAAGCTGAATCCATGGGGCATAAAGAAGAAGAGGCCTGAAGCGATTGGCCAAACGGGCCGAAGGAAACAGGAGGTTTAAGAGTGGCTTTTGAAATTACCGACGAGTGCCTCGCCTGCGGCGTTTGCATGGATGAATGTCCGGTTGAGGCCATCTCCGAGGGTGAGGAAATATTTGTCATCGACCCGAATGAGTGCACCGATTGCGGCTCGTGCTCCGAGGTCTGCCCCAACGAAGCTATCATCCGGGGATAAACTTCCGCTTCGGACCTATCCCGGTAGACAATTCGTTGCGGGGCCGAGCGAAAAGGCTTTGGTCAAGGACGACCCAGCATCTGCTTTTGCGGCCCTTGCAGCTAGCCGCAGCAGGATGCAGTTTGCCGGGATAGGCTCTTGGGCAGCCGGGTCATGCGGCCCGCCGGTTCGATTCTTCTTAACATTCAAGCGAAGGGACGGCCATGCTTTATGTCTGCCCCACACCCATCGGCAACCTGGCCGATGTAACCCTAAGGGTGCTGGAAACCCTCAGGCGCGCCGACCTGGTGGCCGCCGAGGACACCCGCCGCACCCGCAAGCTTCTCTCCCGCTACCAGATCAAGAGGCCGCTGGTCAGCTTCCATGAGCATAACGAGCGCAGACGGCTTCCCATGTTGATAAATCGGCTGCAACGCGGTGAATCAATCGCTCTGGTCTCCGACGCTGGCATGCCCGGCGTCTGCGATCCGGGCTACCGGCTGGTTGGAGCAGCGCTCGATGAAAACCTGCCGGTCGAGGTGCTGCCGGGCCCGTCGGCAATCGAAACGGCGCTCGTTTCTTCCGGACTTCCCACGGACTCATTTGTCTTTTTGGGCTACCTCCCGCGCAAGCGGGGCGAGCTTGACATGGTGCTCGAGCAAGCCGCGGGCCTTGAGCGCACTTCGGTTGCTTTCGAGTCACCGCTGCGCCTGCGCGCCACCCTGGGCCGCGCCGCCGCCATTCTCGGCAGCCGCCCGATGGCTGTCTGCCGCGAACTTACCAAGAAACACGAACAGGTTCTTAGGGGGAGCGCTGGCGGACTGCTATCGCTTCTGCCAGAACAGGTAAAAGGCGAAGTCGTGCTTGTCTTTTCTGGGGGTGGGCGCAACCGGCTTTGCCCGCCCGGCCTGGGCTCGGCCAGTGTGCAACCGCCCGGCATGGAAGACTCGATCAGGAAAATGCTTGCAGCCGGCCTCACCACGCGCGAAGCTGCCAATATCGCCTCCGGGCTTGCCGGCATGCCGCGGAACGAAGCTTACCGCGTGGCGCTGGCGATCAAAAAGAATTTTTAATGACTGCCGCAGGGATGACCCGCCGGGTCGCCCCTACAACAATTTGCGCGCCACAATAATCTCCATTAACCCCCTGGCGGCAATCTGCCGCCGCCGCCAGTCAAAGCCGGCCTCTCCCAGTTCCCTGAACAGGCCATCTTGCCACATATCTGTCAGCGTATCGGTCTCGGCCAGCCTGGCGATGCGCATGCCCAACCTCGTCAGCGGCGTGTCCGGCGGGCGCATGTCGGTGATCACCGCCAGACCGGCCGGTTTTAGCACCCGCTTCAACTCCGCCAGCGCGTTCGTTCTTCCCTGCCGGTTCAGTTCGTGAATGGCAAGCGATGCCGTCACGCGGTCAAAACTGCCGTCGCTGAAAGGAAGGTTTTCGGCATTGGCTTGGACGAACTCAACCTGAGGCGGTCCCAAGCCCTCTGCCTCGGCCTTGCGGCGGGCCACTGCCAGCATCCGCTCCGACATGTCGACGCCGGTGACGCCCCCGCTGTCGCCGGCGCTTTCGGCCAGCAGCCTTACCAGCGTTCCCGTGCCGCAGGCGACGTCCAGCAGCCGCTGCCCCGGCCGGACATCCGCCGCCGCCACAATGCCGCAGCGGAAGGCGATCTCGCCGCCGGCCCAGCGGAAAGCCTGGCGGACGCCGAAATCATAAAAACGGGCAATCCGGCCAAATTCTTCCCGGTAATAACCGGAGGTTGTTTTTTCTGACGCCGGCATCGCCTCCGCTTCGCTAATCTTCCTGGCTAACTTTATAAAGCTTCCTGTATATGGTGCCGTTGCGGCTAAAAACATATGAGCGGTACGGATTTTTCATGTAGCTGAGCGACCTGATCCCCCTTTTGATGATGGCATCCGTGGAATAGACCCGCTCACAGGCCCAGTTAAAGCCGGCCTGGAGCTCGGCGGCGCTCATCTGCTTCGGCTCAAAAACAACGTTGCCAACATCATATTTTCCCCAGCGGCTATGCAGGATCCTTCCTTCCCGTTCCAGCTGCTCCCTCAGCGCTGTGCCGGGATATGGCGTCAGAACCGTCAACTGGGGACAGTCAATATTATTACGCTTGATAAAATCGACCGTCCTGGCAAACACGGACTTGTCATCACCATCAAAGCCGAAAACAAAACATCCGATAAGGCCGATCCGGTGATCGTGGAATTTCCTGATTTTTTCCTCGTACTCCGCCACCCGGTTGGATGCTTTCTTGCCCATACTGGCAATGTTCTCCTCGGACAGCGACTCAAATCCGACCAGCATGCCGGCGCAGCCGCTCTCTTGCGCCAGCCGCATCAGCTCATCATCATCGGCCATGTCGATTGAGCCCTGGCTGAGCCAGTAGATCCCCAGCGGCGTCAGCGCCTCGAACAGCCGTTTGGCATATTTCTTGTTTGCGGTAATGTTGTTGTCGGTGAAAAATACAAACCGGTGCCGGGCCGCCCGCACCTCGTTTATCACGTCCTCAACCGGCCGGAACCGCATCCGCGGTCCATAAAATACGGTCGTCGAGCAAAACGAGCAGCGGAAGGGGCAGCCGCGTGAGGTCTCCACCTTGGGGATGTTCAGGTAGGCCTCCGTCTTGACAAGGTCGCGGCGGGGAAGCGGCAGGCCGGCCAGGTCCGGTTTGACCTCGGCATGGTAGCGTGGCCTCATGCCGCCGTTCTCGAAATCCGCCAGCAACTGCGGCCAGGTCTCCTCCGCCTCGCCAATAACAACGGAATCTGCATGTGCGGCCGCCTCCTTCGGCATCAGCGAGGGATGAACGCCGCCCAGCACCACCTTGACCCCGTCCCGCGCGCGAAACCTGTCGGCGATCTGATACGCCCGCGGCGCGGTTGGCGTCAGGCAAGTGATTCCCACCAGATCTGCGCCAAGGCTGAAATCAATCGGCTCCACGTTCTCGTCGATAATTCTGACCTCGTGCCCCGGAGGGGTCAGCGCCGCCATCAGCGGCAGCGTCAGCTGGCTCATGTAAATCTTGCCCCGCGTCCTGACGTTGCACTTATGATAAGGTTGAATCAGTAAAATTCTGATGGTGCGCTCCTTGGCCGAATCTTCGTTTTTGAACTCTAGCAACAGAACTTTGCCTGAACAAGAGAATCCAAGCATTGCCCCTTTTCGCGGCCTCCGCTACAACCGGGATCTCATACCGGACCTGTCAATGGTCGTCTGCCCGCCTTACGACATCATCAGCCACCGCCAGCAACATTTATATCACCAGAAACATCCCGACAATGCAATAAGGCTTGATTTCGGGCTCACTTCTCCCGGGGATGATGAGAGGGAAAATCGCTACACCCGCGCCGCCGACTTGCTGAAGGAATGGATGGCTGAGAAGGTCATCCTGCCAGAGGCGGTGCCGGCTGTTTATCAGCTACGTGAGGAATACCGGGCTCCGGGCGGCGGCGCGGCAGTCCGCGAAGGGCTGATCGCCGCGATCAGGCTGTCGCCTTTCGAAGAAGGCAAGATTCTTCCCCACGAGGAAACCTCCCCCGGGCCCAAACAGGACCGCCTGCGGCTGATTGAGGCCACTGAAGCAAATCTGAGCCCGATTTTCTGCCTTTATTCTGATCCCGATGATGTTATTGCCCACTTGATAAATGAGGCTGATGCGGTCGCCGAAGAAAAACTGACTGACGAAGCAGGGGCGCGGCACTTTCTCCGGGTGCTGAAAGGCGATGACGTGGAAGCGGCCCTCAGCGCCCTTGCCGCCAAAACGCTGCTGATCGCCGACGGCCACCACCGCTATGAGACGATGCTTGCCTACCGCGACGCCCGCCGTGCTGCCGAGCACGCAGTTGGCGGACAGCCATACGATTTCACCATGGCATATCTAACCAACATGGACAATGACAGCCGCTGGATCTTGCCTGTGCACCGGTTTGTCTCCAGCCTGCCGCCAGAGGCTGTTTCAAGCTTTTTGGAATCGCTAACGCAGGAATTTGAAATCAGGGATCTGAGCGGCGGCAAAGCCGGGCAGCGGCAAAAGATGATGCAGGCAATGGCGGAGATGAGCAGAGAACGCAATACATTCGGTCTCTACATAGCCGATAGCGACAGTTACCACATTCTGGTGGCCCGGCAACCTCGCCCTATCCTTCCTGATGCCGGCGGCCGCTCGGTGGCATACCGCTCGCTTGACGTGGCCGTCCTCGACGAACTTGTCCTGGCCAGCGTGCTCGGGAGCGGCCACAACAGCACTGGTTCGGGCGCCCGCGTTGATTTTATCGAGCGGACCGGCGCCGCCTTTAGGAAAATCGACCGGCACCGCCGTGAATTTCAGGTCGGCCTGTTTGTCAACAATGTCAACATGGCGGAAATCAAAGCCGTGGCTGAGGCCAGTGAAAAGATGCCCTCCAAATCAACCTACTTCTACCCCAAGCCGCTCACCGGCCTAGTCTTCAGAAGCCTGAACATTTGAACGCACTGCGGCCGGAACGGCCGCAGTGCGTTTCGAGTTTCGAGTTTCGAGTTTCGAGTTTCGAGTTTCGAGTTTCGAGTTTCGAAAATAAATATGACGATTATTTCCTGTTTGTCAAGTCAGGTATTGGTTTTTAGTTTTATCCACCCTCCACCATCCATCATCCGCTTTTATCCACCATCCGCTATTCAATGCCCCGGATGATTTTGCGCTTCATGCGGCTCAACACCGCAGGAGGGCTCGGCGTGTACGAGCGCGTCGCTAACGCGGGGAACTTCCCGCTTGATTTTCTCCGCGAGCTCATGAGAGATTTCGTGCGCTCTTCCCAGGCTTGTATCCTCATCCAGTTCGATGCAGACATCAAGCAGAACCCTGCTCCCCGCCTGGCGCGCCCTTAAATTATGGAAGTTGACGACCTCCGGTTGAGCAGAGAGGATATTCTCCAACTGCGCTATAACTGCTTCGTCCGGGCTCTTGTCCATCAGAATGCCGGTAGTCCTGACGCCTGATCTGACCGCTGTGCCGCCGATAACCGCTGCAACTACGATTGCCGCCACCGGATCGGCGATCTTCAATCCCAGCCCGGCCAGCGCCAGGCCGGCAACGACGGCCAGAGCGCCCCACATATCGGAGATGAAATGCAAAGCGTCAGCCTCCAGGGCGGCGCTGCCGCCGGCATGATCGGCGGTATGATGCAGATAGCGGCTGATCCAGAAATCAATCACAATCGCGATCGCCATCACCGCCAATGCATACCAGGTGACTTCGATCACAAATCCGCTGATCATCCGCTGAACGGCTTCGTACAGGATGACGGCGCAGGTGCCGCCCAGCAGCACCATCTGCAGGGCGCTGCTTAAATTCTCGAACTTCTCGTGTCCGAAAGCGTGGCTGGCGTCGGCCGGCCGGCCGGCCAGGCTGATTCCTAAAAAAGCAAGCACGCTGGCGACAAGATCCAGTAGCGAGTGCGCCGCTTCGGCCAGGATGCCAATACTGCCGGTGAAAATGCCAACGAAAGTCTTCAGCAAAATCAAAAAAACATTGATGAAGACGGAAACAAGCGCCGCGCCGGGCTTGCTGTTGTGCTGATGATTCTTTGCGATGCTATTCACTTTCAGCCTTCATGTCCAAAAAGGTGGTCCTGGCTCATCTGTCCGTCCTTCAAACCGGCGTTCCGCCAAAAAGCGGTGCTATAATGAATTTCTTCCACCTCAAGGAGACAGCCTGACCGCATTACTTCTTATCGTCAGTCTAATCATAATACTTGCCGGCTGCGAGGGCTTTACCAACGGCGTAGAATGGTTCGGTAAGAAGTACGGCCTGGGCGAGGGGGCCGTCGGCAGCATTCTGGCCGCCGTCGGCACGGCCATGCCGGAAACGCTGATACCGTTGATTGCAATCCTCTTCGCAAGCGGAAACAACTTCCGCGATATTGGCGTCGGCGCCATTCTGGGCGCACCCTTCATGCTCTCGACCCTGGCGATGTTTGTCAGCGGCGCCGCGCTTGTAATCTTTAAGGTTAAAAAAGGCCGGCAGCTCAACCTCCGTGTAAATCGGGCCGTAACCACGCGCGACCTCGTTTTTTTTCTCACCTTCTACATGGCGGCAATTATGGCAGGCGTCGTGCATCTGAAGGCGCTAGACGTAACACTGGCGCCGTTGCTGTGGATTGGCTATCTGATTTATGCCTATATGACTTTCATGACCGAAGGCGACCTCGATGAAGAGACGCGCGCGCTTTACTTCCATCGATCCCATCTGCCGGAGCTGCCCCGCCTGCGGCGCATAGTTCCGCAAATAGCGGTATCGCTGGCGGCAATTGTCCTGGGAGCGCGCCTGTTCGTGGGCGCTGTCTCCACGATTGCCGGCCTGATCGGCCTGCCGGCGCTGGTCATCTCACTGCTGCTGTCGCCGGTGGCCACCGAGCTGCCGGAAAAAATCAACAGCGTTCTCTGGATAAGATCGGGAAAAGACACCCTGGCGCTGGGCAACATTACCGGGGCCATGGTTTTCCAGAGCGTCTTCCCTGTCTCCGTCGGCCTGCTGCTCACCGGCTGGCGGCTTGATTCGGTATCCGTTTTGAGCGCAACGCTGGCCTTGTTCTCGGCGTTTGTGCTGCTTTTCTGGCTGCGGATCAAGGGGGCAATTGCCTGGTGGATGCTGCTTCTGGGCGGCATATGGTATGCCGCCTTCGTTTCCTACGCCATCGCCACCAACGTTTGATCAGGGGCCCGTTCCCGATGACACCGTCGGGCGAATTTTTGCCCGCTGCGCGGGTATGCTAAACTATCATGCCGGCCCGTCGAGTGGTCGTTGCGCCCTTGTTAATTACCACATACGCGCCCGTAGCTCAACTGGCAGAGCAGGGGACTCTTAATCCCAAGGTTACAGGTTCGATTCCTGTCGGGCGTACCAGCTAATTACCGCAAACAGGTTCGGCCGTATCAAAGTCGGTTGGCACTGGCTTTAAGGCTGCAGGCGGGCGCGGCAGGGCTGTAAATAAACCATCCCAAAGGCAGCTAAAAGCCTGCCACCTACCTACTGCCCCAGCACCTCGTTAAAGTAGCCGTTGTAAAGCACCCGCTGGGAGGCAATCACGTTGGCGGTGGCTGATACGGCAACCGGGCCGCCTATCTTCCCCGGGAAGGTGGGGGTGACGTTCCTCCCCGGGGCGATGCTGTAGGTCCCCAGGGTTGAGCCGCCCACCTTGATGGTAGCGGTAAGAGGGCCCCCGCCCGGGTTGGCGACAAGGACCCAGTTGGTCATGCCGGGGCACATAAGGATGTCGCCGGAGCCGGCTATCGTGGTGTCGCCGCCGAGCACGAGCGCCGGCGTGCTGCCGCTGCCCGAGGCGCGCACTTCCAGCTCGCCGTTATTGGTGAAGGTGCCGGCGGGCAAAATCAGGGAAGCGTTGCAGCCCGATGTCGATGGGGCGCAGTCGATCACGAGGCGCAGCCCGGCCGGCAGTTTGTTGGTGTAATCCCCCAGGAGCTGGGTGCCCGGCCCGTTGACATGAAACTCTCCGGCGCCGGGCTCGCTTAGGGCAACGCCGGTGAGGGTAACGCTGCCCGCCAGGCCGACAATGCTGCTGGCGTTGTCGGTGGCTGTGAGCGTGCCGCCGCTGATGGAAGCACCTGTTTAACTGCACCAGACCGCCGCCGGCGGTAATATTGGCGCTTGTGTTGCTGACGGTGGCGCCCTGGAAAGTAAGGGTGCCCTGGGAGGCGCCGCCGGAAGCGGTCATCGTGCCACTGTTGGCAACTGTGCCGGAAACGTTCAGCGACTGCCCGGCGAAGACAGTAACGGTTTGGGAATTGGTAAGATCGCTGATGGAGACTGGCTGATCAACGGTGACAGAAGAACCGGTGGTATCCCGGCATTGCCAAGCCTGCCGCTGAATCTAGGGGAATTCCCTGATGTACAAATATCACCAAAAGACTTAACATAAGGTGTTTTGTTAAAGGGGCAGCATGGGAGCATGGGTATAATGGGATCTTTAGAAAGCTTTTCATGGAAGAAATTCGCGGGATTTGCGGCCAGTTTTGTCTTTGCGCTGCTACTGGCGCTGATGTTGATAATGGCGGCCGGCAGCCAGCCCGCGGGCGCCGCCACGGCGGCGTATTCGGCGTACAGCATTACCGGCACCGGCGGCGACTGCGCCGTTCCCGGCAACGGCTGGGGCGCCTGGGACGCCTATACCAGCACCTGCACGCTACAGGCCGACATTGCCGTTTATGGCGCCAACGGGATCAATATCAACAGCGGCAACGTGACACTGAATGGCAACGGCCATTTGCTTTCCGGGAACAATGCCGCGAATACAAATGGCGTTTATCTTTCCGGCATGAACGGCGTAACCATTAAGAATCTGACGGTTGAACATTTCTATCACGGCATCGAGCTTGCCTCTTCCGGCAGCAATACCCTTACGGGCGACAACGCCAGCTCAAACAACAGCTCCGGAATTTACCTGACCGGCTCCAGCAACAACATCCTTTCAGACAATACCGCCAATTCGAACAGCGGCGGATCGAACTCGGGCAATGCCGCCGGGATCGAGCTGGAAAGCGGATCCAACGGCAATACGCTGTCGGGAAACACTGCCAACAACACCAACGGCGGCAACTGGATGACGAGCATGTATGTGGCCGGAATCTGGATCGGTTCTTCGGGCAGCAACAGCCTCACGAACAATACCGTCATCAACAATCAGGGCTCAAACCTGTCCTGGTTCGATGTCGCCGGAATTTATCTCAACTCGTCCAGCAATAATATACTGTCAGGCAACACCGCCAGCATCCCCGGCTACAATGGCTTCGGCGAGAGCATTGGCCTCTGGCTGACTTCTTCAGCCAATGGCAATACGCTTTTTGGCAACACCAGCTCCAGCAACCAGTTCGGGATCTATCTGAACTCCTGCAGCAATAACCAGGTCTACCACAACAGCTTCCTGAACAATTCGACGGTGCCGGCGCGCGTTTATGGCGGCAGCGGCAACCTCTTTAATCTGCCCGCGCCCACCGGCGGCAACTACTGGAGCAACTGGTCGACCCCCGATGCCAACAGTGACGGTTTTGTCGACAGCCCCTATGTATTTACCGGCGGCCAGGACAACCTGCCGCTGACAAGCCCGCCGGCAAGCGGCAAGCCGCCCCTGACTCTGGACCTCCCCAGCCCTTCCTGGGCTTCGCTGTCTGATTACCAGGCCGGCGTACTCTCCGTGACCTGGATGGTCAACAACACCGGGGCTGCCGAGGCTTGGTCAGTCCAGCTTACCGGCAGCAGTAACACAAATGGGGTTACGGCTTCAACAGCGCTGCCTGTCTATATTGGTTCTGGCGACATCCTCCCGGGCGCTTCGGGCTCGGTGACTTTGAAATACAGCGTGCCTGCGGGAGTGAGCGCCTGGATATCCACGCTTGCCGGCAGCGCCGAAGACGGCTTGGGGACGGGTTATTCTTACCCGTAGACGCGCAGGGTGCGAAATATACTTTCGCGAATAGATCTTCATGCGAAACAGCCATCCTGGGATGGCTGTTTCGCATCATTGCCAGACGGCTGCTAATGGCTCAATGCGTCAATAAACATTTGCAGGGTCAAGATGAGGCCAATCACCGCCGTCGCCATACCGATTGCCGGCAGTATCATCCGAGCAATCGCGCTCAGTTCGGGCCTGTTTTTCTTCATTTTCATGATCTTAAGTTAACCATTCTTCAAATATTGAAACAGCCTCGGATTTAATCCAATCGGCTCTCATGGATTTTTCTTTATCTCGCCGCCAATGTGAAAATCGGGCAGCCACCGAAGCCAGCGGGGCAGATACCAGTTCTTGTCCCCCAGCAGCTTCATGGCTGCGGGCACCAGCACGCTGCGGACGATGGTGGCGTCCAGCAGGATGGCTACCGCCAGCCCGAAGCCCATCTGCTGGAACATCACCAGCTGGCCGCTGGCAAAGCCGCTGAAGACAGCCACCATGATCAGAGCGGCGCCGGTGATGATCCTGCCGGTGGACTTGAGGCCGGTGGCGACCGAAGCGCTGTTGTCCCTGGTCTGGACGTAGTGCTCACGGATGCGGCCCAGCAGGAAGACGTGGTAATCCATCGACAGGCCGAATAGCACAGAAAACAGAAACAACGGCACCCATGCTTCCACAACGTCAACCTTCTGGAAACCAAAAAGGCTGGCGCCGATCCCCTTCTGGAAAACAAGCACAATCAGGCCATAGGCCGCCCCCACTGATAAAAGGTTCATCAAAACGGCCTTCAGCGGAACCACCAGCGAGTGGAAGACAAGCATCAGCAGCACGAAGCTGAGGCCAAGGACAAAGGCGAAAACAATTGGCCGGTAATCGTTCGTGATGTTGAAGTAATCGAGGTCGTATGCCGGCAGGCCGCCGACCAGGGCCCTCGCGTTGACCCCGCGGAAAGCTTCGGGGATATAAGTCTGGCGCAGCCTGCTGATCGCGCCGGTTGCCTCCGGGCTTTCCGGAGCGCCGGAAACGGGCAGCGATATCAGCTCCATGTCACCAGCCGCGTCGGTCTGGGTTGACGGCGTCCCGTAAAAAACGCTGTCTTTTTTGACTTCCTTCTCCAGTTTTGCTATCGAATCCTTAACCGGCCGGGAGTTGACGTTACCCGTGACGGCTACTTCCGCCGGCGATGTCAGGCCAAAAGAGAACTCGCGGGTTAGAATCTGGTAGCCTTGTTTGGAGCTGAAGCTGTTCGGCAGCGCCGCCACCCCGTTGGCGCCGGTTTTGATCTGAAAGTATAACATTGAGGAAATGGCGAGAAGGCAAACGGGCGCCACGACGCTGACGATGGGGTGGCGCATCACCGTGCGCGTGACCCAATCCCAGAAGCGGCCTTGCTCTGCCTCCCGCCCTGCCTGGTAACGGTGGATCAGCGGAATTCTCAGTGAATTGATCCGTCCCCCCAGCAATCCCAGCACAGCGGGCAGCAGCGTCAGGGCCGCGAGCACGGAGACCGCCACCACGAACATGGCGCCGGCGGCCAGGCTGTAGAAAATGCTCATGGGCACAATCAGCATGCCGGCGAGGGCCAGGATGACTGTCATGCCGCTGAAAAGGACGGCGCGGCTGGCGGTGCCGCCGGCGGCCTCGATGGCGGCCAGCCTGTCGCGGCCGCGGATGAGCTCCTCCCGGTAACGCGATACCACAAATAAAGAGTAATCAATTCCTACCGCCATGCCCATCATTGTGATCATGTTGACTACGAAGAAGCTCATTTCGAACTTTTGGCCAATGAGCGCTGTAATGCCGATGGCGATGATGATGGAAAAGCCGGCAAGGATAAGAGGCAGCGACGCCGCTATCAGCGTGCCGAACACGAGCACGAGTATAACCAGGGCGATGGGAATGCCAAGCAGCTCCGCTTTGCGCAGGTCGGTCTCCGACAGGTGGTTGAAATCGTTGTTGGAGCTGGCGGTTCCGGTTGTCAGGATCCGGTAGCCGCTTTCCCGGGCGTTGCGGTTTAGCACTGACTGCAACTTCTCGACATTTTTCTCCGCAGTGGAGAGGCTGCCGGTCATCGCCAAGGGAATGATTGTCGTGTGCCGGTCGGCAGAGACTAGTGCCTGGTTGTGGGTCTGGTAATAGCTGATGCCGCCGGAGACCACGCCCGGGCCCAGGTTGATAATATCCTGGCCAAGCTTTTTGACAACATTCAGAAACTGCGGCGAGTCAACTGTCGCCTGCCGCGAGGAGATAATCACAACCTCGTCAATCTTCTCGGGGCTGTGCAGGCGTTGGGAAATTAGATCTCTTACCTGTTGGGACTCAGGATTCCGGCTAAAGGTAAACTCATTGGTGAGCGCGCCGGCGAGCAGGCGGGAGATGCCAACAACCGAAAGGATAGCAATGACCATCCAGATGCCGATTATCAACCACGGCCTGCCGGCGCAGGCGCGGGCAAGGCGCCCTGTGGACAGCCTTGACTCAGGCGTCATGCCTGCTTGCTGTCGGGAAACCGGTTTCACAGCTCAGTTAATATTGCCGGCCGCAATCAAAGTCAAGCCTTTTCAATAAATATTTGTATTTAACCAACGAATTCGCCTAGTGCTGATCGCCCAGGCTATCCGATCACTTCCATAGGCACCAATCATGATCAGGCTTGAAATACGCAAATCTACCTTGTAGCATTAATAATCCATTACACCAATGAAAGACGTGTCGCCATTTTAACTCAGAGGTTTTTCTGATGATTAACAGGGTTAATAACCTGACCTGGACAGACACCGGCTTTGCCCGCAAACGGCTGACTGGCTATATTTGGCTCAAGACAAAGTTCCTGGCTTTTTGCCGCCTTCATGTCGCTTGCGGCCTTACTTATCTTCTCCTCGGCAGGGCTGGCCGGAACAAATCAGTGGACGACCACTGGGCCTAATGGCGGGGATGTTACCTCCCTGGCGGTTTCGCCAAGCTTTGCCAGCGACCACATCCTCTTTGCCGGCACCTCCGGCGGCGGCGTCTTTGGAAATACCCTTTCCGGTGCGGACACAACCCCGCCCACAGTCACAAACGTTAAGCCCACCGGCACCATCAGCACAACTTCGGCAACCTTAAGCGCCGACTACACCGACAACGCCGGCGGCAGCGGCATCAATTCATCATCGGCCACGCTTACTGTATCTGGCGACACGGTAGGAACATGCACAAAGACCACTACCAGTATCAGTTGCCCGGTTACGGGGCTTTCGCAGAGGACTCATACCATCTCCGGCTCGGTCTCAGATAACGCCGGCAACACAGCGTCTACCAGCGGCTCCTTTACGGTCGCTTTAGCCCGCAACTACTTCTGGACCTGGTACGACAACGTCTGCATGAAAAACTGGGTGCTTCTGGCAAAACCGGGCGGCGCTGCGGTAACCTGCCAGATAAAGATAGCCGGCTCTGTAGTTTCCTCCGGGCCCTTGGGCCCCGGCCAGCGGATAACCCCCACCTTCCCGGGGAAGATGGGCGGCCCGGTTGCCGTATCGGCCACCGGCAACGTGTTTGCCTCCCGGCGGGTCCTTTTACAACGGCTACTTTAACGAGGTGCTGGGGCAGTAGGCAGGTGGTACGCCTTTAGCTGCCTTTGGGTGAGAAATCTAAGCACCATTCCTACAGGCACAGGCCTGGAGGCCTGTGCCTACCCTCTTGGACTGCAGGTGGTAGATGGCAGGTTTTTATTTATGCGCAGGCCCCTTGCGCAGGCTAAAAAGCCTGCCAACTATGAAGGGCCAAGCCGCGAGACGCTTTTCAAAAGGCTTAATTGTGGCCGTGCGGGTTATCGTGGTCGCAGGGGCCGCCGGCGTGGACATCGGGGCCATTGATGCTGCAATTCCAGTATGAATGAACGAAGGTAATCTCTTTAATGTTGCCCAGCTTCTCCAGCCGCGGTTTTTCAAAACTTTCCACTTTGGCTACTTCCCCCTTGTAATTCAAATCCTTGACGACCTAATGTCCTGTTTTCGCCACTCAACCAATAGTCCCTTCCCGGGGCCACAAAAACATATCGGCCGAAACCGGCCGATATTGAGTTTTAAAATATATTAGACTACATAAGTATTTATTTCAAGCAGGCATCAAGCCAGTGCCATTTAAGGCGTCATCTTCGGCAGGAGTGGGCTTAGGACAGGCCATAAAGCACGTTTTTCAGTTCGTAGTATGCCGGCTTCTTCGAGCCATCATAACGGATAACGCCGAAGAAGTTTTCTATCGTGCTTGTGTCGGTGCCAAGGTCCTGATAAGAGTAAAAGAACAAGCCCGCCACCCAAGGCTCGTTGCTGATCTGATGCATTGCATCCTCAAACTCAGCCGCCTGAAGCAGTTCATCGCCGCGCCAGGTTGGCCCATTCGTAGGACTGCCGAATTCGGTGGCCCAAATCTGTTTGTTACTGTCACCGTAGTTGACCATGATGCTACGGATGCTGGGCGTTGAATCACTCATGGCGTACCATCCCGTCCAGGAAGGTCCGCTGGGCAAATATGGAAACGAATAGGGGTGGTAACCAACCGCGTCCATATAATTCTTGGCGCCGTTCTGATACATCGCCGTGAGAAAGTCGCGTGGGTCAATATTCCCGGTTCCGACCGTGGGATCGCTTAAACCGGCGCTAATTACGGTCGCTTGCGGATCAACCTGCTTGATACTGGCATAACTTTGTTTTAGCACATTGGCGTATGCAACAGGGTCGGGCGCCGGCTGCCAGAACTGGGTAATGTTCGGCTCATTCCAAATCTCCCAAGTGTGAATTCCCATAGGAGCATAGTGAGCAACCGCCGCGGCAGCATAAGTCGCAAACTGGGACGGATCTGCCGGCTCGCACTTGATGCTTGTTGTGCAGTTGGCCGGTCTCGCCCATGCCGGCGTATACGTCAGCAGGGGAACGAGCTGGATGTTATGTCTGTTTGCTGCAGCCACGATCCGGTCAAAAACCGGCCAGTTGTACGATCCTGGACCATCCGGCTGCAACTCGCTCCAGGCCATGTCAAAACGGACCCAGCCAACCCCAAGACTTTCGATATCAGACATCGCATTTTCCAGATCTTGATCGCTCAGGTTGGCAAAATTGTCGCCCACAGAAAAGCCTATCTTCTTACCCGAAGTCAGAGTTTGCAGCAGTTGCCCGCCCACGCCGCTGCTTGTGGTTGCCCCCATCATCTCGCGGAAAACCGTGACATTTGAAGGCACCTGAAACTGAAGTGCAAACGTCGCCGTCGCGCCGGCGGCCATATTGCCGATATTAATCGCAAGCGGCGTAACCAGGCTGGCGCCAAAGCTGGCTGATGCACTGGTGATGGCGACATTATTGACTTCAAATGGACTTGTATTCTTTATTGTATTATTTATTGTCAGTCGCCGCTGCAAGTAATCGCTATAATTGTCCCATAATGCAACTGCAGAGTCAACGGACAAGTCCTGATTTATAATCTGGTTAGTGGTCTGGACGGGTTGAAAACTCCAGCTTACCTGTGTCGTGCCAGAGCTGTCCGTGACTGCGCCGGATACGTCATATATCTGGCCCCACTGGATGCCGGAAACATCACAGTAGTAATCAGTTTTATTAACCGTACACCCGGAGAGGACGGCGCCGTTATCAATGCTAAGTGTTCCACTTGTAAGAGCGTCTTCAGATCTGGTGACCACTCCAACAACGCTGGGGATGCCGCTTTGAAAGCCTGAAGGCCAGCTAATTACAGAAGGGCCGCTGGCGGCCGCTGCACCGTTATTTTCAAACGACAAAGGCGAGAAACTGACCGCGATTACCGCTGCAACGAACAGAACTAGCCACCAAAAACGCCTGCTTATAAAGTTACGAATGGCACCGCGAACTGGCATTCCCTTGAAACCCAACCCATTTCGGTGCCTCCCCCTGTCAATAATTGCATCGGCTGAAAGAGGGACTGCTTTAGCAATTCGGTTCTATTACTTTATTTTGAAACTGGGCGGGAAAGGCAAAAGAATAGCCGCCGGGGAGGGAAAGGCTTGGGTCAGTGTTTTGCCAGCAGTTTTTTCAGCTCGTAGTACGCCGGTTTCCGGCTGCCGTCATAACGCAAGACCCCGAAGAAATCCTCAATATTGTTTTTTGCTGTCCCGGGGTCCTTATAAGTATGAATAAACAGGGTGGCCAACCAGGGTTTGGCTGCAAACTGCTGAATTGCATCCTTGATTTCATACATTTGTAAATCTTCGCCGGCAAATGCCACAGGGCCGCCAGTGGGGGCGCCAAACTCTGTCGCCCAGATCTTTTTTGCCCCATCGCCGTTATCGATCATGATGCTGCGGATGCTCCCGGGCGAATCTCCCATCTTTGACCAGTAATTCCAGTTGGCAGTGTTACTGGGTAGAGCCGGATAACTGTATGGATGATAATTCACGGCATCCATGTAATCCTTGGCGCCGTCACGATACATCCTTCTCAGAAAATCAATTGGATCAATTGTCAAATTCGAATTTGCTGCCGGCGCTATCCCTCCGGGAAGCACCGTTGCTTGCGGTTCAATCCTTTTGATGCTGACATAGCATTTTTTTAACAGGTCGGTATACACTTCCACATTTGGCGCCGGCATCCATTGCCCGTAGATATTCGGTTCTGACCAGATTTCCCAGGTATCAACACCCATCGGGCTGTAATGCTTTGCGGCTGCGGCCGCAAACGCCGCAAATTGCGCCGGGTCTCGCGGTGCGCACTTAAAGTTATCTGCGCAAGCGGGTTGCCTTGCCCACTTAGGCGTGAAAGCCAGATTTGGCAATACTTTGATATGGTGCCGGTTAGCAGCTTTGACAATACGGTCGAATACAGACCAGTCATAATTGCCTGGCCCGCCGCGCTGAACAATATCCCATGACATATCAAAACGCAGCCAGCCGACGCCAATATTCTCAAAATCGGCCAGCGATGAATCCAGCTCTACATCACTGACATTTTCAAATGCTGCGCCGACGGTAAATCCGACCCTAGCGCCAAGTCCGGGCTCAGAACCCGTCGGCTGGCTCGATGTCTGTTTTCTCTCTGCGGGCGTCCCGGCGCCGCCGCCGCAGCCTGCCAGGGCTGCCAGACAGGCTAAAATCAAAAAAAGAAGGGCTGCCTTTTTCACCAGTTCACTTTATCGTCGCTTCCAGATGCCGCAAAGAGTTCTCATTGACGTTCGTTAGAAAGCTTTCTTTGAAGAGGCGAGACAATCTCGCCAGCGCTTTCCAGCGGTCGCCTCTAGCCAGCGGTCTGGGAGGGCCGTATGGCGTATTGTTTACGTCAACCACATATATCTTTTTGGAATCGCGATCCCGGAGTATATCCAGCTCCCCGACATCCAATCCCATTATATTTACAAAGTCGGCAATCATGTCAACTTCGGAACGACTTAATGCTGACTCAGTTTCAACAAAATTCGAAATGGCCGGATGACCAAAGCGATCCCCGTTTTTCTTGTAGTTATAATAGACAAACGGAATAATCCCATTGATTACCGGCGCCCTGATATCCTTGAACAAATCACTGTACCGATTATTGATAATCGCTTGATAAACAAAACCGGTTTCCGGGAGCGTGGGAGTATCGAAAATTATGCCGTCGTGCGCCGTGTTGCTGTTTGATTTGCGAACATACTTTGAATGGGTTTCGGGATCAATATCCAAACCATAACCAAAAACTTCCTTAAAAGCCTTGGCGACTCTTTCTTTACTGATGTCCGTACATGCTTGGTTCAAAAACCTGACTTGTTTCGAAAGAGCGAGAATGTTGCCGTCAAGAGAGCTGGATGTCGTGTCTTCAAACCAAACGGCCAGATCAACATCCGCCCGGAAATCATTGGTGATCTGGCAGCCAAGGACATGGCAAATCTTGTAGATTGTGTAAAAACTGGACGGTCTTTCTGGATAGAAAAGGATCTTCTTGGGTTTATGACGGACCCGCAATATTTGCATCACATATTGTTTCTTATAAGGGATTGGGTTAAAGAATTTGCCATAAACTTGATAAAGCGTCTTCTTCGGGTAGGGGTTCATGACGGGTCGGCCCCCGCCTTCCTGATTTTCTGGCCCGCAAGGTAACCCCTGATCATTCCCAGGTCCCGGGCGAAGGCGATTGGGGGAAGCAAACCAAACGCCAGCGCAGATTTGTTCTTTATTCGAAACATTGAGGGAGCCTGACGCGACGTCGTGGCGGTAAGCAAAATCAGCGAAGCGATCGCAGCTCTTTGTTTCCAAAGCGAAGTTATCAGGCCCGCGACAATGGCAGCGTACAACCCAAACAAAAACTGATATCGCAACGGCGGCCACGTGTTTAATTCGCCCGCCGCAGTGCTGTTTCTGAACTGCTGTCGATAAATTTTACGGAGGGACTCAGCCTCATGATGCCAGTAAACGATGGCGCCTTCAACAAAAATGCTATTGGTTACCTTTGCCAGTTGACGAAAGAAATAAGTATCTTCTCCGGCCAGCGTGAGCCATTCCGGGTATCCCCCCGTCGACTCCCACACACTGCGGCGAAAAGCAACGGCGCGGCTGGACAATTCCGTCTCGGTGCTGTGCAGGCGGGTCTTTGCGTCGTAGAAGGCGCTAAACTGTCGACCAATGACGCCATGGCCGATTGGCACTGTCTTCCCGTAAACAACGCCAAGTGAGCCATCGCTATCAAGCAGCGGCTGCGAAATGGTTTTCAGCCAATTCTTGTCAAGCACGCAGCCGCCGTCGGTGACGCAGATAATAGTTGATTGACATTTTTCTATTGCGGCATTGCGGCCCGCCGCTATGTTTGCGCCAGGATGCTCTATCAACTTTACTTTTGATCTGTTGCTTTGCCATGATTTGAGGAGCTCTAACGTGCCGTCCGTCGAACCGCCATCGCAGATAACGGTCTCGGCCGGCTTCAGAGACTGTGCGTCGATAGAATCCAAAAGCCGCGGGAGGCTGCCCACTTCATTTAAAACTGTGCAGACCAGTGCTATTTCTTGTTTTTTTTTCGTAAATCTGCCCTCTTTTTTTTGAGAACAGCATTATATGATAATCTGATCATTAACAACGTCCCGCCCCCGTTCCCGTTTTTGAATCTTTCAACCTCGAAAAAAACTAAAACACATATGAGATCATTCTCAATTAAAAAAATTTATAAAAAACTCACCAAAGAATCGATTTATGCGAATTCTTCCTATTTGCTGTCAAGCTGGACGCTTTTGGCGGTTTTTGGCTTCGGCTTTTGGACAATTTGTGCTCACCTGTATAGCGATGAACAGGTTGGCCTCGCAACAGGCCTCTTGGCGGCGTTGAACCTCATCACCAGCCTTAGCCTGATCGGCTTTGAAATGTCAATTATCCGTTTCCTGCCCAAATGTGAAAACAAAAATGTATTGCTAAATACATGTTATTCCTTGGCAGCGGCTGCGGGAATAATTATCACTGGCATATTTTTTATTCTCCAGCCGTATGTCAGCAGCAAGCTTGACGTCATCCATTCGAGCGCGCCGGTTATCTTCCTTTTTTTTCTGTTCGTGGTTGCGTCAATTGGTGGGTTTATTGTTGAGAGCACTTTCATCGCCTATCGCGAGGCGAGATATGTGCTCCGGAAAAATTTTGTCTTTAGCCTTCTGAAGCTTGTCCTTCCTTTTTTGTTTCTGGGTTTGGGCGCCTTCGGCATCTACTCGGCATACATGTTGAGCCTGACAGGTGCTGTCGCCTACAGCATGCTGGTTCTTGCCAGACGGTTCAATCATTCATTCCGGCCCAAATTGGGAATCGCCCCTCTTAAAGGAATGCTTACATTTTCGTTCGGCAATTATGTCGACGGGTTTATCGAGGGATTGCCGGTAATGGTGTTGCCAGTCATGATCATCAACATTTTCGGCGCGGACGAAGCAGCCCATTACTATATTGCAATGATGCTGGCATCATTTTTATTCACGGTGTCGACATCCGCCACCCAATCCATGTTTGCCGAAGGTTCTTACGAGGAGCAGGAGTTGAGGGATATAATCGCCAAAGTCCTCAAATTCTTGAGTTTCTCCCTGGGGCCCGGAATCATCGCTATGGTGCTGCTCGGCTCATTTATTCTGTCTTTGTTCGGAAAGGGCTATTCCGGTCAGGCTTCCGGCTTGCTCGACATTTTGGCGGCATCGGCAATCCTGATGGCGCTGAACTCAATTGCTCGCACCGTCTACCGAATCAATTTTCGAATCATATCATTGACGATCATCAGCACGGTAGGATCACTGGCGATTATTGCGCTGGCCTACTTTTTTCGCGGTTACGGCCTCAACGGCATCGGCCTCGCCTGGCTGATAGGACAACTTGTTACTCTGACAGCTTTTGCATTTTTGCTGCTTTGGCAACGGTTGAAGCTGGGGCATCGTTTAAGGCTTTCTCGTACAGGCTGACAAGTTTATCCACGTAGGTCTCGGTACAAAACCGCTTCACGCTCAGCCTGGCGTTTGCTGACAAACGGCGGTAAAGCTGCTCATCTTTCAATAAACGAAGAATTGCGTTTGCAAACTCTTCTTTACTTGCGGGATTGGCAATGAGACCGTTGAAATCATGTTCAAGCCATTCAGATATCCCGCCTGCGCCCGAAGCAACGACCGGGACGCCAAAACTCATAGCTTCTGGCCCCACCAGTGGAAAAGGCTCAGGCAGAACCGAAGGAACGGCAACGATATTTATTTTTTGATACCATTTATAGAGCGTGGTGTTATCTAACCGGCCAAGCAGTTTAACCGACCCCTCAAGGTTTTTCCCCCGTATCAAAGCAATCAATTTCGATCTCTCGCTGCCATCACCGGCGATGTAAAGCTTCGATCCCGGAATTTGCCTGTTGACGAGCTCGAAACTTTGAATTAGTTTCGCAATTTCTTTCTCAGGTTCCAGCCGGCCGGCAAAGAAAACGCTGTTTCCAAGCCTGTGTCCTTCTTTTTGGCTCGCGTAAGGGCTGCTTTCAATCGGATTTCCAAAATTGTAGGCAGGGCCAAATCCCTGGCTTTCAACGATTTTTTTTACATACTCGCTGGGGACGATAATTGCGGACAGGGATTTCAGGCTGCGGTAGTGCATTGACGTGCGAAAAAGCTCGAAATTGTATCGTAGAATGCCTGTATGTTTACTGCAGCAGGCTTTATCATTCGAGTTGCAGTAAGCGGCACGGGGCACCGACTTGTAAAGCCTTGGGTAAAACAGGCCCAGGTAATGGATTGTCATCAGCGTCGGAATTCGCAGACAAGCCCTCACTCCGGCGGGCGAAAAACGTGACACCAGGTGCAGGTGGATGACATCAGGCCGGAAACCCGCGATAGCTTGACGGGCGCTTCTTCTTGCCCATGGATTATACAGATGGAAGACAAATTTCCCGGCTCTTGAACGGTCTCCAGACCGGAATGAATAATCGGAAAAGCCTGGTTGTGGCGCCGGCAAATCCCCGGTCAACAACTTGACTTCGTGACCTCGCTGCTGCAGCTCGTTTCTGATTCGTTGGATGACGTTCTCGGCGCCGCCGCAGGGGGCGCCGATGTCATTCACCATCAAGATTTTCATCTGAAAATCTCCGATTTGCCATTGTCATAGATTAAGTCTTTTTGTTGATTGAGGAACGCCGTCGGAAATTGATAGTTAAGCTCGTGCTGTTGATAAAAAACAAATGCAGCGCCCTTATTCACGTTTGTCTCATCGGCAAAGACGTAGCTGTCCTGGGTGATGTTGGCAGGCAAAACATTTGCGATCACCCAGATTGGCCGCGGACCGAAGGCGGCGATTTTCTTTTTGGCAAACCAGTCCGCATAGACGGGCAGTTGCGAATTGGCATGAGTTCCCAGCCATTTAATCGAATAATCCTCTGATTGATGAGTATAATATATGTCATAATAAGTGCCGAAGTTGTTAAGCTGCATCTGAGCATAGCCGACGCCAATAAGCTGTGGAATAAAGGATCCGATGTAAAGAAAATAAATAACGAAAAATACAGCCGTGGCGTGGTAGGCATAGCGTTTGAAAATCGCCTTTAGCAGGATGGCGCCGCCGATAACGGTGGGAAGAGCCAGAACTACGAGCAACTGTTCATAGGCCCGCAACAAGCCATAGTCGCCGGATACCATTGGCATAACCACGAAAAGAATCAGAACTCCGATATTGGCTTCGATAAGGACTTTAAGATCGTCATCCGCCAGTGACCAGCCAAGCCGGGTAGCGATGAGCCAAATTATCCCGACGACCATAAACACTTTGGCCAGCTTTTTTGCTACCTCGCCGAAATAATAGACGGACTGTCCCACGATGGCGGGGACCTTGGCATTTAACAGCACCGGCGTGTCAAACTGTGGATTATAGCCCTGATACTTGTCCGGCAGATACGGGAGGCCGTCCCTGTCCGTATTGTCGCCGCCCGCGAAGCTGGAGGCATACTCGGTTATTAGCTGGCTTTGGTCCTGGGATTTGCCCAAAACACTGAATTGCTGACCCACCCCTTTCTGAAGATCCCAAAAGCCATTGGTGCTGCTTACCGTCTTCCAGAGAGAGCCGGCAACGGTGCTCAGATTGTTGGACGTATTGGTGATAAGCGTATTCCAGGCCAATGTCAAACAGATTAGCAATAGCGTAAACAACCAGCCGGGCAACCAGCCGGATTTGTCCGGAGTTTCCGCCTCTGAAGCCTCAACCCTTTCTGGAATCTTCCGGATGCTCGACTTCCGCAGCATCCGCCAGATCGCCGACGGCCAGTTTATCGCGGTGAACCTTCGCCTCACGCTGCGAACCGGTCGGCTTTTAATTAGCAGCGCTGTCAGAAAGACACCGAGGCCGAGGTAGGTCGTTGAATAATGCGACCAGATCATGGACATGCCAAAAACCAGCGCCATAAAAAAGCGCGCTCCCCGAGGAGCCGCAGTATTTATCATCGCTGTCAGCAAAAGCGTAAAGAAGAAAAGGGCCATCTCCTGACGTGTTAGAAATGCAGAGTCGCGCAACAATGGCACTTGCGAGATGAAGAACAGGACCGTGATGAAGGCATATCTTCGGTTGACATACCGACGGATAAAGCCATACATGGCGACGGGCATCAGCGCAAAGACGGCCTGGAAGACAAAGCGAAAGATGTACTGGTCGGGGATTTTTGGCGCCAGGCCGCTAATAACAGTCGGCAGGATGGTGATACTGAGGCAGGCGTTGTATGCATCCCTGAAATAACCAATGCTCCAGTGAAGATGGGCATGGGTCAGCTGAAAAACGCTAAATTCCTGGAGGATGTCATGTCCTGAGATCAACCAGCCTCTGAGCGACATACTGAGCAGCAGCGCCAGGCTAATCAGGTAAATAGAAAAAGGCAGCAGCGAAGCCGGAACCTTGTTCCCGCCGGAAAACAGAACGACCAGGGAGAAAACCGCAACTCCTCCCAGCACAAACATTGTCAGAACATTGGAGCCGCCGTTATTCAGGCTGATGGCTCCCAGGATGCCCCCCGCCACGAACAGTACCGGCGCGGCGTATAGCGTTGCTGTCATAAAGTTCACCTGGCGCAGTCTGACCGGCACGTTAAGATCGACGCCGCGCATATAGCAAGCAAGCAAGAGCGCCGCGTTCATTCCCGCCACCAGGCCGACCACGTATTTCGGAGCAAGCGGATCGCCGATGCCAGCCAGCGGCAGCAGTGTATTGAGCGTCAGCCCTGCCGCCATTAGCAGGAAAATACTTAATCCAGCCGAGAAAACGATGCCCTCTCCGTCTCGCCGCGCCCGGAATCGCAACAGTCTCATTAACATGAAGCCGGGCGTAAGCAACGAGATGAACAGGCCGGGCGGAACCGCCGCCCAGAGCACGTTGGAGTCTCCTCTGAGTTCAGCGGACATGATCGAGAGGTAAACGAAAACCGCGATGAGGATCGCAATGTATGTTGCTTTCCCCGGTGCCGGTTTATTTATCCCTTTGCGGTAATGTTTGCTTGTTTTATATTCCATCTTTTTTTGTTATTAAGCCCAGAGTGCCAGTTAACCTGGACTTATTGTAAGAACACTTCTTCTAAGCCAGTTTGACCTATTTAAGCGAAAAGGCGGAAAACCTGATCGATTGATCTGTATTGAGAAGATTGATGGTAATCACGTCGTGCACATAAGGCTGCAAAAGCGAAAACTTAATTTGCAACTGCACTGATTGGTCATCGTTCACCGCCACGCTTTGTGGATCAAACTCCCGGCTGATGCCGTTTTCCGTGATGACTTCCTGATACTGGTAAACCCGCTTTTCGCCCTCATGGTTGACGATAGTAAAATTCACCGTATATTGGCTGTTGACGTTTGGCGTTTTTGGCAAGGAATTATAATCGGTGAAATAGAGCTCCGTGATTTTCTCTCTCTGCCTGGTGACAAAAGGGTGCACCTGCCGCCAGACCCAATCGCGGTTGGCGTTCACGAAATAAGCGGAAACTATCAGACCGAATGCGAGGCTTGACCATATGGTCAATCGGAGGGCGCGACCGGGAAGGTTAATGAACATTAGTCACTCTTAATACTGAGAAGTATAAAAAAGCGGCGGCCGCCTTGCAGCGGACGAAGAGCTCTTCTTCAAAATCCTGCGTTCATGAGGCCAGTATACTCTTGTATCCGGCTAGGGTTTCAGCTGCGGCCTGCTTCCAGGAAAAGGTGCTTGCTCTTTTTCGCGAAAGGCCGGCGTATTCTTCCACCCTTGCCGGGTTAACGATGAATTCATTTATGGCCGCCGCCAGTCCGTCTGGATTGTTGCTCTTCAGGATGACGGCGCTGCCAGCCGCCACTTCTTCCGGTCCTCCGCCTTTCACCGCAATCACAGGCAGACCCGACGCCATCGCTTCCACAATAACGTTGCCAAACGGCTCGTAAGAGGCGGCATGAACATAAAGATCTGCAGCGTCATAGTATTTCTTGACTTGCTCGGCGGGCATCCAGTCAAGCATCATCACGGCCTCGGCCAGGCTATTGGCGGCCACAAATTTGCGCAACTGTTTTTCATAGCTAATCGCCTCGCTGAAACCGCTGCCAATCAGCACCAACTGAGCCTGGGGATGCCGGCGATGCACTTGCCGGAATGCCCTTAGCAGCTCAAGCGTCCCTTTCCTGGGAACATATCTGCCCACATTTAAAATTACATATTTGGGCGCGGGAACGCCAATTCCTGCCCTGACCCTGCCTTTCTCACCAGCGGCCTCAAGCCACGCATGGTTCAATCCGTTATTTATCGAGACCACCCGGGCATGTTCATACCCGCTGATAATGCTTTTTTTCATGAATTCGGAAGTTGTCATGACCAAATCGGCGCGGTTAATCATGAATCTATCCATCAGGGCGGCGGTCGGGAAAACAATATGCCTGTAAAGAAATCTGCCCCCCTGGGCTTTGTATAGGGAATGGATCTTGACCACCGTCGGCGACTTCTTGAAAACAAGACAGAGCAAGCCAAAAGGCGCACACAGGTGGACGACATCAGCCCCCAGGGAGCGGTTCAGCCACCAGGCTTTCAAATTGAAGACGATGTGGTTCAAAGGAAAGAGACGCGGAATCTTGACCCGGTAGACAGTCAGGCCGCCATCGCGCTCACAGCCGGGGTTATGCCTTGAGGTCCGCGCGGCAACTACGGTAACGGCGCAAAGCGGCTTTAGCTCCTCAACCAGTTCCCGGTAATGAACGCCGAGTCCTCCCTGTACGAAAGGAGGATACTCGGCGCTGATGATGGTAACGCGCAATTTGCCCGACGGATCCCGATGATGCTTATTTGATACTTCCGAGATATCCATTAGTGACATATGCGATGTCCTCATGATTACTAATATATGAGAGGACGCTGTCCAGCCTGCCCCAATCGTTGTTTTGATCCACTTCCCAGGAATGACCCCAAAGATGATAAATACCACCACTTTTCAAACATTTATCAAAAAGGGTTTTGGCCAGTCTGGACCAGTCAAGGCACTGCCAGCCCCTGACGGGATTATAACCGGCGGCCCGCAGAAGGTTGAACGCCTTGCGGTTGTTATAGTGATGCGACAAGCAGTGGACCGTAGTGCCGGCGCTGAGCCGGTCGGTGACATGGCAGCTGAATTGCTCCACCGTACGCGCATAACTGAAGCCGAGACCATCCAGCACTCGCGGCGTCTCTCCATTGTAAGCTCCGTAGGGATAAGCAAACGCGGTGATCTTCTTGCCTGTGATTCCCTCAAGGACCTCCCGGCCAGAGGTAATTTCGGCCTCAGCGTCGGCGACGGTCAGACGGCTCAGGTCAGGGTGGGTGCGCGTATGGCCACCGATTTCGAAGTTGCCGGCCAGCTCGGCGACGTCCCTTTCCGGGAGCCGGTCTTCAGCCCTCAACTCCCGGTTTTCCGGCGCTACATAAAAAGTGCCCCGGAGATTATACCTCTTGAGCAGCAGCGCGACTTTTAAGTCCTCAATATGCCCGTCGTCCCAGCTGGTTGTAACAAATACTTTTTTCCCTATCAAATTGTTTCTCTTCAGACCAGCAACCTGTTATAGTCGGCTGCGGCGCGGTTCCAGTTCATGTCCCCGAACTCGCGCACAAAAGTGTCTCGCGGCTTCAGCTTGCCGGGGTCGTCGAGCAGGCGGGTTATCTGCCTGGCCAGATGCTTCTCGCAGGCAGCCGACAGGTAACCGTTCTCACCCTCGATGATCAGATGACGGGCGGCGTTATCTTCGTGGTCGGTGGTAATCACAGGCACGTCGCAGGCGCTGGCTTCGGCCACGATCAGGCCGAAGCCCTCGCGCACGCTGGGCAGCACCAGCATCTTGCTGGCCTTGATGAGCCCGTAAAGATCGTGATGGCTGTCAATGAATCCTTGAAGCTGGACATTCTCCCTGAGCTCCAGCGAATCAACCAGCGACTCCAGAAATGGCTTTTCGGGGCCTTCACCGATGACGACGCACTTGATCTGCGGATAGTGCCGCTTGACCTTGGCTATCGCCCTGATCAACAGGTCAACGTTTTTATGGTCCAGCAGCCTGCCGGCATATATGACATCGTTGCTTACATCAACCCTGGCTGCAGTTGAAATAGTCTCCAGATCAATTCCGGGAAGAACTGTCTGCACCGGCTGGCGCACCCCGGCGGCCAGAAGTCTCCCCGTCGTCTGGCGGGAAATGGAGATAAATACATCCGGCATCTTCATCGCAATTTTCTCCACCAGATAACCGATCCTGCCGCTGGCGCCTTCCAGGTAATCCAGCCAGTATTGACGTCCCCAGACTTCATACCAGGTCGCATAAAGCTTTTTACGCCGTAGCCAGCATACCAACCGCATGCTGAACAACGGAAAAAACGGAATATGATCAACGTTGACGACGTCGAATCTCTTCCAGGCCAGCTTCAGGCAGGCCAGTGAGAAAAACAGGCCCTGCCGGATGGAACGGTGCTTGCCGGAATACAGGGGGTGATTCCTGCAAATGGCGTGATAGTGAATGCCGTTGACCTCGATATTGCGGGCGCCTTGCCACCATTTCATCGTGTAAATATGCACTTCACGGCCGTGACCCGTCAAACGCCTGGAGACCTCGTGCAGCAGTTTTTCCTTCCCCCCCGTGTGAAACGGCTGCACCGCATCAGAAACGATGGCGACCCGCTTTTTCGTCACTGGACGCCAGAATAACTGGCGGGCGAACATGGTCAAGATGCGGCTGCCGTCGCGCAGCGGCCGCAGGCTGGATTCACCGACCCGGCGGGTGTAAGTAATCGGCACAGAATAAATCGCGTAGCCCAGCCGCGACATTTTAGTGATCATCTCCATTTCAATCGCAAACCCTGAACTCTTCAGGTGTGGCCGCAGGTGCTTGATAACGTCGTAGCGCCAGGCGAAGTAGCCGCTGAGCGTATCCGTGATATTAACCTTGTAAACATGCCTGACGAGAAAAGAAAAGAACCAGTTGCCAAGACGATGAACAAATTTCATCGAGTTTTTTCCCATCCGGCCCGCCAGGCGCGAACCGATCACCACATCGCAGAATCCATTTTCCAGCGGCTCGATCAGGCGGAAGATCTCGTCGGTCTTGTATGTATCGTCTCCGTCGATCATTACGACAAAATCGCAGTCATCATCAACCGCAAACATGGCGGCTTGCATTGCTTGACCTTTTCCTCGTTTTGCCTCATGGAATACGCGGGCGCCGTGTTTATGCGCAACTTCTTCAGTTCCATCATTTGAGCCATTGTCAATAACAATAACCTCAACCGAATATCCGGCAAGCCTGAGCTTTTCAGTGGGAATGCCATCAATTACAGCGCCAATTGTGCGCACTTCATTGAGGCACGGAATTACCACTGCAATTTTTTTTGTGGCGGAAGGAGTTGGCTTACTCTGTGTGCGCGTTTCGCAGAAGCCAGAAATAACCGAACCTGAAGATTCTCGCCCACAAGCCCCTGCATTCCAGGCGCCTGGGAATGTCGTTCTCGTATTTCCTTCCCGTGGAATTACAGTAGTGACATTACTCTGCTCGCTGCCGTCAATACCGTCGGTAATTTTTGTGCTCAAAAAGCCCCCTGGGGTCAAGCTTTTAGATATTTTTCCGATATTAAAAAGTTACCCGCTCGCGAAGGGAACAAACCCCTCGTGAATAAAATCGTTTTTTCTAACTTTGGAGACAAATTTATAACTAAATATCATGTCCAAAAGAAACATTAATAAAATTATATTTGTCAGGTTTTTTAATTGTACTCCTTAGCCCCGATTTGTCAACCGTTGTCCACAGATTTAGTTTTTGCTGTGAAGTGAAGCGGCGCGTCCGGGCAGGGGCAAAACGTTTTTCGGAAAAACATATCGCTTATGAATCAAAAAAAATTATCGGTCGCGCGTCTATCCGGGAATAAATCCCACAGTCCTGCGCAGGCTTTCGGCCGATTGCTTAATAACCCCTGGGTGTACTGAAGAAGCAAGAAAGGAGCGACTGTGGTACAATTGCCGCTTGGCATTTGCGCAAATTGGGCAAATAAAGGATAAGACAAACACAACTAGAAAGATAAAAATCAAAGTGGCAATGACAGAGATTCCAACTGAATTGACTCAAAGCTTGATAACAAAGGGTCAGGAACAGGGGTTTCTATCCCTGGATGATATTGCGGATGCCTTGCAGGAGTCGGACCTGACGACGGAGCAGATCGAGGAGATATACTCCCGCATTTCCGACCAGGGCATTGACATCGTTGAGCAAGACGAGATTGAGAGGCTTGAGGGCAACATGCTCGAGGAGCCTGAGGGACCGGCATCAGTTGAGCATGAGCGCCCTACCGCCACGGATGATTCCCTGCGCATGTACCTGCGCGACATCGGCCGCATCTCCCTCCTGTCCGCCGCCGAAGAAGTAGCGCTGGCCAAGCGGATGGAGCGTGGCGACATGGAAGCCAAGAGCAGGCTGGTGGAAGCCAACCTGCGCCTGGTGGTGAGCATCGCCAAGCGCTACCTGGGCCGCGGCCTCTCTTTCCTGGACCTGATCCAGGAGGGCAACCTGGGGTTGATCCGCGCGGTGGAGAAATTCGACTACCGGCGAGGCTACAAGTTCTCCACTTATGCCACCTGGTGGATCCGCCAGGCGGTGACGCGGGCGATTGCCGACCAGGCGCGCACGATCCGAATTCCCGTCCACATGGTCGAGAAGCTGAACCATCTTGTCCGGGCAAAGCGCCAACTGGTGCAGGACCTGGGCCGGGAGCCGACCCCGGAGGAGATCGCCAGGGTGATGGACACTTCGGTGGAAAAGGTGCAGCACCTGATCAAGATCTCACAGAGCCCGGTCAGCCTGGAGAAACCGGTCGGCGATGAAGAAGAAGCCGAACTGGGTGACTTTCTCGAAGACGAGGGGACGCCCAGGCCGATGGACGCCGCCATCAAGGAGATCAAGAAGGATGATCTTAACAAGGTGCTGAACGCGCTGCCGCACCGGGAGCGCAAGATCCTTGAGTTGCGCTACGGCTTAAACGGCGAGCATCCGCGCACGCTGGAGCAGATCGGACGCCGCTTTGGCGTCACCCGCGAGCGCATCCGCCAGATCGAGGCGAACACGCTGGCGCGGCTGAAAGAGCTGCAGGAGACGCAGCACCTGCGGGAGAGCGCATAATTCCACTTTTGTCCGGGCTGGCACCGTTATGGACGGCATGCCGTCCCTGCAACGTTTTTTAGGGTGAGATGGGTGTCAGGCCGGCGTTAGCGCCACTGTTGGCCTGATCGAGAAATTGCTTCGCTTCCTTGCCTTCGTCGCTGTTCGGGTTCAGATTGACAGCCTTCTGCAGCGGCGCCTTGCATTGATCTGTTCTGCCGGTCTGGAGATAAATATAACCGATATTCAGCCAGGCGCGCTGGTTGTTGGGAGCCTGGGCTGCCGCCGCCTGAAGCTCCCTTAAGGCTACCTCCGACATGCCCAGTTGCGAGTAGGCGAATCCCAGGTCGATCGTCACATCCACATCACCGGAATTGGCCGCCAGGTACTTCCGGAACTGGTCAATGGCGTTTTTGAAATTCCTGTTCGCATCATTGACAGTCTGGTTGTTTTGTTCCTGGCTCTGAGCCAGGTCGAGGTACGCCTCACCAAGATTCTTGACCGAAGCGACATCGCCCGGATTTGTCTTCACCTGGGCCGAATATGTATTAATCCGGTTCTGGGCGTCGTTTATTTGCTGCTGTACGCCCGGGTTGACCGGTTGGGTCGGGGTGTTGCCGCTACCGACGCCGACAAGTTTCGGCACCAGGTACGCCAACCCGATGATAACTATGATACCAGGTATCAACAGGACCCATTTAATATTATCCTTCATCAGCTTCTCACCAGTTGCCGGATTAATTGCACTTCCTGGAGTTGTGAATCCGTCCAGTCAAGCGGGCCGATTATCCGTTTGACCATTGTGCCATTTTTGTCAATGATGAAGCTCTCAGGGTAGCCGGTCGTATGAAACAGGTCGGGCAGCTTTTTGCCTACATCAAGCAAAATAGGAAATGTCAACCCATACCTGTAAGCGAAAGGGGTAACATCGGTGGCGCCGTGGGCGTCGACGCTGGAGGCAAGGATGACAAACGGCTGGCCCTTGAGGCTCTCGTACAGCTTTTCCAGGGAAGGCATCTCCTGCTTGCAGGGGTCGCACCAGGTCGCCCAGACGTTGATCAGCACCACCTTGCCGCGGTAACTGGAAAGGCGGGCAGTACCTCCATTAAGCAGGGGAAGGCTGAAATCAGGAGCGCGGCTGCCTTCCGTGACTGGCGCAGGCACTGTTGACTCATAGTAGAAAAAAGCGCCGACGGCAATGGCCACAATGGCGACAAAAGCGCCGAGCGCAATGGCGATTTCCGCAAAGGACCAGCCTTCGCCATTTTCCGCGTCCGCAGCCGCAGAAGAAAGCTCTGTATCTTGTTGACTATCCATTAGCCGGAGGCGGAAAAGAGCAGGCAAGCGCGCTTAATTCTTGAGCATCCTTGCATTGTACTTAAATCATACTAGCATCAGGCCGGTCCCGCTTCAACAAGAAGGACAGCGTCGGCACGGCGTGCGCCTCCGGGGGCGCAACTTGGCGCGTCGCCCGGTGCGGGCAGCAAAGCCCGATCCCTCTTACAACGAGACATTGGGCAACCATCCCTGCAGCCACCCGGTCAGCACCTCGATCTGGCCCGTGGCCAAGATAATTCCGAATGCGATCAGCAGGGCTCCCGACAAGATCTTGAGGACGCTGAAATGCCGCTTGACCACAGAGAAGGTTCCAATCAATTTTGCAAACAGGAAGCCGGAGAGCACAAACGGCAGGCCCATCCCGAGCGCATAGACAAACAGCAGGCTGGCGCCGGCGGCCGGGTCCTGGGTGCCGATTGCCAGCATGTAAATCGATCCCAGCAGCGGCCCCGTGCAGGGTCCGATGCCGATGGAAAAGACCATTCCCGCCAGGACCACGCCAAACAGGCCCATCGGTCGCCGGAACTGGCGCAGGCGCCGCTCCCGCTGCAGCCATGCCGGCTGAAAAATTCCCAGGGCAAAGATACCGAATACGATCAGGAACACGCCGGCGAAAATCTCCAGTGGCCGGTGATGTACACCGCTTGAGCTGATGAACGGCGACAGCGACTGCCCCATGCCGCCGGCGATTGCGCCCTGGAGACTGAAAAGCACGACGAACCCGAGGACGAACGCGGAGCTGGCGACTGCCACCTTGCGGGACCTCGCCCCCAGTTCGTCAACGCCCACCCCGGAGACATAGGAAAGATAGCCGGGCAATAGCGGCAGCACGCAGGGGGACAGGAACGAAACAAGGCCGGCGATAAACGCCCAGAAAAACGCGATGAATGTTACCTCGGTGATCTGCAATGAAAGCTCGCGCTTGCCAAGCCCGCCTGGCCTGGTGACTAGTTACGCCGCCAGCCTCTTCGATTCCTTAACGGGCCGCCTCTGCACCCAGACCAGGGCAACCGCCGCGCCCACCGCAGTGGCCAGCGCGAGATATTGCTGCTGCCACTGTCCCTGCCGGGTGACGCCAGGCATCTCGCCATTGTGAAAGCGGACGAACTCGACCAGGAAGCGCTCGGTGCCGGCCAGCACCAGGTAAACGCAGATCATGGCCCAGTCCCGCTTCAGGTAGCGGCGCAGCCAGAGGACAATGCCCAGGATCACAAGCGAGGAAAACGCCTCATAAAGCTCGGTCGGCTGCACGGATACGCCAGGAGGGGTCGGCGGCGAGCCCTTGGGGAACTGCATCGCCCACGGCAGCGTCGAGGGCCGGCCGTAGTCATCACCGTTAAGGAAGCAGCCCATCCGGCCAAAAGCGTAGCCAATCGCCATCGCCGGAGCACCGGCGTCAAAGACCTTGGCCCAAGGCAGGCGATAGAGCTTCATCACCAGCAGCGCCATCACTACCCCACCGATGAGGCCGCCGTACCAGACCAGTCCGCCGCCACTAAAAATAGCGGAGGCAGGATCGGCTTTAAGCTCATTCATGTTGAGAAGCAGATAATTTATCTTGCTTCCCAGCAGGCCGCCGATGGCGGCGGCTATCACCAGCCAGTAAATCTTTTCCGGGTCAAGCCCCTTGCGCTTGAACTCAAAATAGGCGACGATGCCGGCGGCGATAAAGGCGAGCGCCATCATCAGGCCAAAAGTATGGACCGTAAACGGCCCGACAGAAGGAAATTCAGGATACATGCAGCAAATACCTCATTGGTTTATTTAACCTACAAAGGAAATGATACAACATTACTATGCCTGGAGGGGCGCGGCGCACTATTCCGCAGGGCCGCCCGGGCGCCCTACCAATAATCCCGGCGCAAGTTGTATTATTTGCAGAAGACTGTACCGGAGTCAAAAACGCAAACGCTGCCGGGGGGATAAAATCTCTTTAATCTGGTTTTTAAGGCGAACTGTTAAAAGGCTCAGGAGCAGGCCAGGGCCCAGGCGGGCCCGGGCCTGGCCGTTGGCTCTTCTGCTGGTAGCTTTCTGCGTAGTCCTTGCTTCCCTGCCGGTGACGGCCGGCGCGTACAATGTTGAGAAACAAAGCCAGCCGCCCACAGGCTCGCTGTCTATCTCTCCAGCAAAAGTTGAAGCAAATGTCAAGGCCGGCGACAGCGCCAGCAGGGACATTACCTTGACAAACGGCACGGGCGGCGGCCAGACGCTCACGTTCTCGATTCAGGATTTCGAGGGCTCGCCCGATCCGTCAAAGGCATTTGTGCTAAAGGGCGATCAGGACGGCAAGTTCAGCGCCCGCCACTGGCTCACTCCGGAGCTGACCAGCATCAACCTCAATCCAGGCGAGCAGCTGACCTTTCGCGTCAACATATCGGTGCCGTCCGAGGCTGAGCCCGGCGGCCACTACGCCGCATTGATTGTCTCCCCGGCCGGCCAGTCCCCCGGCCAGCAGCAGGCAACATCCACGGCAGGCTCCAGCGTTTTAACTCTTTTCCTGATCACGGTGGAGGGAAACGTTATCCAGCAAGGGAACCTTGAGCAGCCCCAAGTTCCAGCCCTGTCAGCAGGCGGACCCATTGACATCGGCCTTGTTTTTGCCAATCAGGGCAATGTCCATCTGAAGCCTCATGGAACGGTGACGGTCAGCAACATGCTCGGTCAGGACGTCGCCAGGATTGACGCCCCCGAGTGGGTGGTGCTGCCCGATTCGTCGCGGCGGGAAACAGTTTCCTGGGACAGCGGGCTTCTCTTCGGGCGCTACAGCGTCAAGGCCGTGGTCCAGTACGGTGACGGCAGCACCGCCGTCATGACCGCCTCTTTCTGGGCGTTCTCCTGGTATCTGTTGTTGGCGCTGCTGGCAGCGATCGTGATTATTATCCTGCTGGTGGTGCGCGTCGTCAGGCGCAGGCGGCGCCGGCTCGAAGCCGGAGCAGCAGTGGCTTCGCGGGCAGGTCCGCCCGGGAAGGACGTGGCCACGGCTTCTTCAATTCCCGGTGAGCAGCCAGGAGCCAGGGCCGGCGCAGCGGCAACGGCCAGCCCTGCAAAAGAACAGATGCCGCAAGGCAATCTTCCCGAGGCGGGGCAAGCCGATGCCAGCGCGGAAGCTCAGGAAGCCGGCACATCTGTCGCCGCCAGGGCCGGTGAGCCGGGCCAGTCGAAAGCAGACACGCATCTGCCGCTCAGAGAAATATTTCCCTCAATGGAGGACAAGCGCATTGTCGACATCACCGACGCGGAGACAAAAAAACTGATCAGGACCATGATCGATGACCAGATCGGCCTGGCCCGGGCCTACATCGATGGCGGCGACGTGGCCGCGGCGCGGCACGAGCTTAAAGAAGCCAGGAGCGCCGCCGAGAAGCTTGGCCTGTTTTCCGAGATCGGGCTGATCGACGACATTCTCCGACACGCCCTACCCTGACCTTTCCGGCTGCCAGCGATTTTTCAACCGGATGGGCCGGGTGGAGTGTGCTAACGAACCCCTTCCCCAAGCAGCGGCTTAAGATCCCACCGGTAGGTGCATCCTGCTGCGGCCTCGCCACGAATTACTTACTGAGACAGGCTCTAAGGGCCTGGCCGGTATAGGAGGATTTCCTGCGGGCCAGCTCTTCCGGCGTGCCGGCGGCAACAACGGCGCCGCCGCCGTCTCCCCCGCCCGGCCCCAGGTCGATGACATGGTCGGCGCACTTTATCACATCAAGGTTATGCTCAATAACAACAACGGTGTTGCCGGCGTCCACCAGCCGCTGCAGCACCTCAAGCAGCTTCTCGATATCCGCGAAGTGGAGGCCGGTGGTGGGCTCGTCGAGGATGTAGAGCGTGCGGCCGGTGGCGACCTTGTTCAACTCCGCCGACAGCTTCACTCGTTGCGCCTCGCCACCGGAGAGCTGCGTCGCCGGCTGACCCAAGCGAATATAGCCGAGGCCGACGTCCTCCACTGTCTGAAGGCGGCGGGCAATCTTGGGGATGGCTTCAAAAAATGCCAGCGCCTGGGTGGCGCTCATCTCCAGCACCTCGGCGATGTTCTTCCCCTTGAAGCGCACCTCCAGCGTCTCACGGTTGTAGCGGCGCCCCTTGCACACCTCGCAGGGAACATAGATATCGGGAAGGAAGTGCATTTCGATTTTGATCGTTCCCTCGCCGCGGCAGGCCTCGCAACGGCCGCCCCGGACGTTGAAGCTGAAGCGGCCCGGCCGGTATCCCCTCACCCGCGCCTCCTGGGTGTTTGCATACAACTGGCGAATGTGGTCAAAAACGCCGGTGTAGGTGGCCGGATTGGAGCGCGGCGTGCGGCCGATCGGAGACTGGTCAATGTTGATCACCTTGTCAAGTTGCTCGGCGCCCTCGATCCGGTCATGGGCGCCCGGCTCGGTCTTGGCCTGGTACATGCCCGCCGCGAGCGCCCGGTAAAGGACGTCTCCCACCAGCGTTGATTTGCCCGAGCCTGAGACGCCGGTGACGCAGATTAACCGGCCCAGGGGGATGTCAACGTCGATCGACCTCAGGTTGTGCTCGCGGGCGCCGACGACCGTGATCTTTCCGTTCCCCTCCGGGCGCCGGGACGGCACGGGGATGCGCCGCTCCCCTCTTAAGAAAGCGCCCGTCAAGCTTTTCGCCGACTCGAGGATCATGTCAAGCGGCCCGTGCGCAACCAGCTCGCCGCCATGCTCGCCGGCGCCGGGACCCATATCAACGATATAATCGGCGGCACGCATCGTCTCCTCATCATGCTCGACGACGATGACGGTGTTCCCCAGGTCGCGCAGCCGCTTGAGGGTGCCGATCAATTTTTTATTGTCGCGCTGATGCAGGCCGATGCTGGGCTCGTCAAGGATATACAGCACCCCCACCAGGCTTGAGCCGATCTGGGTCGCCAGGCGGATGCGCTGGCCCTCGCCGCCCGAGAGCGTCCCCGCCATCCGGTCCAGGGCGAGGTAGCCGACGCCGACATCGTCAAGAAATCGCAGCCGCTCAAGGATCTCCTTGACAATACGCTCCCCGATAAACTGCTCAGTCTCGGACAGCTTCAGTTTCTTCAAGAAATGCCGCGATTGGCTCACCGGCATTCGCGTCAGCTCGTAAATATTGACGCCGCCCACCGTCACGGCCAGGCTCTCCGCCTTCAGGCGGGCGCCGTGGCAGACCGGGCAGGGTCTGACTGTCATCAGATCAGAGATGCGCTCCCGGACCAGGTTTGACTCGGTCTCCAGGTAGCGCCGCTCCAGGTTGGGAATGATACCTTCTTCCCGGTATTCGTAGCGCTGCCGGCGCCGGCGGGGCCGGCGCCGCCCCTCCGAAGGCCCGTAAAGAATGAGTCGCCGGTCTTCCTCAGTGAGATCCTTAAAAGGAATGCTCATGCTGACGCCGTAACGGCGCGCCAGGCGGCGGATTACATGCCTAAAGCCGATGCTCCATGGCAGAATGTTGGCCTGACTCAAGGACTTGCTCTTGTCGGGGATGAGCAGGCCAACGTCGATCTCCTCCAGGTATCCAAGGCCGGTGCAATGCTCGCAGGCGCCGTAGGGGCTGTTGAACGAGAATATCCGCGGCGCCAGCTCTGCCAGGCTGACGCCGCAGTTGGGGCAGGCGAACTGCTCCGAGTAAGTGGCAACCTCGCCCCCGCCGGTTTCTATATCAATCAGGCCGCCGGACAGGGCCGCCGCAGTCTCCACCGAGTCGGACAGCCGGTGGCGGATATCCTCCCTGGCAATCAGCCGGTCGACGACCACAGCGATGTCATGTTTAAAATTCTTGTCAATGATGATCTCTTCCTCGAGCAGGCGCACCCCGCCGTCAATCTTGACGCGGGTAAAGCCATCGCGGCGGACCGTCTCCAGCAGGTCCCGGTACTCGCCCTTGCGGCCCCGCACCAGCGGCGCCTGGACCATGAAGCGTGTCCCCGCCGGCATTTCCAGGATCTGATCGACGATCTGCTGCTGCGACTGGGCGGCGATCGGCCTGCCGCAGTTGGGGCAATGGGGATGGCCGATGCGGGCGTAAAGCAGACGCAGGTAATCGTAAATCTCGGTGACCGTGCCAACCGTCGACCGGGGGTTCTTGCTGATGGCGCGCTGGTCGATGGAGATCGCCGGCGAGAGTCCTTCGATGCTGTCAACATCCGGCTTCTGCATTTGGCCGAGGAACTGGCGGGCGTAAGCGGAAAGAGACTCAACGTAGCGGCGCTGCCCCTCGGCGTAGATGGTGTCAAAGGCCAGCGAGCTCTTGCCGGAGCCGGAGAGCCCAGTGATGACGATCAGCCTGCCGCGCGGCAGCGTCAGGGAGATGTTCTTCAGGTTGTGCTCGCGGGCTCCGCGAATGATGATCTGGGAATCTTTAGAAGTGTTGTTCATCTTGTTTTGCTGATAATCTTTGCAGGAAGAAAAATCAAGCCGCCAAACTTATTATATGCAAACGCCTACTCCGGAAATTATAGAGGCAATGAGCAAATTCATTGCCGAGGAGTTTTCTCCCCCGGCGGATCATCCTGTTTGGTTATTACGCCCGCGGAAATGCGGGGCCGGAAAGCGATGTCGACCTGCTGGAGGTCAAAGACAAACCGGTAAAAACACGGCTGGAAAATGGCGCGTATCCGAACCGCCCTGCAAAAATTCGGCGTACCCGTAGATGTCCTTGTTTGCAGCGAGGATTACCTTCTCAAGTACAAAGATGTTGGCGGAAACATTATCCACTCAATATTTCACGAAGGCAAAGAGCTCTATGCCCAGAGATGTCCCCGCGAGCAAAGCGCATGCCGATGCCGCGCGGACGCTACTGGAAAAAGCGAGCTCAGCCCCGCTTCTCCCAATAGCTCGCCTTCCCTCTCCCCTGCGCCGCGATAACGCCGCCCTTCCTGAGCTCGCTTAGCACCACCAAACTTAACTTGTCCGAACTTTCGGACAGGAGATCGTGGAACAAATCGGTATATTCCTTGTCCACGATTTTTCCATCTTTAACGAGAATCTTTTCAAAGAAAGCTTTATTGTAAAACTTCCTGACGTTATCGCTGGCTGTCTTGTAGCCGAAGCCACACTGTGTGGCGATTTCCAGAGCAAGATCGAGGGTTTCTCGCAGCTCACCAAATTGCATATCAATTATTTCCATCCGGTTTTGTGATACTGCCATTTCGTCTGCAATTCGGTTCTGTTCTTTCTTCATAAGCTCCAAGGAAATCGCATCGGCATAATATGCCTTCATGAGCTTCATTTGCTCGTCAGCAAGCTTGCCGATCCTTTTGGCCAGTAATTGCTTCTCCATAGCATTGGTCGATTGTTTCGATATCAGCTCCTCATCAAAACGCTTCGAGAGCTTCTTGGCCGTCCTTTTTGGCATCTGCACGTTTTCATAGAGCTCTTCAACCTGGATTTCCATATCAGTCGCAGAAACATGCTTTGTATGGGTGCAGCCCCGGCCTCTTTTGGTTCCGAGGCAAAAGAAGTAAGTATATTTGCCTTTTGCGGTATCGATTGAAAATCTAGACCCGCAATCAGCGCAGTAGAGGGTCCCTTTCAGATAATGGTTGTTCTTTCTGGTTCTAACAGCCACCCCGTGATTTCTGATCTCGTAAATTGATTTCTCTTTCTGAAAGAGCTGGCGGGAGATCAGTGCCTCATGCTTTCCCGGATATTCAATGCCTTTGTATCTGACAACGCTCGTATAAAAAGGATTGGTCAGCATGTTTGATACCGTGACATGAGCCATCGTTTTCTTGCTGTTTTTCTTGTTTGTAAGCCCTCGGTCAAAGAGGAAATCGTTAATGTCATCCAGCGAGAAATCCCCTGTGGCATAAAGATTGAAGGCTTCTTTGATGTGAGGAGCCGTTTCAGGATCAGGAACAACCAACGCAATGTTTCTGGTACCTTCCCGGATGTTTTTGTAACCCAGCGGTGCCTGATGAGGCCAGCCGCCCTGCTTTACCTTTTCCAGCATCCCTTTTTGGACTTCCGCAGCCAGGTTGGAGGAATAAAACTCAGCCACGATGGCGTGGATGCCTTCGACCAGCTTGCCTGATGCCGTGTCCTCGATATTTTCAACGACGGAGACTAAACCGACTTTGGCTTTTTGAAGTGTAGCGGTGATCTCGACGTGATCCTTCAGGTTTCTAGCCAGGCGGTCAATCTTGTGAACAACAACGGCGTTAATTGATTTATCTTCCTTGACCCTCTTTAGCATCTCCTGAAGCATGGGCCGGTGAGCCGACCTGGCCGATTCGCCTCTATCTGTATATTCATCAACCAGCGTCCAGCCTTTTTCCTGAATGTACTTGGTGCAGGCTTTTCTTTGGGCAGCAATAGAGTAGCCTTCAGACTCATTAGTCTGAGCTTGTTCCTTTGTTGATACTCGTAAATAGATAAGGCAGTTCATTAGTTTTTATATTAGATTATATTTCTGTAGCTGTTGGTTTTGACTGAGAATGCTCGACATACTCAACCACAAGGCCGTCGGGATGGCGCACGTGCATATTTCTTCCAGTAGGCACTTCTTTCGGTTCAGAGAGAATCTGTGCTCCGGACTGTTTTAAAAAAAATATAAACTCATCAAGATTATCAACCAGAAAAGTCGCATGAGCTTTGCGGAAAGGCTCCAGATTTTCGACTGACCCCGCAACCAAGAGGATGTGGCCTATAGAAGCTATTTCCAACCCGGCGGCTGAATAGGAAAAACGCAGCCGGCACGTTTGATTGAACAGGTTTTCGTAAAACGCAATTGCTGAGTCCAAGGCGTCCGGTTGCAAGTAAACACGACTGGAGACGTTAAGAACCTTCATGATCGGTGGCTCCCGTTTTTATCTTCTTCTTTTTGTGAAACTTCAACGTACTCAACAAGCGAGCCATCGGGGTGTTTTGCCACCAGATTTAAGCCTGTGGGAAGTTGTTTCGGTTCGCTTAATATTTCTGCTCCGTGAGCCAGAAGGCTCTCCTTGAATTCATTAAGTGAGTCAACGATCAAAATGGTGCGTATTTCTCTGTATGGATTAAGTGCCTCATCACTACCGGCGCAGAGAAAAAACGATCCTACGCTCGCAAGGTCTAATCCTTCGTACTGAATCCGAAAGCGGCGCTCTCCGAAAATATCCTCATAAAAAGACAGCATTTCTTCCATTGCCTCGGGAGCGAGATAAATTCTGGTTAGACTTCGAATTGCTTTCATTTGTTCTTTCCTTGGTTAAAAAACTCGTCTAATTCTTTTCGAAGCTTCGGGGGTACGGGGCGACAATCGCAATGTTTGGAATGCTCCTTGTGCCAGATTAGCCGCTCTTCCCGGGTGGGATTATTGGGCATCTTGTTTTCCTGGTGCCACTCCTTATTTATTTTGCCCACTGGCTTTCTCCAAAAGGTTTAGAAACTGAGCCGGGGTAATAACATTGATGCCCTCGTATTCTTTCAGATCTAAGAGGTCGCTGTCACCTGAGACAATGTAATCTGCTTTGGCTTTCATCGCACATTCGAGGATGCGATTGTCCGGCTCGTCATGGGGGATTGCGGAAATCCGTTTGGTGGGTCTTACAACATCTGCCCACTTGGAGATACGACTGGTGTGCAGGTTTCTATCCTCAGGCCGCCAATGAAACTTTTCTCGGAGGACCCGGTCTATTTCAGCTAAAATGGCCGGTGATGTGAAGAGGTCGTATCTTTTGAAGGGGGCAGAGGAGAGCCTGATAACAATCTCAGGCTTGCGGCCGCGTAGGAGGGCGGAGATGTATACGTTCGTATCGAGAACGACCCTATACACCCCTTACCTCGTGAATGATCCTTTCAATATCCTTATCTGTCTTGATGCCGAACTTCTTGGCGGTTGCCCGGCCCAGGGCTCTTAGCTCCTGCCATTCTTTTTCTGCCCGCATCTGCTCGTAGACATCTACCGCTTCTCTAATAAGCTGGCTTTTGTTTATCTTTTCCTCGCTTGCTAACCTATCCACCGTCGCGGCTGTTTCCGGCGGCAGCGAAAAAGTCATTACTTTCGTGGTTCTTCCCAACATCATCACCTCCTAATTGTTATTACCCAGTATTACACTTTCTGTATCTAAGATAGTCGACAAATCGGTTCCTGTCAATAGTTTTGTTTACAATCTCACTTCCTCTTCCTTAAATCTTCCCTGGCTCTCATCACCGCTTCATAGGACCGGACGATGGATGCCTTCTCCTCGGTGGTCATATGCGGCACTGCCTTAAACATCATCGTAAAGCCGGGATCGGTGAGCCCCAGGCGTTCCAGCTCGGCATCGACTTTGAGTTCTTCGATTTCTTCCCAGGTCAGCCCCATTATGTCAGCCCAAGACTTGAGCTTGTCATCAGAGGGGAGGAAGCGGCCCCGTTCGGCATCAGAGATATAGCTGTTGGAGCCGACGCCAAGCCGATCGGCCAAATCTTCCTGACCGATGCCCCTCTCAAGGCGGATCTGCTTCATTTTCTTTCCGAAGTGTTTGTTTTTAAATTCTTCCATATCGCTTCATAAACGATACATTAGCCTCAAAAGCCAGTCAAGGGTTTTATTCGTCATCCCTGTTTATCCACAATAAGCGGTATTCTGTACACTTGAAATATCGTAAGTATACCGATATTATTGATTCATCTTCGGCTTATGCCCTTTATTTTTACCCTGGCATATCGAAGATGTAGCGATATTTAATAGGTTTGGAGAGACAAAAATGACAGGAAAGAATGGTAGAGAAATCGACCCCGAGAAGGTCAAATACCAGCTGGATATGCTGGTCACTGCCATTTGGAAAAACGCCGAAGAGCAGCTCCGGGCCAGGAAGAGGCTCAATCATTCACAGGTTAATGAACCCGCCCACAGTTATTCCACCCGTACCTCACAGAAAGTTACCCCTTAAAATGCCTATTGATTTCAGATCAAGACCTAAAATCAAGACCCAAATGCTTAAAACCGTCAGGGGGAAATTAACCGACTTTGCGGGGCATTTAGCCCGCTTAAGTCGGCGTCGTCTGTCTTCATTTTGCGGGTCAAAATGAAGCCCGATTGCCCACCCCTTGACACAAGGTTTCCCTCGCTCCGATGTCACTTCGGCGAGGCGCGGGCAGTCTGGCTTATCAGCCAGACGACGCTCCCTTCGGTCGCTTAATTTCCCCCTTGACTTTGAAAGACAAGAAAACAAATATGAAAACTAGAAATAGAAACAACGTAAAACCAATGAGACTGACTCTCAGAGATGTATCAGTCATTTTGAGTGTTTATGAGAACCGGTTCATGAGGCGCGATCAAATTCAGCGGCTTCATTTCCCTGGGTCATCAGTTCAGGCAACTAGCGCCAGACTAAAGAAGCTCTCCGATCACAAGTTCCTGGACAAGATGCAAAGGCCGGTGATAGGCGGCGCATCTCAGGCCGTCTACGCTCTAAACAAGCGCGGAGCTGATGTCGTGACCATGAATCTCGACGTAAGCCGCCAGCAGGTTCACTGGAAGCGAGATAACAATCGGGTGGAATGGCTTTTCATGGAGCATACCTTGGCTGTTTCGGAGTTCAAGGTTTGTCTTGACCTGGCGCTCAGGGGCCGAGAAGCAGAGCTTTATTTCCACCAGCGTGGTGACAGGTCGCTAATCCGTCGGGTGTCTGACCCCTCGGGCAAAAAGAAATATCTGGTTGTGGCTCCCGATGCTTTCTTTGGCGTCCAGACCGAAAGGGGCAAACATATCTTCTTTCTTGAGGTTGACATGGGGACAGAAACGCTAAAGCGAATTCAGGAGAAGGTCATTGCCTACAAGAAGTACTGGAAATCAGGAAAATATGAGAAGGAATATGGCTTTAATCATTTTCGGGTGCTAACAGTTGCAGAAAGTGAAACGAGGCTGGCAAACCTGATTCAGGCCACAGGAAAAGTTGGCGGCAAATATATGTTTGTCTTCACAACTTTTGCCGGGCTTCATAATGTCGGCATCTTTGAGCCGATCTGGCTTGCGGCGGTATCTACCATACCCCTGGGGATTATTGGTGATGGTTCATCGTGAAGGTCCAATCGCTCCGAAATCGTTATCCTGCTGGTGCCTTTCCTTTTGACAAGAACGTTGTTAGATAGGATTATTAACCAGTCAGCTGTTTTAATGGCTCGGGGAGGTCAAGAATCAGCAATAAAATTGAAAAAATCAGCCTACTCCTGGTTGAAAATCAGGAATATTACCTTAAAAGTCTGCTCGAAAGTCTTCAGACGAGGCCGACCATTGAAGTCGCAGGGTCGGCCACCAACTTTGAAGATGCGAGAGAGCTTATCGAAAAAAACACCTTTGACATCCTCTTGACTGATCTGGCTATCCCCCGAAAAAAGTTCGTCTCTTCGGCAACATCCTGGTTTCCGGATACCGATAAGCAGCCGAAAACCGAAATCGGCTTGAAACTGATAAGCTTCTGCGCTCAAACAAGGCCCGAGGCTAAGATAGTGGTATTAACCGTATCCAATGGATGCGGATATTTTTTAAGAGCTCTAAGAGCCGGCGCTTATGATTACCTGGTCAAAGATTATATTGACAGTAACTTGGTTCAATGCCTGAGCATCGTTCAAAACGGCGGCCGTCTGCCTTTGCCGCCGCAGCTAAAAAAGATGCGAGCGCAGTTTGAAAGTGACAGCGCATTTTTGCCTTTCAATCTCACTTCCAAAGAACTTGAAGTCCTTGATCTTTACTCACGAGGCAAACGGGACAAAGAGATTGCCAGCCACTTTAATAATTCCCCCAGGACGATACGCCGCATTTTTGAAGAACACTTAAGAGAAAAAATGGGGGTTCGCGAGCGCCAGGAGATGGTGGTCTTGGCTGTAAAAGAAGGGCTAATTGATCCGCATACTTCCAAGCCAAATGAATTTTGACACCGAAGCAGCCGCTGTAGATAAAAAGAGCTTGGATGGAACCGGGCTTGTCCTGTATATGCGTCCATTTCTTAAAAGAAATTTTGCCAAAAAAACTCATTCTTTAGAAAACCCGGCTCTCATCGGTGAAGACGGATCGTGCCGCCGGTACCTTGTGCTTCAAAAGTGGGCCGTCTATTGGCGGTTCGTAATAATCCTTCAAATACCGGTCATGTCGTTCTTTTGCCCGGAAAGATTAGGATCTGTGGGCTGGGCTCTTGTTGTTTTCGCAGCCGCCGCCTCATACACCGCCATTTACGCATATTTGGCCATGGTGTCAAAGCGTTCGGGAAACAAATATTTTCATCTGATTGATCTTCTCGTTTGCGCCTCTTTAATGATTCTGGCCCGCGAACCAAAGCTAATCTATATCTCTTCCATGTATGCTTATTCAACCCTTATTGCTTTTCCGAAACGCCGCTTTTCCGAGGCATTCGCTACCACATTTTTCTTAAGCTTCGCGTATCTGGGAGCCCAGTGGCTATGGGTGCAGACACCCCTCCAGCTTCTCGGCTCTCCAAATGAACTGGGCAGTTTCATAATCTTCTATTTTTTCGGCCTCGGCTCTGTCGCTTTTGCCGGGATTCTTGAGAGGGTCTCAAATCTTGAACTTGCCGGTATTTTAAATAGGGAGCGGATGCTCTTTCGTGCCTGGCTTCATGATGACCTTGGCAGCATCGTTTGCGGCCTATGCTTGTGGAGCGAGGGTATTGCCGAGAAAAGCGCAGATGAGATAAAGAAAGCATTAAATCAGCTCTCAGAAGGCACCAGACTGGCAAGCGGCACCATGAAACGCCTGTTTTCTGATCTTGAATCGTCGGAGAAAGGAAGACTTACTGATAATCTTTCGGAACTGGCGGAAAGCTTTAAGCCAACCGGAGTATCCATCCTCATTGTTTCAAATGAAAAAAACATCAATCTAGCTCCCGGACTTCAAAGGGAAATCTTTTGCCTGATCCGTGAAGCTGTAAGAAATGCGGCCGCTCATTCTCTTGCAAAAGAGATAACCATCAAAATCAGCTATCACCGAAAACATTTGATGATCGAAGTCAACGATGAGGGAAGGGGCTTTGGCCCAGATGAGCTTCACCAAAAACAAACTGAGGGAAGCCAAGGCATCAAGCTGCTTCAAGAGCGCGCCTCGCGGATTAGCGGCAAAGCAGCGATAGAAAGCATCCCCGGGAAAGGAACAAGCGTTAAATTCTCGTTTTCAAAGGTTATGAAAGGAAGTCAGGGAAAACTGCAAAACCGCCTGAAGTTACGAGGAGGCGGAATCTTCTCGCTCCTAATCCTTATTCAAACTCTCATGCTGGGCCTGGTTTTGATCCAGATGATGCTCCTGCCGCCGTATCAGAGGTTCTCTGTCGCTGCTCTCATCATCATGGGGGTGCTCTTCCTGGATTGCATAGCTTGGGTAATATTCCGACTGCGCCTTTACAATGCTTTCCAGAATTTCCCCGTTCTTTTAATTATCAAACAGTCATTATTCGCGGTTCTCTTTGTCATTGCCCTACAGGCCGGCCTGCCTATTTATTTCAGCTTGTATATCGGAGTAAGTTTTTTAATAAGCAGTCTATTCTTGGGCTTTTTCGGAAATTCGCTGGCTGGCGGAATATTTGTTCTTGGAACTTTTTTTGCTTACAACTTCGGGCCAAGCACTTTCAATGGCAAAGTTGTCGAAGATTTTATTACCTTCAGCACTTCGCTTTGGCTAACAGCGGCTTCGGCAGGGCTTGGAGCCAAATTCCTTTCAAGTCTCGAAGCTCTGAAAGAAAAAACTACCAGAAGCGCTTCAAGCGAAGAAAAGAATCGCTTGGCCTCGGAAGCCCTTAAGCAACTTGAGGGTCTCCTTGCGAAGTTGACTTCAGAGATACATTCTCTCCAAAAAAGCATACCAGACAAATCTGCCTTAGATCAAATCAGTGAGAGCAATTTAAATTTAATGAAACAGCTGCGTCTCCAATTGAAGCTGTGGCAATATAATACTGGTAGTTTTGGAGTATCATCGCCAGTTATAGATAATGGCCTAGTTTTTGTTGAAGGAAATAACCGGATAATTGCAGTTCCATCTGCTGCAGCTTGTTCCAGTACTTGTTATGAGGGGCAGGGGAAAGAAACTTGGATACTTGTTATGAGGGGCAGGGGAAAGAAACTTGGATATTTAAAACAGACAGTGATTTTCTTACAAACCCAATTCGAACACCCATCATCTTTGTCAATAATATAGTTATCTTTGGCGGAGGTGATAATCTATTTGCTCTGGATGCTAATTCTGGTAAAAAAATATGGGTTTACAAATGTAACGGAAGTGTGAAAGATCCGGTCCTTGGGAACGGAAAGATTATTTTTAATAGTGATGATGGGTACTCCATTCTGTGGACGCGACCACTGGACAAGAAAACTGGGAAATAAAAATAAATTCCACTACAGTGCCGGCATTTAGTAATAATGTTATTTATATGGGTGTAACAACAAATGATGTCTTCAAAACTGCTTATTATCTGGTCGCCATTGATAGTGCAAACGGAAAGGAAATGTGGCGATTTGGAATGAATAAAGAAATTGAATCAACGCCTTATGTTGAAAATAATACGGCCTACTTTGGTGATGATGACAATTATTTCTACGCAGTATCTATGCCAGACTAATAACCTATTATCTTTTTATATTTGCTGATTTGGCTAAATGCGATCATATTGTTGATTATTAAGAGGATGTAAAAAATAAGCAGAATGCCACCAGGTGCAAATACAAAAACTGAGACCAGACTTATAATCATAAGCAACAAAGCGCGAGTATAAGATTTTTTTGCATTCGTGAAAGTATCTTTTTTCATTCCCCAACCGGCGAAAATGAAATAAGCCATGAATATTGCCATTAAGAGGTAAATAACAAGGAAAGAAGATAGATTTAGCGCGCCACCAAGGAAGTGAAGAATAAATGCTTCTGCTGGTAATGCGACTAACATAAAAATGCCAATTGCGAACGTGCTATTCCCAGCATTCTTGAAAGATTTTGTTAATTTCTCTGGAACCTTATTGCGGTTCTCGGGCTTAATTTTAGTATCCATGGAAATCCTCTAATTTAATGGTAATGCTATAAAACATTGAACATGACAACCATAATGATGTCAATAACTTTGTGAATATCAGTCAATATATGAATTTAAAACTCGGCATAACCTATGACGGCGCCGACGAGATAGTCGGTTTTTCCTTTTATGATGTCACGCCGAAATCTTCTTTACCGATCCCCAAAGCTGCTTTAGAGTATAGATGTTCGGACACTGGATTACAGAGTCCCGCCGGATAGTATGTTCGGGGGCGTCGGGGAATGCGTCCTGGACGAGCGCCAACACTTGCGCAACATCGCAGTAATCTGATGGCAAGCGCAGCCCTTCCGAAGCGATGATGTGGTTGTCCCTGCTCCCCGGAGGAGCAAAGTTTAAATGAGAAAACCGCTGGGCTCATCGATCAGCACTCCCTGGTTCCACCCGCTTAAGACTCGCAGCCTGGAAAAATTCCGGACGCCGCCACAGGCGCTCCACAAAGGTAAAATCGCCGCCAAACTCGAGCAGGGAGTTTTCCAGACGCTTGATCAGAGCCGCTTCCAGATCGTTAATATGAGCAAATTTGACGGCAACGGGGACGGGAGCGGATTTTGCCCCATGCCGAGTTGAAAGCCGGCCGCCCGCATTGCCATCAGCCTGAAACGACATTACTATAAGGCCGATGGGTCGCCGGCGGGCGATTTTCCCCCGGACAGGACACCAGGTTTTTATAACGGATACCTCAACGAGGCGTGGGGACAGTAACTACCAGGAGTGATCAATGCATAAAAAGACAATCGACCACCATGGACGGATCAGCGAAATGCTTACGCCCGCTTTCGCCCGCGGAGCCATGAAATTGCAAATTCCAAAATACGAGATGCCGGAAGAAGAGATGCTGCCGCAGACGGCCTACTATCTTATCCACGATGAGTTGATGCTGGACGGAAACGCCCGGCTGAACCTGGCCACATTTGTCAGTACCTGGATGAGCCCGGAAGCCGACCGGCTGATGTCGGAGAGCTACGGCAAGAACATGGCCGACAAAGATGAATATCCGCAACTGGCGGAGATCGAAGCGCGTTGTGTCAACATGGTCGCCCGCCTCTGGAACTCGCCTGAGGACGAAGAAGCGGTGGGTACTTCAACGATCGGCTCCAGCGAGGCGGCCATGCTGGGCGGCATGGCGCTGCTGAAACGATGGCGCCAGCGGCAGGGAAAAAAGGGCAAGGCGGCCAACAGGCCCAATCTGGTCATGGGTATCAACGTGCAGGTCTGCTGGGAGAAGTTCTGCGTCTACTGGGATGTGGAGCCGCGCTATGTGCCGATGGAACACGGACGTTACCATTTGGGTGTTGACGAGGCGATTGAACTTTGTGATGAGAACACCATCGCGGTCCTGGCCATCATGGGCAGCACCTATGACGGCAGCTACGAACCGGTCGGGGAGTTGAGCGCCGCGCTCGACAGGTTGCAGACCGAAAAGGGTCTGGACATTCCGATTCACGTGGATGCCGCCAGCGGCGGTTTTGTCGCCCCCTTCCTGCAACCGAAGCTGGAGTGGGATTTTCGGGTCTCCCGGGTTCAGTCGATCAACGCCTCCGGCCATAAATATGGCCTGGTCTATCCCGGCGTCGGCTGGATCGTCTGGCGCAACCAGGAAGTACTTCCTGAGGAGCTCATATTCAAAATCAACTACCTGGGTGGGGAGATGCCCACCTTCTCCCTGAATTTTTCCCGGCCCGGCAGTCAGGTGGTGGCACAGTATTATAACTTCCTCAGGCTGGGGAAAGACGGATACCGGCGCATCCACCAGGCCAGCCAAGATGTGGCGTCATATCTTGCCGCCAGGCTCGCCGCCTATCAGGAGTTCGAGCTGATCTCTGATGGCGGCGACATTCCCGTCTTTGCCTTCAGGATGACCGCGGAAGCTGAAAAAGCTGCAAATTATACGGTCTTCGACATCTCGGAGCGGCTCCGCGATCGTGGCTGGCAAATGCCGGCATACACCTTCCCGAAAAACTGTGAACATGTCGCGGCTCTGCGCGTGGTAATCAAGGAAGGATTCAACCGCGACCTCGCGGATCTGCTTCTGGGCGACTTCGAACGGCACATGCGCTGGTTCGCCAGGCATCCCGAGCACAAGCCCAAGAAATCGGGCCATAGCTTTAGGCACTGAGTCTGATCTGCCTGACCATGACGGCGATCCTGCTGCCGGGCGCTCGCCCCGACCGCCGCCAGCACGATCTGAAACTCGAGTTGGGCCGAAAATCGCCGGCGGGAATTTTTCTTGGTCACAGTTGATCTTCCTTTCCACTTCATTCCGAAGTCGAAGCTATCGCTGTGACCCACTCTAAGCTACTGGTTCAGGGGTCGGGTCCCAGATCCAAACCCCGATCGTAGCTGGCCAGATGCGAGCCACACTGCTGCACCGGCGCGGCCGCGAAACAGTCGGCGAGGTCAAGGCCGTGCTGCGCGTACAGTTCGACCGCCGTGGCAAAGGCCCCCTCTTCCGCGACCGCCAGGCCGGGAGTGTTGAGAATAAACAGGAGTTTTTCCGCTATCTGCAAGCGCAACCCTGTAGATGTCTGGTTTCACTGTGTAGTGAGTAATATCTTCAAAAAGTTGCAGACAAATCAGCGCTGTGATGATATCCTTACACATCATTCCTTTCACGCAAGAATAGGGAATTGTCATTCCGAATGAGCTGAGTGATTGGGGGGGCTGCTTTAGCGCCTGAGCCAATTGACAATTTCACCGATGCCGAAGCCCGCGAGTGGCAGAATTACCCGGGGACGGCCGCAGGGCAAAAGACTTTATGGAATTTGCCACCCGAATTCTTCGACCATTCCCCGCCGCGATGGAGAATTACGCCGTCATGGGCCGATCTGTCTTTAAGCCGCTGATGAAGCTCGGACTTTATGAAAAGGCCTTCATGGCGGACCGGACCCCGGCCGCAACGACCCATGTCCCTGTGGGCCGGGGAAAGAAGTATAAGAAGTGTTGTGGGTGATAGCTCACTGGGTCGCGGGGCTCAGTTTTTCTGTCCGGGGTGGATGGTAGGGTACACAGAAGCAACTCCGCAGTCAATAAGCAAACGGCGTGATTGCCGGCGGGCAGCGGTGTTGAGTCTGAAAAATTTCATCAAAAAGTTCCAATCAAAGTGGAGGTAAGTATGGCTGAAAGCTTGACACTGAAAACTTTAAACCATTCAGTCGCAGGACAGGCTGCAGCCTTCCGCTGTCGCCGCCGGCTCCAGCCGGCTGGCGGCGAAGGTGACAAAGTATTTCCGCCGACGTTTGCGGGTGCTGTGTACGCAATTGAACAGCGGCGGCTACCAGGGTCAGACACACCGGTCAGTTGTGTATTACTTGATAGCGTGCAAAGTCAAGCGAACCGTATGGAGCTTGCCCTTCAAGAGGCAGTTAATGCCGGAAAAATCAAGCTGCCAATAGTAGAAGTGGATTTTTCGGAATACGAGCCAACTGGCGACGTGGGCGCGGATGAGAAAGCCGACCGCCTTATAGAAGCAGTTGGAAAGATCACTAGTTTGCAAGTGCCCCATCGCATAGCCGATGCCATCCTCCGGGACAGCGAGCTGGATGGAGTTCGGTTCCGTCAATCGGAAATCGGAAAAGCGTTAAATGCCATTAGCCTCGCGAATGCCACCCCGCTTTTCGAACTTTGCCCTACAGCGTTACTTTTTGGCATGTGGGATTCCACCGGGCCAAAAGGTGGACTAGGACCGAAATTCGAACGCGCAGTGGTGTCTGAGATCTCTGGCATTGGTGCTGAATTTGGGATCAAGACGCAGAGCCGTGTTGATCCACTGATCACCAAGACGACCGGAATCCCCCTATATCAGAAGATAGGCGGTGGGTGGACTCTCAATGAGAAAGAAGCGTTTAGGAAAGGTGGGAAAGCAGTCAAACTTGGAAAAGAGGGAAAGACGTCCGAAGCTAACCTCGGCAATGTCACACCAGCGTTCCACAAGTACGGAAAAGGGGCGGAAGGAATTGACCCACTCACAAACGAGCAGGCTCGCGAAGGGCGAATTGCTCCTGGTGGCGTCACGATTGAGTACGCTGAGCAGGTTACGACGCTTTCCCTGATCTGTCTCCGACGTCTGCACTTTCCGCTCAATGGCAAAACCGGCGACGCAACCGATAAAGTTGCGCGCACGGTGCTGGCCGCTCTTGGTCTGTGCAGTGCGACACTTGCATTCGAGGCAGGCGTAGGTCTACGTTCACGTAGTCTTCTATGGCCAGATGGTTCGATGATCTGGGAATTGCTTGAACGTCCAGGCACACCAGCGCGAGAGTTTGAGCTGACCGGCGAGCAGGCTATCGCGTTGCTTAACGAGACAATCGCCACCGGCAAAAAGAGTGGACTCACTTGGCGCGAAGACCCCGTTACACTCAAGCCCTCAGCGGAACTGCTCAAGCTGGTGCGCCTCAGTCAACTGCAGGCTACCAAGGAAGGAACGGGAGAGGAAGCGTAAGATGCTGGCCTTCGGCATCCGCTACCTTAACGGCTTCGTTGCCGCCGCAGAGCCGGACAATCTGGAGCGCGCAGAGTGGCCACCACATCCGGCCCGCGTTTTCATGGCCCTAGCGGCGGCGCATTTTCAGACCGGCGGAGAGCTGGATGAACGCGGTGCCTTGTTATGGCTAGAAGGCACAAAGCGCGGTGGAGAGATATCTGCGCCCATGATTGCCGCACCAGAAGGAGCGCGGCGAGATATCGTTCAGCAATTTGTACCAGTAAACGACAAAGCGATTTGGAAAAAAGACCCTGCGAAGCCGAAGAAGAAGCCAGCTCCACCCTTGCAGGCTGCTACCGGAATAATGCGGGAGCGTCAACCACGTGTGTTTCCACGTGTTTGGCTTGATAATGAAACAGTCTATCTCATCTGGCCGAATCTCAATCTACCAGACCTGCATCGCGATACTTTAGTACGATTGTGTTCCAAGGTAACACGCATCGGCCACTCCAGTTCGCTGGTGCAAATGTGGATCGCCGAAAATGAAGAGATAAATGAGCCTAATTGGGTTCCCGACGAAGAGCGCGCACTAACCCATCTGCGTATTCCAGGGCCCGGCACCCTTGACTATCTCGAACAGCTATACAACACAAAGGCTATAGAAGACTACGGAGAGCTATTGGTTGCGAAAAAGCAAATAAACGATTTAAAGCTTAAAAAGGCCGCAAAAAAACGGCTTCGTGATGAATACGGTAATCAACCACCACCTCAACAACGACCCCGGCTTTCCCTTTATCAAGGATATGCTCGACCCGCTCAAGAAGCCGCAACCACGCGTGTGGCGAGTACCGTCTTCGGTCCCCATTTCCTGGTGTTGCAGCTGCGTGCCAAGCAGGGGCAATATCAGCAGCTCGATCTCACCTCGACGCTGGCCATCGTCGGCCGCTGGCGGGAGGCAATCCTGAGTAACAGCAACAGCCTCGCCGAACCGGTCCGTCGAATGCTGAGCGGCCATGATGCCAACGGCGGCCCGGCGGCCGATCCGCACATGGCCTACCTGCCGCTCGCCTTCGTCGGATACGAACATGCTGACGGCCATCAGCTAGGTATGGGGCTGGTGCTACCCGCCGAACTCTCAGTCGATGATCGACGCCAAGCTCTGCGTGCAATTGCCTTGGTCAGTGAACTCAGACTTGGTCCCTTGGGGGTTTGGACGCCCAAACCAATGACCGCCTCGCAGCCCCCCTGGAACCTGCGAGCAGAAACCTAGACAGCATATCCAAACGGGGCGACTCAATGGTCAACGGTGACACCGATTGTTTTCGATCGTCATCCTAAATCAAAAAACCAATCTCAGAACCACCAGGAAACTGTCGCGATGGTTGCCGAGAGCTGTATCCGGATAGGCTTGCCTACGCCACGCGAAGTCATCATCACCCAGGTTTCCGCACATCTTGGCGTCCCACCATCATTTGTCTTCCCGCGCCTCAAACGTAAGGACGGCAGCGAGCGCCGCCATACTCATGCAATACTTGTATTCGATGAGCCGGTGTGCGGGCCTGTCCTGATCGGAGCGGGGAGGTTTCGCGGATATGGTGCTTTGCGACCGATGAACCAGGGGCAAAGAGCAGATTGATTATGGGTACCCTTCCCTCTTTCACGGAATACTTCCAAGCTTTATGGTCTCATGAGCCATTTCCCTGGCAACGCTTGCTGGCCGAGCGGCTGACGAAAGGTGAGTGGCCAAGAGCGCTTGATTTGCCAACTGCGGCAGGAAAGACAGCGTGCATTGATATTGCAATTTACGCGCTGGCATCACAGGCACAAAAACCTGTTTGGAAACGCACGGCTCCACGACGCATCTGGTTCGTGGTAGACCGGCGCATAGTCGTAGACGAGGCATTCGAACGAGCGCGAGCGATTGCGGAGAAATTGCACAAAGCTACTGATGGGCCGCTGAAATTAGTCTCCGACCAATTGCGCAAAATCAGCGACACTGAGCGGCCGCTTGCTCTGGGAAGACTGCGCGGCGGCGCGTTACGGGACGATGGCTGGGCACGATTGCCTTCCCAGCCTGCGGTGATTACTTCCACGGTGGATCAACTGGGATCACGGCTGCTATTTCGTGGCTATGGACCCAGCGCATTGACCTCACCGATTTTTGCAGGTCTGGCTGCTCACGACAGCCTAATTCTGCTGGATGAAGCGCATTTGTCTGTGCCTTTCATGCAGACACTGCACGCAGTTGAATGCTACCGTGGCAAAGACTGGGCAGAACAGCCGATACAGACGCCTTTTGCCTTTTCCATCATGTCCGCGACACCACCACCAGATATTCCTAAATCTGCCGTGTTCCCTGGTGCCGAAAAGGAAGCGGCACTTGACCATGCTGAACTTGATCGTCGTATCAATGCTTCCAAACCTGCTGAGCTGGTTTTGGTGAAAAACCGAAAGCTACCTGAAAAAGATTCGTTTGTTGAATCGGCAGTGGAGCGGGCTACAGCGTTTGTGAAACGGGAAGAAAGGCAGCGAGTCGCTGTTATTGTTAACCGCGTTCGAACAGCCGAGCTGATAGCTCAAGCGTTAGGCCAACAATGTGCTGACGAATTTGACGTTGTATTGCTAACGGGTCGTCTCCGCCCCTTTGAGCGTGACCAACTCATTGCGCGGTGGAAACCGGTGCTCAAAGCCAACCGACCTGAGCAGCCCGAGAAACCCATAGTCCTGATCTCCACCCAGTGCATCGAGGTCGGCGCCGATTTCAGTTTTGATGCGCTAGTGACGGAAGCTGCAAGTCTGGACGCCCTGCGTCAGCGTTTCGGACGACTCAACCGGCTGGGCAGAATTGAATCTGCTTCATCGGCAATCCTAATCCGCGATGCAGATGCCAAAACGGGTGCGGATGATTTTATTTACGGCACTGCGATGGCGGAGTGTTGGGGCTTGCTACAAAGACTTGCTGAGCCACATCCATCAGGTAAACACGCGTGCAAAGTGCTTGATTTCGGCATTGCCGCACTCGATTCTCATTTGCAGTCGATTGAGGATCTAATGCCATATATTTCTCCGACACTGGATGCTCCTTTGTTGTTGCCTTCGCACCTAGATCTTCTTTGCCAAACGTCGCCAAAACCTCAAGTAGAACCTGATATCGAGCTTTATCTTCATGGCGCCGGTCGCGGGACGCCTGAAGTCAGGATTGCATGGCGCGGAGACCTCGATGAGAAAGATACAGAAAGTTGGCTGGAGACGATAGCGCTATGCCCGCCAAATAGCGCGGAAACAGTTTCCGTTCCGCTTTACCAACTCCGAAAGTGGCTCGCAAATATAACAGATGACGACGACACGGGTGATGTTGAAGGCGAATATCATACGGACCCGCGGTCAAAGGAACAGATTCGACCGGTGCTGCGATGGCGTGGACGGGAGAGCTCCGTGGATGGCTCTCTTGTATGCAAAACCGCTTCTCAAATCCTCCCCAACGAATTAGTTATCCTTCCAGCAGTCTATGGGATAAATGGTCTTGCACAATCAGCGCCTGAGCATGTTTTAGGAGATCTGAAAATCGACATTTGGGAGCCAAGTCATGCCGGTACCGGCAAACCTGTCGCACTCCGGTTACATCGTACGGTGTTGAAACCCTGGCTTGATTGTCCGCCTTTGAAAGCATTGATAGAAGTCGCCGAGAGTCCGGCCTGGGAGCGCGAGAACGTGCAAGACGCTATTGATAAAGTGCTCGCCTACCGCCGGGAGGCCGAAGAAGAAGCATCCGTTCCGCCGGATTGGTGGATCGCGCTCCTGAAGCAGGTTCGCAACGGATGTTTCGAGCAGCATCCAGCTGGTGGCCTAGTATTGAAAGCCTATAAAACGAAGGCCCAGGAGGAAGTCGAACAGGAAATATTTGCCGACGATGACGACCTGTTATCAGCTGCCGGAAAAGAAATCAGCCACGTCTTACATAGCGCTTCGGTACAACGCGCCGCTCAAAAGCTTCTGAGCCGCTGCCTGCCAGAAGAATTTCATGAACCACTTAAAACCGCAGCTTATTGGCACGACATCGGAAAGTTGGATGAACGATTCCAGATCATGCTTCGCGAAGGTGATGAGCTGGCTGTTTTGACAGGTGAACCTCTTGCAAAATCCGTGGCTGTGCCAAGCTCGCCCCGACGGCGTCGCGCCATTCGAACAGCAAGTAAATTGCCAAAAATTTTCCGACATGAAATGCTGTCATTGCAGCTTACTGAACACTTATTCCCGAATGTTGACAATGATACGCCTAACGATCTGATGTTGCACGCGATTACCAGCCATCACGGATACGGAAGACCTTTTGCGCCTATAAGTCTCGATGAAGAACCGTTGCCTATTCAAGGAGTACACGGTGGGGTTGCTATCGAAGTTGAAAATCAGGAACGTGCATCTTGGCCTGCGGCACATACATTTAAATCTGGTATTTCCGAACGGTTCTGGCGTTTAAACCGACGTTATGGCTGGTGGGGATTGGCTTACTTGGAAGCAATCCTGCGATTGAGTGACTGGTATGGCAGTCAGTGGGTTTTTGACAAGGCGCCAGAGGAGGAAGAAGCTGGATCGAAATCATCACCTTCAAGAGTCATTCGCGATAATGGCAATTCTTTAGTTCTTGAAGGCATTGATGGTTCGATTCCTCTTGGTTTTCTTGCTGCTGTCGGGACATTGGTTGTGCTTCATGAATCAGGTCATCATGAATCGCGTCTTCATTGGCATCGCGGCGTGACATGGAAACCTGTTCTGACAAACTTACTAACATTTAATCAAGAAGAATTAGCAAAAATTATTGCTGATGCTTTACATGGTTCGTCTGTAACAAGTCAAGCGCAAGCAAATCTTAAAAGCGCACGAATCCAGATGGACAAGAAAAAAACTGAAATTACAAAACAAATTAAATTGATAAAAAGCCGAAAACTTCGCGGCCAGGAACGTGAAGAAGCAATGGAAGAAACAGTTAAACCTCTTGAAAGTGATTACAAGCTACTACGTACAAAGTGGCTCAGTGCCTTACGCGACGCTGTCCCTCGACCAGAGCTTGCACTCGGGAAACACATTGATTGTAATCGCGAAGAGTATCGTGAGCATTGCAGGATGTTCCTAAAGGACGCGTGTTGGAACAGCAGGGAACCGCTCGACCTAATGGTAGCGTTTGCAAGTGATGTAATTCTGCATGAGAACAATCTTAAGAGAAAGCAGGGTATGGTTTTGCCAATGCAATTTTGCTTTATTAAGGGAGCCAGTCAACAGTTTTTCCTTGATACTGTGCGCCAACTCATGGAACAAGTAAGACTGGAAAAGATTGCAGATGCCCTTTTTAAAATGTGGACGTACGAAGACGAAAAGCTATCTTTGAGATGGGATCCTATTGAAGCCCGACGTTACGCTTTAATGGATATAAACCCTTCGAACATTTGCGCTCGTACAGTTTGGATGGCAAATTTGCTTGCCTATCGCGCACTTGTTTTATTTCCCTCTGCACCGACGCTCTGTGGTCTATCTAGCGTCGGATGGCGAATCGACAGAGGTACCAAAAAAACTGATTTTAACTGGGCCTTATGGAAACAGCCAATTGGCCCTGACGAGGTTCGATCGATTCAAGTATTATCAGAACTCTATCAAAAAGAGCCGGATCGTAATTCATTAAGAGCCATGGGAATTGAAGCAGTTTTCGGGCACAAAAAGTTATGCTTGGAAAGTCGAGCACTAACTTCAGCCCTGCAGTTGAAGTATAATTATTGATTTTCAAGTTCGGTCCAGTTGTTATTCGGAGCCACGCGCTCCCCGTTCCTTGACAACTAAATAAACTCCTCTCCTCAAGTTAATTCAGCTTGCGCCGATTGTCTTTCGGTCAATTCTTTATTCGACCGGAGATGGTTACATGTCTGACAATCAGACAAAAGATGAAAGCCTCGAGGGTCCTCTCCTTCTTCCCGTTCGCATGCTGAACGAATTCACTTATTGCCCGCGACTGGCATATCTGGAATGGATTCAGGGTGAATTTGTTGACAATGCGGACACCGTGGACGGTCAGTACAAGCACCGACGGGTAAACCAGGAGCCAGTCCGGAAAGGATGCGCAGAGACCGGCTCGGAAGACGGCAATGAAATCCATGAGCGATCCGTGTACCTGACTGCTGACGACATCGGCTTAACGGCGAAGATTGATCTGGTTGAAGGCCAAGGTCGGAAGGTCTCGCCGGTCGAATACAAGCGGGGCAAACGGCCGCATGTGCAAAAAGGGGCTTGGGAGCCCGAGCTCGTCCAGCTTTGCGCTCAGGGGCTGATACTTAGAGCCAACGGTTTTGATTGCGATGCCGGAATAATTTACTTCATAGGTTCCAAAGAAAGAGTGCCAGTCGATTTCGACGAGGAGCTAGTCTCCTTCACTTTGTCTCAGGCTGAGAAGATGAGGGAGCTGGGGGAACTTTCAGAGATGCCCCCGCCTCTGAAGGACAGCGCCAAATGCGTGCGTTGCTCGTTGGTCGGAATCTGCCTTCCCGATGAAGTCTACCTGCTGCGCAAAGGAATACAAACTCCCGTTCGTAAACTTGCACCGGCGCGAGATCATGCGCTGCCACTTTACGTGCAACAGCCAAGAGCACGGGTGAGCAAGTGCGGCGACGTTCTGCAAATCAAGGAGGGAAAAGATGTTATCGCGGAAGCGCGCCTGGTTGAAGTATCGCAGCTAGTTCTTTTTGGAAGTGTCCAAGTCAGCACTCAGGTGATTCACGAGCTTTGCAGACGCAACATCCCTATCTGCTATTTGTCGGGAGGCGGCTGGTTCTATGGCGTCACGCACGGCATAATTCATAAAAATGTCGAAATCAGAAAGCGGCAATTCGAAACAGCGCTAGATAAAGAAAAGTGTCTTTCACTGGCAAAATGTTTCGTTCGAGCGAAGATCGCCAATTGCAGAACGGTTTTAAGGCGCAATCACAGAAAGCCGCCGAAGGATGTGTTGCGAGATTTAAAGAGTGATATGGATCAGGCCATGAGATGCGACTCCCTGGAATCTCTCCTTGGCACGGAAGGTGTTGCGGCTCAAAAATATTTTTGCGAATTTTCCGGACTTTTGAAAAGTGGCTCTTTTGAAAAACCCGGGTTCGACTTCAGAACAAGAAATCGCAGACCTCCCCGTGACCCGGTCAACGCTCTTCTATCATTTGCTTATGCCATACTCACCCGCGAGTGGGCCATTGTGCTACAGAATGTGGGCCTTGACCCATATATGGGTTTTTATCATCAAGCGCGATATGGAAAGCCGGCATTGGCCCTGGATCTTATGGAGGAATTCCGGCCCTTGATCGCTGATTCAGTTGTCATCACCGCGATTAACAACGGAGAGATCCGCAATAAAGACTTTGTTGCACGATTTGGATCGGTGGCGCTTACGCCTGAAGGCAGAAAGCGTTTTTTGCAAACGTACGAACGCAGGATGGGCCAGGAGATCACTCATCCTGTCTTTGGCTATCGAGTGAGTTACCGCCGAGTCCTGGAAATTCAGGCACGTTTGCTTGGACGATACCTTTTAGGTGAGATACCAATGTATCCAAGCTTTATGACCCGTTAAAATGCGCCGGCTTTATATTGTCACATATGATATTTGTGACCCTAAACGACTCCGCCGGGTCTTCAAGACCATGAAAGGCTTTGGAGCCCATATGCAGCTTTCCGTGTTTCAATGCGACTTGCCGGCTATGGATTTAGTAAAGATGAAGTCAGAGCTTGGACAAATTATCAATCATATTGAAGACCAGGTGCTGATTATCGATCTTGGTCCAACCGAAGGGCGACCAATAAAAAGCATTATATCTATTGGTAGGTCAACGGAGATCATAACCAGAAAGTCTCAGATTGTTTGAATCCGTCCTTCAATTACTGCCGAATTGACTCGAGCGCTTATATGCCGGAAGCGGTATCGTTGACCCCTCGAAACAGCGTCTGAATGAGGGTTTATGGTTTAAAAAGGACCGACATCAAAAGAGGAATGAGTGTTGTTTTAAATCGTAAAGCTGACTTCTCGAATAATACCCTTAAAAACAGCTTAAATATAGGCTATATTGGAGGGGTTATTTCCATGGCAGAAATGCCATGGCCTCATTGAAGCTCCCCGTTGGCCGCTGCGGCCTCTGCGTCGTGGAGGTGATTTCCATGGCAGAAATGCCATGGCCTCATTGAAGCTCGATTCCTCGATTCCTCGATTCCTCGGGGATTTCCATGGCAGAAATGCCATGGCCTCATTGAAGCTGGAGCATTATGATGATCTGGTAGGGGGTGAGGAGATTTCCATGGCAGAAATGCCATGGCCTCATTGAAGCTACCACTTTGCCGGGGGAGGCAATCCCGTCGCCGAATTTCCATGGCAGAAATGCCATGGCCTCATTGAAGCGGCTCTTATGGGGTTCATTACCGCCCTCATCGCCGTATTTCCATGGCAGAAATGCCATGGCCTCATTGAAGCTCTCCCCAATAATTCTATCTTATATTTTTTATTTTGATTTCCATGGCAGAAATGCCATGGCCTCATTGAAGCGGCGACACTCCTGCAAATTGAGGCTGATTCTTGGGGAGATTTCCATGGCAGAAATGCCATGGCCTCATTGAAGCGCAGGCAAGGCGCGATCTGTATACATCTCTGTCCGTTATTTCCATGGCAGAAATGCCATGGCCTCATTGAAGCCAGGATGAACACGCGCGGCACAAACAGCACGCGCAGCATTTCCATGGCAGAAATGCCATGGCCTCATTGAAGCTCTTACTATCAGATCGTCGATGCCCTTAACATGCAGAATTTCCATGGCAGAAATGCCATGGCCTCATTGAAGCAGTCAAGACGCCCTCATCGAGGTCGTCCTGTATTCAATTTCCATGGCAGAAATGCCATGGCCTCATTGAAGCTTTTTCACCACGGCGTCATGGACGTGTGCAGAGAGGATTTCCATGGCAGAAATGCCATGGCCTCATTGAAGCATCAGAAGCCCAACCATCGGAACCCTTACCAGAGAAATTTCCATGGCAGAAATGCCATGGCCTCATTGAAGCGGCCGGGACAATCAGGGTAATCGGCAAAGGTGGTAAAATTTCCATGGCAGAAATGCCATGGCCTCATTGAAGCGTATTACCGTTCGCGGGGGCCATAATTAGCATATACCATTTCCATGGCAGAAATGCCATGGCCTCATTGAAGCTGGTGATACATAACCTTGTTGGCCGCTTGGGCCGCGCATTTCCATGGCAGAAATGCCATGGCCTCATTGAAGCTGCGGACCCGCTGGAAAGCATAACATTCTCTCCAGATTTCCATGGCAGAAATGCCATGGCCTCATTGAAGCAAGAAAATTGGCGATAGTTATAGTGGTTTGGTCACGATTTCCATGGCAGAAATGCCATGGCCTCATTGAAGCTTCTCCAGTCTGGGCGGCGGCGTGGAGCGCTGGCGCTATTTCCATGGCAGAAATGCCATGGCCTCATTGAAGCCGGCGTTAATCCCGGGATTGATAAATTTTTAAATTGTATTTCCATGGCAGAAATGCCATGGCCTCATTGAAGCCCTACTAGGTCATCATAATTTTCCAAGACACCCTTCAAAATTTCCATGGCAGAAATGCCATGGCCTCATTGAAGCAAGAAAATTGGCGATAGTTATAGTGGTTTGGTCACGATTTCCATGACAGAAATGCCATGGCCTCATTGAAGCTTATCAACTCCGGCTATGTCGGCCAACCGTTTCGCATTTCCATGGCAGAAATGCCATGGCCTCATTGAAGCCATTTTAGATTCTCCGCTTCGCGGAGAAAAACATAAGAAATATTTTTTGCCTGGCGCCACTTAGCAGCCGCTCCTCGGAGCAGCCGAGGATTGAAACTGAAAAAAGCCAAAGCTGTGATGAACACCGGCTACTACCGCTCTTCCCTGGTATGCCAGAGCCGGAGCACGAACATGGTGAATCCCTGAATCTCGTAACGCAGCTCATATTGGCCCACTGAAATCCGGCGAACCTCGCGCGGTTCAAACTCTTCCAATTTTTCGCCGAGGCGCGGGTGCGCCATCAGATTCCGGGGCGCAGCCGCCAGGATGATGACCGTATGAGCTGCAGCTTGCCTGTCCACGGGAGCCAGGAATTCATAAAGTCTGACCAGATCAGATAAAGCCTTGCCCGTCCACTTAAGTTCCATCAACGCGGCGGTTTACGCGGCTTGTCAGTTTCCAGACTTTCGGCCCACGCCTGAACAGCCTGATGATCAATGACGCGGCCGGCGTCGACATCAGCGAGGGCTTCCAGCGTGAGCCGGCTGCGTTCTTCCTCCTGCTCAATCCAGGCAGACAGCGCCTGTTTCACCACCCAGCCGCGCGAACGCTCCAGGCGGGCAGCCATCTGATCAATCTTTTCTGCCAAGGGCAGAGGGACATGGGCGGTAAGCACTTTGGTTTTCATGAGGAGCACCTCCTTTATTGATCAATCTTAATCATAATAAATAAGATTGATTAATTCAACACTTATGCTTCGGAGTTGCCTCCCGTAGCAGCCAGGGACCGAAACAGCCAGTGTTTTCTACTCTTCCTCCCCCACCACCTCAATTTTCAGCATTCGGTCGAGGCGGAAGGTGCGGTCGGCCTGCCTTTCCTGACAATAGGCTCTTAGACCAATGAATGATTTGCCGCGGTATTCCATCTCCTCCACAAAGTAAGGCTTTATTTGCCGCCGGGATTTGGTGTCATCGGGCTTCAGGTAGGTTAGCTTGAGCAGCAAACCCTCAGCGATAGCCCGCTCCACAAGCTTGACCTTGCCGGCCAGCGGCAGTTGCGTGTCCGACCGGCAATATTGATAACTGGTAATAAATTTGACAACGCGCCAGTCAAGCCAGATATGTGACTTATTGATCGGCGCCTTGATGTAGACCCCCTCGAGCGTGCGGCAGCGCGACAGCGCCACATAGAGCTGCCCCGGCGCGAACGTCCCGCGGCCGATATCGACGACGACCGCGTCAAAGGTCTTGCCCTGGCTCTTGTGAATGGTGACAGCCCAGGCCAGTTTGACCGGATACTGGGTAAATTTGCCGATGGCCTCGGACGCGACCGCCTTGGCTTTGTCGTCCCATATGAAACGGAAGCGGCTCCAGGTGACCGGCTCGACCCGCTCGATGTTGCCACCGGACAGCTTGACATGAAGCGCCTCATCATCGATGCCCCGAAGAACGGCCATGCTGCCATTGACCCAGCGCCCGCCTGCATCGTTATTCAGCAGCATCACATGGGCGCCCTTCTTGAGCTTCAGCCGCAGGTCTGCCGGAGCGCTCTTCTGGTCAAAATCGCCCTTCACGGAGGCTTTAAAAGTATATGTCTTCCCTTTTAGCCGCGCCAGTTGCTGCTCGTTGCGTTCCAGCGCCATGGCGTTGGTGGTAGTCAGGTGGATGGCGTTTTCTGGCCATTCCTCTTCATGTGGCGCCAGGCGGGCGTTGATCATGCCGATCTGCTTATCGGTGATGCTGCGGTTGCGAACGCCGTTCAGCAGGCCGATGAAGAAATCATCTGTCTGGCGATAGACCTTCTCCAGTTCGATCAGCTCGAACAGAGTGTCGCGGAATACGTCTGAGTCGAAGAAATATTCACTCGCGTAGCGCCTCGCCAGGACTTCCTTGTCATTGCGGGTCAGAACCGGCGGCAACTGATAAAGGTCGCCGATGAATATCATCTGGATGCCGCCAAACGGAGCGCTTTTCTTCCTGCCGTTTTTTCTTAAAAACAGGTCAACCAGATCAAGCAGGTCGGCCCTGACCATTGAGATTTCGTCAATGATGATGGCATCCAGCTCCTTGTAAAGCGGATCTTTCACCGCCTTTATCTTTTCAGCCGTCACGCCGGGACGGAAGCGGAAAAAGGAGTGGATGGTCTGACCGGCGACATTCACCGCCGCAACGCCTGTCGGCGCCAGGACCGCTATCTTCTTGCCGGTGACCGAACGGAAGTGCTCAAGCAGCGTAGATTTGCCGGTGCCTGCCCTGCCGGTGATGAGGATGTTGCCACTGGAGCTCTCCATCTTATCGAACGCCTGGAGAAACTGCGGATTGAGATCGAGCGCCTTCAATGCCGTTTCTGATTTTTGTTGTTTCTGCTCTGTAGACATTTTTCTCCCTGGTTTACCGCTTCGCCGCCGCCTTCCGCCGCGCCAGCTCCTTGATCTGGTCGCGCAGCTTGGCAGCGTATTCAAACTTGAGCTCCTCGGCCGCCGCGAACATCTCTTCTTCCAGGGCGGCGATGGCCTCGTCGATCTCGCGGTTGCTCATTTTCCTGGCGGCGTAACGGAGGCGTTTGGCCTTGTAGGGCACGGCCGGCTCGCCGAGCATCGAGCTCATGTCGGAGACCCCTTTGACAATGGTCCTGGGCGTGATGCCATGCTCCCGGTTGTACTGCATCTGGATGCCGCGGCGGCGGTTCGTCTCGCCGATTGCCTTTGTCATCGCCTGCGTCATCTTGTCGGCGTACATAATCACCTTGCCGTGGACGTTGCGGGCGGCGCGGCCGATAGTCTGGATCAGGGCGATCTCGCCGCGGAGGAACCCTTCCTTGTCGGCATCGAGGATGGCCACCAGGGTCACCTCGGGCAGGTCGAGGCCCTCGCGCAGCAGGTTGACGCCGACGAGGACGTCAAACTCGCCAAGGCGCAGGTCGCGGACGATCTGGATCCGCTCCAGCGTGTCGATGTCCGAGTGCAGATAGCGGACCTTAAAGCCGCTTTCGAGAAGGTAGTCGGTCAGGTCCTCTGCCATCTTTTTGGTCAGGGTGGTGACCAGCACCCGCTGGCGCGCCTCCACCCGGCGGCGGACTTCGTTCATCAGGTCATCGATCTGATGCTCCGTTGGCCGCACTTCTACTTCCGGATCAATGAGGCCGGTGGGCCGGATCACCTGCTCGACAACCTGGGTGCTGTGGCCGAGCTCCCAGGGGCCCGGCGTGGCGCTGACGCAGACCAGCTGTGGCACCCGCTCCAGGAACTCCTTGAACTTAAGCGGCCGGTTGTCCAGCGCCGAGGGCAACCGGAAGCCGTAGTCAACAAGCGTCTGCTTGCGGGCGCGGTCGCCATTGTACATTCCGTTTATTTGCGGAACGGTGTTGTGGGACTCGTCCAGGAAGCAGACAAAATCGGCCGGGAAGAACGATAGCAGCGTGTTGGGCGGCTCCCCGGGGCCGCGGTCGTCGAGGATGCGCGAGTAGTTCTCGATGCCAGCGCAGTAACCGGTCTCGCGCAGCATCTCCATATCGTAGCGTGTGCGCATCAGCAGCCGGTGCGCTTCCAGTTCCTTGCCCTGTAACTTTAGCTCCGCCAGCCGCGCCTGCAGCTCTTTTTCAACTTCGATGACAGCCCGCGCGATTGTGCCGGGTGAAGTGACAAAGTGGGTTGCGGGATAAATGGCGACCTCCCCAAGCTCCTCGAGGATCTCGCCGCTGAGCGGCTCCAGCCGCTGGATGCGCTCGACCTCGTCGCCGAAAAACTGGATACGGAGGATTGTATCCTCGTAGGCGGCGTGCACTTCGAGCACGTCGCCGCGGAGGCGGAACTGGCCGCGGCTGAAATCAAAATCAGCACGGCTGTACATGATGTCAACCAGGCTCCGTGCCACCGCCTCCAGGCCCGGCTCCTCGCCCACCCTGAGAAAGACCATCTTCGCCAGGTACTCTTCCGGCGAGCCAAGGCCGTAGATGCAGGAGACGCTGGCGACGATGACCACGTCGCGGCGCGACAGCAAGGCGCTGGTTGAGGCGTGCCGGAGGCGGTCGATCTCCTGGTTGATAGAAGTGTCTTTCTCAATATAGGTGTCGGTGGCGGGCAGGTAGGCCTCCGGCTGGTAGTAGTCGTAGTAGCTGACGAAGTACTCGACGGCGTTGTCCGGCAGGAATTCCTTCAGCTCATTGCAGAGCTGCGCCGCCAGCGTTTTATTATGCGCCATGATCAGGGCCGGTCGGCCGGCGTCGGCGATGACGTTGGCCATCGTGAATGTCTTGCCGGAGCCGGTGACGCCGAGAAGCGTCTGGCAGAAATCGCCGCGCTTCAGGCCGGCGGCCAAAGCGGCGATCGCCTGCGGCTGGTCGCCGGTGGGTTTGTAACTGGCGTTTAGCTTAAATGATGACATTCTGTAAGTTCTGTTTCCCTGGCCATCCTGGAGGTCATTGCAGCTCGTCCGCGTAGGCGCGCCGGTAAATATCTTTTACCTTATCCACGTTTTCGACGTACTCGCGGGTCTCCTGGTAAGGAATGTCGGTGACCGAGTCAAACGGCCGGCCGGAGGCCCTCGCGGCCGCCACCCACTTGTCCACGTTGTCAGCGCCGCCGTTGTAAGCGGCCAGCGCCAGCGCCTCGGAGCCGCCGTAGCGTCCTAACAAATAGCTAAGATACCAGCAGCCAAAACGAATATTTACGTCCGGCTGCTTCAGGTCAGCCGCGCTCGGCGGCGGCTCGCCCGTCTTCGCGGCAACCCAGGCCGCCGTGGCCGGCATCAGCTGCATCAACCCGACGGCTCCGGAGGCGGAAGTCGTGCCCTCCTTGAACCGGCTCTCCTGATAGATGACCGCCGCCACCAAATAGGGATCAAGATGGTTGCGCCCGGCTTCCTGCCTGATTTCGGCAGCGTGATTAAGTGGATACCACCAGCGGGCGTACCATCCCGGCATGGACAGTTGTAGCGCCGCAAACCCTGCCGCCAGCAGCAACAGCATGGAAAGGACGATGAACAGTCGCTTTATCAACCTACTGCTTTCCGCCGGGCTGAAACCGTTCGACCAGACCCTGGACGAATTCTTCCATTTGCCGCAGCGAACCAATGTTCTCAAAAACGATGTGCGCCCGGCTGCGTTTTTCCGTTTCCGGAAGCTGACGGGAAGAGCGCCGCTCAAAATCGGCGCCGCTCCGGCGGCCGGCGGCGCGGGCGCGGCGGACCGCAACGGGCGCGGTTATCAGGACTACCCCGTCAAAAAGGTCTTCCATGCCGGATTCAAACAGCAACGGCATCTCGACTGCCGCCAGCGGCGCGCTCGCGACACGAGGATCCTCGAACCAGCCGGCGATGCGGCTGCGCACCGGCGGAAACATGATCTCTTCCAGTGCCCGCAGCTTCGCCTCGTCGCCGAAAACGGCGGCAGCCAGCTGCCGGCGTCCTTCCTCTCCCGCCGCCGGCGGACCGATGCCGAGCCGCGCGGCCACCTGCTCCTTGACCTCGCTTTGCTCAAGCAGGCCGTGAACGATGCTGTCGGCGTCAAGGCAGGGGACGCCCCGGGCCACCAGCATCGACATGGCTGATGATTTGCCAGAGCCGATCCCGCCTGTAAGAGCGAGGCGGACAGGACCGCGATGTTGTTTTTTTGACAGGGTCAATGCACTTTTCCCTCCTGGCCCTCCCCGAGGAGGTTTTCCAGACCGACTTTAAGCGAATCAGGCGGCGGTGCCAAGTGGGAAAAACGGCCTCGTCAAATTCCTTTGGATTAACCTCAGGCGAAGCAGCCCGCGGTCAGGCAGACTGCTTCAGCGTTTTAATCTTGTGGCGGCAGAGATTGACAAGCGAGCGGGGGTCAAATGCCTCCAGCTCCGTTTCCCAGGCTCCCGGTGGGTTTTTTGCGAAGCTGCGGCCGGCATTGCGATATTCGCGGATGGCGCACTTCGAGTTTCCGTTCTGCTCGAACAGGCTTGCCAGATGAAAATAGGCAAGGCTGAAGTCAGGATCAAGGTAAAGAGCGCGGCGGAAATCCTCAAGGGCCGCCGCCAGTTCGCCCCTTTTTTCGTGTGCAATCCCGAGCAGGAAATAAGCCTCTGCATCGGCGATGTCCCGGTCCAGACCCTGCTTGATCAAATTCGCCGCCTGCTCGAACTCGCCGGCGTCGATATGGCGCCTGGCCCTTTCCTTTACCTCTTCCGGCGGCGGGCCGGCGGGCCTGCATTCGTGCCTATGGGTCTCGCTCTCCCGCCGGCCGGGTAGCTCCGTGGGACCGGCTCTCCCGCTCAAGCGGCGGTCGCCGGGGCCGCGCCGGTCCCGCCGGACCCCTGGCGGCAACCCGGCATTGCGCAGGCGCCGGTCCGGGATGAAGAGGCGCCCGTCTTCCTCACCGGCGCCAGGTTTCCGGTAAATGAATGTGCTTCCCATCTCCACCAGGCCGTATTTGGTTGACATTTGCCAGAGAGTCTCGGAATGGCCGAGGAAAAGGTAGCCGCCTGAATTTATAATATCATAAAAATGCTCTATGACAAATTTGGCCGTCTCACGGTTAAAATAAATGATGACATTACGGCAGAAAACGGCGTCACAGCCGGCGCGGCTCTCGACCGGCAACGGATCCCCAACGAGGTTGTGGCGCTGAAACCGTACCAGCCGCCTGACATCGTCAATTACCCGAAAACCACCGTCTTCGGAATAAAAGTAGCGGCGCCGGTGCAGACGGTCAACGCCGGTGATCTTGCGCTCCGGGTACCAGCCCCGGATTGCCTGGCTCAGCGCGGCTTCGTTCAAGTCGGTGGCAAGTACCCGGATGTCCCAGGAGTCAGCCCCGGGGAGCACATCGAGCAGGGTCATGGCGACCGAGTAGGGCTCCTCGCCGGTAGAGCAGCCGGCGCACCAGATGCGAAGCAGGCGCCGATCATCATTGCGCCGGGCCAGCTCCGGAATGACATATTGGCGCAGGGCGTCAAACTGGGGCTGGTTGCGAAAAAACTGCGTCTCCTGCACGGACAGGTACTCGACCAGCCGGCTCAACTCGTTGCCGCCGCCGGCGCCATTGATAAAATCATAATACTTGCCCAGATCGGGGGCGCCGACGATGCTGGCCCGGTGCGCCAGGCCGGACTTTAAAACCTCGGCTTTGTCAACTGAGAAATTAATGCCGCTGGCCTGCCTGATCATGCGACTGAAGCGGCCAAAATCCGCAGCAGTCAGTTCGTACCGGCTAGACATGGGCGTCTCCGTCAGCGCCTGCCGGCAAACGAGGCGGCCACTCCGGCTTCTTTTTTGATGTGCTAGGCATCACCGGCGCTCACGACCCGGTTTTTGCCCGCCTTCTTCCCCTCATATAAAGCGGCGTCGGCCGCCTGCACAAGGCTGGCGCCGCCGGCCTTTTTTGACTGCGCCAAACCGGCCACACCCAGGCTCAGGGTGACAGCGCCGCCGCCGGGCAAATTAAAATCATGGGCCTCCACTGCCTCGCGGATGCGCTCGGCCACGTCAACCGCCTGCCCCACGCCGGTCTGGGGCAACAGCACCGCGATTTCTTCGCCGCCATAGCGGGCGACAATATCGATGTCCCTCACCTCGCGCGTGATCACTCCCGCCAGAGCGGTTAATACTTCATCTCCCGTCTGATGCCCAAATGAATCGTTAACCATCTTGAATGAATCAATGTCGGCCATAATCAGGGACATGTCGCTGTCGTAACGGCCGGCGCGGTTGAATTCCTGCTCCAGCAGTTCGTAAAAATGGCGATGATTGTAAAGATGTGTCAACCCGTCCGTGATGGCCAGGCGGCGCGCGCCTTCGTGGAGGCGGGCGTTGTCAACGAGCAGGCCGGCGGGGTTTTCGATGATCTTGAGCAGCCGTTGAGTCGATTCCAGAAATGCGTCTGTCCGGGGGCTGGTGAGGACGAGCACGGCAATCGTCTCGGCGCGGGCCTTCAGCGGAATCACCAGCATCGATTTGATGCCGTCCAGCTCCGGACGCTCACCCTTCAGAAAAACAGGGTCTGCGTCAACCTCGACGGCCAACTGGTCCGCGCTTGCGCCCGGCCGCAGATACTGCGCCGCCGCCCCGGTTGCCTGCCGGCGCGCCTCCTCAAAATAGGAAGCCCCCACGGCGCAATGAACGTGGATGAAAAACCGCAGCTCGTTGGTCAGCGCAATCGCGCAGATATCGCAATCGGTCACCTTCGCAATCAGAGTCAGGACCGAATCAATCGTCACGGCGCAATCCTCGCTAAGAGTGTTCAGCTTGCTGATCTCGTTGATCAAGGTGGCCTCGTAAAGCTTCCGGTCCAGCAGGTCGTTTACGCGCGAGAGCACATCCACCTCCTGCTCACCCGGGGCAGGCCGGTTGGGCATCGGGCAACGCGGCCCCGCCCCCCCTGCGTCCGGACCGCTTTTTTCGAGCAGATCGTGAACCGCGTCGGCAAGGCCGGCCAGTTGGAAGTCTTTGGCAACGTAGAGGTCGGCGCCGGTTTTCAGCCCCCAGAATTTGTCAGTCTCCTGCGTCTTGCTTGTCAGCATGATGACGGGGATATGCGCGGTGCGGTAATCATCCCTGAGCAGGCGGCAGACCTGGTAACCGTTCATTTTTGGCATCTCGATATCGAGCACTACCAGATCCGGGTTCTCCTGAAATGCCCGCCCGGCCGCTTCAATGCCGTCGCCGGCAATGATGACGTCAAAGCCTTCGCGACCCAAGACTGTCATGATTATCCGCTGCTGGGTGGGGCTGTCTTCCGCAACCAGGATGCGGTAGGGATTCTTCTTTTGTTCCAGTGAAGCAACTTGCATATCAGGGGTAAAGTATTTTTTACCCTCCCTCTGAGCCTATCCCAAAGGGAGGCGGAGACATTATTTCCCCGCCAGAGAGGGGCGGAAATGAATCCTTCCCTCCCTGAAAAAAATATCCGCAAATGGCGGAGCCAATTTCCGGCAGGGGCACGACTTCCTCCACCACGCCAAGCTTGATGGCCTCCTTTGCCATGCCAAAGATGACAGATGTCTGCTCATCCTGGGCCAGCGTGTGGCCGCCGCTCTCAAAGATGGCCCGCATGCCGCGGGCGCCGTCGTTGCCCATCCCGGTGAGAATCAGGCCAAGTGCGCCCCGGCCGTATGCCCTGGCCACCGACTCCATCAGCACATCCGCCGAAGGTTTGTGCGGGCCGGGGGCATCCTTGTCAACCAGCGCGATCCGCTGCTCTATCGTAACCGTCATATGAATGGAATCAGGCGCAATGATCACCTCGCCGGGCCGGATGGAATCGCCATTCTCGCCTTTTTTCACTTTCAGGCGGCAGCTGCCGTTCAGCCACTCAACCAGCCCATCCGTAAAGCCCTCGGCAATATGCTGCACGGCGACGATGCCGGCCGGCAGTTCCGGCGGCAGCGAGGCGAGGATCATCTGCAGGGCCTGCGGCCCGCCGGTGGACGAGCCGATCGCCACCAGCTTGACCCTGACGGAGCCAGGCACCGGCAAAGGTTCACCCGGCCGCCTTGTCAAACTGGCCCGCGGATGGGTGATTACCTGCACGCGGGAAAGCTGTTTTACCTTGTTTCGAATACTAGCCGCAGCCGCGTCAAACTCTTCCACAGAACCGGCGGCCGGCTTGCAGATCACATCGACAGCGCCCGCCCCCAGCGCCCGGGCAACATTGGCCGAACCGGCCTTTGACACCACCGAGCTGACAACCAGGATGGGAACTGGTGTGTAAGCCATGATCTGCTCAATGGCGGTGATGCCGTCCATAACCGGCATCTCGACGTCCATTGTCACCAGGTCGGGCTTCAGCCGCGCCGCCTCGCGGACGGCCTCGCGTCCGTTGGCCGCCACGCCGACCACGGTGATTCCGGGGTCCGCCTCCAGCACGCGCCTGAGCATTAGCCGGACTGTGGCCGAATCATCGGCCACCAGCACCCGGACGGCTGCCGCCATTTTTGCCGCCCCAGCCGTAGTTACGCCTGCATCCATATCTCAGGCAACAAGGCGTTTGACGGTATCAAGGAGGTTCTGCTGATCGAAACTTCCTTTTGCCACGTAAGCGTTTGCGCCGGCTTCAACGCCGCGGCGTCTGTCTTCATCGCTGTGCCTGGAAGTGACCATAACAATCGGGATGTCCATGGTTTCATTATTCCGGCGAATCGCCGCGGTGAGGCTGACCCCATCCATGCCGGGCATTTCCACATCGGTGACTATGCAGTCCACCGGCCGCTCAAGCAGGCGCGCCAGGGCGTCATTTCCGTCTACGGCGGTCCTCACCTCAAATCCGGCCATCTCGAGAATGTTCCGCTCCAGCTCGCGCACCACCAGCGAGTCCTCCACCACCAGCACTGCTGGCCTGGCCGCGGAGACGTCCGCCCCGGTTTCCCGCTCCGCCGGTCGGGGGCCCTGCTTGCCGTCCTTGACGTCCCGCACCATCGCGCTCGCGTTTAAAACCAGCACCGCCTCGCCGTCACCCATTATCGTCACCCCCGCCACATACGGCATCCGGGGCAGGAACCCGCCCAGCGGCTTGACCACGATCTCCTGCTGCCCGACCAGTTTTTCCACTTCGAAACCAAGGAGGAAGCCTTCGGCCGCCGCCACAACAACCTGAATCCTGCCGCCGCTGCGGGCGGCCGTCTCGCCTCCAAGAAACTGCGTCAGATCGACAAGGGGTATGGCGCTCCCCCGAAGCAGAAAACCGGGATGATTGCCGAGAGACTGCAGGTCCTGCTCCCGGACGGCCACCAGTTCCTGGATTGACGCCAACGGGAGGATAAAACGGCGCCCCCCGGTCTCCACCAGCATGCCGTCGATCACCGCCAGCGTCACCGGCAATGATACCAGAAAGCGGGCGCCTGCTCCAGGCGCCGACTCAACCAGCACCGATCCTTCTATCTCCTCAATGTTATTCTTGACCACGTCCAGGCCGACACCGCGGCCGGAAAGCGTCGTCACCGATTCGGCAGTGGAAAAACCCGGACGAAAGATAAGCCTGAGCGCATCCTCGGAGCTTATCTCCCGCCCCCGCTCCAACAGTCCCTTCCGCACGGCAGTCGCCTTGATCTTTTCCGGGTTGATGCCGGCGCCGTCATCGGCAATCTCGATCTCGACCCTGTCGCCGCGCTGGGCGGCGCTTAAGCGGATCAGCCCCTGCTCGGGCTTGCCTTGCGCCGCCCTGTCAACCGGTAGCTCAATGCCATGGTCGACCGAGTTGCGGATGATATGCATGAGCGGATCGGCTATTTGCTCCAGGATGCGCTTGTCCATCTCCGTTTTTTCGCCGGCGATCTCCAGGCTCACTTTTTTGCCGCAGGCGCCGGCCGCATCGCGCACAACCCGCGGGTAAATGGCGAAAATCGAGGAAAGCGGCAGCATGCGCACGCGCATCGCCCGCTCCTGAAGGTCGTCGAGCGCAACACGGCGCGCAACCGTATTTTCCTTCAGGCCGGCTGCGGCCGCCCCCAGCCGGGTCACGGCCGCATCAAACTCACTCTCGATCCTGTTAACCTGTTGCCTGATTTGATCAGGCGGCTGCCCGCCGGCGGCGCTTTTTTTGGCAAGCCGGCGGGAGAGCGCGGCAAATGCGCTCTGAAGCTCAGCCGTCTGCTTGTAGATGCCGCTAAATTCCCGCGACCGGTCTTCAGCGCCCGCTTGATTGACAAGAATCTCTCCCATCCGGTTGAGGAGGTTATCAAGTTTGTTGATGCTAACACGGATGGTGGACTCTGACTGGGTGGCCGGCGCGGCTGCCTTGGCGACCTGCAGCCCGGCCAGCGCTTTTGCGGTTCCGGATTCCGGGGGCGGTGGTGCTGCGCCGGTCCCGGCGACCATCAGCTCCGGACGGCCAAGGGCGCGCCGACGGCCCTCTTCTGCGTCCGGCTTCGGTGCAGCGGCCGCTTCATCTTTCTTTTGCACCTCGCCGTCCTCCTTACCGGCGGCTGCCACCGCCGGGTTGCCTCCCGGAGCGGCGCCAATCTCGGTGAGGCGGCCGAGCAATCCCGATACGTCGGCGGAGGCGGCGGGAGCGTTGAGACCCTCTCCCGGGAGCAGTTCTTCAATCCGGTCGAGCGACTCCAGGAGAAGATCGGCTACTTCGCCGCCCATCTGCACCTGTCCCTTCTGAACCGTCTCGAGAATACTCTCGACGCGATGAGCCAGCTCCCGGATCGCCTCCAGGCCCATCATTCCGGCGGAGCCTTTCAGCGTATGCGCCTCGCGAAACAGCTTCTTTAAAAGCTCCTGGTTTCCGGGCGCCGCCTCGAGCGCCATCAGGCCGCTGCTGAGCGTCTGCAATCGCTCCAGCGCCTCGGCTCTGAAGGTCTGAATGAACTCATTGTCATCCGTCCAGCTGTTCATAGTTTAAAAAACGGCATCCGTCAGCAATTCAGCCGGCGCACCGGGGCTGCCCGCCCCCCCGCCGCTATTCAAGCCTGAATTCGGCGATGGCTTCCCGCAGCTCGGCCGCATATTTGCTCAGGCGCTCCGTCGCTTCCTGGGTCTGCCTGGCACTGGCGGCCTGCTGGCGGCTGGCGTCGGAGATGTTTGTCATCGCCACCACTACCTGCTCGCTGGCGCTCTTCTGCTGCTGGGTCGCCACCGATATCTCCTTGGCGGCAGCGGTATTGTCGGCGACCACTGACATGATGCTTTCCAGCGAGCGGCCGGCGTTACCGGCCAGCTCGACGCCCTGCTCCACTTCCTTGGCGCTCTCTTCGGTCGCCATGATCGTGCTGTTTGTTTCCGCCTGAATTTCATTAATGAGCGCTTTGATCTTGTCGGTGGCGCCCACGCTTTCTTCCGCCAGACGCCGGATCTCGCTCGCCACCACGGCAAAGCCGCGGCCCTGCTCGCCGGCGCGCGCCGCTTCGACGGCTGCGTTTAGCGCCAGCAGGTTGGTCTGGTCGGCAATGTTGTTGATAATCTCCAGGATTGTGCCAATATGCTGGGACTTCTCGCCCAGGGCGAGCGTTTTTTCCGCTACCTTGCCGACCTTTTCGTTGATCGTTTGCATGCCTTCAATGGTAGCCGTCACGGCGGCTTGCCCCTCGCCGGCGTGCGCCAGCGTCTCTTCAGCCACGCGCGCTACCGACTCTGCTGTTTCCGCTATCTGCTTGGCCGTGCCGGCAAGCTCTTCGATTGTCGCCGTTGTCTCGGTCACAGCCGCCGCCTGTTCCGAAGAGGCACTCACTTGCTGTTCGATGGCCGCCCGGATCTCGCCCGATGCGACCGCGGTCCGCTCCCCCATCTCCTTGATCTTGGCGCTCAGGTTGCCCAGTCCATCCGTCATCTCGTTGAAGCTCCCCGCCAGGATTCCCAGCTCATCGCCCGACTTAAGCTCGACGCGTTGGGTAAGATCGCCAGCGGCGATCCTGCCGATAGCGGCGACAACGTTTTTCAGCGGCCTGGTGATCGCAACCCGGAGCGTCACGATCAGGCTGATGACCACGAATGCCAGCGTTCCCAGCAGGAACAGAATTATCTGGAGTTTGGTAGAAGATATGCTGCCATCCACCTGCTGCATTGAGGTTGAAACGATCACGGCGCCGCGCATGCTGTTGCTGCTACCGTGGCAACCCTGGCAGGCGGTTTCGTTAGGGAGAGGGTGAATCTCGGTTAACACGCGGCCGCTCGCGCTCCCCTCGTAATAAACGGCCGGCTCGCCGGTGGTTAGCGCCTGGTTCAGCTTCTGCGCCATCAGGCCGGTGACATGGCCCGAGCCGCTGAAGACTTCGGAGCCGTCAGTCCTGACGATCATGACCCGGTTCAGATCGCCGATGCCATTCAAATCCTGAAGCGCCTTGACAGTAAAATCCGGCTTCCCAGCCAGCATGCTTGTCTTGATGCCGTTGGCAATCAGTTGACTGGCGACGTGATTGTTGTTTTCTTGCTGCGCAATCAGGTTATCTTGTTCCTGCCTGATATTTATGACGGCGAAGGCGCTTAACCCCAGCACCAACAATAAAGTCACCAGCCCCAGAATCTTGGCCTCCACGCTTCTCCTGAAAATATTCCTGATCCCGTTACCGCTGTCGGCTCTGCCGAGATTGCCTCTGCCAAGCGGCGGCGCGCTGCTTTCAATTGCCATTTTTGCCCCCCGGTTGAAGACTTTGGCCCTGACCTGAATTATTGCTCATCACGCTTGTGAAACGGGCTTTTTCAACAAGTTTGTCGATATCAAGAACTCCCGCCAGCTTCCCTTTCAAGCCGACCTGGGCAACAATGATCTCACGCAACCGCTCATTCAACGTCCGCAAAGACTGCTCCAGTGAAGTGGCGGGCGGATTTTCGACGCCTGTCACTTCTTCAACCAGGAGCCCCAGCGTCGCGGCCGAAGCTTCGACTACCACGATTCTGTCTTGCGGCCCGATCTGAAGAGGCGGATGATCGAGCAGCACTGCCATATCAGCCACTGCCAGAATCGATCCGCGCAAGTTAATCAGGCCGCGGATGTACGGCGGCGACCCCGGCAGCCAGGTCATCCGAGGCACCCTGATAACCTCTTGCACTTTGTCAATCTCCACAGCGAAACATTCACCGCAAATAAGCATGACAATCAAGGAGGCCGACTCCAGGGCTTGTCCCGTCAGCGCGGCCAAATCTGCTTCCGGCGGCTCCGGTTCAGTTTTTTTGTTCAGCGCTTCCATACGGACAACGTTTGTAATAATACTCCCGATTGCTGATAGATCGGCGGCAAACGATTTTTGCTTAAGCGGATGGTGGAAGTAGATGGCGACGGGAAAGGCTCAGCTCTCGGTCACAAAAAAAGCGCCCCGCCGCAGGCGGAGCGCATCATTCTCACATTGACTTTAAGAAACTTATTAGTCTTCTGCTTTCTCCTGATCCGGTTCCTCTTCAGCAACATCTTTTTTGCCGCCGGCTGCCTCTGCCCCGTCAGCGGCCTCTTCGGCCAGGCTCAGCTCGGGCGTTTGACCTTCCTGGCCCTCGCTGTCTTCCGGCTCAGGCGCGCCGGCAACGGACGGCGCTTCTTCCGAAAAAACCTCGTCGCTTAATCCCAGACTGGGAACCTCTTCGGCGACAAACTCCTTTTCATCCTCCTCCGGTTGGCGCTCCTCAGATTCAGCTGCGGCTTCTGCCGGCGTGGCGGCTGCCGCTTCCTCAGCCCCGGCGCCTTCCTCAGCCTCCTCGTTGAGGCGCTTGATGCTCAGCGAGAGACGGCGGCGCTGCCCGTCAATCTCAATAATCTTTACCTCGACCTCATCGCCAACCGCGACAACTTCTTCAGGTTTCTCGACATGATGAGCGGCCAGCTCCGAGATATGAACCAGTCCCTCGATGCCTTCGCTGATCTGGACAAAAGCGCCGAAGCTGACAAGCTTGGTGACTTTGCCCTTGATGATATCGCCTACCTGATGCGCATCGACAAGCCCTTTCCAGGGGTCCTCGCGCGTCTGTTTCAAGCCGAGGGAGACGCGCTGGCGGTTGCGGTCAATGTCAAGCACCTTGACCGAGACCTCCTGGCCGATTGACAGCACCTCGGAGGGATGGTTGACATGCCCCCAGGAGAGCTCGGAAATGTGAATCAGGCCGTCGATGCCCTCCAGATCAACAAAAGCGCCAAAGTCAACAATGTTGGAGATCATGCCCTTGATGCTGTCGCCGGGCTTGAGGTTGTCAAGAATCTGCTCGCGAACCTCCTTGCGTTCCTCCTCCAGCACCGCCCGCCGCGACAGCACCACGTTATTGCGGTTGCGGTTAAGCTCGATCACCTTGCAATTCAGCGTCTGGCCCAGATACTCATCGAGGTTCTGGATGCGGCGGATATCCACCAGCGATGCCGGCAGGAAACCGCGCACGCCGAGATCGAGAATAAGGCCGCCCTTGACGACCTCGATAACCGTGCCGTCGATGGTGCCGCCGGAGCGCTCGACTTCCTCGATCCGTTTCCAGGCCTGCTCAAAGCGGGCCCGCTTCTTGGAAAGGATAAGCCGCCCCTCGGCATCCTCCTTCTGCATGACAAGAGCGTCGATCCTGTCACCGACGCTCACCTCTTCATCGGGGCTGACCGACTTGCGGAGGGAGAGCTCGCCGGCCGGGATGACGCCTTCCGATTTGTAACCTATGTCGACCAGGATCTCATCCTTGTCAACGCGGACAACTTCGCCGCTGACAATGTCTCCCTCCTGGAAGATGTTGATTGTAACATCGTAGTTAGGCTCCTCCTTGCCGTCTACGAGTTTGATCAGTCCGTCGCTCCCTTCAACGATTACGACTTCCTCTTCGTTTTGATCTTGCATGTATCTCCCGAATTCCTTTCTGCATAAAAATTGGCGCGCAGTCGCAGCATACTTTGCGTGCCAAGGCCATTATACATAAGCGGGAATGATAACGGAAGCAAGCAAAGAAAGAAAAGTCTTTCCCTCCACTTGCGCGCTCCCGCATCCCGGAAAGCTGATTCAGAAATTTCCCTGGAGATTATCCCGGTAGGTAATTTGTGACGAGACCGAGCAGGATACGCTTGCTGGGAACCTGCCGGGATAGGCCCCCAGAATGAGATAGATTTTTAATGGGACGCATTCTTGGCCGCCAACCAAGTCTCCCCGATGCCAACGTCAACCTCAAGCGGCGGCTCAAGAATCCAGGCGCCGCACATTTCCCGGCGGGCGAGCCCGGCCACGGCCTCAACTGCTGCCGCCGGCGCCTCGAAAACCAGTTCGTCATGGACTTGAAGCACGAGGAGGGCGGAAGGCTGCTCCCCGGCCAGAGCCTTGTGACAGTTGATCATCGCCACTTTCATGATATCGGCGGCGCTTCCCTGAATGACCGTGTTGACGGCGAGGCGCTCGCCCAGGCTGCGCAGGCGGCCGTCGCTGGCGGCGAGCTCCGGCACCGGCCGGCGCCGCCCCAGCATGGTGCAGACATAGCCATCCCTGAGCCCCTGCTCAATGATGCGGGTGCGCAGTTCGGCCACCTGCGGGAAGCGGGCCAGGTAGGCTTCGATGTAACCGGCCGCTTCCTCCTGGGAAATGCCCAGTTGCTCGGAGAGGCCGAAAGCGCTGATGCCATACATTATCCCGAAATTGACCGCCTTGGCGCGGGAGCGCTGAGCCGGCGTAACTTCCGCGGGGCTGACGCCAAACACTTCGACGGCAGTGTCCCGGTGGACATCCTCGCCGGCGGCAAACGCCCTGCTTAGCTTGTCTTCGCCGGACAGATGCGCCATGATGCGCAGCTCCACCTGGGAATAATCGGCGGCGATCAGGAGCCGTCCCGGAGCCGCGGTGAAACAATCGCGGATTCTTTCGCCCAACGCCGTGCGGATGGGAATATTTTGCAGATTGGGATTGCTCGAGGACAGCCGCCCCGTCGCCGTCACGGTCTGGTTGAATGTCGTATGGATGCGCCCGCCAGCGTCGGCCATCTGCGGCAGCGCCTGCAAATATGTGCCGTAAAGCTTTGCCAGTTCGCGGTAGGTTTCCAGCTTCCCGACCACGGGGTGCAGCCCGCGCAGATTCTTAAGCACGGAAGCGTCGGTTGAATATCCTTTCTTTGTCTTCTTTGCCGGCGGCAGCTTCAGCTTCTCAAAAAGAACAGCCGCCAGTTGCTGAGGAGAATCGACGTTGAAGTCCGCGCCCGTCAGCGAGCGAATCTCGCCGCCCAGCTTTCCGATCTGGCCGGAAACCTTGGCCGCCAGATCGCCGAGGCGGTCCAGGTCAATCCTGACGCCGGTGTTTTCCATCTCGGCAAGAATGTCAACAAGTGGCATCTCGACGGAGGCAAACAGGCCTTGAAGGCGTTTCTCCTGAAGCTGCCGCTGCTGCCAGCGGGCCAGGTAAAAAACCTGTGCGGCGTAGCGCGCCAGCGTCACCTCTCCCGGACGACCGCCGTCAACTTCAAGGCGAATGCCGGCGGCGGCGGCAAGCTGGTCCGGCTTGTATGTCTTGGCCGCCGGATTAAGCAGATAGGCGGCCACGGCCGTGTCATGAGAGCAACGAAGCCCGGTTCCGGGCAAGAGCGCGAGCAAGCTTTTAAAATCATGGCCGAAAAGCCGTGCGCCCTGCCGCCGCGGGGCCCCGCCCAGCGCCGCCGCGTCCGCCTTTTTTCCGCTGGCCAGCAGCACCGCATCACCGCCGGCGAAACAAGTGATGCGCACCTCGCCGCCCCGGTGATCCCAGGCGATCGAGGCCGGCGCCGGCTCCGCCAGCGCCGCCGCGATTTCCGGAAACTCCACCCGTCTGAGACATAACCTGGCGGTATCAGCCGGCGCTTCAAGCATCCCGATTTCCTCGAGCCGCCTGAGCAGCGTATTGAATTCCAGCTGCGCCAACACCTGGCGCAGCCGGTCCCTGTCGGGGCGCCCGGGTCTGAGCCGGCCCGCCTCGGCCGCCAGCGGCACCTCGTCATTTAAAACCGCCAGCTCCCGGGAAAGGAGGGCTCGGTCCCGGTGCTTCTCCAGCAGCTCCCGTTTTTTTCCTTTTAATTCAGACATGTGGTCAAAAAGATTCTGAAGCGTGCCGTACTGCGCCAGCAGAGCGGCGGCAGTCTTGTCACCGATGCCGGGAACGCCAGGGATGTTGTCGGAAGCATCCCCCTTAAGGCCGATAAAATCAGGGATGCGGCCGGGACTGACGCCGAAGCGCTCCTCGACCGCCGTCTCATCATATATCTTGACCTCCGATATGCCCTTGGTGTTGGTCATGACATAAACGTCTCCGCCCACCAACTGCAGTGCGTCACGGTCGGCAGTGACAACCACCACCCTCTCCGCCTGGCTGCGGGCGTCGCGCACCAGCGTGGCGAGGATATCGTCGGCCTCGTATCCTTGCTTTTTCAGGCTCTCAAAACCAAACGCCGTCACCAGTTCGTCGAAGTGCCCAAACTGCCGGGAGAGGTTGTCCGGCATCGGCTTGCGATGAGCCTTGTAGTCCTCAAAATCGTCATGGCGGAAGACTTTTTTGCCCGCGTCCCAGGCAACGATGACGCCAGCGGGCCGAAAATCGGTGATGACCTTGACCAGCATCGCGGCAAAACCGTAAAGCGCATTCGTGGGCAGGCCGGCGCTGGTGGAGATAGTCTCCGGCAGCGCGTAGAAAGCGCGGTAGGCAAGACTGTTGCCGTCAATTAAAAAAAATGCGCCGGTAACGTCGGTCTCGGACATCACCTGAAATCTCCGGATTCAATGTTAAAGCAGGGAACTTGTCCTTCTTCTCGTTTAACGTTTAACGCCTCGTTGTTTAACGTGACAGAGAGGAGTTTGCGTGAAACGGGAACGTCAAACGTGAAACGTTCATTCGACATTGGGTCTGCGGGACATCAGCTCGGTGACGGCCGCGCGTGCTTCTTTCCCCTCGAGGACAGCGCACACCTGCTCCGTTATCGGCATTTCGACATCCGCGTGCCGGGCCAGCTCGCGCACCGAGGGGGCGCTGGCGATTCCCTCCGCCACCATGCCGATCTCCGCCTCGGCCTCCGCCGCGCTGCGGCCGCGGGCGATCAATTCACCGGCGAGGCGGTTGCGGCTGTGGCGGCTGGTGCAGGTGGCGATCAGGTCGCCCATCCCCGCCAGGCCGGAGAAGGTTGCCGGCGCCGCCCCCAGGCTCATTCCCAGGCGGGCCATCTCCGCCAGCCCGCGCGTTATCAGGCTCGCTTTGGCGTTGTCGCCAAAGCCCATGCCGTCGCTCATGCCGGCGGCCAGCGCGATCACGTTCTTGACCGCCCCGCACAGCTCCACCCCGGCGAGATCATTGTTGACATAAACGCGAAAGCTGCCGGTTGTCAACAATTGCTGCAAACGCCGGGCAAGGCCCTCCTCCTGTGCGGCCACGGTTGTGGCCGTGGGAACATCTGCGACAACTTCTTCGGCATGGTTCGGGCCCGACAGCACCGCCACCCGTGACGCGGCGGTTTCGCCGAGCTCCTCGCCGAGCACAACTGACAAGCGTTTGAGCGTCACCGGCTCCAGGCCTTTGACAAGGCTGAGCACAACCGCGTCCGGGGCAATCGCCGGGGCGGCCGCGCGAACGACGTCGCGGAAGGCGCGGCTGGGAACAGCCAGCGCCACCAGGGCGGCCTCCGCCAGCGCGCCGCCGGCCAGGGTGGAAGCGGCAAGGTTAACGGGCAGCTCAATGCCGCCCAGATAGTCAGGGTTGCGATGGGCGCGGTTAATTGCCCTGGCCTGCTCCTGCCGACGGCAGACAAGTTCTGTCCGGGCGCCAGCGCGTGCGAGCAGCCGGGCAAAGGCTGTTCCCCAGCTACCGCCGCCGATTACGGCCGCGCCAAGCTCCAAGATAGGCGGAAGCTTGCTGTTCATCTTTCCTGCCCGCCCGGCCGGGGCAGCGTTCCGGAGCCGCGGCGCCGCCGTTTGTTCCACGGAAAGGCGACCTTGCTCTCCTCTCCCCTAGCCAGCCGCCTGATGTTTGACCGGTGGGCGTAGATGACGATAGCGCTTGCCAGCAGGGCAAAGACAACATATGGCCGCGGCTGGCCGGTGAAGACGGCCAGCGCGCTGAAACAGACGGCAGCCAGCAGCGAGGCAACAGACACAATCCTTGTTAACAACAACGCCGCCCAGAATGCGGCAAACAATACCACAAAAATAATTGGCATCAAAGCAATAATGGCGCCGCCGCCCACAGCTACCCCTTTCCCTCCCCTGCCTCTGAGGAAAATTGACCAGGTGTGACCGGCGATGGCGGCGCCGGCGGCAAGGACGGCGACCAGGGCGGCGCTATCGCCCGGCGCCAGCCAGTGCGCCAGGAAGACCGGCATAAACCCCTTGGCGGTGTCGCCGGCGTAAACCAGCACGCCGGCAGTCTTGCCGACCACGCGAAATACGTTTGTCGTGCCGACGTTGCCGCTGCCGGACTTGCGCACGTCAACGTGATAGATGCCTTTGCCGATCACCAGGGCAAAAGGGATCGACCCCAGTAAATATGAACCAAATATAAAAACCAGAGCGAGAGTCACAATTACCTCAAGACGATAAACGCGAAACACGAAACGCGAAACGCTTTCTTAACCCCGTTGCCCCCTGAATTGTATTACAAGCGGACAGCCGTGATAACCAAACTGCTTCCGCAAGGCGTTCTCGATATAGGAGGCATAGGGCCGCGTCACCAGGCTTTTGTTGTTGACCTGCACGACAAGGCGCGGCGGTGCTGTTTGCGGCTGGCTGATGTAGTAAAGCCTGAGTTGCCTGCCGCGCACCCGCGGCGGCGCATGCGCCCCTGTAATTTTTTGCATAAATTTATTCAGTCCGGAAGTGGACAGATGAGCGATGTAGAGTTCGTGCAAATGTTTTACCAGAGGCAAGATCGCCGCCGCCCCCGCGCCGGTAACCGCCGAAGTGGCCAGACAGGGAGGCTTCAGAACCGTCTTGACAGCCAACAGTTCGCGGACGGCTTTCTCCTCCGGCCGGACCAGATCGCGTTTGTTAAGAAGGAGGGCGGTGGCGCATTTGCTTCTGGCAGCACGGCTGATGATGGTGAAGTCGTAATCGGTAAGCCCCAAAGTGGAGTCGGCAACAACCAGCGCCACCTGCGCTTTCTCAAGCGCGGCCAATGCCCGCACGCGGCTGAAGTATTCGACATCCTCTCTTATTTTTCCAGGCCGGCGCAGGCCGGCGGTATCAATGAAACGGAAGACATCGCCGTCGCTTCTCAGCAACGTGTCAATGCTGTCGCGGGTCGTTCCCGGCTCGGCGGAGACGATCACCCGCTCCTGGCCCAGCAGCCTGTTCAGCAGCGATGATTTTCCGGCATTTGGCCGCCCGACAATTGCGACGCTGATTTCCTTCTCCTCCGTCGCCGTCATCTCCCCGCCCCGCTCTTTGAGCCTGCCGCAAATCAGGTCAAGCAGGTCGCCGCTGCCCGTTCCGTGCAGGGCGCTCACCGGCACCGGGTCGCCCAGTCCCAATGAGTGAAATTCATGAATCAGGTTAACATTGTCAAAATCATCAATCTTGTTGACCACCAGCAGAGCCGGCTTTTTGCTGCGGCGGATGATCTGCGCCAAATCCTCATCGCCGGGGCCGGGGCCGGCGGCGCCGTCAACGACCAGCAGCGTCAAAACCGCCCCATCAAGGGCCGCCTCCGCCTGGGCCCGCACCTGCCGCGCCAGCCAGCGGCTGTCGCCAGTATCAACGCCGCCGGTGTCAACGATCATAAAAGAGCGCCCGCTCCACTGAGCCTCAATCTCCTTGCGGTCACGGGTAACGCCCGCCTGTCTGTGCACTACCGCCTCCCGGCGGCCGGCCAGGCGGTTCACCAGCGTCGACTTGCCCACGTTGGGATAGCCGGTAACAACGACTTTGGGAAGATTCGTCATACATGAAGTCTAACAGGAAGGCTCGTTTAAGTTTCAGAGCACAAGCGACTTGCAATACAGGACATTCCTTAGCTCTTCCAGCGTCATATCATCTAGAAAACGTTTTCCGGAACTATCCAGGCATGAGGCAGGAATCAAGAGCATGTCATCGCCGGTCAGGCCTGATTCTCTTGCGGCCCTGGCGACATCCCGGCCGCCCAGCAGCCCGGTAACGGTTACGTGCGCCCCGAACAGGCGGTTCTCCACCGCCAGCGGCCGGAAACTGCCGCCGGTAAGCCGGGTCAGTTTGCCGCAGGCAAACTCGGCCAGCGGCGCCGCCAGCCGGCCGGCCAGAAGAAAGACGCGCCCGGGCGGCAACCCCGCCAGAAACAACTTCTCCGCCAGCTCGGGCAAGTTGTCAATAAAACCGGCGGCGATGCCTATTCCGTTTTCATAATGGGGGAAATCATCGTAGCTTTCCGCCGGCGGAAGCGGTAGCCCGGCTTTGAGATAAAGTTCATCGGCAGCATAAACAAACCCAATGCCGCGCTCGCTGCGAAAAGGTTTCTGCCATGAATCGGCTGATACAATAATATGGCGGCAATCGGCCGGGGTTGCCGGCCTGAGGTCCGGGCCGGCGGATTCTTTCCCGCCGCACCCGGCCGCCAGCGCCACGGGCACGATCGCGACGCTGGCCACGCCTCGAAAATCGCGGGCCAGCTCTTTGACCGTGCGCTCAAGCACGGCGCCGTCGTTGACCCCGGGGCAAAGAACCACCTGCGCATGTATTTTTATGCCGGCTTCACCGAGCTCGTTCAGCCTGTCCAGGCCGGCGGCGGCCGCAGCCGGGGAACATCCCATCAGCCGGCCTCGCACCGGCGCATCGGTCGCGTGCACTGACACGTAAAGGGGGCTGAGCCGTTGTGTTTTTATGCGCAAAAGTTCCCGGGAGCCGAGGCCGTTCAGAGTAATAAAATTCCCGTGCAGGAACGACAGGCGGTAATCATCATCTTTCAGGTAGAGCGCCCCGCGCATTCCCTGCGGCAGCTGATCGACAAAACAAAACCGGCAATGGTTGTTGCAGGTACGGACGCCGTCAAAAAGGGCGCCGCCAAACACGATCCCGGGATCATCCGCAGGGTCAACGTCCAGCTTCAGCTTAAGGGGCCGGGCGGCGCGCTCAATCCCGAGCTCGTTCACGCCGGGCTCAAGGAGAAACTGGTAATCAATGACATCCTGAAGGCGGCCGCCGCCCAGGCTCCGGATTATATCCCCGGGCTCAAGCCCCGCCGTGGCGGCGGCGGAGCCGGGCCGCACGGCTTTGATCCTGCCGCCCGGTGTTGCCTTCCCGGCAACGCGGCTTTCGCTTGGGTTCATGAGAAAATTCTATCAGAGGGCGCGGACCGGAGAATCAAGATATGCTTGGATGGCTGTCACTTTCGCCGATGCATATAATGGGAAGTGGCGGGACCGTGCCTTCGCTTTCCTCACGAAAGAAATGTAACAAGAGCGGACCCGGCCGGACATACGCAGAAGGAATGTATGATCGACAGGTAAAATCTTCGACTGAAAAGCATCAATGAGTAAAAAAGAAGAAAGAGGCGGCGGAACGAGAATCTGCCCGCTTGTCAAGAAAAGCCTGGCGATCGCGGGCCTTCTCTTCCTGCTGTTATTTTCTTTGACTACAAAAACGCTTCTTGCTTCAAGGAGCGGGCCGGGCTCCGTTTTGCTTCCCCAGGGAAGATCAGAAATCGCCGCGCAGGGAACAGATCAGGGCAGGCTTGCCGGCTCGACGCCGGTGAAGCTGGCCGTAATCCTGAAGCTGCGGAACCGGCAGAATCTCGACTCGCTGATCGCGGCCCAAAACACGCCCGGCTCGCCTTCCTATCATAAATTCCTGACGCCGGCGCAGTTCTTGAGCGCCTACGGCCCCACGCAACAGGACGACGATGCCGTGGCCGCCTTCCTTGCCGGCTACGGCTTTAGCGTTAAGAAGACTGCCAACAGGCAACTGCTAATCGCCCAGGGGACCGCCGCCGAGGCCGGGCAGGCGTTTCAGACAGAGCTTCATGCCTACAACGTTGATGGCAAGCAGGAATATGCCAACAAAAGCTCGCCCCAGGTTCCCGCAAGCCTGTCCGGCGTGATCAAGACGGTGCAGGGGCTGGACTCAAAGAAGCTTAACTCAAACCTTAAATCCGGCCAGGCAGGCAGCGCCGCCTCGGCAATGACTGCCGTCCCCGGCTACAGCCCCGACCAGATCTCGACGGCGTACGATTACCCGAACCTGCATGGCTATAGCGGCGGCGGCAGGACAATCGCGGTGGCGACCGCCGGCGACTTTTCCAATTCCGACATTTCCGCCTTTGAAAACCAGTTTGGCTACCAGCCGGCGTCGCTGAGCCGCGTCTTTTGCGATGTGCAAAGCCAGGGGTGCGGCGGGCCAAACCAGAGCCCTGGCGTCGATGATCCTGAGACCACCCTGGACGTGGAATGGTCCACGTCCCTGGCGCCCGGCGCCGGCGAGCTAGTTTACATCGCGCCTGCTCAAAACGGGGCCGTTTCCACGGCGGATCTGACCGATGAATACAACCAGATCGTCAGCGACAACTCGGCCGACGTCGTCACCTCCTCCTGGGGGGGCTGCGAAGACAGTAACACGGCCGGCCAAGACGACGGCATTTTCGCCCAGGGAGCGGCGCAGGGTCAGACATGGCTGATCGCCAGCGGCGATGACGGCTCCAATTGTGATCCGAATGGCAGTTTCGGCGTCGATTATCCGGCTTCGTCACCCTACGTCACGGCTATGGGCGGCACCACCCTCAACCTGGACGGATCGAACAACATATCAAGCGAAACCGCCTGGGGCGGTTCCGGTGGCGGCACTTCCGGGATTGAGCTGCGCCCTTCCTGGGAGTACGGCTCTTCCTTTTTTGCCAACGGCATGCGCTGGACGCCTGATCTGGCCATGGACGGCGATCCCAACACCGGCATGAGCATCTACTATACCGGACCAAACGCCAGGTTTTCCGGCTGGGGACAAGCGGCGGGCACCAGCATCGACGCCCCCTTTGCGTCAGCTCTGGCGGCGGAAATCGGTCAATACGGAAACAAGCGGCTGGGCATCTTTGCGGCTCCGGTTAACAGGCTGGCCAACTCGTCGTACCATTCGACATTTTTCCACGACATCACCGCGGGCAGCAATGGCTTCTACGCCGCCGGACCGGGTTGGGATCCGGCGACCGGCTGGGGAAGCCCGGACGGCTACCTGTTGATGCTGAATTATAAAAACATGGTTGTCAGAAATTATTTCTGGACCTGGTATGACAGCATCTCCATGAGGGACTGGGTGCTGATGGCTAACCCGGCCGGCTCGGGACAAAATTTCAGCTTTGGCCTCTCCATTGGCAACAGGTCAGAGGCCCTGGCCAGCAATTTCGGCCTCGGCCCCGGCACCGTTCCCCCAGGCGGCTCCCTGACGGCGATCTATCCGGGGCTGATGGGGGGTCCCGTGAAAGCCGGTTCAATAACAGGAAACAAGGCAATCGTCAGCCAAAGAAGCCTGCTGGGCAACTCGTTTGAAGAAGTGCTGGGCACCGACGCCGGCAAGCTTTCCAACCACTTCTACTGGACATGGTACGACGAGCAGAGTCCGGGGATGACCAACTGGGTGCTTATTTCCAATCCTGGCCAAGACCACTCTGGCAATTCCCAGGGCACTGTTACGGCAACAATCAAGATAGCCGGACTGCCGGTCTGGTCGGGAGCCATCGCTCCGGGAGCCAACGCGACGCCGACTTTTCCGGGGAGAATGGGCGGCCCGGTCGAGGTCGTCTCCAGCGGTGACGTGATGGCGTCTCAGCGGGTGTTGTCGAATTACGGCTCCGCCTTTAACGAGGTGCCCGGCATTCCCGCCGCAGAGCTCACAGACCATTACTACTGGACCTGGTATGACATGCAGTCGCCCGGAGCCAGGAACTGGGTGCTCATTGCCAATCCCAACCCGAATCCCGTTACGGCTCATATCAGGATCGCCGGCGCTGTCCGCTGGAGTGGCGCCCTCGCTCCGGGTCAGATCGTCACCCCTACTTTCCCCGGAATCATGGGTGGGCCGGTTGAGGTCTGGGCTGATTCCGGCAGCGAGATAATCGCCACCCAGAGAAGCATTTTCGGACCTTCCTTCGAGGAGGTGCCCGGCCTGGCCGCATCGCAAACCGGAGGCTTCTCGGCCCTTTCAAATGACTACAACTGGACATGGTATGACCAGCAGAGCCCCGGCATGAGCAACTGGGTGCTTGTCGCCAATCCAAACGCAAGCCCGGTCACCGCCACGATCAGGATAGGCGGCTTCACGGCCACCTACGGCATTCCCCCCGGCGGAAACATCACCCCCACCTTCTCCGGCAGGATGGGAGGCCCGGTTGAGGTTACGGCCACCGGCAACGTGATCGCCTCGCAGCGGGTGCTTTACAACGGTTTCTTCAATGAGGTGCTGGGGGAGGTGCTACGGTAGATGGCAGGCTTTAGCCTGCCTTCGGGAGGGCTTATCTACGCACACGCCCTCGCCTGCACAGGCTGAAAGCCTGTGCCCACCGCTGGGGCTGTGCCTGCCGAGTTTAAATCCCCGCCGCCGGTAAATAATAAAGAAGAAAGATCTTGTTCCTGAATCCCGGAGTCACCCCTGACGGTAACCCCGGCTTTGAAAGCCTGCTTGACAAAATCATGGCCGGCACAAAGAGCAAACAAGCCGTAATTATCCGTCCGCCGGATAGTATTTACCAGGCTCACGGCGAGATCGAGAATGGCAGCTTCGCGGGCCGCTGGCATTTTTCTTTCGAGGAGTACCACGAGCGGGAATACACCCACTTTGGCACCCTCCGCGTTTTTAACGACGACACGCTGTCGCCGGGAGCGACCTGGCCGCTGCACCCTCATCGCAATATCGAAGTGGTGACGTACTGCGCCGGCGGCGAGTTCCGCCATGCCGATGAAAATGGCGTTGGCAGCATTCTCCAGAAGGGATGGGTTTTGCATACAACTATCGGCCGCGGCATGTGGCATGCGGAAATCAACAACCGCCGCGACCAGCCGATGAGATTCATTCAGATGTGGTTCATGCCCAGAGAGCACAATCTCGAGCCGGCTCAGCAAATGCTTAAAGTCAACAAAGACCAGCGCCGGAATATCATGTTGCCGCTGGTCTCGAATGACGATGAAGAGGCGCTGCCGATTGCTTCCGATGCGCACGTCTATTCATCTTTCCTTGAAAGCGGCCGCGATGCAGGCTATGAGCTGGGGGTGGGACAGGGCGCATATATTTATGTGGTGGAAGGGGGACCGGTCCGCCTGAACGGTCACTCCCTGCCCGAGCTGGGCGCAGCTAAAATTTTCGGTGGTCTGGAAGTGAGGGTGGAAGCTGAAAATGACGCGGAGCTGCTGCTGGTGGGCGTGCCGCTGGCAGTGGGACACCACTATGGAATTTAATGCGGAGTGCGGATTCTGAATTGCGAAATGAAAAACCCAAAATTTAAACTGATCATACAGTTTATTCAGGAAACTGCTCGGGACTTGCTCGCTCTGCCTAAGTCCGGCGGGCTCCGCGGCGTCGGACGGCGATCACCTATCTTACATTTCTCCAGTGATCCCAATCGTCGAACTGGATAATCAGTAAATTTAAACGGTTAATGTGGCAATCAGGCGTTTCGCTTCTTCCATCTGCTCCGGAGGGGTGGAGGCGCCGGCGGTGATGGCCACGGTGCCGGCTTCCTCAAACCAGCCGGCTTCGAGTTCGCTCACTTCCTCAATGTGAAAGGTCCGTTGCTGAACTTCCCGGCATAGTTTTGCCAATCTGGCGGTATTGGCGCTGTTGCGGCCGCCGATAATGATAACGGCATCTGCCAGGAGCGCCAATTCGAGCGCCTCCTCCTGACATTTCCGGGTGGCGTTGCATATGGTGTTGTAAACCAGCAGCTCGCGGCAGGCGGGCGCCAGCCGCCCCGCCAGCGCCGACAGGTTGGCGCTCGCCTGGGTGGTCTGCACGACCACGCCAACCTTTTTCCCGCGAACCCGGGCCAGATCAAGCTCCTCCGCCCTTTCAACCACGATGGCGCCGGCGCCGGCGTTGGCGATCAGCGCCACGACTTCGGGATGCTCATGCTCACCCAGTATCACAGGCAGATACCGCCGCTCTTTCAGGGAAGACGCCTTCTGCTGGGCTACCTTGACATAAGGACAGGTTGCGTCAACGATCTTAAGCCCCCGGGCTTCAGCCTCGGCGGCAACCTGGGGCGTCACTCCGTGCGTCCTGAAAATGATGGTGCCGGCCGCGCCGGCCAGCGAATCGACCGAAGATACCCCTGTCGCAGCCAGCTCCCTGACCACGCCCGGATTGTGGATGATCGGGCCGAGGGTATGGACCGGCCCCTCAGATCCCCTCGCCGCCTCGCAGGCAATTTTCAGCGCCCGCTGCACGCCATAACAATAACCGCCGTGTTTGGATACCAATATTTTTACGGGACACCCGCTTCCGTTGTATCACAGACCCGATTTAACGTTTCACGTTGAAGGTTTCACGTAAAACCTTTTTCACCGCGTGAAACGTTAAACGTGAAACGGCTTTTCTTGTTTCCGGCGAGGTAATTTAAAGCGAGGCAATCGCGTTCATGATGCGGTTGCCCGCCTCGCGGTAGGCGCGGCCCCGGGATAAGCCAGCCGTATCAAAATCTACCGGTTTGCCAACGCTGATCGTGATCCGTGCCAGGCCCGGCTTAAAGCCGCGCATCACGCGCTCGTCACCGCGAATGCGCACGGGGATCACGGCGACGCCCGGCTCCAGCGCAAGCATGCCCACGCCCGGCTGGGCTTCGCCCAGGACGCCTTCACGCTGCCTGGTTCCCTCCGGAAACATGCCGACGGTATAACCTTGCCTGAGCAGCTCGCGGGCGTGGCGGACGGCCTCCCGGTCAGACTGCCCGCGGCGCACCGGGAAGGCGCCCAGCTTTGTAATCAGCCATCCCAGGCCGGGCACTCGCCAGAGCTCGGCCTTGGCCATCCAGCGAATCTGGCCGGGAAAGGCAATCCCGACCAGGCACGGGTCCAGATTGCTGGCGTGGCTTGAGGCGATCACGGCCGGCCCCCGCCGGGGCCAGTTTTCGGCGCCGCTGATTCTGATGCGGTAAAGAAGAGTCAGCGGCGTGGTCAAGATAATGCGGACAATTGCATAGATAAAGGAAGACATAAACCGAATAGTTTCGAGCTTTTATTTTAACTGTTTTTCTACTATCCCGGAAACTCTGTCAACAACCTGCTCGATTGTCATATTGGTGGTGTCGATGATGACAGCGCCGGCGGCGGCTTTCAGCGGCGCCAACTCGCGGCGGGAGTCGTAATCGTCGCGGGCGGCGATATCCCGCTCCATCTGCTCCTGGGAGACCTCAACCCCCTTTTGGGCAAGCTCCAGGCGGCGGCGGCGGGCGCGCTCCCGGTTGGCCGCCGTCAGGAAGATCTTGACGTCGGCGCCGGGGCAGACAACGGTGCCGATGTCACGGCCGTCCATGACAACGTCGCCAGCGGCCGCGATCGACCGCTGCTTTTCCACCAGGGCTTCGCGCACGGAGCGGTGGGCTGATACTTCAGAAACGCAGGCGGAGACGTCCCGCCCGCGGATTTCCTCCGTCACATCCCGGCAGCCGGCAAACACCTGTGGCGACCCGTCTGGGCCAGGCTGAAAACCGATCTCGGCATTGCGGGCCAGCAGGCCAAGCTCTTCCCCGTCGGCGGGCGCGATCCCCTGTTCTAATGCCAGCAGCGTCACGGCGCGGTACATGGCGCCGGTATCCAGGTATGTCCAGTCGTGGCGGCCGGCAATCAGCCTGGAGATGGTGCTCTTGCCGGCCCCGGCCGGCCCGTCAATGGCGACAATCATGGTTCCAGTTCCGAGTTCCGAGTTCAATTCATCAGGCCCATCAGCCCCTCGCGAAAATGCGGGTATGAGACCGATACGCAGTCAAACCCCTGCACGCTGACGCCCCCCCGTGAAGCGGCGCCGGCCACCGCTCCCAGCATCGCCAAACGGTGGTCGCCCAGGCTCTTGAATTTGCCGCCCCGTGGCCGTCTGCCGGCCGCGCCGCGCACAATAAAGCCGCCCGGGAAGGCCTCGATGTCAACCCCGATCCCGGCAAGATTGTCAACGATGCCGCGGATGCGATCCGACTCCTTCAGCTGCAGTTCGCCCGCGCCGCTGACAATCGTCTCTCCTTTCGCAAACGCGCCGGCGAGCGCCACCAGGGGAAGCTCATCAATGACGCGGCCGGAGATCTCCCCCGGAACCTTGACGCCTTTCAGCCGGGCTGCGCTCACATGAAGATCATTTACCGGCTCTCCGCCTGCCCGGGGCGCCGGCTTCCTGGTTATGTCTGCTCCCATTTCTTCCATGATATCAAGCAGGCCCGTCCGGGTCGGATTGACGCCAACGGCGGGCAGCACGACCTCCGAGCCCGGGATTATGGTGGCGGCGACAATAAAAAATGCTGCTGAGGAAAAATCAGCCGGCACGTCAACCGCTTTCAGGCGCAGCCTTTCCGCCGGGTAAATCCGGGTGACAAGTCCCTGCTTCTCGACCCGCGCCCCCGCCGCTGCCAGCATGATCTCGGTATGGTCGCGGCAGGCGGATGGCTCTCTCACGATAGTCGGGCCGTCTCCGTAAAGACCGGCCAGCAGCACTGCGGATTTGACCTGGGCGCTGGCCACCGGCAGATTGTAATCGATTGCCCGCACCCTGCCGCCGCAAACCCTGAGCGGCGCAAACCCGCGGCCCAGCGCTTCAATGTCAACGCCCATCAATTTAAGCGGCGCGACAATGCGGTCCATCGGCCGGCGCCTGAGGCTGGCGTCGCCATCAAGCAAGAAGCAGCCGTCCTGCCCGGCCAGCACTCCCGGCAGCAGCCGCATGGTTGTGCCAGAGTTGCGTGCGTCGATCGCGGTTTTGGGGAATTTTAGGCCCCGCAGGCCAGCGCCGAGAAGAACCAGGCGTCCCTGCTCCAACCGCTCAACCTTTACGCCGCAAGCCTCAATTGCAGCGAGCGTGGCCGCCGTATCATCAGAACCGAGAAAATTGCGTATTTCTACCGGAGCATCGCAAATTGAGCCAATGATTGCGGCCCGGTGAGAAATGGACTTGTCAGCCGGCAGCGGAAGCGTTCCGCGCAGCCTTTCGACAGGAGGAAATAATGCGCTGCCGCCCGGCATTTAGCCGGCCTCAGCGCTTGAAAACGGTACCCGGACGGCGTCATAGCCAAGTTCTTTCAAGATCCCGACCGCGCGCTGGCCCGTCTCGTCACCGGAAACAACCAGCGAAAGGACGCCGCCCTGCTCGATGCTGATCCGGTGAAAAGCCAGGTCATCGATATTAATGCCGGCATTTCCCAAAGCCACGGTGACGCTGCTTAACACGCCGGGCCGGTCGGGAACCGGCACCTTGACAACGAACAGATCCGCGGGCTCGAGGTACCCAGCCTCCAGCATCCGGTCGCGGTTGGCGGCTGCCGCGGCGATTGTCTGCTCGACGAAATTTACATCGTCGTCGTCAAGCGCGTCAGCGAAACGGCCGACGCCGCGGGCATGCTCTCTGAGGACTTCCGCCAGCCACCGCCGGTTCTCGATGAAAATGTCGGTCCAGACGCCGGAATTGCTCCCCGCTACTCGCGTCAAGTCACGGAAGCTTGGCCCCGCCGACAGGAGCGCCTCGCGCCCGTCCAGGTTCACGCTGCCGGCCTGGTTCATGGCGGCGTTGGCAAGCACGTGCGGCAAATGGCTGACCAGCGCCATTATCCGGTCGTGCGCGTCGGGATCAATCGCGGTCGGGCGGGCGCCAATGCCGGTGAGGAAACCGTGCAGCCGCTCATAGTTGGAAGGGTCAATTCCCCCGCCGGAGGTTAGAAAGTAAGTCGCTTTGTCAAAAAGATCCTCGCGGGCGTTGGCGACTCCGGCGGTCTCGGAACCACAAACAGGGTGGCCGCCAATAAACCGCTTTTCCTCTTCGGGCGTCAGCGCCGCCATCAGGCTGGATTTTGTGCTGCCCATATCAGTGACGATGCATCCCGGCCCTGCCGCCAGCGCCCGGCGGGCAATCTCAAGGACGGTCCTGACCGGCGTCGCCACGAAACAGAGGTCGGCCGCTTCGGCCGCCTCTTCGACGCTCGAAGCCTGGTCGGTGATGGCGCCCAGCTCCAGCGCCTGGCCAAGCGTCCGCCGGCTGCGGCTGTAGCCGAAAACCCTCTCCACTCCGAGCCGCTCGCGGGCGGCCAGTCCCATTGAGCCCCCCATCAGGCCAACACCAAGGATAGCAATGGTGGTATTGGAAAAATCCGGCATGGAAACGGAAAGTTGCTATGACATCCGGCGGCCGCTCATCTCTACATAGCGGCGGATCTCAGCGGCGTAGGCGGCAAATTCGCCCACGGGCAACGACTGGGAGCCGTCGCACAAGGCCTCTTCCGGCTCCGGATGTGTCTCGACCAGGAGGCCGTCGGCGCCGACGGCGACCGAAGCCAGCGACAGCGGCAGCACCAGGTCGCGCTTACCGGTGGCATGGCTGGGATCGACCACCACCGGCAGGTGGCAGCGTTTTTTAATCACAGGAATTGCCGATAGGTCAAGGGTAAACCTGGTCGCAGTCTCAAAAGTCCTGATGCCGCGCTCACAAAGGATGACGTCCGAGTTTCCTTCCTTGAGGATGTATTCGGCCGCCATCAGCAGCTCCTCGATGGTGGCGCTCATGCCCCGCTTCAGCAACACGGGCCGCTCGACCTTGCCCACCTCGGACAGGAGCTGAAAGTTCTGCATGTTGCGGGTACCGATCTGGATAACGTTGGCATATTTCAGCACGATCTCAACATCACGGGGGTCCATCAGCTCCGTGACGATAGGGAGCCCCGTTTCCTCCCGGGCGGCCGCCATGATCTTGAGCCCGTCCTCGCCCAGCCCCTGAAAGCTGTAGGGTGAGGTGCGCGGCTTGAAGGCGCCGCCCCGGAGCATCGAGGCGCCGGCGCCCGCCGCCTGGCGGGCCGCCCTTAAATACTGATCTTCATTCTCAACCGAGCAAGGGCCGGCAATCAGGGCAAAGGCGCCGCCGCCAATCGAGCAGTTGCCAACGCGGACGACGGTGTCATCCGGATGTGTCTCGCGGCTGGCCAGCTTGTATGGCTTCAGGATGGGCATGATCCGGTCAACGCCCGGCATGGCGTCAAAAGGCAGCGCTGCGATCTGCTCGCGGTCGCCAATGGCGCCGATTATGGTGACAAACTCGCCGCGGGAGACATGGCCGCGGGCGCCGACGCGGGCGAGCCGGTCCACCACATGCTGGATCTGCTCCTCGGTCGCATCCGGCTTCATAACAATCATCATTGCCGCAAACCTCCGCCAAAAAACAGGGAAAGAGACGCGTTTAACGTTTAACGTTTCACGTTTAACGTTACACGGAAAACCTGGTGGTTCACGGCAACTTTGCTAAATGCGAAACGGGATCAAGTGCATGCAAATCAGGGCGGTCAAACATCCGCCGAGGTTTACATTCTAGCATTCTTTAAGGAAAGGAAGAAAAACCCCAAGAAACCTCCAGATTTCCATTTTTCCGGTTTTTCCACAGTTCCCTGCTTCTGCAGAGCTTCTCAACCCTGCGCCGGATAAACTTCCATCCTTGACTTCTTGGGGCAAATTAAAGATACCCGTGCGGGCAAAAACTAAACCACCCGGCAAACAGCTCCCCAGCTGCCGCTGCCGGGTGGTTTAGAGCCCAACGGGCGGGCTCTCTGTAAGAGGTCAGGTTTTATCTGTGACCGCTGTGACCGGATGCCATTCCGCCTGCCGGTCCGGTGCTCATATGGCCGCCAGCATTGCCCGATCCTGATGTGGAAGCTGTGCTGCCCGGACTTGTCGGCGGAACCTGTGCCGGAGGGCCGGGAACCCCGGCCGGCGGCCCGGCTGGCACTGTAACCGGAGGCATGTCACCGCTCATATTCCCGTTTCCAGCCTGCTGCCGGGCGGCGTTCCTTACTGCCAGGCCGTGATTCCGAATGACCTTCCCGTTTGGAAGCGTCATTGTGCCCGTGTCGTTCTTGCCCCGGGCTACCTGGGAGACGCCGTACTGGTTTCCGGCTGCCGACTTGCCGTACTGGTCGGCTGCGGCGCCATGCCCGTGGCCGATTGTGGTTGAAGTTCCTATTCCGTTAAGCGCCGCTACGCCATTCCCGATCACAGACGGCAGCTTGCCCACCGGCAGGTTGCCAGTCGCATAAGCGGTCCCGCCGGCAGCAAGAACAAGAGCCCCGGCGACAACCAATGCTTTTAGCTTAAAAATAACCACGCCAAACCTTCCTTTCTGAAAGCGCCCTCAAACTATCGTTCCTGACTTGTTAGCGGTAAAGTCTGGAAAAAGTTACGCTAAAAGTTACGCTGTTATAACAAACAAGCAGGCTTGAGCCGAAACTATTCATGAACCCGTATCCAAATGCAGTTTTTCCCGCTAGAAAAATAGGAGACCAATAATTGCCAGAGAAGCGAGAGCTCTCAAAACTGATCAGGCAGGTGCAAAAAGGAGACTTAGACGCATTCGGCAAGCTTTATGACCGTTACTACAATCCGGTCTACGCTTTCGTTCTTCATCAGGTTGCCGCAGTTGCCGACGCCGAGGACATCACGGCCGGGGTTTTTTTGGAAGCCCTGGAAAAGATCAACGGCTTCAGCTGGCGCGGCGCCGGCTTTGAAGCCTGGTTGTTTAGCATCGCCCGTCATGACGTGCTCGACCACTTCCGCCGGCGGGGGCGAAACAGGGAATCCGCAATTAATGACCGTCATATGGATATCCCGGCAGCGAAGCATGTGGAAACAACTGCTGAGGCGGCCTGGGACCGGCAGACTTTGCGGGACGCTATCTGGCAATTATCCGACGATCAGCAGCAGGTGCTGCTGCTGAAGCTGATGGTGAATTTCAGCAACGGCCAGATTGCAGCGGTGCTGTCAAAAAGCGAAGGTGCTGTCAAGGCATTGCAGCACCGGGCGCTGATAAACCTGAGGAAGATCCTGGAAGGAAATGACGATTAAAGACAGACCTTACAATAAATCAGCCGCTCCGGCGGAACTGCTTGACCGCGGCCTTGAAGATTTGACCGGGAGCGGCGCCAGCTGCAAAAGCAGCCATGGCAACGGCAAAGCGGCCGCCGAGCTGGAACTGTTGCTGGAGCTGGCGGCGGCCTGCCGCCGGTCATTTAAAATTGAGGCCAGCCCCGCACGGCGTGCCGCCGTCAGGTCGAGGGTGATGGCTGCAGCCCAAGCCCGCCTGCGTGCGCCTGTCAACAAGCGGCAACTGCGGCGTTTCCTGCTGCGGCCGGCGATCGCGGCCGCCGCAATCCTGGCGCTTTCGGGCGCCACGGCGCTGGCGGCCAACTCCGCCGGTCCGGACAACATCCTTTATCCGTTAAAACAAAAGCTGGAAGATGCCCGCAGCTTTATCGCCTTTGGCAAGACTGGCCGCGCTGCTGTCGCTGCCGGCGATGCCGGCAAACGGCTCGACGAAATCAAAGCGATGGTGGCCAAGGGCAAGCCCCAGTACGTTTCGGAGTTGCTGGCAAATTATGACCGGCAGATCGGCGAGGCGCAGAGCCTGGCGGCCGCCGCCGGGCGGGAAGGTGACGATGTCACGGCTGTCATAGGGATGATCGACGCTACCCGCGCCCGCCACGACGCCCTGATGAAAGAAATCTTTAACATGGTGCCCGCTAATATCCAGGCGGTAATCCGCCATGAAGAAGGTGGCGCCGGACCTGCGGGGGGCAGATCGGCTGCCGGCCAGCGGGGCAAGACGAATCCAAGCAGGCCAGCCGGCCGGGCCGGGGGCGGCAACCCCAACTCTGGCGGCTCCCAGGGCTCATCCGGCGCATCCGGAAGCGCCCCCAGCAACGGGCAGATGCCGGGCGGCTCCGTGCAGAACGGCGGACAGCAGGACATGCCTGCCCCCTACGGACCTGCGCCGCAGAGCGACGGAAATCCGGCACAGTCGCCCGGACAATTCCAGGCTCCGTCAGGAAAATCCGGTTCCAAAAGTATGCCGCAAGGCGTGGCCCGGGGCAGCCATGCGGCAGGTTACAGCGGTCAAAGCTCTGCCTCCCAGCAGCCAGAGGGCGGCATGCTCTCTGGCAGTCGCTAGTCTGCTCCTGCAAATGCGCGGTGGCGCACTGCCGGGAATCTCGTTTCACGTTTAAAGTTTCACATTTCACGGAAAAACCTTAAAAGCACTTTTTCCAAAACTGAGAAAGCAGGCAAGGGCTGGTTTCTGGCAGCCAGTCCGGATATAATGGGAATGGTTTTTTGCAAACAGGGGGCCGGTTTAGCAGCTCCGAAAGGAGAATGTCATGTTTGACGGAGTACTTGCACCTCAACACCTGATTCTGGTTCTTATTATCGCGCTGGTAGTCTTCGGCCCCAAGCGCCTGCCGGAGATTGGGCGCGGCCTGGGAAAGGGCATCCGGGAATTCAAGGGCTCGATGAATGAGGCTATCTCCGGTGTGGCCGACGAAGCCAAGGAGAACAAAACCGAGGCGAAGAACGAGACGAAAGCACCCTAACTAAAGAGGGCGCTTGCAATTTTTTAGCCCCGCTACCGGCGGGGCTTTTCGTTTTGTGTTTCGCGTTTCGTGTTAACCCGCGTTTCCATCAACGCAAAACGCCAAACATTTATTTCAGACCCGCCAGCTTCTCCAGAAATACCGAATTCTCTGCTTCCGTGCCGACGCTGACGCGGATGTAGCCGGGGCAGGCCAGCGTCCGGCCCGGCCGGACGATGACGCCGCGTTTCATCAGCTCTTCGGGCACGTTATCGGCCGGCGTTGACATGCCGTTGACGTCAACCAGCATGAAGTTGCTCTGCGTCTGGACGTATTTGACGCCCATGGCGGCAAGGCCGTCGTAAAGCTGGCGGCGGCCGGCATTGTTGAGGGCGCGCCTTTCCTGAAGGCGCTCTTCCAGGCCAAGCGACGCCAGCGCCGCCGCCTGCGCCGGCATGTTGACGTTGAAAGGCTGGCGCACCTTGTCAACCGCCTCCTTGACCTCAGGCGAGCAGATGCCGTAGCCGACGCGGAGGCCGCAAAGGCCGTATATCTTGGAAAAAGTCCTGAGCACGACAACATTGGGCCGCTCTCGCCACAACTTCAGCCCGTCCTGGGAATCAGGCTCCTCGACGTATTCGTTGTAGGCCTCATCCAGCACCAGCAGGCAGTCTTCCGGAATCGTGGCCGCGAACCGGGAGATGTCCGCATATGGCAGATACGAGCCTGTCGGATTGTGCGGATTTGTCAAAAAGACAATCCGCGTCCTGCCGGTTACCGCCGCAGCCAGCGCTTCCAGGTCGTTGGCAAAATCCTTGAGCGGCGCCTTGACCGGCCTGGCGCCCCGCGCCCGGGTCGCTTCCTCGTAAACGAGAAAGGTTGGGTCCGAGAAAACCGCCTCCGCGCCCGGCTCCAGCATGACCAGGCTCAGCCAGATAAGCAGCTCGCAGGAGCCGTTGCCAACGACCAGTTCCTCCGGCGTTACGCCGTAGCGCTCCGCCAGCGCCGCCTTCAGGTCGCGGCATTCCGAATCGGGGTAACGGTTGAGGTCGTTGAACTTCCGTGTGATCACTTCAAGAACTTCCGGGAAAGGCGGCAGCGGCGACTCATTCGATGCCAGCTTTATCACTTTCTGCGGGTCAAGCCCGTAGCGCCGCGCCACCGCCTCGACCGGCGCCCCGGCGACGTAAAGTGTGACGTTTTCAAGTTGCGGTACGAATTTCATGGTCGATCATGCTTTCAGTTTCCTGTTTCCGGTTCCATGAATACCATGCTTAAATTATACTATCTGTCAAGTGAGTTTCGAGTTTCTGTTTTATTTTAACTGATCTTTCAATTGTCTCAGGAATGAACTCGGGGCTTGCCCCGGTCTGCCTATGTCCGGCCAGCTCCAGGCAAGCCCCTCGCATCATTATTTTTCCTGATTATCCTGAGCGAAGAGGAAGATCAGCTTATTTTATCTACCATTTACCATCCACCATCCGGGTTTTTTACTCAGGCAGGTCGGTGCGCAACTGGCGGGCGCCGTGCAGGTAGGCGTGGCGGATTTCATTCTTGGCGCTCCTTGAATAGGCGTGCATCATCACGCGGACGCAACGCTCGACGCTGCCGGCAACGGGAATCTCCTGAGAGCAGAGGAGCGGCGTGCGCGAGAGCCCCATGTTGCGGGCCGACACCGCCGGGAAGTCGGAGACGAGATCAGGGGTTGCGGTGAAAATAAGACTGACGATATCATCCGGGGCGATGCTGTTGCGGTGCATCATCTCCTTGAGCAGTTCGCTGGTGCGCTCGCGAATCTGTTCCGGGGTGTCTGCCTCGACCGTGGTGGCGCCGCGCACCGCCACCAGTCGCCAGCCGTCCTCCTTCACTGTTTTCCTGCCGTGACAAGTCTTTGCAAATCCTCAACTTCCCTTCGCGAAAGAACCCTCGACTGCCCGGGGGCCAGGTCGTCATCAGATAACATGGCGTACTTTTTGCGGTGTAACCGGACAACCGGATGGCCGACTGCCTCCAGCATTCGCCGCACCTGCCGCTTGCGGCCCTGGTGGATGGCAATCTCCACAATGCTGCCGCCGCTGTGCCTGCTTACCAGCCGCGCCCGGGCCGGCGCCGTTGGCCCGTCCTCCAGTTCAAGGCCCCGCCGCAGCTTGCGCAGCACGGCTTCCCCGACTGCGCCCTCTATTTCGGCGAGATATACTTTATCAACCTCGAAGCGGGGATGCATCAGCTTATGCGCCAGAGCGCCGTCGTTGGTGAGGATTATCAAGCCGGTTGTGTCCTGATCAAGGCGTCCGACCGGAAACAGCCGCACTCTGCTGGCAACGAGCCGCACAACCGTTCTGCCGCCGCCGGGATCGCTTACTGTGCTGACTACCCCGGCAGGCTTGTTCAGCAGATGGTACTCCAGCGGCTCCGGCTCGACAGGGCGGCCATCAAACCAGACAATGTCGCCGGGCCCGACCGTCGTTCCCATCTCCGTAACCGTCTCCCCGTTGACCTGGACGCGGCCGGCGGCAATGAACTCTTCGCTCTTGCGGCGCGAGGCGACGCCGGATCGGGCAAGATATTTCTGTAAGCGCTCTGACACTAGATTAGTAAATGGCAGGCTTTCCAGCCTGCCTCTGGGAGACTTAATCTACGCACAGCCCCTCATCTGCACAGGCTAAAAGCCTGTGCCTGCCTGCCGGCTTAACATGAAGTTATTGCCTTCTTCCCGCCGCCTGATGCAGTTTTTCCCTCAGCTCTTCAACGTCCGCCGGTGTCGCCTCAAAGCCTTCAATCGGCGGCAGCGCTTCCAGGCCGGAAAGGCCGAACAGCTTCTCGAACACCGGCGTCGTCCGGTAGCGGATGGCCCCGGTCTCGCTGCTGCGGCCCGCCTCCATCAGCAGGCCCTTGTCGGCAAGGGTGTTAACGACGGTGTCGGCGCCGACGCCGCGAATGCGGGCGATCTCGGGGCGGGTTACCGGCTGAAGGTAGGCGATGATGGCCAGCGTTTCCATTGCCGCCGGCGAGAGCGAGTAATCAGGAGGCCGCGCGCAGAAGCGCTCGACGGCGGCGCGGGCAGAGTCGGAGGTCCTGAAAGTAAAGCCTCCGGCGACCTCGGTGAAAATGATGCCGCCGTTTTCCGGCGATAATTTTTGCCGCAGGGCCTCGATGGCTTCCTCCAGCTCCCGCCCTTCCGCGCCGGTAACCTCGGACAATGTCCGCAATGACACCGGTTCGGGAGAGATGAAAAGCACGGCTTCGATATCGCGGGCCAGCCCGGAAGTTCCGAGTTCCGAGTTCCGAGTTCCGAGTTTTTCATTTTCTTCATCCATCAAACTGCACCTCTATCGGTAGATCCTTTCGGTTCACTCAGGACGGTAACATTAACAAATACCGGGCTCCAGGTTCCGGTTCAAAGCCTGAACTTTGAACCCGAAACTTTGAACTATTTTTACGCGATCTTCTTGTCCCTCCGTGCTTCGTAGATGAGAATTTGACCAAAAAGGTGCTCTTGCTCAACGTTCAGCTCGCCGGAATTGTACATCTCGAGGAGGGCGAAAAAAGCGACTGCCTGGGTGATCCGGTCGGCACCGCCGACAATCTCGTCAAAAGCGACCTGTGATTGCCGCCGCAACATCCCCCGGATCGCTTTCATCTGTTCCCAGACGCTGGCAGTGGCCATCATCATGTGATCGATGTCGATCCGGGGCGGCTCGGCCAGCAGCGCCCTGACGGCCGCCGCAAGTTTTACCGGGTCGTGCCTGCGCGGCACTTCTGCTTCCGGGCGGTGCTTAAGCTGCGGCAGCGGGGCGCTGCGAAAATGCCAGTGGCGCGTGCCGTCATAGCGGCTGCGCATCCAGGCGGCGGCCTCCTTGAATTTCTTGTAGGTCACCAGCCTCAAAACCAGTTCGTCCCGCGCCTCTTCCGGAGTCAGATCTTCCAGCTCAAGCGCCTCCGGCCGGGGCAGCAGTTGCGCCGACTTGATCTCCATCAGGGCGCTTATCAGGATTAGAAACTCGCTGACGGCTTCCAGGTTTAGCTCCGCCTCTTCTTCCAGGCGCTCAAGATAAGCAATCACTATCTCTGCCAACTGCACCTCGAAGATGTTCACTTCTTCGCGCAGGATCAGCGCCAGCAGCAAGTCAAACGGACCCTGAAACACTTCCAGATCGAGGTCAAGCAGCTCGATGTCCCAGCGGCTAGACATTATCTTCCCCATCCTGATCCTCCCTCCCAAGGGGGAGGGAAGATAGTTGACAAAGTGTTGCATGTTGTTCATCCACCCTCATCGGGGTGGAAGGCGTTAAACGTGGAATGTTGAAAGTGAAGCGCTTCATAAGCCGATAGCGCCGCAAGCTTCCTCAAGCACTGACGCAGCGACATCCTGGGCCCGGGCGCGGCCCTCGTCCAGAATTGATTCGATCCGGCCAGGCTCGGCCAGCAGCGCTTCGCGTTTACCGCGGATTGGTTCCAGCGCCGCCAGAATGCGGTCGGCCAGCCGCGTTTTGCACTCGGTGCAACCGATGGTGGCGTTCCGGCATCCTTTGTCTATCTCGTCAACTTCAGCCGCGGGCGCCTCAAAAAACTTGTGGTAAGAAAAGACATTGCAGCGGTCGGGGTGGCCCTTGTCACTCAGCCGCTGACGGGCCGGATCGGTAAACATGGACATCACCTTGCTGCGGGCAATTTCCGGATCTTCGGCGATGTCAATGGTGTTGCCGTAGGACTTGCTCATCTTGCGCCCATCGAGGCCCATGAGCCGCGGCGTTTCAGTTAGAACGGCGCGGGGCTGAGGAAACACGGGGCCATACAGGCCATTGAAGCGGCGCACGATCTCGCGGGCCAGCTCCAGGTGAGAGAGTTGGTCCTCGCCCACCGGCACGCGGCTGGCCTTGTAAAGAATGATGTCGGCGGTCTGCAGGACCGGATAGCCGAGGAAGCCAAAGGTGGCGATGCGCTGGCCCAGCTCGCCAATCTGCTCCTTGTAGGAAGGGACCCGCTCCAACCAGGAAGCCGGCACAATCATGCCGAGAAGCAGCGCCAGTTCGCTGTGCTCCTTGACCTCAGACTGGCGGAAGATGACGCTGTGCCCGGGGTCGATGCCGGCCGCGATCCAGTCCGCCACCATCTCGACCCCGTCGCGTTTCATATGCTCGACATTGTCAAAACGGGTGGTGAGCGCGTGCAGGTCGGCGACGCAGTAAAAACAGTTGAACTGCTCCTGGAGCCTCACCCAGTTGGGAAGCGCGCCGAGCAGGTGGCCAAGATGCAGGCGGCCGGTGGGCCGCATTCCGGAAAAGACTCTTTCGCGCTCAGGCAGCTTGGGCTCGGGCATGAAAGAATTCTAGTCCGAGCCGTCCTAAATATCAAAGAACGTTTAAGGTTTAACGTTTAACGTTTCACGAAAATCTTTTAATCAGCCACGCTAAACGTGAAACGTCACTTCTTTGTCCGCCGAATCCGTTCTTCGTCCATGCCAAAGTAGTGCCCCAGCTCATGCATAACTGTCTCCCGCACCTGGCGGCGGATATCTTCATCGGTCGTCGACATTTCCTCGATGGGAATCCGGAAAACGGTTATCCGATCTGGCAGAACGCCATAGTAACCCCGGGGGCGCTCGGTCAGGGGAATGCCTTCGTAAAGGCCGACAAGCCGGTGGGGGTCATTTATGCCCGCCCTGTCCAGTTGCTCGCGCGTAGCCCAGTCCGCGACAATAATGGAAACATTCTCAAGGCGGGAGGCAAAGCGGTGCGGCAGCGAAGCCAGGGCTTCCTCCACCAGCTTTTCAAAGCGCTGACGCAGCATCAATAACCGGATAGTGGATGGTTAAAACCGGATGCTGGATTCTGGATTCTGGACGCTGGATGCACCAAAACCGGGGCCAAAACCCCGGCAGCTTGCGGCCGGCGCCTTAAGGCTACCGGCGCGGTGAAAAATGCTCAATGAGCGCGCGGCGGCATGATTCCTCACACTGCTCGCGGTTGTACGCCCTCTCCACGTTGATGCTGCAGTGATCCAGCGGTGGCCCAACGACTTTAACGGCGCCAAAACCGCCCTTGCGCTTCTCCAGCTCGTGAAAGCCGCCAAGGTCGATCTCAACGCCAAACACCTTGTAGAGGCAACCAAAGTAAGTGGAATTGCCTTCGTCGTAGGAATAAATGTACTTGCAACCGGAGTCGAAACAGTTGGCGGGGTAAATGACTTTTTCGCAAAGCACCCCGCAGGCAGTGCACTCCAACTCGCCGGAGAGTTCCAAAAATAAAGACATATGTTCCCTTCCATGCTCAAGACCGTCACAGTTCTCTTCTTTCCCGCCCGCGCGAACCTGAACGGCTACTCAACTTTCCCGTTTATTTTAAGCGTTTCCGCGGGCGCGGGCAAGATGCCGCCGGTTCAGGATAACTTTTGCCGGGTAAAAGTAATTTGAATTGACATTCAACCGGCTTAAAAAAACGGAAATGACAGAAAGTTCAATCAAACAGATCAGGTCGCGCAGCGGCCGGCTTGTCCCGTTTGATCCGGACAGAATCGAGCGCGCCGTTTACCAGGCGGTCACGGCTGTCGGGCAGCAGGACGGCCATGTTGCCGGGGAGCTGGCGCGGCAGGCTGTCGCCAGCCTCCAGGAACGCTACCCGGGCGGCACCCCCTCGGTGGAGGAAATCCAGGACGTGGTTGAAGAATCGCTGATGGCAAAGGGCCCACCGGGCGTCGCCAAGGCTTACATAACCTACCGGCGGCGTCATGAGGACATCCGCGCCTCCAAGCGGTTCCTTGGGGTGACCGATGACCTGAAGCTGCCGCTAAACGCGCTGACTGTGCTCAAGAAACGCTACCTCATCAAGGATGACGACGGCAACGTGGTCGAGACCCCCGGCCAACTCTTCCGCCGGGTCGCCCGGCACGTCGCCGCGGTTGAGACCGGCTACGGCGACGATGCAGCCGCGGCGGAAGAAATCTTTTTCAGGATTATGACCAGCGGCGAGTTTATTCCCAATTCGCCGACGCTAATGAATGCCGGCACGGCGCTGGGCATGCTATCCGCCTGTTTTGTCCTGCCAGTGGAGGACTCGATCAATGGCATTTTTAATTCTGTCAAGCACATGGCCCAGATCCATCAGGCCGGCGGCGGCACCGGCTTTTCATTCTCGCATCTGCGCCCCCGCGGCGACCGGGTGGGATCCACAAAGGGCATTGCCTCCGGGCCTGTGAGCTTCATCGGCGTTTTTGACGCCGGCACCGAAGTTGTCAAGCAGGGAGGGCGCCGCCGCGGCGCCAACATGGGAGTCCTGAGCGTCCACCATCCCGACATCCTTCAGTTTATCAGCGCCAAGCAGCAGGAGGGATTTCTGAGGAGCTTTAACATCTCCGTCGCCGCTTCGGACACGTTCATGCAGGCGGTAAAGGAGGATGGCGAGTTCAAGCTGATAAATCCACGCAACGGCAAGGTGACCGGCACCCTCAGGGCAGGACCGGTAATGGAGGCCATCGCCGGCAACGCCTGGAGCGCCGGCGACCCCGGCATGATTTTCCTGGACCGCATCAATGCGGCCAATCCGACGCCGCAACTGGGGCCGATGGAGACGACCAACCCCTGCGGCGAGCAACCGCTTCTGCCATACGAGTCCTGCAACCTTGGCTCGATCGATCTCGTCAAGCTTGTAGTCGGGAGCGACATCGACTGGCAACGCCTGGGCAGCCTCGTGGAGCAATCGGTTCACTTTCTGGACAACGTGATCGACGCCAACCGCTTTCCGCTCGAAGAGATAACCGAGATGACCAACGCCAACCGCAAGATCGGCCTGGGCGTAATGGGGTTTGCCGATGCGCTCATCCGGATGGGAATCCGCTACGACTCGGATCAAGGCCTGGCAAAGGGCGATGAGATCATGAAGTTCATCCATGATCACGCCGTGGCCAAGTCCCGGGAAATTGGGGCGCGGCGCGGCTCATTCCCCAATTTCAAGGGCAGCCTCTGGCAGCAGCGCGGTTTTAAGTCGATGCGCAACTCGACCGTCACCACCGTTGCCCCAACAGGCACGATTAGCGTCATCGCCGGCGCCAGTAGCGGCATCGAGCCGCTGTTCGCCATTTCTTTTGTCAGGGACGTGATGGAGGGCACGCATCTGCTGGAGACCAACGCCGAGTTTGATCGGGTGGCGCGCAAACGCGGCTTCTACAGCGACGACCTGATGATGCGGATCGCGCAGGTGGGCTCTGTACAAGGTTTTGACGAGGTTCCGGAAGACGTCAAGGCGGTCTTTCGCACCGCCCTTGACATCGATCCGCATTGGCACGTTCGCATGCAGGCCGCTTTCCAGAAGCATGTGGACAATGCCGTCTCCAAGACTATCAACCTCCCCCGGGACGCCGGCATCGACGAAGTCAGGCAGTCCTTTCTGCTGGCTTACGACCTGGGCTGCAAGGGGATTACGGTTTTCCGTTATGGCAGCAAGGAGCAGCAGGTTCTCTACCTTGCCGGCGAGGTCGTCGAGGGCGAAAAGACCGAGTATGTGCGCGCCAGCGCCGAATTCGCCGGCGGCTGCCCGGCGGTAGACTGCGAGTTTTAAACCCGGATGGTAGATGATAGGGGACACGATCCCAATTTCCTTCGGAAATTGGGATCGTGTCCCTGGTTTCCATGAAATGGGTTTGCGTGAAGCGTTAAACGTGAAACAAGAAACGCTAACTTCACCACCCGCTTTGCAGGGTTATTGAGAATGGACCAGAAGTATATTTTGGGTTTTCCCTGCGAGATCCCACTTTCGAAATCCCACTTAGGTCCAATGAATGCTCCCGTAAAAACCGTCACAGGCGGCAGCGGGCTGGTGGGGGGCCTGCCTCGGATAAAACTGGCGACGCGCTTCACGCTCGCGAACCTGGGCGCGCTTGCTTTTGCCGGCATCGCCTGCTTGCTGGCCGCCGGCTGGATTGGGAATCTGGCGGGAATCGTTTCGCTGCCGGGGGCGCTCATCCTCGTTGGTTTCGTCGCTATAATTCCCGGCTATCTGAATATGTTCCTGTTGCTTAACCTGCTTGGTTACCGGCAGGCCCGGCTGGATCCGCACATCCCGCTGCCGCCTGTCTCCATCCTGATCGCCGCCCGCAACGAGGCCGAAAACCTGCCTGAGACGCTGCGCGGAATTTACGAGCAGGATTACCCGGGAGAAGTCGAGCTCATCGTCGTCGACGACGGCTCCACTGACGACACGCTCAATTATTTAAGATCGGTTCAGAAACCCGGTCTTAACGTTATCTCCATTCCTCACGGCGGCAAGGCGGCGGCCCTGAATTCCGGCCTCGAGGCTGTTTCTCACCGGGTGCTGGTGACCATCGACGCCGATACCTTCATTTACAAACAAGGGCTCCGACGGATCGTGGCCCGCCTCATCTCGAATCCGAAGTGCGCCGCCGTCGCCGGATCGGTGCTCGCCAAGAACTCGCGCGCTTCTCACTTTACCCGGTTGCAGGAATGGGATTATTTTCTCGCCATCGGCGCCGTCAAGCGTCAGCAGGGCATGTACCGGGGAACGCTGGTGGCGCAGGGGGCGTTTAGCGCCTACCGCACCGGTGTGGTCAGGGCGGCCCGCGGCTGGCCAAACCGTATTGGCGAAGACATCATGCTCACCTGGGCGCTGCTCCGGGAGGGGCATCAAATAGACCATGAGCCCACTGCGGTGGCCTTTACCAGGGTGCCTGAAACCTACCGCCATTTCTTCCGCCAGCGACAGCGCTGGGCGCGCGGCATGATCGAGGCGCTGAAAAATCACCTTGCCATCGTCTGGAAACGCCGTGGTTTTGCCGGCTTTTTCGTCGCGCTGGACCTGCTCTTCCCGCCGCTTGATTTCTTCTTCACAACGGCCTTCCTTCCCGGCGTCATTCTGGCGCTGCTGGGCTACTATTACCTGGCCGGCTTGATGACATTGCTGGTGCTGCCAATAACAGCGCTAATCGTGATGGTGATGCTCAGGTTCCAGAAATCGGTTTTCAACTTTCTCGGCCTGAAAATCAGGCGCAACATCGCCGGCTTCTTCGCCTACTTCCTTATCTACCAGTTTATAGTCTCCCCCATCTGTGTGATCGGGTATGCGCAGGAGCTTCTTAATCTGAAGAGGAAATGGTAGCAAGGCGAGTGCTGGAACGGAGCAAAAACCAGCCCATTGGGGCAAGAAATCAATATTTGAACTCCCTCCCACCTTGTTCTTTCTTTTACAGCTAAGTCACTCTAATTAGTTAAATCGGTAACAAAAATGGGGGTTTTCCCCTATGGCGGCTGCAGTAGCCCTCGCGATATGCTGTTTTAGCGAATATATTGGCAGCGCTGGCTATTGTCAGATGCTTCATTTCAACAATTACATTTAAAGAGGTGACAGATGCAACTTACAAGGCAAGCAGATTACGCGATCAGAGCGCTTTTGCATTTATCTACCGTTGAGGTCGGCGACGTCATCCAGACGAGGGAGATTGCCTTAACCCAGGACATTCCTGAAAAGTACCTGCCGACGATCATGCGCACCCTCGCGCGGGCCGGGCTGGTCAGAACCCTGCGGGGAAACCAGGGTGGCGTCATGCTCTCCCGCGATCCCGCCGACATTGACCTGCTCGAGGCAATCGAGGCAATTGAAGAGCCGATCCTTTTAAGCAGGTGCTTGAGGGCAAAGGGCGAATGCAGCCGTGACGAGTCCTGCCCCGTTCTCCCCGTCTGGGCCGAGATCCAGGAAGCAGTGATCAACCGGCTCAAATCCACTTCCTTTGCGGACCTTATTGCCGATGGCGGCTTCCCTCAGGAGCCTTCCAAGGGATGGCATTTAACAAAGACGCGCGATAAGGTTCCGGCATAGGAGGCCAAAAATTCTGGGCGGATGGCGCCTTGTTCTGGCGCAGTTGCTGCGGTGGCCAAAGCGGACCGCCGCTTGGGCTACGCCAGCGCCTGTCTGTCCGTCCAGCCACGCCCGCTGCCGGTGCTTTCCCAAATCCCGGCGGTTGGGCTTTGTCCCAAACCGTCTTTTCACTACAAAACATAACCCTTCGCCATTAAAACTTACATGGCTGGATTAGCCATTATCATTTCCTCTATACTGTTGAGATAGTTTCTTGTAACCTCAAATTACCGATTCTGGCGCCGATAGATGTGAAAGATTATTTCAGAATTCTGGAGGTTCACCAGGATGCATCGACGGAAGTGATTGACCGCGCCTATAAAACCCTGGTGCGCAAATATCACCCCGATGCCTATCCGCCCGAGCAGAAGCAGTGGGCCACCATAAAAATGCAAGAACTCAATGAAGCGCGCGAAGTGCTGACAGATCCCCGCCGGCGGGCGGAGTATGACCGCTGGCGGCGGCTGGAATTCTGGCGCCTCTTCTGGCGCGAAGGCTTCGCCGGCCTGTCGCGAAGATGGAAGTAAAATGTTCCGGCTGCCAACAAATTTCCCCGGCAAGCACCTGGTGCTGCTGCTATTTGTCGGCGCATTGCTGCTCGGCGCTCTAGTCGCTGACCACATCTTCGTCAACTATCAACCAGTCGATTTTGTCTACGTCATTCCGATCATTGCCGCTGCATTCCTGTTAAGCCCGCCTGAGGTTCTGGCGACCGGCCTGGTTGCGATGGTCTTCGAGCTGGTCACTGAGATGGAGCCGCTTGCGGGAGAGGCCTGGTTGGTCTCCCCGATTGTGGGCGGCTTTGGCGCCCTGGCGGCGCTGGCATCTTTGCTTTTGCGCCAGTTCATTGGCAGAATCAGCGAAACGCGCGAGTCGCTTGAATCGTCTCCGCTCGCGTTCGCCGAGTTTCACCTGCCCGGATATGCCATCAGCGGCCACAATGCCGCTTTCGCTCATTTTTGCACCGGCGGGAAAAAGTGTCTGGATCTCGTTGAGACGATGCCGGGGGATATTGCCAGGCCGCTGCTGAAACTTATCGACCGGGCGGCGGAAACAAAGTCCCGGGTGACAGCCGAAGAATTTCCGGTCCCGGAGGGGGACGGTCATAATACTTTCTGGAATGTTAGCGTCATTCCTGCCGCTGCCCGCGGACGTTCGCATCCCGACTCTGTCAGCCTTTTTGCCGTCGACGTGACCGGCGCCGTTCACCGCAGCCGTACGCGTGACGCCGCGCTTCGTATCAGCTCTACCGTTATGTCAAGCCTGAACCTTGACGAGACGATCCGGGCGGCAATGGATAGCCTTGCTTACGTGGCGCGCACAAACGCCGGCGGCCTCTTCCTGCTCAGGGAAAACCACTGGGTCGGCGTCGCCGGATGGGGAGAAAATACGGATGAGCAGACCCGCCAGTTCCGCTGGCGCTACGAAGATCTTCCCACCGGCGTTGACGCCGTGGAAGGCAAGCAGGCCATCGCCATCGAGGACGCATCCGCCGATCCCCGTTTCAGCAGCGAAAACCTGAAGCGGTTTAACATCAAATCCACCCTGGTCATCCCGCTAGTCACCGGCAATCGCAAGATTGGCGTCGCCTGGCTGATCCAGACCGACAGGCGGAAACAGTTTTCCGACGAACAAGTGGAGTTTGCAACGGTGATCGGCGCCCAGGCGGCGCTGGCGATTGACAACGCCTCCGCCTACGAAAGCGAGCGGGCGGTGCGCAAGTCGCTCGGAGCTATCGAATCCGTCTCCGAAGCCGGGTTGACATCGCTTAACTTGAATGAGGTATTAATCGAGCTGGTGTCCCGGACCCAGGATGCTCTGAAAATCGACGCGGCCATGATCATGCTGAAAGACGAGTACGCGGGTTGCCTGGAATCGCTGGCGGTGGCCGGCTCCGCAGGCGGCTACTGGAAGCCCGGCTTGAAATTAAAAACGGGTGAAGGCCTGGCCGGCCGCGCCTTTGAGAAAGGCGCGCTTCTGAAGATTGACGACATCAGCGGCCGCGAGAGTGAGATGTGTCCGGATGAATCCTGCCGGAACGGAACATGCCCTTCCCCTGAGAAACACGCCATCAAGTCAGTGCTGGCGGCACCGCTCAAGGCGGGCGGAAAGGTAATCGGCATTCTGCAGTTGGGCAGCCGCCAACCGGCGTTCTTTTCCGGGGAGCAAGGCAGGCTGATACCGGTCCTGGTGGATCGCGCCTCGCTGGCGATGCAGAATTCGCTGCAGCATAATCAGACCCTGGTTGAGCTGGCCAGGGTGGCGCTGGCAAGGGACGTGGCCGCCGCCTGCGCCGGACTGCACGACATCACCGACATTGCCAAAAGCGCCCTTAAGGCAATCTACCGTCAGCTCAACTGCCAGGCGGCCAGCCTGTTTGACTTCGATCCGTCTCAAAACTCGCTCGTCAGCATTGCCTTTCTGGGACACCCGGCCAAAGTTACCGAAAAGATAAACGCCATTCACCTTGACCAGGACACATTCCTGGCCAGGGCCGTAAAGGAGCGGCGGATTATCACCCACGAGACGGATGCATCCGAGTCGGCTTCCGAGACGGAAGCCTTTATCCTAAGAGAGCTGGGGATCGAAAAAAGCAGCCGTGCGGCCGTGCCAATCATCTATCAGGACCAGATCGTGGGCGGGATGGCGATCGCCTTTTCGGGACGCAAGCATTTTTCCACCCCTGAAATTGACACCTTTAGAAGCATTGCCAACCAGCTTGCCCTTGCCATTCACAACTCACACGTTCAGGGGGCCGGAAAACCACCGCTGGCGGGCAGCATGCGTTGAGCGTGTCGCCCAACATAATCGCGGCGGCGCCGGCTGCCGGCTGGTTGACCGCCGCCGCGGCTATCGCGGTGGTGCTGGCAGGCGCCTCTTTTTTCAAAGGCCGGCGTTCTATCAGACATCTCAAAAGCCCGCGCCAGGCGCTTAAAAACGCGCCGCTCGCCTACGCCCGGTTTGGCTTTCCGGGCTACAAGCTGCTTGACTGTAATCAGGCTTTTGTCCAGATGTCGGCCCTCGCCGGGGGCAACTCGCAAACTTCGCTTGCCGAATCATTTCCGGAAGAAACCACCCGCCAGCTTTCCGAATGGATGGACACTGCCGCCGCCGAAGGCAAGCGGATTGCTTCCCAGGAGCTTTACCTGCAGACGGCGCAGGGCGGCAATGCTGTCTGGTCGATCGACATTATCCCTGCCCGCTGGCGCCGCCAGGCGATACCCATGCATGTGACCATGTTTGCCGGGGACATCACAGAGCAGGCGCTGCGCTTGCGTATCCGGCAAACAGCTTTGCGCATAAACTCCGCCGTCATGTCCAGCCTGGACGTCAATGAAACAATCAGGATTGTACTGGAGGGCCTCGCGTACATTGTCGGCGCCGATGCCGGCGTGCTGTTTTTGCTGGAAGACGAGCAATGGGAAAGGAGAGCGCGGTACGGCGCTTACGAAAACGAGCGCGACCCTACCCGCCTGCGGGTGCCCTACGACGCTTTGAAATCAGGCGTCGAAGCAATCGAGACCCAGCAGATACTTGAAATTGAAAATGCCGCTGCTGACGGCCGCATCCGCAGCGATAGGATCAAGCAATATCAGATCAAATCCAGCCTGGTTGTGCCTTTGATTTCGGGACGCCGGCCCATCGGCGCCGCCTGGCTTAACCAGACGGCCAAAAACCGCGCCTATTCAAAGGAACAGGTGGAATTTGCCAGCGTGATTGGCTCCCACGGCGCGCTGGCAATTGAAAACGCGGCGGTTTACCAACAAGAACGTTTGGCCAGGGAATCTCTGGAGGCTATCGAGGCCATCTCCGAAGCGGGTCTGGCGTCCCTTGACATAGAGACAGTTTTGTCGGAACTCGTTGAGCGGGCGCGCCACTTTCAGAAAATGGATGCCGCCGTTATCTTTTTGCTGGACGAGAACCGCCGCTTCCTGGAGCACCGGGCTTCGTCGACCGGCTCGGTGGTTCCGGTTGAAGGCCGCCGGATAGAGATGGGCGAAGGCCTCTTGGGACGGGCGGCGGCTGAGGAAACCCCCAGGAAAATTGACGATCTTCAGCAGGATGGAAACCTGTCGCCTTTCTTCAGGAGCTTGGGCATGAGGTCGGCGCTGGCGGTGCCGCTTAAAATTTACGGCGTCGTCGAAGGGGTGCTCGGGATCGGCAACCGGAAAAGAGCCGCGTTTTCAGCCAGCGACTGGGAGCTTATCCAGGTGATTGCCGACCGCGCCTCGCTGGCGGTGCAAAACTCGATGCTGCACAGCCAGACTCTCGAGGAGCTGTCAAAAGCAACGCTGCTTCGCGATGTGGCAGCCGCCTGCGCCGGGTCCTCGGACCTTATAGAAATCTCCCGGCGGGCTCTCGAAGCAATCGCAAAGCGCCTGGGTTGCCGCATCGGCAGCATTTATTACCTTGACAAGGAGAGGCAGGCGCTTGTCAATCTGGCGTTTTCCGGTCCGATCGCGATCCACGACCACCTGCGCGTGCGCCGCCTCGATGAGGGAACCATGATCGTGCGGGCGGCGCTCGAGCGCCGGCTCATATCCCAAGAAGAGATTGAGCCCGGACAGATGCACCCTGGTGATGCTTTCATTATCAACAAGCTGAATGCAGAGGAGACACGGCTCTGCACCCTGCCTGTCATTTTCAAGGATGAAGTTGTCGGAGCGATGGCGCTCCAGTTCCCCGACCAAAAACCATTTGCGCCCTCAATGACCTACACCATTAACAGCATCGCCAACCAGTTGGCGGTGGCTATCCACAGCTGTAAAACCGGATGATGGATGGTGGATTCGTTTTACGTTTCACGTTTAATGTTTCACGTTTAATGTTTAACGTTTCACGAAACCTCCGCGGTGCCACGTTAATCGTAAAAACGTGAACCGGTATTTGAATTCTTCGACATTCCCGGACCCGCATTCTGAATTAAATAATCTACCATCTGCTTATGAGGGCCAGTAGGGCGGCCATCCGGGCAAGCTCGACGGTGGCGCCGAGCACGTCTCCACCCGCTCCTCCAAACAGGCGCTCTGCCAACACCGCTACGAGGATGGCTGTGGATACGGCGCCGCCAAGCGCCAGCACCGGACTGGTGACGCCCAGGGGCAGGGCAAGGACCGCAAGGATTAATGCCGCGGCGGCCAGGCCGCCAGCGCCCCTCCTCCCTTTTAGCGCTCCGATAAATTCGCTGCCGCTGCCGGGGTGTGACGGCCGGCTAAAAACCGCAACCAGCAGCAGGGCCGTGCGGGCGCAAACCTCAGCCGCCGCCAGTAAGCCAACCAACGCCAGGCCGCTGCGAAGCTGCGCCAGCCGGGTGAGCGCCGCCCAGGTTAACAGGTATGTGACCAGCAGCGCCCCGGCGGCGCCAATGCCCATTGATTTGTCCTTCAGTACCTCAAGGCGGCGGCGCCGGGAGCCGTGCGCCATCACTGCGTCTCCCAGATCGGCAAGCCCGTCGGCGTGATGCAGGCCGGTTAGAAGCAAGGCGGCGGCAAGCGCAACTGAGGCGGCGACCAGCGCTCCAAACAACCGCGCTGAGCCCCAGGCGGCAAGGCCTTCCATTGCTCCCAGAACCAGGCCGACTACCGGCAGCAGCCAGGCGGAAGCGGCGATGTCCTCGATCGGCCCTGTCCCGGAAAAGGGCAGCACCGTGAAAAAGCCGAAAGCAAGCCGCAGCCGGTAAAGCGGGTTGCCGCCGTCCCTGGCCGCAGCTTTGCTCCCTGTGGCGGTGCTCACGAGGCCGTCACTTCCCAAAGCCTGCCGACAACTTCATCCAGGTCGTACACGGCTTCTTCCGGCTCAGGCGGCCTGATGATCATCAATACCCGCACGCCTTCAGCCGCCGCTGCCTCAAGTTTTTCCGGCAGACCGCCTGCGGCGCCCGAATCCTTTGTCACCATGACGCGAGCGCGGGCGCGGCGCAGGCAGGCGCGGTTAAAATCCACGCTGAAAGGAGGATGAGCAGCGATAATACTCTCGGGGCCGACACCCGCCGCTGCGCAGGCCGCCAGTGTTTCGGGCTCTGGGAGCACCCGCGCCGTTATATCAACCCCCGTCTCAACAAAAAGGGGCAGGTTGCGGCTGCCGATAGTCAGGAGCGCCGGGCCGCCAGATTTACGCAGGCAGGCGGCGGCCGCTTCCCAGGAGCTGAACCTGTCGGTGCGGAGGGCTCCGGATTCCATGCCTGGCGCGGCGTCCGGAGCCCTCGTATACCTCAAATATGGTATTTTTGCAAAGGCGGCCGCCTGCTTTGATTCACAGGTGGCGTGAACGGCATAGGGATGGGAGCAATCGAGGATGGCGTCGGCGCCGGCGGCATTGACGGCGGCGGCAATGGCCGCGGCATCCTTTGGCCCCGCCTCGGTAGACGCCGCCCGGGACAGGCGTGCGCCCATCTCCGTAGCCACGCTTACGACCACGCGGCAACCCTCGGCCCCGAGCCGGTCTGCAGCGCGGTTGGCTTCAGTGGTGCCGCCGATGATGTAAACACAACGCTGCACGTTTAACGTTTAACGTTTAACATAACAAGACTCATTCAATCATCCTCTCTCATAGCCTCTTTTCGTAATCATCTTTCCATGTCGGAGTTCAGTTTGGGAGTTGCCGATGATAATAATCGTCCGCATGTCAATGCCGGCCGCAGGCAGGCCGTCAAGAACGCCGGCATGAATGGATTCATTGGGGCCACCCGCGTCTCTGACCCAGCCGACCGGGGTTTCAGGCGGCCGCGCTTCAACAAACATCTTGCGTACATCTGAAAAGAGGGTCTGCCTGTTCTTGCTGGCCGGGTTGTAAAGGCAGACAACCATGTCCGACGCGGCCGCGAGACGGGCGCGGCGGATCACCTCGGCGCGCGGGGTCAACAAATCGCTGAGGCTGAGCGTGATGTAATCGTTCATCAGCGGCGCTCCCAGCCTGGCCGCCGCGATCTGGGCGGCGGTCACTCCTGGAACAACGGCAACGCGGACACCATCCTCGCCGGCGGCCCGTTCGAGAAGCGGCCCCGCCATGCCGTACACGCCCGCGTCGCCACTGGAGACAAGGGCAACAGTGCGCCCACCGGCAGCCAGTTCAAGGGCCTGCCGGCAGCGGTCAAGCTCGGTGCCCATCGCCCCGGAGATATATTCCTTGCCGGGAAAAATCAGGCTCAGCTGTTTGACGTAAGTGCGATAACCAATGACCACCTCGGACGCCTCGATCGCCCGGCGCGCCTCTTCGGTGAGCAGCGCCGCGGTGCCGGCGCCCGCGCCAATAACAAAAATGCGGTTATCTTTTTTCCCCGGCGGCAAACCGTCCGTAGCGGCCGCCAGCGCCACCGTCACCGGGCCGGCAATCGTCTTGCCCGCCAGCAGGTTCCCCCGTTTCCCGGCCGCCAGCAGGGCCGCCGGCTCGCAGACGGCAGCGGTTCCCACCTGTTTCTCCACGAAGGCCGACCCGGGCCGGTTCACGGCCTCCAGCTCGTCAGGCGAATAAAAGACAAGCCCGGCCTCGAGCTCAGCGGCGGCGGCGGCAAGCCCGGGTTCATTCCGCTTTGCCTCGACAGTGGCCAGCACGCCAACTGCGCGCCGGTCAACGCCGGTTTCCCGGCAAACGCTGCTGATAGCGTCGATGATGGTTTTCGCACTCGCTCCGCGGCGGCAGCCAACGCCGGCCGCCACCGACCGGCAGACCAGCCGCGCTGTCGGTATCCGTGGAAGCAGTTCGCCGGCGCGGGCTGCTTCGGATCCGTTGCCTGGTGTTTCGAAAGTGACAAGCAGCCTGGCGGCAAAGTCACCGCAATCTTCGCCGGAGGGAATCCAGTGATATCCGGGCATTCCCGGATCCTGCGGCGCCTCGATGCACACCGGCCTGCCGTCGATCAGCAAGGAGGCAACCTTGCGCAGCTGACGGCGATCATCAACAACGGCGCCCAGGCGGCGTGCCACCTCGTCGGGCGCCACCAGGCCCCGAACATCACTGGCCGTCGTTATCACCGCCGCGGCGCCGAGAAAATCGGCAATCTCCCGGGCAAAAGCATTGGCGCCGGCGGCGTGGCCGCCGAGCAATGGCACCACGTGTCTGCCATTCTCATCAATAACGATCACAGCCGGATCATCCTGCTTGGACTTAAGACATGGAGCCAGCACCCGAAAGACGATGCCGGCCGCCATCACGCAGACAGCTGTTTCGCCGGCCGCGAAGCTCTGCGGTAATGCCTCGCTGATGCTGTCAAAGGGATCGCAATGGCGGCAGCCCAGACTTTGGCACCGGGGCAGGTGCGCCACCCCGCCGAAGCAGTCGCGCAGCTTCAGGGCAAGCAGGGCGCCGCCGGCAGTTAGCGAGAAATAACTGATGCGGCGGCCGTTCACGCCTCTGCCTTCCCGTTGCGGCGTCCAGGCTCGCGGCCCTTGCGAAATCCGTGGGAAAAATCTCCCGCGTATAGCATGGATTCATCGCCTTTCTGTTCCAGAGCGGCGCCCACCAGGATAATCGCGGTGCTGTTAATGCCTTCCTTTTTCATCGCCGCCGCCAGCTGCGCCAGGCGCGTGCGGATTATCTTCTCGTCCGGCCAGCTGGCCCGTTGCACTACCGCCACCGGCGTTTCGGGAGGATAATGCCGCTCCAGCTTTGCCTGCACCTTTGCCGCCAGGCCGGCGCTTAAAAAGATTGCCATGGCCGCCTGGTGCTCTGCCAGAGAGCTGATATCTTCCCGCTCCGGCGCCGGCGTCCTGCCGGCCGCCCTGGTGATGATCACGGTCTGGGAAACACCCGGCACGGTCAATTCGACAGGAAGGGCGGCGGCGGCGGCGGCCAGCGACGAGACGCCGGGAATGACCCGGGCGCTGACACCGGCCTGCCCAAGCCTGGCAATCTGCTCTTTTATGGCGCCAAAAAGAGAGGGGTCGCCGCTGTGGAGCCGCACCACCTTCCGCCCCCTGCGGTTTTCCTTGACCATTATCTTTATTATGTCATCGAGGCAGAGGCGTGAGCTGTCAACCAGGTCCGCCTTCCGGTTCAGCGCCAGCAGAACCGGGTTGATCAGGGAGCCGGCATATATAATCGTGTCCGCCTGCTCAAGCAGACGCATTCCTTTTAGCGTGATCAGCTCGACGTCGCCGGGACCGGCGCCGACGAAATAAACAACATTCTTCGTTCCACGTTTCGCGTCTTGCGTCTCCTCTGTGCTTTCAATCTTCTCTACCATCAGCCATCCGGTTTTTCGGGTTTATCCAGCATCCAGGATCCGGCATCCGGTTTTTCACCATCCACCATCCGCTCATTGGGTTGAATCCATACAATTGCAAAGTAGGGGAGCTTCTCGGCGGTGGCGCGGTCCAGCGGACTGATGATCTTCTCATCGGCGCCGCCCAGTTCGACGGCGGCGCCGGCGCGGCTCCAGGCGTCAAACTCATCAAGCAGGTCAAAAGCGGCCAGCGGCATCGCCCTCGGCTTGAGAATGACAATCGAAGCATTCATTCCGATCGCGGCTCCAAGCGACCTGACGTCGGCGCCGGTAATCACGCTGGTGGGCGTGTCTCCCGACGCCAGCGGCAGACCGGCGGCGGCGGCGGCGGCGCTCATGGCCGGGACGCCCGCCACCACCTTGACCGGCCCCGGATACCTGACAGCCAGGTAGCCAAACGTGCTGTAAAACAAGGGGTCGCCCAGCGACAGGCAGGCGATATTCCCATCCCGGCCTGCTGCCGCCAATAGCCGGGCGGCGTCCGCATGCGCCCGCTCAAGCCGCTGCCGGTTCCTGGTCATCGGCATCAGCAGTGGCAGTTCTTTTTTGCCTCCGTCCACATACCGGCGCACGGTTTCAAAGGCGCGGCTGGCGCCTCCCTGGCGGTGAATCGGAAAAGCGAGAACCGGAGCTGCGCGAATTACCTCGACCGCCCTGATGGTTACCAGGCCCGGATCGCCTGGCCCCACGCCTACTCCGAATAAAGTTCCGAGTTCCGAGCCCCGCGTTCCGAGTTTCCCGGTTTTGGGTTTGAGGCTTGTGGTTTCGGGTTTATTCGACATTCGTCATTTGCCATCCGACATTGGGCTTTTCATTCCGTATTCCAAAATCCGCCTTCCTCATTTGAATCATCCGCCATCCGGTTATTTGTCGCCGGTAAAGATAATCACCGGGTTGCTCTCGGTCCAGGCGTGGCCTTCGCCGTGGGCAATGGCGACCCGCGTCGCCCGACGACGCCTGAGCCCCGAGCTGGCAAACAGTTGATGAACAACCTTTTTAGTGCTTGACAGCATCGCCGTGACGGCAACGCGGCCGCCGGTGTTGATTCTATCGATGGCGGCGTTAAAAATCTCCGCCAGCATGCCCTCGTGGCCGCCGACAATCACCAGATCAGGCCGCGGCAGCCCGCTAAAACAGGTGGGCGCGGCCGCGCACTCGATCTGAACGCCGGCGCCGAAGCGGGCGGCGTTCGCCTCGATCAAGGCGCACGCCTCTGGATTTTTGTCAATCGCGATCACGCGCGCCCGCGGAGCCATCAGCGCGCATTCAACCGCGTAGGAGCCGGTGCCAGCGCCCACATCCCAGATGACTCGCCTTAGATTCGGCTGCGCCTTGGCCATCAGCACGGCGCGGACCTCGCTCTTTGCCATCGGCACCCCTTCCGTCCGCGCCCAGAGCCGGTCGGGAATTCCCGGGGCAGCGGCCTCCCCCCCCGGCAGAACGCTTTTTTCATTACCGGTTTTTGGCAACAGCAGCAAAAGCGAATGCCCGGGGAAATCGCCGCCGGCGGCATCAGCCAGGGAACCCCGCCAGAGCCGCTCATCATCGCCGCCCAGGAGGGATCCCACTACGGCGCCAGCGGCTGCCGCCCCCTGTTTTAACAACTGCCCGGCGACGGCCTGGGGCGGCATGCGCTCATCACAGAAAAACAGCACCGGTCCCGGGCCTGCCGGCAGCCGTTCCGGGCGGTCGCGCCCGTGCAGCGAGACCATGCGCCAGTCCGTCCATGGGAGCGCCAGCCGCGCGGCCAGCAGTTGCACGGAAGAAATGCCGGCCGTTACTTTTACTTTGTCTCCGAAATGTGATTTCAGAAAAGGCATGATGCTATAGCACCCCGGATCGCCGCTGACAAGCACGGTCACATCCGACTCCACCAGCCTGGGCGCAATGAACCGGCGCACCGCTTCCAGGTCTGCGCCAATGGCAAATTTTTCAGTCCTGGCCGGCGCCAGCCTGAGCAGGCTGCGGCCTCCGGCGACGAAACGGCTCGTCTCAATCAGCCGCCGCGCCTGCGCGGTCAGCAGCTCTTCCGTGCCCGCGCCGGTGCCAATGACGTATATGCTATGTAGCTTTGCGTTTACCATAATTTAACCTAGCAGACGAGGCTCAACCAGACACACACCAGGAGATGGCAGGCTTACCGGTAGATGGCAGGCTTTCCAGCCTGCCTTTGGGAGACCTTATTTATGCACAACCCTCCCGCATCTGCACAGGCTAAAAGCCTGTGCCTACCGTCACCGCATCTATCATCCCGGCCCACGCCTACCAATCTGCCTTCCCCACGATCGCGCCACCGCCATCCGTTAAAAAAACCTCCACCTTCAAGCCAAATTCCTTTGACGCCTTCGCCGCCGACCGCCGGGCCACCTCATCCAGAACCTCTCTCCTGCCGGCCTCAAGAAGCTTCTTGATCGCCGCCTCGGTGGTCGGCAACAGGGCCAGGGCCCGGGCCTGGCGGCCGCTTAATCCGCAGGATCCGGCTGCATCAGCCACCACGTCAAGGGGCGCCGGCGACCGGCGCGAATGGGTGTCAAAATTGCCGCGCGCCAGTTTGGCCAGCTTGGCGGCATGGCCGAGTAGCGCCAGTCGCCGGAAGCCGCGCCCGGCGGCCGCCTCCATCATCATGCCGAGGAAATTGCCCGCCTGCACAATCGCCACCGGATCAAATCCGGCGGCAACTGCTGCTTTCTCCCCTTTCGCCCCCGGCACCAGCACCGGCACCCTAACTCCGGCCGCCCGCGCCACGTCAAGCTGAGGCAGCAACGATTCCTGGTAGGCGACCCGGGACCAGGGCTCGACGCGGCCGGTTGTCCCCAGGATGCTGAGGCCGCCGGCGATGCCAAGCTTCGGGTTAAAAGTCCGCGACGCCAGTTGTTCGCCTCCGGGAATGGAGATAATGACTTCAGCTCCGCGGGGAAGCACCCGCCGCGCCTCATCCCGGATATGCCTGAGCGGAACCGGGTTGATTGCCGGCCGCCCCGGCCTGATGGCAAGCCCTTCCCTGGTCACTCGGCCGACGCCTTCGGCCCCGTCAACGTAAAAGCGCCCGTCCTGCCGGGCAACGACACAGGCAAAAATCCGGGCGCCGCCGGTGATATCCGGGTCGCTGCCGGCGTCCTTGCGCACCGAGCAGACTCCCTCACGGTGGATGACGGCTTTAAAACCGGCTGTCTCACCGTTGGGCAGCGTTATCTCAACCGCGCCCGGCTTCTCCGGGCTGCCGGGGTGCGTCCCGTCCTTGCCTGCCCCGCAGGAAACGCCGCCTGCCGCCACCGTCAGGGCCGCCGCCCGCGCCGCTGCCTGGGCGCAGGCGCCGGTTGTAAACCCGCGCCGCTGACCATTAACAGATTGTCTCCGGTTTCCTGTTTCGGGTTTCAAATTCGGTTCCAGGTTCAAGAGTTCAAAAAGATTGAAGAAAATATTAACTTGCTGTCAATTATTTGTTTTACTGCTCGTCCCATTAGCTCGGGTATCTGTCTTCCAGAATGACATTTTGCCGGCGAGTCTGATTAAGTTGTATGAGCAGTAAGCTCAAGCGCTCAAAATTCTCGCATGTCAATCGTCAAACGTGAAACGTTCTCTTCGTCTCGCCTGGTCAATCGGACCGATTCCCTGTCCTCAAGCAACTCTTCCAATTTCCGCTGCGCCATGCCTACCGTCAGCGGCAGCTCGTCGAGATCAGGAAGCATGTCAAAGAGGTAAGAGATGCGCGGCAGGCGCAGGTGGCAGCGCCCGATCAGCCCCGGGTCGCGGAAAACTTCGCGCAGCGGACCTTGGGTCGCAACCGTCCCCCGGTTAAGCAGGCAGGCGGTTTCAGCATAAAGCGGCACCAGATCAACGTCATGGGTAGCCATCACGACTGTCATGCCTTGCCGGTGAAGACCGAGCAAAATCCGCATCAGCGTCTCTTCGCCCCGCGGGTCGAGGCTGGCGGTCGGCTCGTCCAGCACCAGCACGCGCGGCTCCATCGCCAGCACGCCGGCAATGGACAGGCGCTTCTTCTGACCGTAGCTGAGATGATGAATGGGGCGCTCAAGCAGGTCGCCGATCCCCACCTGCGCCGCCGCCCGCTGCGCGCGCCTGAGTGCTTCGTTATCGCTCAGGCCCTGGTTGCGCGGCCCGTAGCAAATATCATCGAGGACCGTCGGCGCAAAAATCTGGTCGTTGGGATCCTGGAAAACAAAGCCGACGATTCCGTTGACTTCGTCAAAGGTTTTCTTGCCCACGCCGATCCCGGCGACGCTGACGCTGCCGGCCTGAGGCTCCAGCAGTCCGTTGATGTGCTTAAGCAGGGTTGATTTGCCTGAACCGTTGGCGCCCATTAACGCCAGGAACGACCCCGCCGGAACCTCAAGGCTGACGCCGCTTAAGGCCGCGGCCCCGCCCGGATAGGAGAAATGGATGTCTTCGAGAATGATCAAAAGCTGCCCGCCAGTGAGAGATAGGCCAGCGCCGCCGCCAGCGCCGCCGCCGCCATGAGCGCCCACCTGTCGATCCGGCCCAGCTGTGGCAGGCTGCCGGCCGCCACCGGCCCGGCGCCGCGGCAGCGCATCGCCTCCGCCGAGCGCAGGCCGCGCTCATAAACCTCGAGAAACAGGGAGCCGCCCAGCATGCGGCTGCTTGCCAGGCCCCGCCCCCGGGATGACCATCCCAGCCGCGTCCGCTGGGCGTCGCGCATCCGCAGCAGCTGGGCTCTTAAATCAAAAATGTACCGATAAGTCAATAACACGACCTCGACGAAAATATCCGGCGTCCGGAACCATTTCATTGCCAGGCAGAGCCGATGAAGCGGCGTCGAAACGCCGAGAACGACAATCACCATGCCGCCGGCAATGATCCTGAGTGACAGGAACAAGCCGTGGAAAAGGCCGTCCCGGTGCAGGTCAAACGGCCCCAGGGAGGCAAACACCTCTCCTCCATGGAAAACGGTCTGGCTCGCGACCACGAAAATGGCAAAAGTCGAGGGAAAGGCAATCAGCAGCAGCCGCCGCCGGTAAGGCGTGCGGCCGGCCAGCAAGAGCAGACCCATCAAGGCAATGATGGCAACCTGCGCCAGCGGCGTGCGTGAAATCAGGTTAACGATCAGAAAAGCAGCCGCGGCCGAAAGCTTGACGCGCGGATCGATGCGGCCCAGAAAGCCGCTGGCGCCGGCGATAACGCTAGGGCTCTGATGCCGGCCGCTCACGATCCGGCCTGCTTCCCGCTACGGTGATCATTGGCACCGCGGCGCTCCCCTTCGCCCGGATTAAACAGGGCGCGCCAGTAATAACCGATGGCAAATCCAGCCACGGCGCCGCCGGCGCAAAAAACAAACAGCTGCAGGTCGCCGGTAAGGTTCCAGGGAAGCAGCCGTGACTGGCTGACGCCTGCTTTTTGCGCCAGGCCGCCAACGACGGTGTCGTCGGTCCCCAGCCACCTGCCGCTGGTGGCAAACACGGCGGCAATAAAAACGAGTGCCGCGGTGGCGATTGCAAGCCGCCGCTTCACGACTGCATCTCCTCACCACTTAGCAAGTCGGCGCGCCGGCGGTAGACAAACACTACCACTCCCGAGGTGAAGAACAGCTCGGCAATTGCCAGCGGGATCTGCGTCGGCATGAAAGAGCCGAACGCCGCCAGCCAGGTGGCGCCAATCGATTCATGGCCATGCAGGGCGAGGGCCAGCTGAAATGATGTGATCGCGTAAGTGACAAGATCTCCAGCCAGCCCTCCCAGGCCGGCGGCGATCCCGAGGCCTGCTCCCAGCCGGCGCGCCCCCCAGTAAACGCCGAAGCCGACAAAAGAGCCGCCGACCGCCATCGAGAGGATATTGGCGCCCCAGCTGCTGATGCCGCCGTGGGCAAAGAAAAGGGCCTGCAAAAGCAAGGCCACCGCTCCCAGCGCCACTGCCGAAAAGGGACCGAGCAGGATTGCCGCCAGCGGGGTGCCGCAGGGATGCGAAACCGTTCCGAGGCCGGGGACCGGTACCGGCATCAGCGACACCACAAACACAAATGCCCCCATCAAGCCCACCAATGGCCTGGCTTGGGGCCTCTCTTTCAAGAGCCGCTTCAGCTTCGCCAACCCGGCGGCAAGAAAAGCCATCGCTGGCACGTACCAGCCCGCGGCCTGGTCCAGCGGAAGAAGTCCCTCAGGGATGTGCATTGTAATTCCTTTCTGTCATAAGCATTGCCGATCTGTCAAAGACTGATCAGCGAGCGTGATATTTTTCGATTTCGGTGCGAACGGCGAATGAAATTCAGGGATTCGGGTGAGATTGAAAAAAACCCTTCATCCCGGAATCGGCACAAAGGGTTTATGGAAACGTCATCATGATCCTGCCCCTTTCTCGCGAAGGTTCTGGAACCCAGGGTCAGGGGCGGGTTTTCTGGCTCGTGAGCACGATATGAACAGGCCACATCGGTGTGCGCACTTACAGTAGCGGGACTGCGCCGGTCTTGCACCGGACTTGCCCCATTTAAGCCTCCGCCAAAATAGCGGAGGCCCCACTGACCATCTTCAACAGCAAAAAGTATATGGAACCGCCAGCACGATGTCAAACGGGACGGGCCAGGCGGTTGGTTTTTACACTACAATACTGCATAATGTAAACTGGTTATCGGGCTGCGCCCAGCCGCAACAGCGCATTTACGATTGCCGCAGCGATGTTGCTGCCGCCCCTGTTGCCCGGCAGGGTGATATGAGGAATGTCCGTCCCCGCCAGCGCCTGTTTGCTCTCAGCGGCACCGACGAAACCGACCGGCACGCCGATCACCAGCGCCGGCCTGAGACCCGCCTCGCGCTCCAGCCGCAGCACTTCCAGCAGCGCCGTGGGGGCGTTGCCGATAACAGCGACAGCGCCGCCCAGACCGAAGCGGCCGGCCAGCAGTCTGATGCCGGCGGCGCAGCGGCTGATACCGGCGGCGCCCGCCAGGTCCGCGGCTTCGGCTTCGGCAACGGCGCAGGCAACGGTCAGCCCCGTCCCGGCGGCGGAGGGAGTGATCCCCGCCGCGGTCATGTTGACATCACAAATAATTGGCGAGCCAAGAGCGAAGGCTTCGGCGGCCGCCGCCACCGCGCCGCGGGAAAAAACCAGCGCCGCCGCCAGCGACGGGTCGCCGCTGGCATGGATTACCCGGCGGACAACCTGGTACTCAGGATCTTCATTGTCGTCAATTCCCAATATCGCGTCGATGATGGTAAAACTCTCCTTCTCAATCTCCTCCCCCAAGGCAACGTTGCTTGCCCTGAGCGTTTTGGTCTCAATCGTTTCGCGTTTAACGTTTAACGTTTCACGCCACTGATTTACACTTTTAGCTTTATCCGCTGTCCACGACCCCGCTGCCAGAATCCGCTTTATCATCACTTCCATCAGCTGCCCGTCAATGCCTAATGGCTTTGCCAGCACCAGCTCCACCTCGGCCAGCTCCGCCCGCAGCGATGCCAGCTGGGCGGGGATGTCGCGCTGCATGTGGTTTCCCTCGTAAAGGAAATAAGGTGCAATAATGATGCGGCGAAACCCCGCCGCCGCCAGTTTGTGGCAGCAATCGGCCAGTGTCGGCTGGTTGAACTGCAGCGAGGCCGCCAGGGCCGTGCAGCCGGTGCGCTCGCTCAGCCCTGCCGCCACCCGGGCAAGCAGCCCGGCGGCCCCCGGCGCCCGGCTGCCGTGGCCGAGCACGACAATGGCGGCGGCGCCGTTGTCCTTGCCGGAATCATTGCGCGGCACCGGCGCTCACCTCCCCGGCGCCGGCGGCAGCCGATACAAACGCGGCGGCGGCGGCGCGGTTGCCGCCAAAATGAAGATGCACGTAGCTGGCGAGCATGCTGCCGGAACAAAACCCTTCCGGGCGGGCGCTGCCCGGGCGGCCCGAGCGGCAGTCGTAAGCATAGTCCTGCGGCTCCCATTCAACTGCGGACCAGTGGAATTCGTGGCCACGGGCGGTGGCGCCGGCCGGCATGAGGATATTGGCGCGCCTGGCGGCCGTCTCGACATAGCCCAGCGCCTGCCGGCGGCCGGTCATGCGCGCCTCCAGCGGCAGCGCCGCGGCCATCCGGTAGATCCTGCCTTCCACTTCCAGATGCCGGCAGAGGTAAACCAGCCCGCCGCACTCGGCGTAGGTGGGAAGTCCGGCGGCAATGGCGGCGGCGACCGATTCCCTCATGCTTCTGTTTGCCTCCAGCCGGGCCGCGAACATCTCCGGAAAACCGCCGCCCAGGTAGAGGCCGTCACAGGCGGGCAGCTCATCGTCAGCGAGCGGGCTGAACCGGACGATCTCGGCCCCGGCCGCAGCCAGCGTCTCGAGGCCGTCAACATAGTAAAAGAAAAAAGCTTCGTCGCGGGCGACGGCCAGGCGGACGCGGCCGCCGGCGGACGCCGGCGCCATATCATTAGCCTGCGGCGATTTGCCGGCCGGCCGCCCCGCTGCCGCCGCTCCGACCAAGGCCAGCAAACCATCCACATCAACATTTTCCTGGACATGGTCAATAACAAGCTCAATTTTCTCTTGGAAATGCGCACCCTCGCCTGCCGGCACAAGCCCCAGGTGGCGCGACGGCAGTCCTATTTCCGGGCGCCGCGGCAAAATCCCCAGAACCGGCACGCCGGCTTCGGCGGCGGCCTCTTCCAGGGCGCGCGCGTGCGCCGCGCTGCCAGCGTTGTTGAGAATGCAGCCGGCGAGGGGAACGCTGGCATCGAAACCGGCAAACCCGGCCAGCAGCGGCGCCAGGCTGCGGGCCTGCCGGGCGCAGTCCACCACCAGTACAACGGCACCGCCAGTCAGGCTGCTGATCTCGGCAGTGCTGCCGCCGCTGCCGGCGCCAGCGCGACCGTCAAAGAGGCCCATTACCCCTTCGACCACGCTGACGTCGGCTCCGGCGGCGCCGCGCCCGTAAATGTTTTTCACCTCTTCCGGCGATGTCAACCAGGTGTCGAGATTTCGTGACGGCGCTCCGGCGGAATGAAAGTGAAACCCGGGATCGATGTAATCCGGCCCCACCTTGAACGGGGCTACGGTGAGGCCGCGCCGGCGGCAGGCGCCCATGACTCCGGCCGCCACGGTGGTCTTGCCGGCGCCGCTGGCGGCGCCGGCAATGACGAGCGGCCGCCGGCCGCCATTGCCCTCGCTCTTGCAACTGCCTGCAACTGTGTTGACCGGCAATGTTATCCGTGATTTTTTATAAAGCTGATCGGTCATGAAGAACTTTCCTTAGCGCCGCCACCAGTTGGTGGTTCTCCCGCTCCGGCCGGACGGCCACGCGAATGAAGCGGTCTCCCAGCCCCGGAAACGAGCGGCAATCGCGCACAAGTATGCCAAACCTGCCCAAGTTGTCAACAACTGCCGCGGCGCTGCCCTTTTTAAGGCGAAGGAGAATAAAATTCGCCGCCGAAGGCAACGGCTCGACGCCGTCAATCCGGCCCAGTTCCGCGGAAAGCCGCTCCCGCGCCCGGGATGTCGCCACCCGGGTCATTTCCTGATAGGAATGATCCGCCAGCGCCGCCGCCAGCGCCGCCGCCGCCAGCGCATTTATGTTCCAGGGGGGCAGGCGGCGCCTCATTGCCGTCGCAAATTCCGCATCCGCCGCCAGGCAGCCGATCCTCAGGCCCGCCAGGGCAAACGACTTGGTAAAAGAGCGGATCACGTAAAGCCCGCCAGCGACGCCGCCAGTCAACGCCGATTCAAGGCCGCCGCCAAATTCAACAAAGGCCTCATCCACCGCAAGCGCGGCGCCAGCGCGGCGGCAGTTGCGCCACAGATGTTCAATCTCATCAAAAGAAGCCCGGTAACCGGTGGGATTGTTGGGGTTGCAGATGAAGACAAGGTCATAACCTTGCGGCCGGATGCTCTTGACATCCAGCGCAAACCCCGAATCCTCCGGCAGCAGCAGGCTGCCAACTTCGGCGCCTGCAGCCCGGCAGGCGCGCCGGTACTCTGAAAACGTCGGGTCAATCACCAGCACGCGGCGAGGAGACAACACAGCCGCCAGCCAGTAGATAATCTCGCTGCTGCCGTTGCCGAGCACAACCTCGCCGGGAAGCACGTCCAGATATTCCGCCACCAGCGCGGAAAGCTCACGGGAGGACTCTTCCGGGTAATGCGCTATCTCGGCGGCCGTTTTGCGAATGGCGGCGATTGCCGCCGGCGGCGGCCCCAGCAGGTTGATGCTGGCGCTGAAATCCAGCAGCTCTTCCTTGGGAATGCCGTACCGGCTCTCCGCCTCCCGGCGGCGGCCGCCGTGCGCGGGTGCCTCCGGCAGACCCCTCGCAATATCTGTCAGGTTTCCCAAAATGCGACCTTGGTCCTTCATCGTCTCGGATTTCCTATCTCAAAAAAACAGCCGGAATCAAACTGCCCAAGTCAAGCAAACTGCAGATTTTCTGGTTTCGGGTTTTGGGTTTTGGGTTTAGGTTTGTCCACCATCCACCATCCACCATCCACTAAATCCGGTTTTTAGTACTCTGTTCCTTCGCGCGCTCTGATGCCGCGGTTGAAAGGATGCTTGATCTCTCTCATTTCAGTAACATAGTCACAGGCTTTGATCAGCGCCGGCGGCGCCTGGCGGCCGGTTAGCACCAGCTCCAGGAAGGCCGCCCTGGTTCTCACCAGCTCCAGCAGTTCCGCCAGCGGAACCTGGCCGTTTTTGACAATATGCGTAACTTCATCCAGCACCAGGAGGTCGTGTTGGCTGCTTGCCGCAAGCTCCCGGGCCAGCTGCCAGCCACGCTCGACGGTCTGCCCGCTGGCCGCCACCTTCTCCTGCTCCTCACGGGTGGCAAACCGTGAGGCGCCGAACTGGTTGATGGTGAACGACGGCGTCCCCATCTTTTCCGCGAAAACCAGCTCCCCGGTCTTGATGCTCGTCCGCTTTAAAAACTGGATGATGGCGACGCCCCGGTTCCGGCCGAACGCCCGCAGCGCCAGGCCCAGCGCTGCCGTTGTCTTTCCCTTGCCGTCGCCTGTGTAAAGGTGAGCCAGGCCCTGCTTCCGCGTCTGCTCCCAAAGCACCCTCGCCAGCGTTTCCTGGTTGGCGCCCTTGCCGGCCATCACCGCCGCCCGTCCTGGCCACTCACCGCCGCCTCCAGCCGATCCACAGCCGGCGAAAAACAACGCCCGCCACCAGCACCAGCGTGCCGGCGAAGTACATCAGGTTGGCGGCGCGGCTGATGTCGTCCCACTGCGGCTTCCGGAGGCCCCTGCCCATTGTTGACGTCCCGACCGGCACGCCATCGTAATAATTTGTGCCGCCCAGGCGAACTCCCAGGGCGCCGGCAAACGCACCCTCGCAGATGCCTGCGTTGGGGCTGGCGTGCTGCGGCCCATCCTGATGGGATACCCGGAAAGAACCAGCAACGCTGCCGCCGACCGCCGGACTGGCCAGCGCCGCCGCCAGGGCGGTGATCCGAGCCGGGATGAAACCGGCGGCGTCGTCCAGCCGCGCCGAGGCCCAGCCGAAGTTGCCATAGCGCATGTTGCGGTAGCCAATCATCGAGTCAAGCGTGTTTATCATCTTGTATGCCATCGCCAGCGGAGCGCCCCCGGCGAGCCCGTAGAAAACAGGCGCCACAAGGCCGTCGTTGCAGTTTTCCGCCACGCTCTCGATAGCCGCCCGCGTGACGCCTTCATCATCAAGCGCGGCCGTGTCACGGCCAACCAGGTGAGAGGCCTGGCGCCGGCCTGCTTCAACATTTTTAGCGAGCCCTCGCTGAACGTCGCCTGCCTTCTCGTACAAAGAGCGCCCCGCCAGCGAGAACGACAGCAGCGCCACCTCCGCCGCCCCTCTGAGCGGCCGTGGCAGGCTCCTCAGGAAGCCGCCGGTGACCAGATAGGCGCCGGTGGGCAGCATCGCGGCAACCGCGATTCCCGCCATCCTCTCAGCCGCCGGCCCTTTCTCGCGGCCGGGCATGCCCCAGTCAGCCAGCTCGACTGCCTTCCCCATCCAGATGACCGGGTGCCACGGGGCAGGCGGATCGCCAAAGATGATGTCGAGTGCAAATGCCAGGCAGAGGCTAGCCCCGAGCTTGGTCCCCCGCCGGGCCGCTGATTTGACTTCGCGCCTGCGTCCGCCCGCGGCTTTCTTAGACAAGGCCGGCAATGGCGTAAACCCTCTCAATGTCCAGTGACAGGCGCAGCTCCCTCGCCAGCCTGTCGTAGTTATGCTCCTTAAGCGCAGACCGGTCCAGGAGCGGCAGGGCCGCCGGACAGCCGAAAAAACTCAGGATGCCGCTGAGAACCGCGTCACTTTCAAAGAACCCGTGCAGATAAGTGCCAAGGACGAGCCCGTTTGGATCAACAGCGCCATCGTTGCCGGCCTCGGTTGTCAACAGGGGCGCCGCCCCTGGACCCAGACTTGTACGGCCCATGTGAATCTCATACCCGCTCACCGGCGTACCCCGGGGCAGCAGCGCAGTGGCGCCGGAAACAGTTGCCCTTGTCCTCCTTGTGCTTTTGCCCGCCTCGAAAATAGTCTCAACGTCAAGTAGACCCAGAGCCTTTGCCGTTCCCGCGCCGCTGTCCAATCCGTGCGGATCGAGAATTCTCTTGCCCAGCATCTGAAAGCCGCCACAAATGCCGATAATCGGCGTACCTGTTTCCACCAGACGGATGATCCGGGCCGCCAGGCCGCTGGACCACAGGAACCTCAAATCAGGCAGGGTGCTTTTTGTGCCCGGGATAATTATGAGGTCGGCGTCCGCCAGCGCCGCCGGCTGCTCCACGTAATGGCACTCAAAGCCGGGGCAATCCGCAATGGCGTCGAAATCGGTAAAATTGGACATGCGCGGCAGGCGGATGATCATTACCTTGACAGTCTTTCGCTCTGGAAAATCGCCGGCGTCCCGGATATCGGATGGCCAGAGCGCCTGCTGCCATTGCCGAGGCTGGCCGTCTGCGACCTGACTTCCTTCGCTGGCGGGAAGCCCGACTGAATCTTCCTCCTCGATGCGAAGATCGTCAATAAAAGGAACCACGCCCAGCACTGGCTTAAGGCAGCGCGCCTCGAGAAAATCAATGCCGGGCTCGAGGATGGCGCGGTCGCCCCGGAATTTATTGATGATGATGCCGGCGACCCGCTCCTGCTTCTCCGGCTCAAGCAGCTCCATCGTTCCCACCAGCGACGCAAAAACGCCGCCGCGCTCGATGTCTCCGATCAGGCAGACAGGCGCGTCGGCAATCTCGGCCACAGTCATATTGGCGATGTCATGGCCGCGAAAGTTTATCTCCGCCGGGCTCCCCGCTCCTTCGATGATGACGACTTCAAAATCACGGCGGAGGCGCTCGAGTGAATCCGAGACAGCGTCCAGCAGGCCCAGCTTGTACTTGTGGTAATCGCGAGCGGTCATCGTCCCCACCGGCCGCCCTTTGACAACGACCTGGGCGCCGGTATCGGTTGTCGGCTTCAGCAGCACCGGGTTCATGTCTACGAGCGGCTCCACCCCCGCCGCCTCCGCTTGGACCACCTGCGCCCGCCCCATCTCGCCGCCGTCGGCGCTGACAAATGAATTCAGGGACATGTTCTGAGCCTTGAACGGAGCCACCGAAAAGCCGTCCTGGGCCATGATGCGGGCGAGCCCGGCAACGATCAGGCTCTTGCCGGCATGCGAGGCGGTTCCCTGAAGCATGATTGTCCTGGCGGTCTTCAAGGCAGCCTCACGCCTGCTTCCCCCGGTCCGTGTGAAAACCGGCCGGCGCCTGAAAACCCGCCCGGTCTTGCCGCCATGATGAACGCCGCCGGTCCTGGCCGCCGCCGGTTTTCTTCTTGATCGGCACAGGGATTCCTGATACGCACAGATAAACCTCATCCGCAACGGCAGCCAGCCGCTGGTTGGCGCGACCGGCTATATCCCGGAAAACACGGCCAAGAGCGTTTTCGGGTACGACGCCCATGCCGACCTCATTGCTGACCAGGATCACTGCAGCATGTTCTTCATTGAAACAAATATCAATAATTCGATCAACGGAATTGTCAATGACGGCGCAACTGTCCGGGTCCGTTTCAACCAAATTTCCGGACAGGAGCAGGTTGGCAATGAAGATTGTCATGCAGTCCACCAGCACGGTACCCGATCCGTCCAGGGCCCGGCTGATGGCTCCGGGGAGGTCAATGTCCGCTTCGATGGTCGTCCAGTCCGGCGGCCGCCGCCGCCGGTGCCGCGTAATTCTCGCCCTCATCTCCGGGTCGCCCGGCCGGGCCGTGGCGATATAGGTGACCCCGCCGCCGCGCTCAAGCGCCAGCCGCTCGGCAAACCTGCTTTTGCCGCTTCGCGCCCCCCCGGTAACAAAAACCATCATTTTGAACCGTAGCCCTTTCCTGCCGCCGGCTCCGCTCCTGCAAGAGGAGCCGCCGCATTCGACAACGCTCCAACGCGCCAATAAAAAAAAGCCCCCTTCATCCTGGAAGCGGGCTGACCGTTAAAACAAGACAACCTAGCCACTCCTTCCGCGAAGAGTTCGCTGGCCAGAGCCCGTGAGCAGGTCTCCTGGCTGCTGGATTTGCGCTTCCGTCCGCCTTCCCGGGCTTAATCCGTCTAGAAATAATAAGAACGGCCTCCGAGCCCAGTGGCGTGCTCTTCTGCGGCCTCAAACCCGGGCCGATCAGGAGCAATTGCCGGAAGCTTCCAGTTACAGTGGCGGGACCGCGCCGGTTTCGCACCGGCTTCCCTCAAGCGCCGTCATGGCGACCCACAGGCTGAAGCTTATGTAGTGAAGCAGTATATGCCGCGCCCGGTTTTTTTTCAAGGAAAAGAATAAGGCCAGATTTTTTCTCAAATGGCAGGGCGCCGCAAGAAAGGATTAACAAATGGCACCTAAAATAATAAATATGATAAATATGATAAATCAAGTGAAGTATTTAACCGCACTGCGAAAATTTGCTGCCGATGCTTGAGGATATGGAAAAAATTGATTGACAAATATGGCCCGTTACGCATAAACTTAAAAATCAAAGAGGGTTCGGTTTCACGTTTTTTATTGGGGGCGCATTTTTTGCCATGGCTGCCGCGGCAACGGGCGGCGGAAAATTTCAGAAGCCCAGGACTTAGAACTATCTCAAAAGGATATGTGGTCTCTATACCGTCTTTGTTTTTTTGGGGAAGCAGGGGGGAGCCAATCATGAGCGTGCGGCAGTGCATCTAACCAGACAATGCGATTACGGGGTCAGGGCGGTCCTGTATCTGGCGAGCCTGGCCTACGGCACAGTTGTGCAGACCAAGGAAATTGCCACCCAGGAAGATATTCCGCGCAAATACCTGCCCTCGATCATCCGCACCCTTGCCCGGTCGGGAATAATTCGCACCTTGCGCGGTAACCAGGGGGGAGTAATGCTCTCGCGCCCGCCAGAGGAAATTACCCTGCATGAGGTAATTGAGGCGATCGAGGGTCCGATCACCCTGGTGCAATGCCAGAGGGAGCCGGGCCATTGCTCCTTCGGAAAAAAGTGCCCGTTTCTGACCGTCTGCGAGGATGTGCAGAACTCGATGGTGTCGCAGCTGGAGGGCACCACCTTTGCCGACCTGGTGGCCGGCACATATGTCGAAGCCAAGGGCTCAAAGAGGAGGCCGGCAACCGGCGCTCGCCGGCGGCCGCTGGGGCCTCCCGTCGCCGGCAACCGGCCGCCCCGGCCGGGCTCCTCCGCATAGAGCCTACCCTCCAACCTCCAAGTAGATAGCCTTCTGCGGCGGCGTCTGTTACGATGTTACATAGTGCTGGAGCTTGCAGGGGGCGCGGGATCTGCCCTTTTTAAACGCGCGTTTTCCTCTGCCTGTTCCAATAAACTGCTCTTGCCAAGGAAGAGAATGGAATCTGGCGGCAGAGAAGCATTCGCTCCCCCGGGATTTGGAAAAAAAACGCCTGCGTCGAGGGCCACGGGCCCGCAAGAGGATAATGGCGTCGGCGTAAAATCGCGGGCGCCGTCCCCGCCCGCTTCCGCCAAGGCACGCGCCTGGGACCTCTGCGTCTGCGATTATGTCAACCCCGTGGTCGCGCGCATCAGGCGCCGGCCGCTGTTCCAGAAAATCATAATCGCCAACACCACATTGATTGTCCTGGTTGCTCTTGGCATCTTTTATTTTCACCAAACGTACTACCAGAGCAGCAGCTTGGAGCGGATATCCCTGTTTGTCTTCAGCGGCATCGCCATTTCCGTTCTGATCAACTTCCTGCTGGTGAGGCTGGCCTTCCATCCGCTGGATGACGTCGGCGAGGCAATTAACGCCATACGGGCGGGGCATCGTGGCATCCGCGTGCCGGAGGCGCCGGAGGATCCCCAGATCGAAAACCTCTCCCGCAGCCTCAACCAGATGCTCGACGCCATGGAGACCGCGCGCAAGCGCGCTGCCGCTTCGGTGATCACGGCGCAGGAAGAGGAGCGACGCCGTATCGCCCGTGAGCTTCACGACGAAACGAGCCAGGCGCTTACCAGCCTGATTATCGGCATCAAAATGGCAGAAGAGACAATCCCGGATGAAATGACCAATCTGCAAGAGCGCCTGAACAACCTTAAGGATCTGGCGCATCAAACGCTCAACGAGGTCCACAACATGGCCGTCCGGCTGAGGCCCAGTATTCTCGATGACCTCGGGCTGGCGGCAGCCCTGCGCTCTTACGGCAAGGAGCTGTCGGAAAACGGCGGCATTCAGATCAACATGCAGCTGATCGCCCTAGCCGAGCGCCTGTCGCCGGAAATGGAAACAGTTTTATACCGCGTTGTCCAGGAAGCCCTGACCAACGTGGCCCGCCACTCGGGCGCCAGTATGTGCCAGGTGAGAATGCGTCGCACTGATGACAGCGTCCAGTGCCTGATCGAGGACGACGGCAAGGGGTTTTACCCGGGTGAGATTTTGACATCCGCGCAGGGCCATGGGCTGGGGATGCACGGCATGCGCGAGAGGATCGAGCTCGTCGGGGGGCAGCTTGAATTTGAGTCCGAGCCCGGCAAGGGCACAAGCATCTTCCTGGAGGTTCCGATTGGCAACGAGGAGGCGATCTGGTGAGAAGGATCAAGGTGTTGCTTGTTGATGACCATGCCATTTTGCGGGCCGGCCTCAACCGCCTCCTTTCCGAGCAAACGGACATCGAAGTGATTGGCGAGGCCGGGAACGGGCGCGAGGGCGTGCAAAAGGTCCACGATCTTCGTCCCGACGTGGTGCTGATGGATATCGGCATGCCGGTCATGAACGGCATGGAGGCCACCAGGCAAATCAAGAAAAGGAACCGCAACGTCAAAGTCCTGGTGCTGACAATGCATGACAATGAGGAATACCTGTTCCAGGTGCTTCAGGCGGGAGCGTCGGGTTACGTGCTCAAGAAGGCGGCAGACAGCGATTTGGTCAACGCCATTCATGTGGTCTACGACGGCGACTGCTTTCTTTACCCCTCGGCCGCCAAGCTGGTGGTGGAGGACTACCTGGAAAAACTGAAAACCGGCCAGGAGCCAGCCAGCCGGTACGACGCGCTTACCGACAGGGAGCGAGAGATCCTGGCGCTGGTGGCGGAGGGCCATACAAACCGGGAGATTGCCGACTCTCTCTTTATCAGCGTCAAGACGGTGGAGACGCACAAGTCAAACATCATGGAGAAGCTCAACCTGCACAAGCGCGCCGAGCTCGTCCGCTACGCAATCAACAAAGGTCTGCTGCAGATGAATTTTGGCGAAGGGCTGAAATAGCCGGCATGGCAAAGGTCTGGGTCCTGTGATTAGACGGCGGCAGTTTTAAAATTATCGACTACCTGATTGGCCGGGGGAGAGCTTCCCCGGTTTGCCGGTTTTCTGGCCAAAGGCAGCCGGGCAACGCTTTTGTCAACGACGCCGCCGATAACTCCGGCCGCCTGGTCCTCTTTTTTTACCGGCCTGAATCCCGGCGCCCATGGCATTTTATTTTTTTTCGCCGTGATCCCGGCTCTTATCGCCTGCTGCCGGTATGCGTGGCAACGTGGCCGGCGAGCCGTCTGGGATCTGGCGGGCGGACACGGGAAAAAGGTGTGCGTCTAGTGCGTTTATAACGTGCCCATGACTTGCCGGGCCAGGCCGGTGAACGGGATCATGATCGCTGGCATGGACACCCCTGAGCTAAATCAAAAGGCTGTCTATCCCCGCGAGTTCGGTCGGCGAATATTGTCCAACTTTCCTGACTTTGAAATCGAGCCCACTGTCAATCATTCCTTCCTGCTAAGGCATTATTCCGATCCGATCGGGGAATTTATCAACCGGCCGCGAAAGCAGCTGGAGCTGCAGCTTGCTGTGATTCGATTCCTGAGCGAGCTTGAGGACTGGGATTTATTTGTATCGGTGGTCCGATCGCCGGACTCCTTTCAGCATGCCTTTTGGCAATCTGCGGAAAAGGCGATGGCGGGAATAAGGCAGGCGCATCGCGAGGCAAGCCAGGCCGAGGCCGTTTTTGATTGCTATAAGAGAATCGACAGCGAACCCGGCTGGTGGGCGGATGGAGAGCGAAATATTATTTTGATGTCTGACCATGGTTTTGGTGAGCTAAAAAAAGAAGTTTGCACCAACAAGGTTCTGGCGGAGGCCGGCCTCCTAAGTTTCAGGCGACATGCCGGCGCAGGTCCACCCCGGACAGGGCAGTCGTTTCTTGGCAATATTTCCCAGCGCCTGCCGCCCGGTCTGCGCGCCCAGGCAAGGGACCTGATTTATCACCGTCTCAAAGTCAGGACGCCTGGCAGCGATCCGCTGGCCGGTGTGGATTGGGACCGGACAAAGGTTTACTCTTTCAGCCAGCTCGGCTGTCTGTTCGCCAACCTGAAGGGCCGCAAGCCGGCCGACACCGTTTCCGGGGGAAAAGAGCGGTTGGCCATACTTGCCGAAGCAAAGAAAGCGTTGGCGGAACTTTCCGACCCTGAAGACGACGCCCCGGTGGTGACGGAATTCAAGGCGAGGGAAGAATTGTATAGTGGGTCAATTTGTCACACAAATGCCGGGTTTGACTTTTGTGATGAGAGATTATGCATACCGCGATTCTTACAATGCGAACGGACCTGCCGTCTGCATGCTCAGCCCGGACTGGGGTCAGCTTGTCTCGACGGGCACGCACCGCCGGGAGGGGATGCTGGCCATGGGCAGCCCGGCGGTAATCCCGGGCAATTTGGGGAAGGCAAGTATCCTCGACCTGGCGCCGACCGTGCTTGGCATCCTCGCGCTGCCGCTCTCCCCTGCTCTGGACGGCCGGCCATTGCAAGCCGCGCTTGTTGAGAAGCCCGGAAAGGTCGTCTCGGCTGCCTCCGGACAGCCCTCGCCTGCCGCGCCGGGCAAACACGGCTACAGCAATGCCGAAGAGGAAACAATCCGCTCGCGCTTGCAGGACCTGGGCTATTATTAAGTCAAGTTGCCCTCTTGCCAACAAGGTTTCCAAAACGTTGAGGCCAAGTCAGGCAAAATCTCTCAAACTGTATAAGCTGACAGCGCCAATATGAGATGATTAACGGAACAAAACTTTGCCGGCAAAGCGGGAGATTAGCCCATATTTCCTTTATTAAGCCCTATTGGAGCCGGTGACAGGATTCGAACCCGTGGCCTGCTGATTACAAATCAGCTGCTCTAGCCAACTGAGCTACACCGGCAAGCGGATGCTGGATTCTGGATGCTGGGAAAAAACCAAAACCATTCCAACAATTATACAGGCGAAGCTTCGGGGAAAGGAATGCCGCCACAGCCACCAGGTAAAACCTTGAGCTGGAACCTGGAACTTTGAACTCGAAACTTACAGAAAAACCTGCCGGCTCTGGAGGTGGAGGGATACCTTGCGTTTTATCCGCTGGAGGGCATTGTCGACGCTCTTTGTGTCGCAGTCCAGTTTTTCCGCGATTTGGGCGTAGGAACGGCCCTCAAGGTGCAGTTTCAGCACGCTCGTTTCCAGCATGCTGAGCAGCTTGCCCAGGCAGCCCTTCAGGCTTGCGAGCTCTTCGGCGCTGATCACCTGGTTTAGCGGATCCTGAACAGGCGAACCGGGCAGGATATCACCGAGTGAGCACTCGCCGTCTTGCGCGGCAGGCGAATGGCTCAGCGACAGGTAGCTGTTTAAGGGGGAGTGTTTCTGGCGCGAGGCTGTCTTGATGGCGGTTATAATCTGCCTGGTGATGCAGAGCTCGGCAAAGCTGCGAAAGGAAGCTTCGCGGTCGTCGCGGTAATCGCGAATGGCCTTGTGGAGCCCGATCAACCCTTCCTGCACGAGATCGTCGATGTCGCCGCCGGACATGAAGTAGGAATTAGCCTTTAGCTTGACGAAGCCGTGATACTTGATGACAATGGCCTCGAAAGCCGCCAGCCTGCCGGCGCGCGCCTGCTCGATCAGCTTTAAATCCTCGTCCTGCCCTGTCGAAGGTTTCAAAGCTCCTCCTTCCTGGCCGCTTGCCCGGGCTACCGGGTTATCTTTGCCCCCTGCGCATCCTCTCCAGCTTCTTTAAAGTCTCTACGTCAACTTTATCCTCAATCTTCCAGTGCATTCTATCCATTTCTGATGATAATGCAACCCTTTTTTCAATTTTTTTCAGCTCCGCGATAAAATGCCGCGGCGGCAGCCGGGAAGCGCGGCCGTGCATCGATCCTCTCTGCACTTCCCAGTCGGCACTGACAACCACGATGCGCTCGTATTCCCGGCCGCCTCCCTTGCCGGTTTTTTTGAGCGCCTCCTGGACCAGTTTGCCGATGACAATATCGGCGCTCTCCTTCCGCGAGGCGAAGCGGATGCTCACCGGAGCGCCTGGGACCTGACTTGCGGTTTCCTTCCGGGCTGAAGATGAATCAAATACAACAACGGCCTCGGCGCCGCCGGCGGCCGCGACGTTGACAACTTGCTCGATAAGAGAGCGACGCTTATTTTCCAGGTTGGCGGCCGTGACTGCGCCGGGCTCGAGGGCGTGCATGAGATTGTAACCGTCGATGATGTATAAATCAGCCATTGGATACAGGATTCTGGACGCCAGGTCCTGACGGAATCGGGAGAACCCGCGCTTTCGGTTTTATCCAATGTCTAGGATCCAAAATCCAATGTCCGCTTAATGAGTTTCGGCCCTTGGGGCGTGTCGCGAATTTCGTACCCAGCGGCTGCAATTTTGTCCCGGGCGGCGTCAGCGACGGCGTAGTCCTTGCTGCGCCGCGCCGTCTCCCTTTGCTCAACGAGCTCGAGCAGTTCCTTCGGTAAGGCCTTGCCCCCATAGTCGGCCTCATTAAATTCGACGCCCAGGATGCCGAGCAGCCGCTCAAGTAAGTCGCGGGCCCGGCCAAGCAGGCCGTGATCCGCACCACCGGCGGCGGATGCCTGTTCCGTGTACTCATTGATTGACTTGACCAGCCCAAAGACCGCCGCCAGGGCGCCGGCAGTGTTGATGTCATCCTGCATCTCGGCCTCGAACTGCTCGGCGGTGGTGGCGGCGGCTTCCTCAAGCGGCCGGCCATCCGGCGGCGCTCCCGTCCCGGCTTCGATCAGAACGCTGTCTGCTTTCCAGAAGCAGTTCTTGAAACGCTCGAGCTGGCTGGCGGCTTCATCCAGGTTCGCGGCGGAGAACTCCAGCGGGCTGCGGTAGTGCGAGCCAATGAAAAAGAGGATCAGCACCCGCGGATCGTAACGTTTCAAAAACTCGCGCAGCAGGAATATGTTTCCCACCGACTTGCTCATCTTCTCTTCTTTGGTAGTAATCATGCCGACGTGCATCCAGCCGCGGGCAAACTCCGTGCCGGAAACTGCTTCCGCTTGCGCAATTTCATTTTCGTGGTGGGGAAAGACAAGATCGCGGCCGCCACCGTGGATGTCAAATCCCTCGCCGAGGTATTTAAGCGACATGGCCGTGCATTCAATGTGCCAGCCGGGGCGGCCCGGGCCCCAGGGACTCTCCCAGCTTGGTTCGCCGGGTTTGGCGGCCTTCCAGACAGCAAAGTCAAGCGGGCTTTCCTTGGCTTCGCCTTCCCGGGCCAGTTCGCAATGCTTCATCTGCCCGGTCTTCTGCCCGGACAGCTTGCCATAACCGGGAAACTTTTCAACACGGAAATAAACGCTGCCGCCGGTTTCATAGGCCATGCCGGTGCCGACCAGCAGCCGGCAAAGATCAATTATTTCGGAAATATGCTCAGTCGCTTTGGGCTCAACGTCAGGCCGCTCCAGGCCCAGCGCCCGGGTATCATCAACGTAGGCCCGGGCATAATCAGTGGCCAACCGCCCGGCGGCTACGCCTTCCTTGCCCGCCCGCTCGATGATCTTGTCATCGACATCGGTTATATTCTCAACCAGTTTGACATCATAGCCCATACTGCGCAGGTAGCGCGCCAGGACGGCGAAGAAAACGTAAGGGCGGGCGTTGCCCACGTGGATGAAACCGTATACCGTCGGCCCGCAAACGTAGATGCCGACCTTGCCCTCGTCCCGGGGGAAGAACTCCTCTTTTTTGCGCGTTAACGTGTTATATAATTTCACGATATTTGGTTGAATGCGCTTCCGAATGGTGTGATGATTTACGCCTCTGGTAACATGGTTGCCGTTCTGGACCTCGTGCCGGTTTATTGTATCGAAGGATCGCCGGCGCCACAAAGAGAACCCGGGCCTAACCAGCGAAGGCAAGCGCTGACCGCAGGCGCTCGCGGACTGTGTCGCTGCCCAGACCTGCCAGCAGGTAGACGAGCTCCGGTCCCGAGGTGCGGCCGGTGAGAGCGATGCGCAGGGTGCGGTACAGGCGCTTGGCGGGGATGCCATCCTGCTGGCAAACCTTCTTCAATTTCCCTATCCAGTCGCGGGCGGCGGCAATATCATCCGGGGCTTTTAGAGATAAACTCATGTAATCATCACTATCCCACTCATAAGACAACGTCAGTTTATCAAGCATTCCGATAGCCAGCTCAAGCACTTTGCGTCCCTGCTCATCCCTGATCTCTACCTCCTCGCCCTCGCCTCTCAGCGGAGCCATGCGGAAGAAGTCCTTCACCAGCGGACCTGCATCCGCCAGGGTCACCGCCGAGGTCTGCACGGCCGCCTCGGCTACCGCCAGCCGGCCGCTGCTGCTCAGGCCGGCGGCGGCGTCCTGCAGGAACGGCTCCACCGCTGCGTGAAACGCCGCTGCATCCAGACCCCTGATGTAGAGCCCGTTGAGCCAGTTGAGCTTCTGGATGTCGAAAATGGCGGGGCTCTTGGCGACCCGCGTCAGCTCGAACTGCTGCTCCATCTCCTCAAGCGAAAGCTTCTCCTTCCCTGCCACCGGGGACCAAGACAAAAGCGCCAGGTAGTTGATGATCGCCCCCGGCAGGTAGCCGAGCCGCTTAAAATCGCCCACCGATGTCGCGCCGTGGCGCTTGGAGAGCTTGCCGCCGTCCGGCCCCATAATCAGGGAATGATGGGCAAACGATGGCGGCTCCTTCGCCAGCGCCCGGTAGATAAGCAGTTGCCGGGCCGTATTGGTTAGGTGATCCTCGCCCCTGATAACATGGGTAATCTGCATCTCAATATCGTCAACGACTGCGGCAAAATTGTACGAGGGGGCGCCGTCGGACCTGATGATGATAAAATCGCCGATCACGCCGGATGGAAAAACGGTGCGGCCATGAATCAGATCATCAACCGTCACGTCACCGTCCGGGACGCGGAAACGAATAGTCGCCGGCTCTCCGGCCGCCAGCTTCGCCTCCGCCTGATCCCGTGAAATGGCGGCGCAGCGGCGGTCGTATTTTGGCATCTCGTTGCGGGAGAGGCACTCCTGCTTCAGCTGTTCCAGCCGCCCCTGGGAGCAGAAGCAATGATAAGCCTTGCTCTCGTCAAGGAACCGGCCGGCATACCCGGCATACAGGCCGGCGGCGGCGCGCTCGCTCTGGCGGTAGGGGGCAAAATCGCCGCCTTTGTCAAGCCCCTCGTCCCATTCAAGCCCGAGCCAGGCAAGATCATCAAGGATGGATTGCTCAAAATCGCGCGTCGAGCGAGCCGCGTCGGTATCCTCAATCCTGAGCACAAATATGCCATGCTGATGACGGGCACAAAGATAATTGTAAAGAGCCGTCCTCGCCGACCCGACGTGCAGGGTGCCGGTGGGGCTGGGAGCGAAGCGCACCCGCACCGGCGTGGGTAGAGAATGCCCGCTGATCATGACAGGAGAACTGCTGTTACTCGGTAACGTCGGAGAAATGGACGATTGTGACAGTGTCCTGCAGCGTCACCGTCCGGTTGTAGATCTGCCCGAGCAAATGCACCACTTCATCAACGCGGCGGAATTCCGGGTTCTCACGCTCGATGTCGCGGGGGCTGAGGTCGTCAATCGGCTTGACCTCGACGCTGTCAATGATCGCCGTAAACAATTTTTGCCGAGGACCATACTTGCGGCCAATAGTGATCCAGACAAGCTGCCCTTTCTTGTATTTGTGGCTCTTGTCGCCCAGCCGCACGGTTGCGGTTTTGCGCCGGCTCCTCAGCTGATCATCATAAAAATGGGAATAGAAATTGATGGCGTACACTTGACATCAGCCTCCAAATCTAATTACGTCGGATAAATGCCGCTTCGCGGCGTGCGGCAGCCGGTGCCATTACATTAACCGGATTCCTTCATATTTATGCATTCTAACAAAGACACGGCCATGGCGGCGATTCCTTCGCCCCGGCCGGTAAAGCCCATCCGTTCCGAGGTGGTGGCGCCTATTGACACCTCAGCAGTGCGGAGGTCAAGAACCGCTGCGAGGGTTTCCCGCATGCGGCTGCGATAGGGCGCCAGCAGCGGCTCCTCGGCGACAACAACCGCATCGACATTGCCGATCCGGCAGCCGGCCGCTTCGACGAGCGCGGCAGTTTTGGTTAGGATCTTGAGGCTGGAGATATTGGCATAGGAGGGATCCGTGCCAGGAAAGTAATGACCGATATCTTCCAGGCCCGCCGCTCCCAGCAGCGCGTCGGCGATGGCGTGCGAGAGGACGTCCGCGTCCGAATGCCCGGCAAGGCCAAGCGGATAGTCAATCTCGACTCCGCCGAGGATCAAGGGGCGGCCTTCCACAAACTTATGGGCGTCAAAGCCTATGCCGACTTTAGTTCCCACAATTGCACCATTTCGCGTTTAAACCTTAAAATACACCTTTTTAATTTTGAAAATACAACCAAAGTTTGATGAAAAATGACATTGATACTGATAGCATTAAATTGGGGTTCCCCCGAGGAACTTTATTTGTTGTGCTATAATCTCATTTGCAATAATTCCCTGCTTCCTTTTTTCACCTCTTTAAGCGGTTGCATCATCGTTAAATTTAACAAGATTCTTTATCAATCCAATAGCCCAAGTCCGGCGTCGTTGTTCAGCGGCTTTTGAGAATTTTTTTGGCAATGAGCATATCCGTTGGCGTTGTCAGCTTTATATTTTCATAGCTTCCCATTGTCATTTTGAGTCTGCCGCCGCTTTGCTCCACCAGAACTGCGTCATCGGTTGCCTGAGCCAGCACGTCTGCTGGCGCACGGTAGGCCCGCTCCAGCGCTTCGCGACGGAAAATCTGCGGCGTCTGCGCGAGCCAGATCCGGTTGCGGTCGAGAGTGCCCTGAACGATCCCGCCGGCATCCGCCTCCTTGACCGTGTCGGTCGCCGGGACGCCATAAACAACGCCGTCCAGCCGCTGGCCGCCAAGCTCCGCAAGCGCCGCGTCCAGAAGGTCAGCCGGGAATAGCGGCCGCGCTCCGTCGTGAACCAGGACCGTATCGGCGGCGGGATTGATTCTTTTAAGAGCGCTGCGCACTGACGCCGCGCGGCTGCGGCCTCCCGGAACAATCGCCGCAACCTTGGCCAGTTCAAACCTTTCCACAACTTCCGCGCGGCAGCGATCAATATCGCTGGCGTCAATGGCGATGATCACCTCCCGCACTGCCTCATGCCCGCTAAAAATGCCGGCGGTATGCGCAAGCACCGGCATGTCCCCAAGCTCCAGCAGCTGCTTGGAGCCACCAAGATTCATTCTGGTGCCGGCGCCCCCGGCGGCGACGATGACGGACAAGAACATAGTTTCGAGTTCGGAGTTCCGAGTTTTCGAGTTCCGAAAAATTATATCTAATATTTTCTATTCGTCATAATTGTAAGTTGTTACATACTGGTTTTTGGGTTGATCTTCAAGCCATCACCCACCATCCACCATCCGGTTAGTAAATCGCCGGCGAATCAGCCGGCGGCGATTGAGTCATTGGTTTCGGTTTCGGTTTCGGTTTCGGTTCTATCCAGTATCCAGAATCCGCTTTCTTATTTGTCATCCAGTTTCCGCCCGGCGGCGGCTGGCCCCAGTTCCTTAAGAACATCGTCGAGGAAACGGTCGGCTTCTTCCTCGTCCATTCCGCGAGCATACATGAGCTCGCTGGCAAGGATCTTCTTGGCGCGGTTGAACATCTGTTTTTCGCCTGTTGATAAGCCTTTCTCCGTCTCCCGGATGGAAAGATTGCGCACAACCTCAGCCAGCTCAAAGATGTCTCCGGTCTTGATCTTTTCACGGTTGTGCTTGAAGCGCCGGTTCCAGTTCTTCGGCATTTTTGTCTCATCCTGGCGCAGGACGGCAATCACCTCATTAACATCGCGGGTGGCGATCACCTTGCGCAGGCCCGCCCTGTCGGCGCTGTCAACCGGCACCATCACAGTCATGTCATTGTGTAAAATTTGGATCGTCAGGTATTCGCGCCTCTTGCCCAGGATCTCACGCTTCTCCTTTTTGACAATAGTGCCAGCGCCGTGATGAGGGTATACCACTTTATCGCCAACTTCATACCCCAATGTTTCGCCTCCTCTCATTACAAACTTTATAATTGTAACAACCGGCAAAACAATCAAAAACAAAGCCGGTGCCGTGCCCGGCCCTCTCTCTAAATCTTCCAGCGGTGCATTTGTGAGTCCAGCATCCAAGCCGCCGGCAAACGCGCCGCTAACGAAAACTATACTTCTCCGCCAGGGCAAGCTCCCGCAGTTGCGCCAGCCCCTCGACAATCTCACGGGCGCGCACCCGGCCGACTCCCTCCGCCGCCACGAGGTCGTCTTCATCAGCCATCAGCAGCGACTTCAATTGACCGTACCGGGCCACGATATTGCCAACAACCGGCGCCGGCATCCGCGGCAGCTTGGCCAGGATGCGGTAGCCGCGCGGCGAGATCCTGATATCAGCCGGCTTGGCCTTCTTCCTGCGGTAGCCCAATATCCGGGAGATAACATCAACCTCAAACAACTCATCAGCTGTCAGCATGCAAACCCGCCCCTCAACCTGGGCCGGGTTTACCACCCGTGAGCTTGAATAGTCCCGGATAAGCGCGTCCCGGTCCCGCGACACGCCCGTCATCAACTCCTCCAACTGCATCAAGATGAGGCGCCCTTCCGTCCCCAGCTCAATCAGGTACCTCTCGATCTCGCCGGCGATCCGGCCAACCATCTCAGCCCGCTGCAGCACCCCGATCACCTCATGCAGCGTGACCGCGTCCTCAAATTCCAGCGCCGTCAGGTTATCCGCCACCTGGTCAAAGCGGGAACGGTACTTCTCCAGCGTCTGCAGCGCCTGGTCCGCCTTGGCCAACAGCACCCGTATGTCTTTCAGCACATACTTCTGGTCATCAATATAAATGCTGACCAAATCCCTGGCCTGTGATATCGAGACCGCCAGCGCCTTGGTCTGCTTGGCGACGCGCTCGGCTGTCCGGTGTCGCGTGCCCGTCTCTTTCGACTCGATCTTCGCATCCGGCATCAGCTGCACGTTCGCCCGGTGGATGCGGCTGGCGTTCCTGTTCAGGATGATGGCCCCATCCATCTTTGCCAGCTCATAAACCATGTTGGGCGAGAATTCCGTTTCCAGCCTGATGCCGCCCGAAAACAGGAAAGAAATCTTTTTCTCGTCACCCAGAATTATCAGCGAGCCGGTCTTGGCGCGAATGATATTGTCGATCGCGTCCCGAAGCGGCGTCCCCGGCGACACCTTGTGCAAGGCGTCAACCAGCCGGCCGTCAAACTTCGACTCGTTTCTCGCTTCTGGCATGCATCTCCCTCGTCCTGGTTAACCGCTGAACACGGCGCCTGCCATCCGATGAATATCGCCCGGCCGCCCCGGCTATGAGAACGCCAGCGCCAAAGCCGCGGAAATGTTTCCCGCTTCAAGCAAGGCCGCCGGAAGCTTGCCCCGCCCAAGTGAGCCTGCGTTCTTGGCCGGCATGATCATCGCGTCTATGCCCATCTTGGCGGCTTCATCAAGGCGCCGCTCGGCGCCTACGGAAAATCTGAGTTCCCCGGTCAGGCTCAGCTCGCCGAAGCAGGCTGTTCTCCCCCGCATCGGCGAGTCGCGCAAGGCGGAAGCGATCGCCAGCGCCACAGCCAGATCCGCCGCCGGCTCCTCCACTCTCATCCCTCCGGCAACGTTGACGAACACGTCGCTGGCGGCCAGATTCAGGCCGGCTCGCCGCCCCAGCACCGCTACGATCATCGCCAACCTGCCCCGGTCAATGCCCGTCCCCACCAGCTTGGGATAGGCCAGCCCGCTGCCGGCAACCAGCGCCTGCACCTCAATGAGCAGCGCCCGGCTTCCTTCCAGGGCCGCCAGGATCGCAGAGCCGGAACTCCGCTCCCCTTCTTCCAAAAACAAGGCGGACGGGTCATCAACCGTTTCCAGCCCCGTTCCTGTCATCTCGAAGACGCCGATCTCGTTGGTCGACCCAAACCTGTTTTTGACCGACCGCAAGATCCTGTAGGTCAGGTTCCGGTCTCCTTCAAACTGAAGCACCGTATCAACCATATGCTCCAGCACCCGGGGCCCGGCAAGGATGCCTTCCTTGGTCACGTGGCCCACCAGGAAGACCGGGATATCTTCCTCCTTCGCCAGCCGCATGAACCGGCCGGCCGCCTCGCGCACCTGGCTGACCGATCCGGGGACGGCGCTTAGGTCGCTGCTATACAGGGTCTGCACCGAATCAACAACAACCAGCTCCGGCTGCGCTTCCCTGATTGCCGCCAGCGATGCGTCCACATCGGTTTCGGCCAGCACTTCAACGGCGCCAACATCCTGGAGAAGACGGTCCGCCCGCAGCCTCACCTGCGCCGGCGACTCCTCCCCGGAAACAAGCATAACCCGATGATCCCGGCAGAGGTTGCCAAGCACCTGCAAAAGCAGCGTGCTCTTGCCGATTCCGGGCTCTCCTCCCACCAGCACCAGCGAGCCGGGAACGATGCCTCCGCCCAGGACGCGGTCGAGCTCGGAAACGCTCGTCCGTATGCGCGCTACTGACTGCGCCTCAATATCGCCCAGCCGCAGCGGTGCTCTGATCAGCTTTTTTCTCAGCCCCGGGGGGGCGCTTTGGATCCGTTCCTCAACGAAGCTGTTCCAGGAGCCGCAGGCCGGGCAGCGCCCCAGCCATTTGTGGGCCTCCTGGCCGCACTCGCCGCAGGTGAACAGGCTATGAGTTTTCACCACTGCCCGGCCGCAGACCTTCAGGCCTGTCGCTGGCGGCGTGGATCAGGTCCTTTTTGGGCTTGCGCTCCTTCGGCATCAGCTTCAGGAATGTTCTGTCGTCCTTGCGGTCGACCAGCACGGTGGCTCCTTCCGGCACGGCGCCGGCCAGCACCTCGTCGGCAAGCAGATCCTCAACATACTGCTGGATGGCCCGCCTGAGGGGTCTTGCTCCCAGCGTCGGATCGTATCCCTTGTCGGTGAGGAGTTCCTTTGCGGCGTCGGAAAGCCTGATCGCCACCTCGCGCTCCCGCATCTGCTCGCCGACCCGTTCGATCATCAGATCAACGATCGCTTTAATGTCCTCGCGGCTCAGCTTGTGGAACACAATCACTTCATCGACGCGATTGAGGAACTCGGGCCGGAATATCTTCTTCAGCTCGCCGGTGATGCGCGTCTTCATCTCCTCATGCGACATCCCGGTCTCTGCTTCCTGGCCAAAACCAAGCGGAACGCCCTTGGAGATCGTCTTGGCGCCGATATTGGAGGTCATTATAACAATTGTGTTACGAAAGTCAACTGTGCGCCCCTGGGCGTCGGTGAGGCGGCCGTCCTCAAGAATCTGGAGCAGGATGTTAAAGACATCCGGGTGGGCTTTCTCGATCTCGTCGAGCAGCACCACTGAGTAAGGCTTGCGCCTGACCGCCTCGGACAGCTGACCGCCCTCTTCATAGCCGACATAACCGGGCGGCGAGCCGACCAGCCTGGAGACGGCGTGCTTTTCCATGTACTCAGACATGTCAACCTGAAGCAGAGCGTCGTCGTCGCCAAAGAGAAACTCCGCCAGCGTCCGCGCCAGCTCCGTTTTGCCGACGCCGGACGGCCCCAGGAAAATAAAAGAACCGGCGGGGCGGCGCGGATCCTTGATCCCCGCCCGCGCCCGGCGGATAGCGCGCGACACCGCCTCAACGGCCGGGTCCTGGCCGATGACGCGCTTATGCAGCTCTTCCTCCATCCTGAGCAGCTTCTGCGACTCGCCCTCGGTAAGCTTGAACACGGGAATGCCGGTCCACATCGAAACGATGTCGGCAATCTCTTCCTCGCCGATGGCCACCACTTCGCGGCCCTCGTCATTTTTCCACTGCTCCGCCAGATCCCGCTTGCGGTTGGTAAGCTTGCGCTCTTTGTCGCGCAGATTGGCGGCCTTCTCGAATTCCTGCGCCTCGATGGCGGCTTCCTTCTCCTTGCGTACGGTCTCGATCTCCGATTCCAGCTCACGGTACTTCGGCGGCGCCGTCATTGTCTTAATGCGCATCCGCGAAGCCGCCTCGTCAATAACGTCGATTGCCTTGTCCGGCAGGAACCGGTCGGAGATGTAGCGCGCCGACAAACGGGCGGCGGCGCGGATGGCCTCATCGGTGATCTTGATGCGGTGGTGCGCTTCATAGCGGTCGCGCAGGCCCCGGAGAACCTCAACCGTCTCCTCCTCGCTCGGCTCCTCCACCCGGATCTGCTGGAAGCGCCGCTCCAGAGCGGCGTCCTTCTCCACATATTTGCGGTATTCCTCAATTGTGGTAGCGCCGATAGTCTGGAGCTCCCCCCTGGCCAGCGCCGGCTTCAGGATGCTGGCCGCGTCAATTGCGCCCTCCGCAGCTCCTGCTCCAACAAGATTATGCAATTCATCAACAAAGAGGATGATCTCGCCATGCTCGTAAATCTCTTTCATGACCTTCTTGAGCCGCTCCTCAAACTCGCCCCGGTATTTGGAGCCGGCCACGAGCGCAGCCAGGTCGAGGGTGTAAATCTGCTTGCCTTTCAGCAGTTCGGGAACGTCGTTGCGGGAAATGCGCTGCGCCAGACCCTCGACGACAGCGGTCTTGCCCACTCCCGGCTCGCCGATCAGCACGGGATTGTTTTTGGTGCGGCGGGAGAGAATCTGCATGACCCGCTCGATCTCGATCTCGCGTCCGACCACAGGATCAAGCTTGCCGTCGGCGGCCAGCTTCGTGAGATTGCGGCCAAACTGGTCCAGCAGCTTGACCCGCTTCTTCTGCTCGCTCTGGGGAACCGGCGAGCGCCGCGCCGACCCGGTCAGCTTGCGCATGATCTCGTTGCGGATTTTTTCCGAATCGGCGTCGAACTCCAGCAGGATGCGCGCCGCCACCCCTTCATTTTCCTTGATCAGGCCGAGCAGGATATGCTCGGTGCCAATGTAATTATGGCCCAGCGAAAGGGCCTCCCTGAGTGCAAGCTCCAGTACCTTTTTAGCCCGCGGCGTAAACGGGATCTGCCCGGCGGCGGCCTCATCGCCAGTGCCCACGATCTGCGCAACCTGGATTCTCACTTCGTCAAGGGTTACTTCCAGCGCATTGAGGACCTGGGCCGCGATGCCTTCCTCTTCCCGGAGCAGACCCAGGAGCAGGTGCTCAGTGCCGATGTAATTATGTTTAAGCGCCCTGGCTTCTTCCTGCGCCAGAACCACTACCTGACGAGCCCTTTCGGTGAATCGTTCAAACATGGTGCATCACCTTTTCTTGAGGAACCGCCCGGCCAATCATCCTGCAAGTTCCAATTCAGTTTTTCCCAGGCTGTCCCGGCTTAAAACAGCCTTGACTTTATTGCTGACCTTTCGTGATAGCCGGGTCATCGGTCTGGAAAGTCCCGGCTGCCCTGAAAGCAAACCCCCGGGAATAACCGGCCGGTTAAGCCGCCCCGCGGGCCCCGTGTATTTCTCCGGCCGCCCGCGTTTTCCTTAAAGAGGCCAATCGGCCCCGTACGCCTTTGGCTTGAGCCTGAAACCCGGTTTCCTTGTTGAGCGCCATGGGGTTCCCGGTTAAGGCCATTGGCGGCAAGCAATGCCAGACCGGAGCAGATTTGGCCGCTCGAAAAAAAGACAACCGGCACCCCGGCGCCGGCTGGAAGAGTTTTCAGATAGCAATTAAGTTGTTTTTACCAAGCCTTCTCCCCCGGTTGGCAATGAAATTATAGCACAAACCCCCGAGGGCTTAAAACCGGCGGCCGGCCTGAAGCATGGCTCGAGATGCAACGAAGACGCGTTGAATATAATGTATTGTGATTACATATAAATTATTATTGTTTGACTTATTTATCCTGTTGGAGTAAAATTTTTTTGCTTTTTGTTGAGCGAAAGCAACAAAAGCAAAAACATATTTTAACGGGGGCCAAGATTAACAGCAAACGTGCAGTCACGGGCGCAATTTCCGAAGAAAAGCTGTATCCTTTCACGCAACGTCTCCGTTTAATTGTTCTGGCGATTCCTGTTGTTGTGCTGGCGATGTTTCTTGCCGCCACGGCCAGCGGGGCCGGCGTGATCATGAGGGCTTCCACCGATGCGGCCGGCAACCAGGGAAACGCCGCCAGTCAGGACGCCTCCGTCTCCGCCGATGGTCGCTACGTCGCCTTTGATTCAAATGCCTCCAATCTCGTTTACGGCGACACCAACGGCACCACCGACGTTTTTGTCAAAGACACGCAAACAGGCGCCATTTCGCGGGCTTCTACGAACTCTTCCGGGGGCCAGGTGCCGGGAAACAGCACCCATCCTTCAATTTCTGCGGACGGCCGCTACGTCGCCTTTACCTCATCCGCCTGTAGCCTGGCGGCAGGTTACTGTTACCGGAACACGACCAATATTTACATCAAGGACATGAAAACGGGAGCGGTCTCCCGGGTTTCCGCTGACACATCCGGGAATCCCGGCAACGGCAGCAGCGTCTGGCCGGCGATCTCCCCTGACGGCCGCTATGTCGCCTTCGACTCAACCGCCTCAAACCTTGTGCCCGGCGATACCAATTACACGACTGATGTCTTCGTCAAGGACACCTGGACCGGCGCGATATCGCGCGCATCTACGGACGCCGGCGGCAACCAGGGAAACAACTATAGTCAATATCCATCTATCTCCGCCGACGGGCGGTATGTTGCTTTTGAGTCGTTTGCCACAAACCTGGTGCCGGGCGACACCAACAATAATGCGGATATTTTTATCAAGGACATGTGGACAGGAGCCATCTCTCTTGCGTCCGCCGACGCCTCCGGGAACCAGGGGAATCAATGGAGCTACAATCCGTCAATCTCCGCCGACGGGCGCTATCTGGCCTTTGAGTCTGCGGCCACCAACCTGACGCCCGGCGACACCAACGGCAACATTGACGTATTTGTCAAGGACATGTGGACAGGGATGATCTGGCGGGCATCGACGGATGCGGCCGGCAACCAGGCAAACGACTGGAGCTACAACCCTTCCATTTCGGCCGATGGCGGCAACGTGACCTTTTATTCCGGAGCCAGCAATCTGGTGCCGAATGACACGAATGCTGCCAGCGATATTTTTATCAAAAATTACCAGTCCGGAGCTATCTCACGGGCATCAACCGACTCCTCCGGCAACCAGGCAAACGGCGGCAGCGAATATCCCTCTATCTCCGCCAACAGCAGCTTTGTCGGCTTCGATTCCGTCGCCACCAACCTGGCGCCGGGCGACGCCAACGGCGCCGCTGACGTTTTTCTGGCAACCGGCTCCGGCGCCTCTTGCCCCGGCGGCAAGCCGGCCCTGGCGTTAAGCGAAGCCCGGGCCTACTGGGCCAGCCTCACCGATTACAATGCCGGTAACCTCAGTGTCGATTACGAGGTTGCCGACAGTGGCAGCATCCCCGCATACGTTGTCGAGATTACCAGCTCGACGGCAAACAACGGTGTGGCATCCCTGGCGTCAATGCCTTTGCCTCTTGGCAATATCATTGCCGGCGACTCGCACCCGTTTACGGTTAAATATACCGTCCCCGCCGGCGTCACCGCTTTCAGAACGTCAATGGCCGCCTCGGCCGAAGACGGCTGTAGCACAACCTACAATTATCCGTAGGGAATAGACGCCGGATTTTTCCAGATGGTCACGGCAGTCAGGTGAATCCCTGCTCCAATTTTTTCAGTTTCCGAAAACAGATTCGATGATTCAAGAAAGAGGAATTTGCCGCGGCTTGCCGCGGCCGCGGCTGGTGCAGGGCAGGCTGACGTATAAAACCGTTCAATCTACATCTCCGGTCGCAGCAACGGGAAGAGTAAGGCGTCGCGAATCGATGGCGAGCCGGTAAGGATCATACAGAGGCGGTCGATGCCGAGGCCGGAGCCGCCGCTGGGCGGCATGCCGTATTCGAGCGCCGCGAGGAAGTCTTCGTCAACAAAACCGGCCTCTTCGTCCCCCGCCTGGCGCTGGGATGCCTGCTCCTCGAAGCGGCGCCGCTGGTCGATCGGATCAGTTAACTCGCTGAAGCAGTTGGCAATCTCAATGCCGCCAACGAAGCCCTCAAATCGCTCAACCAGCGCCGGATTGTCATCCTTCGGCCTGGCCAGAGGCGACAGCTCTACCGGATAATCAAGGACGAATGTCGGCTGGATCAGCTTCGGCTCGACAAAAGTCGAAAGCAGTTCGTCGACGAGCTTGCCCCAAGACCATGAACTATCAACCTTAATGCCAATGCCCTCAACCCGGGCCTTGAGCGATTTATATTCAGGATATTCCACAAAGTCAATACCACTATGCTCGCGGACCAGATCTCGCAGTGTTGCCCGCCGCCACGGCGGCGTCAGGTCGATCTCCTGACCCTTCCAGGGAACCCTGAGCGAGCCCAGCACCTCTTTGGCGATATAGGCCACGAGCGCCTCGACCATCTCCATGACGTCATTGTAGTCGGCGTATGCCTGCTGCGATTCCATCATCGTGAACTCGGGATTGTGCTTGGTGGAGATTCCTTCGTTACGAAAAATCCTGCCAACTTCATATACTTTGTCAAAACTGCCCACAATCAGCCGTTTCAGATGCAGCTCCAGGGCGATTCTCAGGTAGAGGTCGATGTCGAGGGCGTTGTGATGAGTTTCAAAGGAACGAGCGGTGGCGCCGCCGGGGATCGTCTGCAGGATCGGCGTCTCCACTTCGAGGAAGCCGCGCTCGTCCATGAAGCGCCTCAGCGCCGTCAGGACCCGGCCGCGAATATAAAAAGACCGGCGCACCTCGTCGTTGACGATCAGGTCAAGATAACGTTGGCGGTAGCGGGTTTCCACGTCCGTAAGGCCGTGCCATTTTTCTGGCAGCGCATGCAGGGCCTTGGCCAGCAGCACGAAAGACTCCACCTCGATGGTGAGCTCGCCGCGGCGGGTGCGAAAGACGGGGCCAACGGCGCCGATGATGTCGCCGGCCTCGAGTCGGCGGAAATCAGCGTAGCCGTCCTCGCCGAGATTGTTGACATTGCCGTAGAGCTGAACCCTGCCGCTGGCGTCGCCGAGCACGAAGAAGGCCGCTTTGCCCATCTGCCGCTTGACCATGAGGCGCCCGGCGACACGGAATTTTTCCTCGCTCCTGTCTCCCGCCTTAAAGGCGGCAAACCGCACGAGCAGCGGCGCCACCGGGTCAGGCGCCGGAAAACGGTTTCGGTAGGGCGATCTTCCGGAGGCGAGAAGCTCGTCGAGCTTGCGGCGGCGCTCTCCGGCCTCGGACGTCGGCCCCTCGGCCATGACTACGCCTTCTTGATAGAAACGATTTTGTACCTGTAACTGCCCCGCGGGGTTACGACTTTCACGATCTCGCCGGCCTTGTGGCCCATTATCGCCTTGCCCACCGGGGATTCGTTGGACAACCGGCTGTTGGCAGGATCAGCTTCGGCCGACCCAACGACCGTATACTGAAAAGCCTCTCCGCGCTTGACCTCTTTCAGCTTGACATTGCTGCCAATGCTTACCGTGTCGGACCTGATCTCCGAGCCTTCCAGAACGCGCGCTTTTCGCAGCTTGTGCTCCAGGTTGCTTATCCTCATCTCAAGCTTGGCCTGCTCGTTCTTGGCTTCGTTGTATTCGCTGTTTTCGCTGATGTCGCCGAACTCGCGCGCTTCCCTGATCCGCTCCGAGATCTCCTCCCGCTTGACAGATGACAGATACTCGATTTCTTCCGAAAGACGCTTGAAGCCATCGGGCGTCAAGATTATTTCCTTGTCGGACAATTCCTGCTAACCTGCCTTTCTGTTAAAAAGTGACGGTAAATTATAAGTTTTGCCCTATCCAGTTGCAAGTTAAATGCATCGGCAGGGTGGCGCGGCAAGGCGAGGCCGGCATCCGGGAAAGAATCCGGGAGCGGCTGCCGGTTTTATGGCTGCGCAGGCAAGGTGACAAGAAAACGGGAACCCCTGCCGGGAGTGGAGCTGACGCTGATATCGCCGCCCATGGCGAGGGCAAGCTGCCGTGAGATCGAGAGACCCAGGCCGAGCCCGCCTGAACTCGCCGCGGCGGACGCCGACTTGTAAAATCGGTCAAAAACATGAGGCAGGTCCTCAGGATTGATGCCGGCGCCGGTGTCGGCAACTTCAATCTCTGCCCGGCCCGCCGCGCTCCGGTATAACATCGTCACTTTGCCGCCGGCAGGAGTATGCACCAGGGCATTATGCACCAGGTTGGAGATGATCTGGCGGAGCCGGTCGGGGTCCGTATTTATTTTGAGCTCCTCGCCGGCGCCGGCGATGCCGAGCTCAACCCCGGATTGGGCCGCTTCGCGCGAGAACCGGTCCGCCACATCCGAAAGCACTTCGTCAACCTGGATTACGTCATTTCTGAGCCCGAACTGACGGGCGTCCAGCTTGGCGACGCTGAGCAGATCTTCAATCAGGCGGCTAAGCCGCCGCGTTTCCGCCTCAATAATTTTAAGTGAAGCGGCGACCGTCTTGGGGTCTTCCGCAACTCCCTCCTTAAGCGCCTGGGTATGGCCGGCAATGGCAGTCAGCGGCGTCCTCAGCTCGTGGCTGACATTAATGACAAACTCGCGCTGCTGTTCCTGGGATTTTTGCACCTCCTCCGACATATATCGAAAAGCATCGGCCAGGCGGCCAATTTCATCGCGTGAATGAACGGCAAGCCTGCTCGAAAAATCCCCAGCCGCCACTGCCGTAGCCGCCTGGGTTATCTCGTGCAGCGGACGCGACAGGCGCCGCGCCAGCAGAAATGCCAGCAGCAACGATATCACCAGCGACACAACCGCCGAGACAATGAACCATCCGGCCAGCGGCCGCCAGGGCTGCAGCTGAGCAGCCGGCTTTGCCAGCACAACTGCCCCGGCCGGCCGGCCGCCGGCCTTGAAGATATGAGCGGCCATGACCATCTCGCGGCCCAGCCCGGGCAGACGGATCTGCTGCACCGTTGTCTGTCCTTTTATCAGCATATTCCAGTTCAGCAGCACACGATTGTTTGGCTGCACCTGATCGCTGCCGCCGGCGCCGGGCAACTGCGCCAGCGCCTGCGCCTGGTAGGGGACGATGATTGCCCTGACGCCGTACATCCGCTCGAGGTCGGCATTGTAGCGGCGCTGCGGCAATCCCTCTGACTCTATCTGGCCGGCAAGCGTCTCCGCCTGGGACTGAAGATCGGAAATGTTGCGGTGCTGCAGGTAGCGCTGCACCAGCCCTGCCGAAAGCAGCCCCGAGACCAGCAACGTAAACACGATCGCCAGAGCAAAATATATGGCCAGCCGGCCTTTGAGGCTTTTAGTGAAGTTCAACATGACTCGGATTTAACGTTTAACGTTTCCGAAATACTTTGCATCTTATATTTGCCATTTATCAAGTTATCGTTTGGCGTTTCACGTTTAACGTTTCATTGGAAGATGCCTATTATTTACCATTTGTAAAATCAACATTTTGGGGTTTATCTAGCATCCAGAATCCGTTATTTCAATTTGTATCCCACTCCCCAGACTGTCTCGATCTCGGCAGCGGCGCCCAGCTTCTTGCGCACCTGGTTGATGTGAACATCCACGGTTCGAGTGTCGCCGAGAAAATCGTAGCCCCACACCTGCTCAAGCAATTGCTGCCGGGACAGAGCCAGCCCCTGGTTCATGAGCAAGTAATGAAGCAGGTCAAACTCTTTCGCCGTCATCTGCACCGGCTGGCCGGCAACAAGCACTTCATGGCGGTCCGGATCGAGGATGACCTTTCCCAATGACAGCGGGCCGGTTCCGGCCGCCCGCGCACGGGCCTGGGCGCGCCTCAGCACGGACTTGACCCGCGCCACCAGCTCCCGGGGATCAAAGGGCTTGGTCACGTAATCATCGGCGCCCAGTTCAAGGCCCACCACTTTGTCCGTGGCCGCATCCCTGGCGGTGAGCATGATAATGGGCACTTCGGATTCGCGCCGGAGGCGGCGGCAAACCTCAAAACCATCCATGTCGGGAAGCATCAGGTCCAGGATCACGATCTGCGGCGGGCGCCGCGAAGCCAGCTTGATGCCGCCCGCCCCGTCCCTGGCCATATCGACCTCAAATCCTTCCTTGCGAAGATACATGGCCACAAACGAGGCAATGCTCTCCTCGTCCTCTACCAATAAAACGCGTGTTTTACTCATTTCCAACCCACTGTTCATTTTGCGCAACCATATCAAAAGAATAACAAATTATTAAAACTGATCATACAGTTTATTCAGGAAGCTGCTCGGAGCTTGCCTCGCTCTGCCTAAGTCCGGCCGGCTCCGCTACGGCCTTCCTACGGCCGAACCTCGTCAAGCCTCTCGCAATTTTACATTTCTCTGGTTATCCCGATTGAGCTGGATAATCAGTTTATTAAAAAAGAGTGAAGAGTCCGTTTCAAGCGAGAGCGGCGGCCTTCGCCGCCGCTCATGGAAGCCCCTGACTGATTTGGCGAAAGCGCTAGGCCCCCTGGCCCGCCGAAGCTCCCGGACCGGGAACCAGAAACGCGGCAGGTCCCTGCCTTTGCGGTCCTCCCGGCGCCGATGCCTGCGGTGCTCCCGCCGGCTTTGCGGGAGGATTGAAGATAACGCCGCGCGCCGACCCATCGGGACCGGTCATGACGCCAATCTTCATGCCCACTGACAGCGATGGAATTGTCACTGTCTTGTCGCCATTAGCCGTATGAATCGTCACCTTGTTGCCGTTAATTGCGGTGATCTGGCCTGCCAGCGGCGGATGCTTGGCGCCAAACGGGGCGCCAATCAGCACAACTTTGGCAATCAGTTTTCCTGGACCGCTGTTGCCGTCAAGCATGATGGCAACTTTCTCGCCAGCCTTGACGTCGCTGAGACTGCTGTTGCCGCCTTTCTTGACATATCTGGTCTGGCCGTTGACCTGGACCATCCTGTCCTGGCCAGAATGGGTCTTCAGGCTGATTGAGTTCTTATCCACCTTCGTCACCTGGCCAGCAATCATGCGGCCCTTAAAACGCATGCCGCGAACACCGGGCCCACCTCCGGGCCCGGCCTGGGTCTGCGTTTCCGACTGAGGCTGGCCGCCGTTGGACTGGGCAACAGCAAGCCCGATCCCGACCGCCAGCACCAGCACCGCCGACACTACCGCCACGAGCGCTATCTTGTGGCCTTTTTTCATCAGTCAAGCACCTCCTCGATAGTTTGACTTACAAGGTCATTATCCGCAGGAGACGTAATGACCGGATTAAGGCGGTGTAAGAAGTTTGTAAATTAAAATGGCGCGGGGGTCGGCGTGCTGAAGCGCGCCGACCCCCGAATGCTTCACTCTTAAGGCGCGGCCCGGTGGGCCGCTCCTACTGCTCTTACTGCCCGATATTCAGAACGTTATCTCCCGCGCTGGTGGAAGCGCCGGTGGAAGTGCCGCTGCTGCCGCCAAGCAGGCCGCCACCGCCCGTGAGTCCGCCCAGCACATCCGATAATTTCTGGATGTTTCCGGACGGCTTGCTGATGTTAAAGCTGCCGTTGAACTTCGACTGCTTCACCGTCACATTGAACGTGATTGACTGAATCGCCTTTAACGCCGCCGCGCCCTGGGCGCTGCTGGTGCTGGTGCCGCCGGCCAGGCCGGCGATCACGCTCGGGTCCATGGCCAGGTCAAGCTTCGCCTGATGGAAGTAGTTGTCATCGCCGATCCACATCTCCACAGAAGCAGTCTTGAAGACGCTGCCGATCTGGCTTTTGGCCGCCTCGATGCCGCCCGCCGCCTGGGCGTTGCCGCAATCGCGGGTGGCGTTCGCTACCTGGGTCAGCAGCGAGTCGAAGTTGATGTCCGCTTTGTAATGATGGGTGCTGGCGCCGTCGATCGTCTCATTACCCATGTCCTGGATATTCTTGAAGATCTTTTCGGCTCCGAACTTGCTTGTGTCCTTAGCGGCATTCTGGTAACAACTGCTGTTGACGGTGGTGCCCGTGGTGGGCAGCTTCAGGCCGCCAGCAGCCGAGGACAAATTACCGGTGTCGTACCAGTTCCCGCTGACCTTTATGTAAAGATCATTATCAACAAGGACAAAATCAATATTGGAAAGCATGCCGCTGAGCAGTCCCAGCCCCATGCTGGTCTGGGGGTTGGAGCCCTCTGCTTGTCCAATGCTGCTAAACAGCTTGTCCAGCCCCCCGATCTTGATGTTGCCCTGGGCTTTGGGGTTGCTTTGATCTTTCATGTCAATGTCGGTGCCGCCAGCAATCGTCAGGTTGAGCGGCAGCAGGCCCTTCAGCGTTGGTTCCACAGTTGAGAGATCTCCGTTCACCCCCAGGGCCACGTTAAAGTCCACGTGCTCTGACTTGACATTACTGCTGTTATGAATGGCATTGTCGATTGCCGTGGTCGACGAGGCGCTCCCGCCGCAGCCAGAAGCAGCTACTGCCAGCAGCACCGCTACGCCTATCAGAAAAACCGGTAAAACCTTTTTCATGTTTTCCGCCTTTCTCTTGCCTGTTGGATACTTGCGCAGCTTACGTTGCCGCTAAAAAACAGCGGCATCCGATGAAAAAGAATATTATACGAACGCAAACCTTACCATATCGGCCGAAAATAGATAAACTCCTGAATAAACTCCGAATGCTCTCAATCGGCTTCAGGGTCAGTGATCTTTTTATGTTTACCGATAAAGTTTTAACCGCTGTCAATCGAGCGTCACGCCCGGGAAACTTTTCCAGACCAATATGAAAATACTCCAGGTAGTGCGCCAGTTTTTACCCGGTACCGGCGGAATGGAAACCTATGTTTCCAGCCTCTGCCGCGAGCTCGGGGGCCGCGGCCACACGAGCGATGTCGCCACACTTGACTACATATTTAAGAACGGCCGGCGCCTGCCCTCCTTCGAGCGCATTGATGGCATAAATGTCATCCGGCTGCCGTCGCTCGGCAACCCGAGGTACTTTCTCGCCCCCCGGCTCCTGGAGTTGCTGCCGCGCTATGATCTCGTCCACGTGCACGGCGTCGACTTTTTCGCCGACCTGCTTGGCGCCCTGCGGCGGCGCCACGGCAAGCCCGTCGTACTGTCCACGCATGGTGGCTTTTTCCACACCGGCTGGCATTCTTCCTTTAAAAAAATTTACTTCCGCACAGTCACCAGGTCCGCCCTTCGCGGCGTGGACCGCGTCATCGCCTGCAGCCGCGGCGACGAAAAACTGTTTTCGCCTCTCACCCGGAGGATTTGCGTAGTTGAAAACGGGATTGATTTCGCCGCTTTCTCGGCTGTGAAGAAAAAAATTGAGGGAGAAGAACTCCTCTTTATCGGCAGGGTCTCAAAAAACAAGCGCGTTGACTGGCTGATCGAAGCGCTGGCGCTGGCGCGCAAAGCCAGGCCCGGCGCCACCCTGACAATCGCCGGTCCTGACTGGGAGGGCCTGCAGGGCGGCCTGGAAAAGCTGGCCGGCAGCTACGGTGTAAACGGCGCCGTCACATTTACAGGCGAGCTCACCGGACGGGAATTGCTGAGCGGCCTCGCGCGGGCGCGCCTGTTTGTCTCGGCTTCCGAATATGAGGCTTTCGGCCTTTCCGCGGCAGAGGCGATGGCGTCCGGAACGGTGCCGCTGCTTAACGACATCGAGGCCTTCCGGGAATTTATTGACAACGGCAGGAACGGATTCCTGGCAAGCTTTGACAATGCCGGCGCGGCGTCCACGGCAATCGTTGCCGCCCTGGAGTTGTCGAAAGAGCAACTTGCAGAAATCGGCGGCCGCGCCAAAAAGACCGCCTCCCGCTATGATTGGAAGCAGGTAACCGGTGAAATAATTGATGTCTATAAACAGGTGCTGAGCAACAATGAGAAAAACTGACAACAACCATTTCAAAACTGACGCGCAGCGACGGCTTAAAATACTGGGAGTAGACGTCAACCCCGTTGACACGCGGACAGCCCTGGAGCGCATCGGCGCTTTCTTACAAACCCCCGGCTGCAAGCAGGTGGTAACCATTAACCCCGAATATGTAATGTTGGCCAACACCAGCGCCCGCCTGATGCGCCTGCTCAACCGGGCCGAGTTGAACGTGCCGGACGGAGTCGGCATCGTCTGGGCGTCAAGAATGCTGGGGGCGCCGCTGGCCGGGCGCGTCACCGGCGCCGATTTATTGCCCCAAATCTGCAATCTCTGCCAGCTTGATGGCCATGGCATCTATTTGCTGGGCGGCGCGTCAGGGGTTGCCCGGCAGGCAGCGGGAAACCTCCACGCCAGCTTCCCGGACCTTAAAATAGCGGGCGCCAGCAGCAGGGACCCGGACGCAGACACAAATCCGGAAACGATCAATGAGATAAACAGCTCCGGGGCCGCTGTTCTGGCAGTCGCATACGGCTGCCCCAAACAGGATTTCTGGATTGACCGCAACCGTGACCGCCTTACAAGCGTCAGGGTGGCCATCGGCGTTGGCGGCGCCTTTGACTTCATCGCCGGGCAGGTCCCGCGCGCGCCTCTTTTCCTGCGCCGGGCGGGACTGGAGTGGCTATACCGGCTCTGGCTGGAGCCCAGCCGTTACCGGCGGATGACGGCGCTGCCGCGGTTTGGCTGGCACGTAATGCGGTCGCGGCGGCTGGGTGAAGAAGCTATCTCAAAAGGAAATTTGCAGCGACGTTGAGCGAAAAAACGCGGCGCGGAGCTTTTCGCCACTTTTTCGCCCTCCTAAGAGCTTATCCTGCCTCCTTCACGGAGCTTCATTGCCAGATAAACAATCGCCGCCGCCGCCAACAGCAAAACTGCCAAAAAGGAAAAAAAGCGGAAAACCGGCTCCGCCTGGTCAAGCACCGAGGCCGCGAGCGGCCGCAGTGAATCCGCCAGAATCTGTTTTTGCACATCGCTCTGCCCGCCGCTGTCCATCCCCTCCAGCCAACCTTGCAAACTGCCGCGGACCAGTATCAACGCCAACAGTGGCGCCCAGCTTGCCGCCGCAACCGCGCTGCCGACACTGACAATCCGTCCGGCGCCGCGGCTAAAGAAAACAAGCGCGCTTCCGGTAACCAGCAGCAGCGCCAGAAGAACAAACAATATGCCTTTGGCGACGGCGTGAACGCCGCTCCCCAAAACCAAGACCGCGCTCCCGTAAACTCCCAGCGCCGCCCGCAGGTAGCTGCCGGCTCCACCGAGGCCGGCGCCTGCCTCCGGACCGGGGCCTGCGTTTTGGCCGGGCGATTGCGGGATCGTGCCTATCGCCTCCCTCAGCCTCGCCGGGTCCTCGTAAATGTCGTGCGCATAACCGGGGCTGCTAATAAAAGCAAAAAACTGCTGTGACAGCAACGGCAGGTCTGCCCTGAGCTGCGGCTGCGTTAAAATCGGCTGGTTCATGGCGGCTATCGTCTGCTCGGCCTGATCCGGCGCCGTCAGCCGGAACAGCGCCAGCACAGCAATCAGGGAAAAAAGCAAAACCGCAAAGAGCACGCCAAAAATCCACTTGGCATCAACGCGCCGGCTGCTCCGACCGGCGGCCGCCGGTCGCGGCATGGCGCCAAGGGGCGCCTCAATTCTGGCATAATTCATGCCCGGGGGCGGCTCAGACATGTTTATCCCTCCCTGCCTCTTAAACTGTCAGTTCGACGACTTTAAAATTCTACCGCTTTTTAGATTTCAGGGTTCTCCCTGATGTAAGTCGAACCGCATTCTGGTATAAAAAAAGCTTTTGCATTTCTGGCTACTTTAGAGGCGCGTTTGCCCAGGCTCTGGTCTTAAAAACATGGACTTGTCTTTCGACCCGCAACGGCCCGGCGCGAGGCGCTCGCTGTAAAAAACGCCGGGGTTGACCCGCGTTGCAACCCGGTGTTGTAAAAAGACTCGGGGGTCAGGTCGGCCCTAATCGTGCCCCTGATCTCAGGCAGGAAAAACATCGGGGCGGCTTTTCTCGTTCAAACTGACCGCACCTGGGCACGATGATCAAATACATGGTCAAGGCCTACCTTATGCAGGAAGCCGATCCGGGAAAGACCCTGACCAGAGTAAACGCGGTGGCGGGCAAGCATTTGGGTCCTGATGAATTTGTAACGGCTTTGGTCTTGATCCTGGAGTTTGACCAAAAGAAAATGACATTTGCAAACGCAGGCCACTACCAACCGGTGGTCTGCGGCGATAGGTGCAACTGTCTTCAAAAGGACAGCGGTGCGGAAGAGCCGCCGCTGGGAATCCTCCCCGAATTTCTGTACACAAACACAGGGATGTCTGCCTCAGGCATTAATTCGATTCTTCTGTACACAGATGGCCTTATTGACGCCCGCGATGAAAAGGGACGCCGGTTCGGAGAGGCAGGCGTAATTAAATCCTGCAAAGATGCCCGGGCTTCATCTGCCCAGGGCAGCACCAACAGGGTTGCCGGCGCCGCCCTTGACCACGCCGGTGGGAGCCTCAGTGACGACCTGGCGCTGGTGACGATCAGTTTCCCAAGTCCAACTTGAAAGGATCCGCGGGGAGGCGGGTAATACTTCCGGCAAAGTTTTGTGATTCCGATGCCCAAGTTAGACAACATTCGGACTGAGGATCTAGACGCTGCTCAGTTGAGGACGCTGCTGAACGTGATTGACCGTCACACTTCCTTAAGAACATCATCATGTATGGCCGCTTATGCCATGAAGCTTGTTTTGCTCACGGGCCTCCGACGCTGCGAGATGTTCCGGCTTCGGTGGGATGACATTAGCTGGCACCGGCGAAATATCACCTTGCGCCAGACGAAGAGCGGAAGGACGCAGGTAGTCCCGCTATCATCTTATGCAGAAGGATTGCTGGAAAAAATTCGAGGACTGGGTAATGAGTCTGAGTTCGTCTTCCCAGGTAGAAGCGGCGGGCAGCTCACCACAATGGTCTGGCCGTTAAACAAGATAAAGGCAGAGGCCGAACTCCCGGCTAACTTTAGGCCGCTACATGGACTCCGGCACTTGTTCGGAACCAACCTGGGAAACGCCGGCGTGGACCGTGACATTATCGCAAGGTTAATGACTCACGCGCTGGATCGGAACGTTACCAGCCGCTACGTCCATTACCGGGAAGAGACTTTGCGGCAGGCGGCGGAGCTGGCCGGCAGGCTGCTTGAAGAGGCGGCGCAAAGCAACGTGGTGCA
>JAJYLW010000036.1 GCA_021787475.1 Actinomycetes bacterium
CGCTGACCGCGTCCATCACCCGTCGCTGGCCGAAAGGCTCGCCTCCCGGCGGGCGCGCCTCAGTGAGGCCGTCAGTGTACATGAACAAAGCGCAGGCGCCGCTGATGCCGATCTGCGATGACAGGTATGCAACGTCGGGCAAGACTCCCAGCGGCAGTGCCTGGGGTGGACTCAAGGGGTAGACGGCGCCGTCACGGCAAAGCAGCGGCGGCGGATGGCCGGCGGAGGCATAATTGACAAAACCTTTTTCGGTGTCAATAAGTGCCAGCCCCATGGTGATGAATTTTTCCGGGTCCTCGGAAGACACCTCCTTGAGCACGGCCTGGTTTAGACGGCTGAGGCAATCGCCCGGGAGCAACCTCTCGCCGACATACGCCCTCAGCATATATTTGATCAAGGCGGTATAGGTGGCCGCTTCCAGTCCCTTGCCGCAGACGTCGCCGACGGCAACCACCGTGCGATGGTCATCAAGCTCGATAAAATCATAGAAGTCACCGCCGACCCGGGCGTAGGGAGAGGCCGAGCGGTACAGGAGGCCGACATCCAGATCGGCCCGGACGGGCTTGCGGGGCAGGAGGGCGTTTTGCAACGTCGCGGCGACGTTGTGCTCGTGCTCGAAATTCTCGGCGCTGGTGATTGCCACCGAGCACTGTGCGGCCAGCAGGGCGATCACCTGCTCATCTTCTTCCGTGAACTCGGCGCCACCCTTCTTGGCTGTCAGCATGAAGTGCCCCCGGACGTTGCCGCGGATGTCATGGATAGATGCAATCATTAAGCCGCGCAGCCGGAGATGCCTGGGCGGCAGCGGCTCAAGGCTGCTCAAGTCGGTCAACCTGACAGTGTCGCGGTTTCCGGCGCCGGCGACAATGCGGGCGATGTCCTTGTGAATGGAAGCCGGGTCCTGCTCGACATCGCAGCTGAGCCGGCTCCATCCCGGAAAATAGACCGAGGCGACATCGGCGGCGTCTTCCTTAATCAGGAGCATGATAGCGGCGCCCGCATCGGTCAGGTCCGCGGCGCCCTTAAGGACCAGGTCCAGCAGTTTTTTCTGGTTGGTCTCACGGCTGAGCAAAAGGCCGATCTCATGAAGGCTCGAAAGCCGGGCGGCGTAGCTGGTGATCTTGGCGCGGGCATCCAGCTCGCGCTCAAACAAGCGGGAGTTGCCGATGGCTACCGCAGCCTGCCGGGCAAAGGCGGCCAGCAGGCGGGCGTCCGGCTCATCGCAGGCCCCTGGCTGCCGGGAATAAACCGCGAGCATGCCGAGCACCGTGTCATTTCTGATGATGGGGGCCGCCACCGCCGAGCGGAAGTTGCGCCCGGGAAAATGTGAGAAAAAAGGAGCCCCCGGTTCTCCGAGCTTTGGCACGTAGATAGGCTGTTTTTTCTGAATAACGCGCAGCGCCAGCTTGTCGTCCAGCGGTATCTCCTGGGGTGGTTTAGGGATTCCGAGGGTGGCCCGCACCTCGAGGACCCCGGGCTTGTTTCCTCGAAGCGCCACCAGGGCATAGGGAGAATGAAGCATCTCCGCCGCCAGCCTGGCGATCAGCTCCAGCGTTTTGTCGAGTTCGAGGCTGGACGCAAGCGCAGTGCCGATGCTGCCAAAAGAGTTTTCCAGATCTTGCCGCGCCCGGTCCAGCTGCCGGTAAGGCTGCTGCAGCGAAGAGACAAAGACGGATCTGAGGATGAGGTAGTAAGCCGCCATCTTGAAGATCCGGGCAAGTACGTTGTAGCTGTCATATGGGTTGGTGTACAGGGTCAGCGACAGCTCGCTGAAGATGCTCACCACCAGCGCGGTCTGGAGGTAGACGGTTGCCCTGAAGTCAAAAACACGGCGCCCCCAGAGCGCCGCGATGGTGGCGATGTTGAGCGCGATGACGAAGTATTCCAGAATGATCTTCAGCGGCGTCAGCCCCTTGCCCGGGATAAACATCTCCGGCAAGAAATCGGGGGCGTAGTTTTCCACCAGAATCAGCGCCAGCACCAGGCAGCACATCCCGACCAGTAGCAGCCGAGGATTAAGCCACTTTGGCGGTTTTCTCTCGGTGATGAACACCATGGCCAGCAGGCCGATGCCGGCGATTAGCCGCGCCGCCATCCGGAAGGTCACGGCTTTGTCGATTGAATTTACCACCAGAAAGACCGGCATGCCGTTGTAACTAAGCGCGTGCACAAAGTCAAGTATTGCGACGCCAAAAAAAATAACCGACATAGTCAGGATGCGGAAGTTTGGCTGCTGCTGGTTGCCATACCAGCCGGTAATAAAAATGGAGAAGCTGATGACAACGGTCGTCAGCTCGAAGACCAGCAGGAAGACGAGGAACGTGTTGTGGGAAAGCTCCCGGTCAAAAAAGCTTCCGGTGAAGACGATCGCCAGCAGGCAGGCAGCCGAAACGGCCGCTGCGGTCAGCAGGAAGGGGATGCGGCGCTGCGGCCGCCTGGCTTGATCAGCGCTCACCGGCTTCCTCTTTATGCCCGGCAGGCACTTGCCGGTGACTCAAGAGCCGTTGTGTCGATTCTGCTGTTGACATTCCCAAAAAAGTTGTGAAGGGTTGGCCGGAGA
>JAJYLW010000015.1 GCA_021787475.1 Actinomycetes bacterium
GCCCGGCGGGCGCCGCCGGGCCGCCCCCCACATTCATGAAGTCATGCGCGGGAGGCGGCGCTGATCGGGCAAGCTGAAACTTCTCGCCGGGCAAGCTGAAACTTCTCGCTTGGCATGAAAGACAACTTTTGAAGCACCGTCACTGAGCGGTATAATTATCTTGTTACTTTATGAACGGGTTTATCGAGAATCCAGAATCCAGTAGCCAGCATCCGGTTTATTGCATAAACCATCCTGCCGTTGAGACCCTGGTGACCTGCAGTTCCTGCGGCGTCCCCATCTGTCCCGACTGCATGGTTGAGACACCGGTCGCGGCCAAGTGTCCCGCCTGCGCCCGGATGCCCCGCTCGGCGCTGGTGCGGCTGAAGCCGGACCGGCTGGCCATGACTGTCATTATTGGCCTGGTGGCTGCCGCAATCGGCGGCTACCTGTTTGGCCTGTTTGTGTCGGCCCTCAGTTTCTTTGCCATCATTATCGCGTTTGGCCTGGGGGCGGGCGTCGGCGAAGCAGTATCGCGGGCCAGCGGCCGTTTTCATGACTTCCGCCTGGCTGCCTGGGCGTCCGCCTGCGCTGTCCTGGCAATCCTGTTTCCGTTTTTTTTACAGGGATTTGCCGATTACGGTCTGTCCTCGCCGACCGTAAATTATGTTATCGCTTTCGGTGGAGTCTGGAAACTGCTTTGGATGGCGGCCGCCGCTTACGGTGCCTGGCAGCGAAATGCGTAAAACCGGATGCTGGATGGTAGACGCTGGATGCTGGACTAAACCAAAACCCAAAAACCAAAACAGAAGCACTTGACAAATAGTAAATAATCACTGCAATGTTTTTGAACTATGAGCTATGCTTTTACCTTGGTTTTCCTGACCGTCCCGTCCTGTAGCTCCCACTTCCCGCAGCGCCCCCCCCAGCGGGCCAGCGTCTTGCCCCCGACCTTTATCCGGACCACCTCGCAAGTATTGGAGCAGCCGTCGCAGATAAACGTCGAGGTCTCATAATTCAAGTCGGTTACCTCAAATCCCTTGAAGCTGGTCTCCCCGGGCTCAAGGTCCAGCTCCAGCGCCAGGATGGCGCTGCCAATCGCCCCCATCACGTGGTAGTAAGCCGGGACGACCACCTCCACGCCCAACTCCGCCTCAAAGGCGCGCTTCATACCGGCGTTGGCGGCGACGCCTCCCTGGAACACCGTCGGCTCCAGCAACTCCTTGCCCTTGGACAGGTTGTTCAGGTAATTGCGGGCAAGGGCATGGCAGAGGCCGTAGATAATATCTTCCACCCTGGCCCCCACCTGCTGCTTGTGGATCATGTCCGATTCAGCGAAAACCGAGCAGCGGCCGGCGATGTGGGCCGGGCTGTCGGACCTGAGGGCGTAATCGCCAAACTCCTCAATCGGTATCCCCAGCCGGGTTGACTGGTGGTCGAGGAAAGAGCCGGTGCCGGCGGCGCAGACCGAGTTCATGGCAAAATCGGTGACGACGCCGTCGCGGAGGATGATCAGCTTTGAGTCCTGGCCGCCGATCTCAAGCACTGTGTTGACATCTGGGATTACTTGTGACGCAGCCACGGCGTGGGCGGTGATCTCGTTCTTGACAATGTCGGCGCCGACGATGACGCCGGTCAGGTGGCGGGCGCTGCCGGTGGCGCCGACGCCGCGGATCTCCACGTCCTGGTCCGCCATCACGGCGGTAAGCTCCTTCAGCCCTTCCTGCACCGCTCTGATCGGCTGGCCCTGGGTGCGCCGGTAGATCGCGCCGAGGACGCTGGCGCGCTCGTCCAGGATCACTAGGTTTGTGCTCACCGAGCCGACGTCGATGCCGAGATAACCGGTTCTTCGTTCCTTCATGTTCATCTCCGCCTTAAGAGTTCAAACTGATCATTCAACCTGCTCAGCATAGCCAAATCGAGGCAAGCCCCGGGCAGATTCCGAATAAACTTCATGTTCAAACCGCCTTTACCTTGCATTCGTGGCAAGGCGAAACCGGCTCTCTGTTTAGCGCGTCCGGGGGGGTGGAGACGGTGCGGCCGCGCCGCCGCGCCCAGAGCAGGTCAACAAAAGCCTCCAGCCGGGTCACCATGCCGGCGCGGCCCGTCTGCTCGTCGAACGTGAGCGTTAGCACGGGAATATCGTGTTTCTGCTGCACTTTTGGCAGGATGCTGGTGGCAATGTTTTCCGGCATGCAGCCAAACGGAAGCAGCTGGATGACACCGTCAAAACCGCGCTCGGCAAACAGCACCGTGCTGCCGATGGTCTCGCGGCCCTCACCGCCGACATTATGGCTCAAGAACGGTGCCGCCTTTTCCTCGATCAGCCCTTTGGGGAAACCAAAAATCTTGTTGTCGCGGTGGGGGGCGATCCAGTCCGTCACCCAGACGCACCGTTCCAGATAAACGCCCATGTCACCAATAAGCTCCTCCAGATCAAAATTACTGAACGGCTCCAGCAGCAGGAAAAATTCGCCGACTATGCCAACCTTGAGTACTTCCCGCTCCCGCTCCTGGTCAACCGATTCGATCAGCCCCAGGCTTTCCCGCGCCGCCGCCTCTATCTCCGCGGCCGTTACCGCCGCCGCCAGCAGCTTCTCCGCCTCTTCCAGCGCCCGGCTGGTGTGGCCGCGGTTCTTCTCGTATGCCCGCACCATCAGCGCCCGTTTGCGCAGCTGGTCAAAGGCGCGGCCCTTGGCGAACGAGACTTTCAGGGTCTTCCACAGGCGGCGGATGCTCAGCCCCGCCGACAATGAAGCAAAGCTCTTGTAAAAGGCCCAGGCACCGTCGCTGAAAGGCTCCAGCATCATGAAATCGAACTCATAGCCGAGGTCGCGCAGAATGCGCTCCTCGACAATGCCATAGTAGCCAAAGCGGCAGGGGCCATGGCCGCCGGCCATGGCGATCGTGTTGGCTCCCTTTTCCAGCGCCTGGATGAAGTTGCCCAGGTTGATCTTCAACGGCAGGCAGGCAAATTCGGGGCTGTGCTTGATGCCAAGCTGGAGCGTCTTCGTCGAGGACCGGGGCGGCTTGATGTATTCGACCCCGAGGCGGCCGAAGAGATCGTCCAGGAGCAGATGCAGGTTGCCCATGTGCGGGGTTGTGATCCTGATCTGGTCCGGCGGCCTCACGCCACGGCCACCTTGTTCTTTCTCATTAGCATGTCAACGAAGGCCTCGATGCGGGTAACGAGCCCGGCTTCGCCGCTGTGCTCGTCAATAGTGAGCGACATCAGCGGCACCTTGTGCTGCCGGGCGCGGTGCTCGATCAGCACCTGGACGAGGGAATCGGGGCCGCAGGCAAAGGCAAGCACGTAAATGACGCCGTCCACCTTGCCCGTTTCGGTCCAGTGGTTGATGGCGCCCATGATTTCTTTCTCATAACTCCAGTAAAGCTGCTTGGGAACGTCGGTTGCCGCTTCCATCAAAATGTGGTGGTCAGTCATTTCCGGCACGACCAGATCGACGCCCATCTCCTCGAGCCGGGCGATCAGGTTCTGGGTAATGTAGCCGTCGTAAATATTGTAAGGATGGCCCAGCAGGCCAATGCGTTTGGCGCCTTCCCGCTGCGGCCGCCAGCGCGGCTTGTTGAGCCTGCTTAATGGTAGCAAGTCAACGGGCCGTCGGCCGGCGGCGAGGCTGTCCTGGTAGCGGCGCTGGGCCAGCTTGGCCGCGTCCAGGGCCGCGACCGCATCCAGCCTCCCGAGGCCAAACTCCTGCCGGGCAAAGTTGATCAGCTGCCACTTGAACTCGCTTGGCTTTTCGCGCTGGTTCAGCTTTGGCGTCAGCAGCGGCGGCAGGCCCATGCTGTCGGCGGCGGCGGCAATCATGTCCGGCAGCCCCAGGAACTTGGGGCAGGTGTAGGCCCTCTCCTCAACGCTCACGACCCGGGGAACGAACAGGGCGTCGACCTTGTCCTTCAGGGCGGCGCAATGCCCGTAAAAAGCCTTGACCGGGACGCACAGCTCGTTCTCGGCAATCTCAACGCCGCGCGAGAGGATCTTTTTATTGGTCATGGGGGACGTTTCCACTTCCAGGCCCAGCCCGGTGAGGAACGTTTTCCAAAAAGGAAGATATTTATAGTAGAGCAGCGATCTGGGAATGCCTACGCGCATAGACTCGTCGGTTGCCTGCGATCGTGGCCCCGGCGCAGCCTGACGCCAGGAAACGCCTGGATCATTTTAAAAGACTTCCCTTTTCCATGCGCATCTAACCAATGCGGATCAGCGCCGGAAAAGAAAAGGTTAAGTGATACTAAGTGATTTGCCACCAGTTGGCAAATTTCTTTTTCTATCACAACTATTCGGCTGCCGCGCATCACCGCAGCTCACCCTCCATTTTCCTGATGCTCTCCCGCTTGACCTGCTTCAGGTTGAGGCCCTCCCGGAGGAGAAAGGCGCTGCCGACTCCCAGGCCGATCGATCCCTCGATCGCCTGGAGGCCGATCGAGAAGGCCAGCGCTGTCGATTCGTTGATGCACTTGAAATCGGGCAGGCACGGCTGGCCCGCCGGCGCAGACCCGTAAGCGATGGCAAGCGGAATCACGGTCGCCAGTTGGAAGATGCCGACGTTTCCCGGAGTCGCCGGCAAAGCTCCGGCTACGTTGATCAGGATGAGAAGCAGCACGGCGCCAAGGAAGCCGGTGAACCCGAGGTGAAAGGCGTTAAGCGACATGAAGACGGCCGTAAGCTGCGACATCCATGAAGCGGTGGTGGTGCCGAGGATGGTGATTACCCGCCCGGGACTGCGCAGCACCTGCTGGCCTTCGCTGAAGCGGGCCACGATTCCTTTCAGGCGCGTCATCTGCTTTTTCCACCATGAATGATGCTCCCGGTGGCTGGCCGCCGCTGCGGCGGCGCTCTGGGCGATGCTTTCCCGTTTCGCTTCCAGCAGAATCAGCGCCGCGCCAAAGAAAACCGCCACCGCCAGCAGGACGATAGCGCCCCTGTCCGCCCAGCCCGGCAGGTTCATCCTTGTCACCCCGTAAATGATGATCATAGCCAGCACGAAGCCGTCAAAAACGCGCTCGAGGACGATGGTGCCAAACACAGTCGAGCGCGAGACCCGCTGGCCGCTGATTGACTGGCGCCGGCTGATGACGTAAGCACGGGCCAGCTCGCCCATGCGCGCCGGCACGAGCGCATTAACCAAAAAACCGATCATCAGCGCCGAGGTCAGGTCGCGCCATCGCGCCGGCGCTTTTTTGAAGCTGAAATCAAAGATGATTTTCCAGCTGGCGACCTTTAGCAGGATTGAGGCAAGGTTGGCCAGAATGGCCAGCCCGACGAAGAGCCAGGATACACCGGCGAACGTCGACAGCAGTTGGCTGTAATTGACCTGCTTCCAGAGGACGTAGGCAAGGATCGCCAGCAGGCTCAGCAGCAGCCAGTGGCGGATCAAGAAGCGGACCGCCATTTTGACCACATTCACCGTAAGCCCGCCTCGTTCATCATTTCTTCCACAGTGGCAAAAGCAAGGCCGCGGCTGCGGGCGAGGCTGATAATCTCCGGCAGCGCCGCCACTGTCTGCGAGCGGTCTTCTTCCTGAAGGCCGCGCCAGCCGTCATGAAGGAGGAGGACGCTCCCCGGCCCGAGCAGTTCAACGGTCCGGGAAATAATTTTGTCAACGCCCGGAGCCGCCGTATCCCACACCCCCTTGGTCCAACCGGCAACCTGGTAGCCGGCGCCGGTTGCCGCCCGGTGGGCGGCAGGGCCCAGCCAGCCATGGGGGGCGCGGAAGAGGCGCGCCGGATCCTTGACGCCCGCCGCTTCGATGGCCTGGGATGTCAGCGCCAACTGGAGCCGGACCTGCCAGGGGCGCGCCCACATGAGGATGTCGTGGTCCATGCCGTGGCTGGCGACGCGGTGACCTTCCGCTTCCATTCTCCTGACGGCCTCGGGATAGCGGAGCGCGTTCTCTCCCAGCACGAAAAAGGTGGCCCGCACGCCTTCATGCTTCAGCACGTTGAGAATCTGATCCGTGAATGGAGGGCGGGGTCCGTCGTCGAAAGTCAGCGCGATCAGGTTTCCGCTGTGACTGCCCCGGTAAAACACTCGTCCCCCCAGCGGGAAATTTGGCACCAGGAAAGAATAAAGAAGAAAGCCATCGGCCAGCCCGCCGCTCAAAAGCGCCGCCGCCGCCAAGCGCCGCCGCCGCCGCCGCCAGAACAGGCGGGCGGCGCCGGCCTCGCCCGTCGCCGCTACCCCGGCCAGCGCCGCCAGCGCCGCCAGGGCTTCTTTTTTAGTCACTGAAAGCGCAGGCCATCTCACCGGGCGCGTCCGCAGTCACCGTCTCAAATTCAGCGCCCCGGTTTTGCAGCTTCAGGTAGAGCGACTCCACCTGGGCGGCAACCAGATCCCACGAGTATTTGGAAAGCACCGTTTCCCTCCCGGCGCTGCCCATGTGCTGGCGCAGCTCCGCGTCGCGAAGCAGCCTGAGCAGGGCCTCGGCAAAGGCCGCCGGCTCGTTTTCTCCCACAAGGATTCCCTGCACGCCGTCCTCCATCACCAGCCGGTAGCCATTGATGTCCGAAGCCACGATTGGCTTGGCCGATGACATCGCTTCCAGCAGCACCACGCCAAAGGAAGCCTTGGTGCAGGGGCTGCAGAAGACATCGGCAGAGGCGTAGTAATTCGGCCTTCTGCCGTTGATCAGACCGGCAAAGTGGATGTCCCGGGCCAGTTTCTTGCCGATCAGGGAGCGGTAATAGGGCCTCAGCGGCCCGTCGCCGACGACTATCAGGCGGCAGTTGTCAAAGCCGGCCTTGACAATCTTGAATGCTTCTATCATTGTCCGCAGCCCGTTACGCGGGTCGAAACGGCCCACGAACAGGATGTTGAGCTTGCCATCCTCAAAGGCGGAGATCCCCGGTGCGCCAGGGCTGAAATAATCGGGGTCCACTCCGTTGGGAATGATGTTGTAATCGGTTTTGAAGTAGCGCGACAGCGCGTCTACGCAAGCCTGGGAAACGACGATCTTTCCGTCCATCATCTCCATGTGGCGGGCGGCCATTTTCTGCAGCCAGGCATAGCCGCGGCTGCGGTCGAAGTAGGTGTGAAAGGTGCCGACCGTAACGGGGGCGTTGGAATGGCGCAGCGCCACCACCGGCAGGATGGGCGTCAGCGGCGAATGGGCGTGAATAACATCAAACTGCTCCTTCTCAAAAAAGCCGCCGAGGTCGGAGGCGAGCCGCTTGCCCACCGTGATGCGGGCGATGGAGCCGTTTGAATAAATTGGAATCCCTTTGCCAAACCTTACCACGGGGAAGACAGCAGGTCCATCGGGAAAGTGATGATGCTTGCGCGGCTTTAGGTTGTGCGTGATCACGGTGACATCGTGGCCGCGCTTGCTTAAAGCGACTGCAAGGTTGTGGACGTGCTCAGTTATGCCCCCGAGCAGAGGGTAGTAATACTCAGATACGAGAGCAATTTTCATTTGTCATTCCGCCAAGGTTGAAAGACCTTAAAATCTCATTCCGGGGCCGGCGACTTGCCGGCCAGTCACGTCAGAATCTTACTATATTCGCAGCACTTTTCGCCACCGCAAAACCATCTTTGCGGGCGGCAGGTTTGGCTAATTCGCACCGGAATCCAGTACCGGCAACGCTTTATCCTATTCCCGCTCGATTGTTTTTTTATTCGACGCCGGCGCCCAAGAACCCCCCTGTGCTTGCCGGGAAAGCCGCTCGGCCCTTCCTGGGCCGCAGGCGCCCGATTGGTGTATAATTTCTAGGTTGGCTGACTGGTTTTATCCGGCAGGCTGTTTGTCCGCCGCTTAGAGCCAATCTCGGTAAGTCATGGAGACCGGCTGCAGCAGGATACGCCTACCGGGAACAGGCTCTTTACTCTTTACATTTAACTTTTTCCTTTGGCGAAAGGAGGATTGAAAACAAGTTGCCTATTTACGAATACCGGTGCCTCAAATGCGGGCACCAGTTTGAGAAGCTTCAGAGTATCTCCGAGGATGCTGTAAAGAAATGTGAAAAATGCGGGGCCCGGGTTACCCGCCTCTTTCATCCTGTCGCCGTTCATTTCAAGGGCAGCGGCTTTTATTCAACCGATTACGGCAAGCGCCAGGCGCCCAAGAGCAAGCCTGAAGAGAAGCCAAAAAAGCAAGGCAAGGAGCAGCCCAAGAAAGAGGCGGCCGCCAGTTCCTAGACCCAGGTCCTCCGCCGCTAAATTTTTAGACGCCTCCTGGCACGCCCCTTGCAAATACTAGTCACAAATGATGATGGAATTGACTCGGCCGGCCTGTTTGCCGTCAAGCAGGCGCTGGAAGGCTGCGGCCGGGTTGCCGTAATCGCACCCGACCAGAACCGGAGCGCCATCGGCCGCAGCATCACCGTGGGCCAGTCGCTGAATGTGACGGAGGTTCCGTTTCCCGACGGCAGCAGCGGCTTTTCCGTGGACGGCACGCCGGTGGATTGCGTCCGCCTGGCGGCGCTCGGTTTTCTCGGGTGGCAGCCCGACATTGTTGTCTCCGGCATTAACCTGGGGCCGAACCTGGGCGATGACATCACTTATTCCGGTACGGTAGCCGCCGCCTTTGAAGGCATCATGCTGGGCCTGCCGGCGATTGCCGTTTCCATCGAGCGGCCCGGCGGCTGGCGCGAGTCTGCCGGCGAGAGCCGCTTTTTTTTCGGGCCGGTGGCGGCGTTCACGGCGCGGATGGCGAGAAAAATCGAGGAGAATAATTTTCCCGGCACAATCCTGCTTAATGTCAATGCACCCAATCTGCCGGCCGGGGAGCTGGGCGGAGCCGAGGTCACCCGGCTGGGGAAGCGCATTTACCGGGATCAGCTGGTGGAAGAAACGGGAGGAACGGGGCCGGCGGGAGGCCGCCGTTTCCTTATTTATGGAGACGACCCGTCCTACCATGAAGAGGAAGGCACCGACTTCCACGCGCTCGGCCGGAAAAAAATATCGGTGACGCCGATACATTTTGCCCTTACAAATTTAATCGGCATGGAGATTATTCGCGACTGGGATCTAAACGGCCTGGTCGCAAACGGATCAGAAGCAGTCTGAGGTGTTTTTAAACCCGGCCGACAAAAGTTTTCGCGCCTTTCTTTTCGATCTTGACGGCACCGTCGTTGACACTATCGACTTGATCCGGGAGTCGTTCCGGCACGCCAGCCGTGAGGTGCTGGGGCGGCAGCTGCCCGACGAGGTCCTGATGGCCAATGTCGGCCAGCCGCTGATGGAGCAGATGGAGAAGCTGGGCGCCAAAAAGGCCGGGCAGCTGTACGACACATATCGCCGTTACAACCACGCCCACCATGACGAGCTTATCCGTTCTTACCCGGGCGTCGAGGATCTGCTGAAGGAGTTGGGCATGCGGGGGGTCCGCCTGGGAATAGTCACCTCCAAGAGCCGTGACACCGTCAAGATGGCCTTCCACTCCATTCCAGTGGAGCCGTATTTTGACACGGTGGTCGCGGCCGACGACACCGATTTCCACAAACCCCATCCGCAGCCGCTGATGCTGGCCATGCGCCGCCTGGATGCGGCCCTCGATGAGACAGTCTATATTGGCGACAGCCCCTTTGACATTAAGGCCGGTCAGGCGGCCGGAATCGCCACCGCCGGCGTCGGTTGGGGCATCTTCCCGCCCCAGCGTCTGAAGGAACTGGAGCCTGACTTCTATTTCGAGAAACCGGATGAGATACTTAGCCTTTGCCCGGTAAGAAATGTTTAACGTTCAGCATTTGACGTTTCACGTAATTTATTATCACGTTAAACGTGAAACGAAAACGACGCCAGTGAAATAACAGGAATGCGGCTGTATGACAAATATCATGAGCAGGGTTGATAACAACAAGGGAAAGGTTTTTCTGGTGGGCGCCGGGCCTGGTGATCCGGGACTGTTCACGCTCAGAGGCGTCCAGTGCCTGAAGGCGGCCGACGTGGTTGTTTACGATTACCTCGCCAGCGAGGAGTTGCTTGCTTACGCCGGCGCGGGCGCCGAGCTCATCTACGTGGGCAAGAAGGGCGGCGACCATACCATGCAGCAGGAAGACATCAATCGTTTGCTGGTGGAGAAAGGCCGGGCCGGCAAGGTGGTGGCGCGGCTGAAGGGCGGCGATTCGTTTATCTTTGGCCGCGGCGGCGAGGAGGCGCTGGCGCTGCGCGAGGCCGGGGTTCCTTTCGAGGTTGTCCCTGGCATTTCTTCGGCTTACGCCGTGCCCGCCTACGCCGGCATTCCCGTCACCCACCGCGGGTTGACCACCGATGTCGCCTTTATCACCGGTCACGAGGACCCCACCAAGGCCGAATCCGCAATCAAATGGGACAAGATATCAACGGGAGTCGGCACCCTGGTTTTCCTGATGGGGGTCAGGAACCTGCCCTACATCGTCGGGCGGCTGGTGGCGAACGGCAGGCCTGCGACTACGCCGGTGGCGCTGGTGCGCTGGGGATCGACGCCGAGGCAGTCGACACTGACAGGAACCCTGGCAAATATTGTGGATCTTGTCAAAAAAAAAGGTTTTCAGGCGCCGGCGATCACCATTGTCGGCGAGGTCGTTTCGCTGCGCGGGCGGCTGCGCTGGTTTGAAGACCGGCCCCTGTTCGGGCGGCGCGTTGTCGTCACCCGCTCCCGCGACCAGGCCAGCGACCTGGCGCGGGCGCTCAAGGAGGCGGGGGCGCAGCCGGTGGAATTTCCTACTATCAGGGTGGCGCCGCCGGCCGATGAGTATGTTGATCTCGACGCTGCCGTCGGCAGGATCGTCTCGGAAAACGGGCCGGCGTTTGACTGGATTTTGTTTACGAGCGTCAATGGCGTGGACAGCTTTTTCCAGCGTCTTGAGCGCCAGGGCGACGTCCGCGACCTGAAAGGGATGCGACTGGGCGCCATCGGCCCGGCGACGGCGGCGGAGCTTGAGCGCCGCGGGCTGAAGCTGGATTTTGTTCCCTCGGAGTACCGCGCCGAAGCGGTGATCGAAGGGCTGCTTAAACTGGGCGTAAAAGGCAGGCGCGTGCTCATTCCCAGGGCGAAGGAGGCGCGCGAGGTGCTTCCCGAACAACTGGCGGCGGCGGGCGCGGATGTTGAAGTTGTCGCCGCCTACGAGACGGTTCTGGAGCGGTCCGCCGCCAACGAAATGAAACGTATGCTGGCAGGCGGAGAAATTGATATCATTACTTTTACAAGCTCGTCCACGGTAAGAAACTTCGTGTCTCTCCTCGATGGGCTGGATTTTGCCAGCCTTCCGGCTGTGACCGTTGCCTGCATCGGGCCGGTGACAGCGGACACCGCTAAAGGACTCGGCCTGCGCGTCGATATCGTGGCTCAGAAGTTTACGATTCCGGGGCTGGTTGAGGCGCTTGTCCACTGGGCAGCCGCAAAGAGCAATCCGGAGCAGGAAAATCCAAAATCGCATTCCGCATTTTAAGGAAATCTGATTTAGAGCATGATTGACATCACCCGTCTTTATTGCGACCGCGATACTCCCGCGGACTCCCTCCGTTATGGACATGGGCACAAGGGCAAGGAAACGCCCGGGACTCCCTACATTCCCCGCCGGCCCAGATCCGCGGCCGAGCGGCGCCCGGTAGTCGCCTGGAACACCAGCCGCACCTGCAACCTCAAGTGCGTTCACTGCTACACGGATTCGGAAGCGAGAAAGTACAAGGGCGAGCTTGACACCGGGGAAGGCAAGACGCTGATTGAGGATCTGGCCCGCTTTCAGATTCCGGCGCTGCTCTTCTCCGGCGGCGAGCCGCTGATGCGCAAGGACCTGTTCGAGCTGGCCGCGCATGCCGTCTCACTGGGCATCAGGCCGACCCTATCAACAAACGGCACCCTTATCACCGCAGAGGTTGCCAGGCGGATCAAGGATCTTGGTTTCACCTATGTTGGCATCAGCCTCGACGGCATCGGCGACATCAATGACGCCTTCCGGGGCCAGAAAGGCGCTTTTGCAAAAGCGATGAGCGGTTTCCGCAATTGCAAGGAGGCGGGGCAGCGAGTCGGCCTGCGCCTGACGCTGACGCGCCACAATTACACCGACCTGAACCGGATTTTTGATTTCATTGAAGCGGAAGATATTGATCGGGCATGTTTCTACCACCTTGTCTACTCAGGGCGGGGCAAGGAGAGCGACGACCTTTCCCATGCGGAGACCCGCGACGCCCTGGACATCATCCTGGCGCGCACCAGAGATATGCATGACCGCGGCCTGCAGAAGGACATCCTCACTGTCGACAACCATGTCGACGGCATCTACCTGTACATGAAGCTGTTGGCCGAGGCGCCCGAGCGCGCCGGGGCGGTGATGCGGCTGCTTGAATGGAACGGCGGCGGCATGTACAGCTCTGGCGTCGGCTTCGGCGACATCGATTTCCTCGGCAACGTCCACCCGGACCAGTTCTGGATGCACTACAGCTTTGGCAACGTGCGCGAGCGCCCCTTCAGCGAGATCTGGATGGACACGTCCGACCCGCTGATGGCGGGCCTGAAAGACCGGGCCGGGCACATCCACGGACGCTGCCGGCAGTGCCGCTGGTTTGCGGCCTGCGGCGGCGCCCTGCGCGTGCGCGCCGACCTGGTCTACAACGATCCCTGGGCGCCCGATCCGGCCTGTTATCTGACTGATGATGAAACCAACGTTTAACGTCTCACGTTTAACGTTTCACGTAAACCATTCTTCTGCCATGTCAAGCGCGAAACGTGATACGTGAAACGCCCGCCAGAAAAATTGCACAATCACGCTGGGCATGCCAGCCAAACTGGCGCTAAACCGGCAGAGGCGCCGCCGCTTCGCCTGGTTGCCTGGGAAGTCACCCGCCGCTGCAACCTCTCCTGCCGCCACTGCCGCGCCGCCGCCAACAAGGGGCCCTACCCCGGCGAGCTGTCAACGGAAAAATGCCTCCGCGTTATTGATGAGATTGCCGAAACGGGCAGCCCGATTGTGATCCTTACCGGCGGCGATCCGATGATGCGGGAAAATATCTACGATATTGCCCGCTACGGCACGGAAAAAGGCCTGAAGATGGTGATGTCCCCCTGCGGCACGCTGCTTGACGATGAGAACGCCCGACGGTTGAAAGAAGCAGGGATCGACCGCATCTCGCTCAGTATCGACGGGGCCACCGCCGGGACGCACGACGATTTCCGCCGGGTGGACGGCGCTTTCGACGAGGCAATGAAAGGGATCGCGGCGGCCAAAAAAGCCGGCATCGAGTTTCAGATCAACACAACTGTGACAAAATTAAACATAGCCGAGCTGCCGGGCATCCTTCAGCTCGCCATTGACCTGGGGGCGGTGGCCTTCCACCCCTTCCTGCTTGTGCCGACGGGCCGCGGCAAAGAGCTGGCCGACCAGGAGCTTTCGCCGGCGCAGTATGAAGAGACGCTTAATTGGGTCTACGACCAGCGGAGCAAGCTGCCGCTTAATTTCAAGCCCACGTGCGCTCCCCATTATTACCGCATCCTCCGGCAGCGCGCCCATGCCGCCGGCGAGCGCGTCACCGTTAAGTCGCACGGCATGGACGCCGTCAGCAAGGGCTGCCTTGGCGGCCAAGGCTTCTGCTTTATCTCATACCGGGGGGAGGCAAGGATCTGCGGTTTTCTCGATGTCAGCTGCGGCGACTTAAAAGAGCAGAGTTTTGGCGATGTCTGGCGGAACTCGCCGGTTTTCCGGCAGATGCGGGACCTGGACTCTTATCACGGACGGTGCGGCTATTGCGAGTACCGCCGCTTTTGCGGCGGTTGCCGCGCCCGTGCCTACGAAGTCACGGGCGACTACCTCGCCGAAGAGCCCTTCTGTGTCTATCAGCCAAAGGCCAAAAAGAAATAGTTCAGGGCGAGTTAAGAGTTCCGAGTTATTTAAGAAAGTTTTTACTGATCATCCTCTTACTCAGGATAATTAGAAAAAATGATACGAGGGGCAAGCCCCGAGTTCATTTCTAGGTAAATTGGAAGATCAGCAAGTTTTTTTTAATTTTGAGCTCGGAACTCGAAACTTGGAATCGGGATTTTTATGGACGCCACGGACAAAAAACTGATAACTTTGATCCAGGCCGACTTCCCGATAGTTGACCGCCCCTACGCCGCTATCGGCGAAAAGCTGGGCGTCTCCGAGGATGAGGCAATCGGGCGGGTCGCGGCCATCATGGAGTCGGGCGAGATCCGCCGCCTGGGGGCTTCGTTTGACTCGCGCAGGCTCGGCTACACCAGCACCCTCTGCGCCGCGCACGTGCCGCCGGAAAAGCTTGAGGCTGCCGTCGCGGCGATCAACTCCTATCACAATGTCACGCATAATTACGAGCGCAACCATTATTACAACGTCTGGTTCACGCTGATTGCGCCAAGCCGCCGCCGCATCGGGGAGATCCTGAAAGAGATCGAGCAGCAGGCCGGCATCGGCCCCATCCTCGACCTGCCGGCCACCCGCCTCTTCAAGATACAGGTTGATCTGCCCGTCATCGACAATGACGAATGACCGTTGAGCATTGAAACTCTATATGATTGCAATTAGGTATGGTGGATAAGGAATTTAGCGAGCAGGAAAAGCAACTGGTGAGGCTGCTGCAAGAGAGCATTCCCTTGACGCGGCGGCCGTTTGCCGATCTTGCCGCCCAGGCGGGCATGGAGCCGGAAGCAGTGCTGGCCAGGGTGAAGGAGTGGAAGCGGAGCGGGGCCATCCGCCGCTTCGGGGCGATGGTGCGGCACCAGCGCCTCGGTTACACCGCCAATGCCATGAGCGCATGGGACGTGCCGGACGAGCGTGCTGAAGAGGTGGGGCAGGCGCTGGCGGCGGCCAAAGAAGTGAGCCACTGTTACCAGCGGCCCCGGGCGGAAAAATGGGACTTCAACATGTTCGCCATGATTCACGGCGCCAGCCGCGAGGAATGCGAGCAGGTCGCGGCGCGGCTGTCGGTCGAGGTGGGGATTGACAATTACGGCCTGCTTTTCAGCAGCCGCGAATTTAAAAAAATCAGCATGAAGTACTTTATCGAGTAGCTCCGCGTTCATGCGCCCCCTGATCAGAAATGACCGGCTGATTGCCGCGCTGCTGTTTCTGGCTGTCTTCGCCTCCCGCATCCCCTTCCGCACCCGCATGCTGTACGCGTGGGATTCAGTCCTCTACACCCGCGCCATAAAAAACTTCAATGTCGCCGCGGGCAGCCCCCAGCCGCCGGGGCATATATTTTATGTCGGCCTCGTCTGGCTTGTTAACCGGATTACAGGCGATCCCAACGCGGCGATGGTCTGGATCAGCGCTTTTTTTGCAGGCGCCTCGGTGGCCATGCTTTACTTGCTGGGGAGGACGATGTTCAGCCGCGCCGTCGGGCTGGCCGCGGCGGCGTTGCTTGCCACCAGCCTCAGCTTCTGGGTCTACAGTGAGGTTGCCTATCCTTACACCCTCCTTGCTTTCTTGAGCACCGCCCTTGCCGCTCTCATCTACAAGACCTGGGAAGGGAAGTCCGCCTGGGTGCTGCCGGCGGCCCTCGTCCTCGGCTTGGCGGCCGGCTTCCGCGAGGAACTGCTCCCCTTTCTGTTCCCGGCGGTCGTGGTCGGCTGGCTCCGCCAGCCGCCGCTGCGCATCGCCGCCGCCGTGGCGCTCATGGCGCTGGCGGCGCTTTCCTGGTATATTCCGGCGGCGCTGCTTTCGGGCGGCCTGGCGGCTTACCAGAACGCTTCCTCCGCACAGACTTCCTATTTGATAAACTACTCTTCTGTGTTCGGCGCCGGCAAGGCGGCGCTGGCGGCCAATCTTGACGCTTTCTTCCGGTTTTTGGGCTGGGCGGCAGCCGCCGGCGCGCCTTTGCTGGCCGCCTTTCTGGCGGCGCTGCCGTTTTCCCGGTTCCGCCAGACCGGCAGCGGCAGGCGCCTTCTGTTTCTGGCGGCCTGGTCCCTGCCCAGCATCCTCTTTTACATCTTTATCCACATAGGCGAGTACGGCTATGTTTTCAGCTTTCTGCCGGCGGCGCTGCTGGCCGCCGCCTGGGGAGGATCACGCTTTGGCGAAATTATCAACGAAAAGCGGCCCCGCGTTTCCGCGGCGCGGGGTTTCGCTATCATCACGGCGCCGCTGGTGCTGGCAAACCTGCTTTTGTTCCTGGTCTTCAGCCCGCCGATGAGCGCCAGCAGGCTGGCGGCGCGGGATAACCTGCTTAAATCAAAAGTTGAGACGATCAAGCGCCACTTCAGCCCCGCCGCGACGGTCATTGTCAGTGTCTTTGATGAGAACGAGGTTGATTATTACCTGCCGGGCTACCGGCATTTCGGGCTTGATCCGATGTCGCAGCAGCGGGCCGTGTTTGCCCTGGGGCCGGACGTCAGGCAGGTTGTCATTTTTGACGAATATCTGCATCCGCCCGGAGGCGACCCTGGCGGCAGCCTGCCGCTGGGCCTCGACCAGACGCTCAAGTTCCTCTACAGGACGCCCGGGCAGACGGAGGCGGTGCTGGACTGGAGAAAGCGGGAGGTGGCGCTTGAAAACGGCTCACGTGCTTGAACTCTACCGCGCCGCGCCTTTGCCCATGCGGGCCTTTCTCCGGGGCCGGCTGCTTCTCAGCGATCTGGACATGGTGGAAGCGCAGGTTCCCGGAAAAGGAGATATTGTCGACCTGGGCTGCGGCCACGGCCTCTTTTCGAACATGATGGCGCTGCGCTCTCCCGCCCGGCAAGTGACCGGCATCGATCTTGACGCCGGCAAGATCAGGCATGCCCGCCGCAGCGCCGCCGGCCGCCGGAACATCGCCTTCCGCCAGGGTGATTTCCTGAAGTCTGGGCTACCGCTGTGCGATGCCGTCACCATCGTTGACGTCCTTTACCTGTTGCCTGCGGTTGAGCAGTTGCGGGTGCTTGGAGCCTGCCGCCGCGCCCTCAAGCCCGGGGGGGTGCTTGTCCTGAAAGCCCAGGAACGAAGGCCGCGCTGGAAGTTTGCCATAACCTGGCTGCAGGAGACGGCGGCAACAACCGCCGGCATTACCGCGGGCAAGCGGGGGCGGCTCTTCTTCCCGAGCCGCAGCGAGGCGCTGGCTGCCCTGGAAGCGGCCGGCTTTATCCCCGAGGTGGTGGAGATGCGGCGCCGCCTTCCATATCCGGACGTGATTTACATCGGCAGAACCTGACCGCCCTTCCCCCTTACGGGCTTTACCCATGCGGGTATCGCCGCCCGGAAATCTCCATTTGAATTTCTGAAAGATGTGGCGCATAATAATCACGGTTCTTTTATTCCTCAAGTTGCTGGGAAGAACCGCTGAACAAGTGTTCGCAGCCGCAGCAGCAGATACCAGCGGCCGGGTGGGGAACATTGTTCACTAGCGTCACGGGTTAATTTATGACAGCACGTTTTTGTGTTTCCTGGAAAAGGCGGCCACACTTGCTGCCCGAGATTCCTCCAAAGTCATTAGCATGCGGGCATGCGTTCCACGCCGCCGGACGGCGGCGCGCCACCTGCCTGCAGACGCTCATTTCCGGTTAGCTCCTTGCAAGAAGCCAATTCTGAAAATATCGCTGCTCTGCCCAAACAGGCCGCCAAACCCCAGATTTCGGTGGGGAGAAAGATATTTCACTTTCTCATCTCAATGAAGCTTGCGCTGACGCTGCTGTTTGTCATCGCCATCCTTTCCATCATTGGAACCATCCTGCCGCAGGGGCAGGATGTCTGGGCGTCGGACTGGCCCAAGAGCCCGCTCTTTGATTTCTATAACACCCTTGGCCTTTTCAACATGTACTATTCGTGGTGGTTCCTGTCGGTGCTGGGGCTGCTCGTCCTCAGCCTGTCGGCGTGCATCTTTAACCGGATGCCGACCACCGTCAAACACGTCTTCAAGCCCAGGGTTGACGTCAAGGACGCTTTTGTCGCCAACCAGCCGCAGGCCGCGTCTATTGCCGGCGGCGCCGCCGCGGCCGTCGCAGTTTTGCGCCGCCACCACTACCGGGTCAAGAAGGGCGCGACGGGGTCGGTGCTGGCGCAGAAAGGCCGCTTCTCCAGCCTCGCTTCCGTGACTTTCCATCTCAGCTTTCTCCTGATTGCCGCCGGCGCCGTCCTCGGCGGGCTGTTTGGTTTTGACTACCAACTTACTGTTCCAAACGGGCAGATTGTCAACGTTCCCCACTCTAACATGCAGGCTGAGAGCCATGGATTTGATATGCAGTTCAGCGGCAAGGCCCTGCTCGATGACGGCCGCACGGTTGAAGTCAACTCAACCGACGCTGCTTCGCAAAGCCAGTGTCTTGGCAGCAATGGCTGGTGGGACGGCACTGAGGGCATATGCTGGGTCAGGGGCGTCAACGACGGCGGCAACATCGTCAGCGCCTTTGATCCGCGTCCTTCCCGCTACTCTACCAGTCTGGAGCTTTTCCAGAACGGCAAATCGATCTCGAGAAAGACAATCCAGGTCAATGATCCGCTGGAGCTGAACGGCATCAATTTCTATCAGGAAAGCTTCAGCCAGGACAACCAGGGCGGCGCTGTCTCGATCCTGGAAGTGAATCACTATCCCGGCAAGACGCTGGTTTATATCGGCGCTTTCCTGATGATGGGCTCGATTACCCTTGCCCTTTATTTCCCGAACCGGCGCATCTGGCTGAAAGCGGGCAAATCGGGCGAGCTGCTGATCGGGGGGCGGACAAACCGCTCCAGGCTGGGATTCAAGCGCGACTTTGAACGCATCACCACAGAAATTAAACTGAGAACTGGGCAGGAGGCCGGAGCAGATGGTTGAGTTCGAGGAAATCTTTTTTATCGTTACCGTTCTGACGTACCTGGTGGCCAGCGGCGTTTACATCTGGCACCTGATCGCGAATAGCAAAAAAGCGGGCCAACTGGGGACGATGCTGCTGGTGCTGGGACTGTTTGCCCACACGATGGCGCTGATATTCCGCTGGGTGGATTCCGGCCACGCGCCCATGTCGAATTCGTACGAGTCGCTGGCGGTGTTCAGCTGGGGCATCGTCCTCTTCTACCTGATCATGGAGAGAGTCTACTCGATCCGGGCCGCCGGCGCCGTGGTGGTGCCCACCGCTTTCATCATTGCCAGCATCGCTCTCGTGCTGAACAACGGGCCCGAGCCCCTGGTGCCGGCGCTACAGAGCTACTGGCTCTGGATCCATGTGTCAATTGCGATGCTTTCCTACGGTTTCTTCGCCCTCGCGTTCGGAGCGGGATTTTTCTACATTGTCCAGGAGCACCTGCTCAAAAAGCACTACCAGAACGTGGTCATCGCCTTTGTGATCATGCTCGCAGTGATTGGCCTGGCGGTTGGCCTCTGGCTGGGATTCGGCGCCTGGGCGCATCCGCTGGACGTTGTTAACCCGGTCACCCATGAGACTTCAAAGCAGTACTCGGGCACCGATATCCTCAAGATTATCGGCGGCGGCGCCATCGGCCTCGTAATTGGCATTGCCGCCGGCTTTCTCGCCGGCAAAGGCGCCTCCAAACCCGGGTTTGCCAAGCGCCTCCCTTCCCTTGACGTCCTGGACGAAGTCAGCTACCGGGCAATCGCCTTTGGCTTCCCGATGGTGACGATCGGCATCATCACCGGCGCAATCTGGGCCGACAAGGCCTGGGGCCGTTACTGGTCCTGGGACCCCAAAGAGACCTGGTCGCTGATAACCTGGCTGTTTTACGGCGCCTACCTCCACACCAGGCTGACGTGGGGATGGCGCGGGCGCCATTCCGCCGTGATTGCCGTGCTTGGCATCGTCATCGTGCTGTTTACCTACCTTGGCGTCAATTACCTGCTGTCAGGCCTGCATTCGTACGCTACTGCATAGCAAAGAAGAGTCCATGGCTCTTTATCCCGTCAACCTCAAGGTAGGCGGCCGCCTCTGCGTCATTATTGGCGGCGGGCGGGTGGCACTGCGCAAAACCGAGGGGCTGCTGGACTGCGATGCGGAAGTAAAGGTGATCGCCCCAATGCTCGATGATGAATTTGCGCGGCTGCGGGGGCGGTTTGAATACATTACCCGGCCGTACCGCTGGGGCGACCTGGACGGTGCCTTCCTGGCGATAGCGGCAACCGACGACGAGACCACCAACCGCGCGGTTGAGGAAGAGGCGCACGGCCGGCACATGCTGCTAAACGTGGTTGACAAGCCGGAGCAGTGCAATTTTTACGTTCCCTCAGTCGTCCGACAGGGAGAGCTGATGATTTCCGTCTCCACTGGCGGAGAGCTGCCCGCCCTTTCCCGGCGGCTGGGGCGGCAGCTTCAGGAGCAGTTTCCCGAGGAGTGGGGCCGGGCGCTTGAGCTGTGGGGAAAGGCGCGCCAGCGGGTTCTCGCCCGCGTCCGCGACGAAGAAAAGAAACGGAAGTGCCTGACCGAACTGGCGGCGCTGGACCTGGCCGCAGCTCTTAAAGCAGGCGGCGAGGTTGCCGCCCAGGCGGAGATCGACAGATGCATCTCGCCGTACTTGGCATAAATCACAAGACAGCCCCCGTCGAGCTGCGCGAGAAGGTTTCCCTTGACGAGGAGAAGTGCGGGGCGCTCTCCCGTCGCCTTCTTGACGGAGACGGCGCCCTTGAAGTTGTTCCCCTCTCGACCTGCAACCGCACCGAGGTTTATGTGGTGGCCTCGCGGCCGGAGGCGGGCCAGAAGGAGATCCTGGCGGCGCTGACGCAGATCGGCGGCATCCCGGCCGCCGAGCTGGAAGAATGCTCGTATTTTCACGAGGGTGACAGGGCGGTGCGGCACCTTTACCGGGTGGCCGGCAGCCTTGACTCAATGGTGGTGGGCGAGGCCCAGATAATGGGGCAGATCAAGGACGCCTACCGGCTGGCGCACAAGCAGGAGAGCACCAGCGTGCTCCTCAACCGGCTGTTCAGGCATGCGCTGGAGGTGGGCAAGTGCATCAGAACCGAGACGGCGATTGGCGAGAATCCGGTTTCGGTGTCGTCGGTGGCCGTCGAGATGGCCAAAAAGGTGTTTGAGAATCTGGAGGGGAAGGTGGTGCTGCTGCTGGGCGCCGGCAAGATGAGCGAGCTGACCGCCACCCATCTACTCTCCCAGGGAATCGCCACTATCTTTGTCGGCAACCGCACCCTCAGCCGCGCTGAAGCGCTGGCGGACAAGTTCAACGGCAGGGCGATCCCCTATGACGACTTGCTTGACTATTTGCCTTTGGCTGATATCGTCATCAGCTCCACCGGCTCTCCCCATTACGTCCTCCGGAAAGGCGAGGTCGAGCGCGCCCTTCGCCGCCGCCACAACATGCCGATTTTCTTCATTGATATCGCGGTTCCGCGTGACATCGATCCCGGCGTCAACGATGTCAACAACGCTTTCCTTTTTGATATCGACGACCTGAACGAGATGGCCCGCGCCAACGCCGTTGCCCGTAAAAAGGAGGCGGAGAAGGCGGAGAGGATCGTTGGCCAGGAAGTGGAGAATTTTAGCCAATGGCTGGCCGGCCTTGACGCAGTGCCGACGATCACGGCGCTGAGGGAGATGGCGGAGGCGGTCAAGCAGGCGGAGGTGGCAAAAGCGCTGGCACGCTTTGACGGCGATCTCTCGGAGAAGGACCGGAACCGCATTGAGACGATGGCAGCCGGCATCGTCAACAAGATCCTGCATGAGCCGACCGTGGAGCTGAAGCGGGTCGCGAACGAGCGCGGCGGCTACCTTTACGTTGAATCGATGCGGCGCCTGTTCAAGCTCAACGGTCACAAAAAAACGGAAACGGAAGCCGTCCCCGGGCGGCGCCAAGCGGAGAAAGATGAGCACTGACCGCGCCCGGGGCGTGGTGATTGGCACCCGCGGCAGTGAGCTGGCCATGTTTCAGGCGCGCCAGGTGGCCTGGACGCTGCAAAGAAACAGCATCGACCTCTCGGTCAAAATCAGGAAGATAACCACCTCCGGCGACAAGATTCTCGATTCCCCCCTGGCCCGGATCGGCGACAAGGGCCTCTTTGTCAAGGAGATTGAAACGGCATTACTCGAAGGCGAGATCGACCTGGCCGTCCACAGCGCTAAGGATCTGCCCACGGTCCTGCCCGACGGCCTGATAGTCGGCGCCTACGGCAGCCGCGAGGATCCCCGCGATGTTTTTGTCGGCAGCGGCCGCAGCCTGCGGGGGATTCCCGCCGGGGGCAGAGTCGGCACCAGCAGTCTCAGGCGTCGCTCGCAGTTGCTGTCGCTCAGGCCCGATCTGGAGATTGTTGACATAAGGGGGAATGTTGACACCAGGATCAGGAAGATAGCGGAGCAGGGGCTTAACGGCACCATCCTGGCGGCGGCAGGCGTCAAGAGACTTCAGAAGGAAGACCAGATCGCCTTTCATTTTTCGTTTGACGAGCTGCTGCCGGCGGTGGGGCAGGGCGTCATCGCCGTTGAGGTGCGCCGGGATGACAACCCAGTCCACCAGCTGATCGGCGTCCATAATGATGAGGATGCGGCCGCCTGCGTGCGCGCCGAGCGGGCGCTGATGCGGTGGCTGGAAGGGGGCTGCCAGGTGCCGATCGGCGCCCATGCCCGGACCCAGGGCGGCGCCCTGTTGCTGACGGCCTTCCTTGGCTCCCTGGACGGCGCCAGCGCCGTGCGCGACTCGATCGAGGGACCGGTCAGGGAGGCGGAGCGGCTGGGCGAGGCGCTGGCGGAGAGAATGCACGGCAGCGGCGGCGCCGAGATTCTGGCGGCTGTACGCGAAGCCCACGATGGCGAGGGTAGCGGCTACTGGACGTAACCTGATAACTTATGCCGATCTTCCAATTTGCTCAGGAATGAATTCGGGGGCTTGCCTCGATCTAGCTTGTGTCCGGTCGGCTCCGCGGTCATTAAACCATTTTTAAACTCAAAAATGCGTAGAGGCGACCCAGCGGGTCGCCTCATTGTTGATCTCGTGATGCCGATTCTTCTTAAGGCGCCGGCGGCACCGTAACACTGCAAGACCAGTTAGAGCACTCGAAAGTAAGCTCCTTCAGGTTGTCGTGCTTGGTCAGCACCGGCTTCTCGTAAAAATCCTTTGCCTGCTTGTTCATCCCTTTCCTCCCTTCAACCACTGGCAACCTTCCCAGCCCACATACCCTCCGGATTATCATCAGCTAGTGAAATGCAAGTTTATCACGCCGTTTATAATTTGACAAGCGCCAGCCGGACAGCCTCCGCTGGCGTGGCGGCGGGCACAATTCCCCTGGGAATTTCCCCGTCCCGGCTTATCTCCCATCCGCCCAGCATGATCACGGTGCGGCCGCATTTGAGCGCCAGCCCGATTTCTGACAGGGTGCCAAACTCGCCGCCTATGGCGATCGCCACATCGCCGCTGGCGGCGACCGCCAGATTGCGGGCGTGGCCGATGCCCGTCAGGATGCGCAGGTCGAGCCAGGAGTTGGCGCCGGCGGCGTCCAGTCCGGGGAGGATGCCGACGGTGGAACCGCCCTTGCTTTTGGCGCCGCGGCAAGCCGCCTCCATGACGCCGCCCATGCCGCCACAGACCAGCACCGCGCCGGCGCCGGCGATCAGGCGGCCGGTCTCTCTGGCCAGGCCGGCGGTGGCTTCATCGCAGTGGCTGGCACCTATGACTGAGATATATTTAACTTTAGACACAATTTCGTTTCGCGTTAATGACCTGCATAAGTATCAAGAATCGGCAGGCGGCGTAAAATCATAAATGTTGCTTCATTTATACTCATGTAAGCCAAACGCGAAACGCGAAACATAAAACCGAAACGGCGTACTTAAAGTATTTTTTCCAGTATCTCAATCGCCGCGGCCTTGCTGAGCGGCTCGTTCAGGTTGCCGCACTTTGGCGACTGGATACAGGAAGGGCAGCCAGATTCGCAGGGGCAGCAGGAGATGAGCTTGTGCGCACCATTTGCCAGCGCCTCGAAACTGTCAAAGCCGGAGCGGCTTATGCCAACCCCGCCGGGATGGCCGTCATAAACAAAAATTGTCGGCCCTCCTGTCTGCCAGTGCATCTCCGTTGACAGGCCGCCGATATCCCAGCGGTCGCACATCGCAAACAGCGGCAGCAGCGCAATCAGCCCGTGCTCGGCGCCGTGCAGGCCGCCGGCCAGGTCGCGGGCGCCGGCCGCGGCGGCAACCCGCTCCGGCAGCGTAAACCAGAAGCCCTCAGTGGGAAAATTCTGCTCCGGCAGATCCAGCGGCACTTTCTCGAGCACCTGGTTATCGGCCAGCAGTTTTTTCTGGTAAGCGGTCACTTGCTCGGTAACCAGCAGCCTGCCAAAGGATAGCTCGATGTTTCCGGCGGCCCGTTTGCGCGTGCGCTCAGCGATCTCAACGTCCGTTTCTTTTTTCGGCTGCGTGTAAAAATCGGCCAGGATCCGCCTTACCAGCGCCGTGCGCCCCTCCAGGTCCAGCCGCTCGACTTGGTAAGTCTCGCCCAGATGCAGGTAAATTGCGCCAGGATGGACAAAGATAAAGGCGCGCTCCGCCTCCACCTCGCCAAGCACGTCGCCGGTTCCCTCCACCACGATTGTGAATGAGTCCGGCGACGCCGAGCGCAATGATATCAAGGCCGCCGGGAAATCGGAGCGGGCGCGGAAAAAAGACCCGTCTTTCCGCCTCAACTCGCCTTCCACTTCCAGGGCCGACGCCGCCGCAACCATCCCGGGCCCGAAGAATTTCTCGTCTGCCGGCTCAATTGGAGACTCAAAAGCCGCCGCGGCCAGATGGCCGGCAAAGATCTGTTCGTTGCTGAAATCAAGGATGGCGGCCTCGACGTCGCGCTCAAGGAGCTCGTCCGGATGAGCCATGAAAAACTGGTCCAGCGCATCGAGCCCGGCAATGAAGACGGCCAGGCTCTCCCGGCCGCCGCGGCCGGCCCGACCCCACTGCTGCCAGAGGCTGGCGACGGTGCCGGGAAAGCCGGCGGAGATGACGGCGTCGACGCCGCCCACATCGACGCCCAGCTCCAGGGCGCTGGTGGCGGCGACGCCCAGCAGCCGGCCGGCGAACAGGCCCTCCTCGATCTCGCGCCGCTGGGCCGGGGTATAACCGCCCCGGTAGGGGGCGATTTTCTCCGCCAGCCCCGGGCTGGCTTCCAGCAGCCGCGCCGCGTGCTTGTAAATAAGCTCCACCGCCTTGCGCGTGCGGGCAAACACAATCGTGCGCGCCTGCCTCCCCAGCAGGTCGGCAAACAGCGCCGCCGCCTCGGCCAGCGTGCTTTTGCGGATTCCCAGCGCCTTGTCAACAACAGGCGGGTTCCAGAAGACAATCTGGCGCTCCCCCTGCGCCGATCCGTCCTCATCGATCAGCTCGAAATCGAGCCCGGTGAGGGACCGGGCCAGCTCAGCCGGATTGGCGATGGTCGCCGTGGTCAGTAAAAAACGCGGCCGGCCGCCGTAGATGGCGCAGATGCGCCGCAAGCGCCTGACAACGTTGGCGACGTGGGAGCCAAAAACCCCGCGATAGCAATGAGCCTCGTCGATGATGACGTATTTGAGGTTGAAGAAAAAATCACGCCAGGCGCCATGATGGGGCAGGATGCCGACGTGCAGCATGTCGGGATTTGTCAGGATGATGTTGGCCCGCTTTCTGATCTGCGGACGGTGCCCGGCGGGAGTGTCGCCGTCGTAGATGGCCGGCCGCGCAAACGGCAGCCTGAGCGCCTGCAGCTTGCGCACCTGGTCCTGGCTGAGCGCCTTGGTCGGGTAGAGGTAAAGCGCCCGCCGCCTGTCCTCCGCGGCCAGTGCGTCCAGCACCGGCAGGTTGAAGCAGAGAGATTTGCCGCTGGCGCTGGGGGTGGTGACGATGACGTTCCTGCCCGCCCGGGCAAGCTCAAAAGCGCGTAACTGGTGGCTGTAGAGGCGGCCGATGCCGGCGTTGGCAAGCGCTTCCCTGACGCTGGCGGCCAGAGTGGGGGGCATTTCGGTGAATTCGCCTTTCCGGGCCGCCTGGTGGCTGACGGCGGCAATCTGAGGGTGCTTTTCGGGGGATAGCCGGACCATGACGGTATTTTACTTGAGTAAGAGCGCGGACGTCGGCATGCATAGGAGGCCTTTAGGCAGGAACAGGCTTTTAGGCGGGCACAGGCCTCCGGGCCTGTGCAAAGAGGGCGGGTGCGAAGATTACCCTCCCAAAGTCAGGCTGGAAAGCCTGCCATCTACTATTTCTCGCCGGTGTTGACCTCGCCAATCGGCGCGGCTGCGTCCTTGCTTTCCTGGATCTCGTCCAGGCGGTCGTTGAAGGCGCCGGCGATATGGCCAACCTGCTCGGAGATAAACCGGTGCACATCGATGGCGGCGGGAAGCTTTGCGATCTGCTCTTCGATGTCTTCCAGGATTGCCTCCAGTCGGTTGCAGCTTTCTGCCAGCTTCGCGCAACCTTCCATGGAGATGCCGGAGTCACAGTAGGGGCAGCTGATGTTTTTCTCTGCCTTGAGGGATGACTCTTCCACCCATATGTAAGTGAAGCACTCCGGACAGGTGGCCCAGTAAATAACCGGCCTCCGCCCCCCAGGGCAAGTACTGCTCATCTAACACCCCCGTGCCAGTGGTTTCTTGCAATTTAAGTGTAACATCTGCCCGGGAATAATACGATGGTACAAATGTCATAAGGATTCAGCATCTGTTTTATTGTTTTTACAACCGGCCGCAGTCAGGATATGCCTGCCGGGATAGCTCTAAATGTTTATTCCTGGCCGAGGCGGGCAAAAAAAAAGAAAAATAATGCGTCTTTGGAGGGGTGAGCACGAATGGAAAATCAGCAATCTTCCCGTCATGGTTTCGGCGCGGTGCTGAAAGCATTTCTGGCAGGAAACGTGTTGGGTGCGTTACTGGCGCTGCTGGCGGCCCCCCGGCCGGGCAGGGAGACCAGAAGGGCGATCTCGGAGGGAAACCGCGGCGCCATCGCCACCGGCCGCAAAGTTTATGGCACAGGCAAGTCAGCGGCGCAAATGGCTTCCCAAACGGCGCACTGGGCTGGCAGCGCCGGCAGCCGGTTGACTGCCGGGCCGGAATCGCGACCGCCGATGCCGGCCTCTCTCCAATCATGAAGAACAGAGTCATGAAGAGGACAGGCAGGCGGCATAAACAGGCAAGCAGCTAAGGGCTTTTTACTGCCCCGGTTACGGGTTTCCCCCAAGAAAAAATTGTAAATTTTTCGGGGAATTTCCCCCGGGGCAAAGATCGCCGCACGGATCTCCTTTTGACTAAGTTCCTGCTAATACCAATATTATGTTCGTTTTTTCACATAACCTTTCGACGCAAAGCCGCTAAAAATTATTAAACTGCTTATTAAGTATTGACATTTATTAAATGTCGTCGTAAAATACCCCCAGGGTAGATAGAGTTGCAGCCATGCGGGTATCCAAAGCGGACGTTCGAGCGGAAGCGGATTGTTGAAAGCGTCACACAGTTTCGATTTTTGACGTGCAAATAACCTCATAGACAGGCTCCCTTTCAAGGGATCCCCCGCGATGCAGGACGGCCGCGACTCCTTTGTGGCTATAACGCCTGCGTTTCTTTTTGTCCCGGTATAGACCGGTGCGCCTTAAGGGCGCCGGCGCGGCGTATAGTGCTGCGAGATTGTGATTATGTTCACGTGATTGATTTCACGTGATTTCACATGATCCGCAGTTTATCTAAAGCCGAAAGGAGGTGTATACGACTAAATGCGAGGGATAACCAACAACATGATGAAGGGTAAGTATATGCGAAAGATAGCTCTGGTAACGTTGATTGCGCTTCCGGTTGTTTTATTGCTGGCGTTTGCGACCTCCGCATACGCACAGATCGACCCGTTAAGCCAGGTCGCCATCGGCGCGTATTCGACTAATAATCCGAACGGCGGCGTGCCTTCCGGATATTTAGACGGAAACGGCGACATCGCTCCGCACGGCAATTACAGCCTGGCGAATCCAAGCGCGGCTTATGCGCAGTATGGCAATACAAAGCCGACTGACTTCTGTCTCCAGTGCCACATGGTGCACGACGCCGAGGGCGACTACGCTCTCATGCGGGAGCAGACCGTGACGCAGACCTGCGCCACCTGCCACAACGTCTTTGGCCACAGCCCCACGGGGCAGTGGACGCGTCCCCGCCTGGTGAACTGGAACGAGGATCCTAACGAGGTCCAGCCGACTACCGCCATCGTGGGCGCCTACAAGAACGAGACGGCAAATAACGGCGCCGGCCCGCAAAGCGAGCACGGCCTCGGAGTCATTCTGGATGGCAACGGCAATGTTGTTAACGGAGCCGAAGGCCGGGCCGGCGCGGATGACATCGCCGGCGAGTGCGATACCGACGCTTCCCGCGGCGGCACTTCCGACGGCGGCAACCCGACCAACTGCACCAACCTGCTGAAGGTGATCTCGCCGGCCAGCTACGCTGCCGGACTGACCAACTTCAGCGTTAACGCCGGTGGCCCAATCTACAGTGGCCAGGAGTCGAACCAGTTTGCGGCCACCAACGGCCTCTACTGCGCTTCCTGCCACTCGGTGCACGGCTCGGTCCAGGCCAACCCGAACACGATGACCTCTTACAAGAGCTGTTACATTGACAGCGAGGGCGTCTACCGGGCGGTTGGGGCCGATACCCCGGCGCCGGCAGGCGCGACGCTGACCAACTGTCCGACGTCATCGCTGGGCAGCTTCGGCAAGCAGCTGGTGACTACGCAGGGGCTGAACAGCAGCACGACCGGCTACCCACATGTGGTGTTCCCGGACCGGCTGCTCTCCGACATGCCGAACCACTCGCTGTATCAGCCGATGAACAACGAGGCGACGTCAAGTCATAACGGTGACGTTCAGAGCGCGACTTGGGACGGCACGAACAATACGTTCAAATGGCAGCCGCGTCCGGCGGAGACATACAACGAGTTCTGCATGACCTGCCACACGATGAAGAACGACTCGGCGGCGGCAGATGTGGAGAACGCCAACGGCACCAACAGCGCCGATCCGTCTCAGCCGCACAACCATCCGCCTCTCTGCACCTCCTGCCACGGAAACCCGGGCAATGGATCGTTCGGCCAACAGGGTAACGGCAATGGTTACGTCAACGACTTCCCGCACAGCAGTGGCAACGAGAAGTTCCTGACGCAAAACTCGGACAAGCTCTGTCTGGGTTGCCATTCGCCCGCAAACGGTCAGCCTGATGAAGCTGGTCAGTACGGTAACACCAATTCCTATGGTGGCGCCTACGACAACGGCGCAGGCAACCACCTGCCGTAAGGCGGACATGGTTCACGACAGCCAGTTATAATAAACTGGTCTGACTGGAACATATGGGGAGGCATCCACCGGATGCCTCCCCAAACTCGGGAAGCGGTTTTTCCCGATGAAAAAGAAGAGCGATTTTCCACGAAAAAAAAGCTGACAGCAGTTTTTCTCCTCGGTCTTGCCTCCCTGGTAATTGCCTCGTGCGGCTCCGGCGCCCAGGCAGGCACCACCGGCACCACCCAGAATTTTAGCCAGCTGCACTCGAAGACTCCCGATCAGCAGAAGCAGATTCTTAATGACGTACATAATGACCTTACTTTAATCATGGGCATTACCAACAATCCGGCCGGCTTCCCCCAGGCCCTGACAGGGGCGGCGCTGGACAGCCAGAAGAAGCAGTTTGACCAGGATATGGCCCAGGGCCGCTACCGCAAGCGGGATTACCGCAACATGACGTTAAAGTTTGAAGGCTACGATGATCCCATTGCCGAGATGTCCCTGGAGTTCGACGACTACGGTTATTACGTCGACGCCAAAACCGGCCATCAGCTGAGCCAGCCTTCACGCCAGCACCAGAAATTTGATTTGGCCGTAAAAGAGGACGGCGGCCATTGGAAGATTGAGCGCCTGCTGGCTCCCAGCAATTCCCGCACGCCCACCAGCCTTAACGGGGGCAGTTAAGGAATGGCGAAGGTTCTGAGGAGCACGGCTTGTCAAGGTTAATGAATATTGTTATAGCACTGGTCATCATCGGCATCCTGGCGGGCGGCGGCTACCTTGGCTACCTCTACATCCACCCCCCCCAGACCAAGAGCTCCATCGATCTGGACCTGGAGAGCTGGCAGGGCCGCGTCAACCAGGACCCCGGCAACGCCCTTTACCGCGCCAACCTGGGCGTCACCCTGATCCAGAAAGGCCAGTTCAACAAGGCGATCCAGGAGCTAAAAGCCGCCCTCAATATAGATCCGACCGCCTTTACATACATGGATTCCCTCGGCGACGCCTACCGTCTCGCCGGCCAGCCGGACAATGCCGTTAACGAGTACAAGCAGGCGCTGGCAAAATATCCACCGGGGAACAAGTATACCGACGCGTACAAGATTGCCGATGTTTTGTTCAATGACAAGCATGACATAAACGGGGCGCTCAATTACGTGCAGCAGTCGATTGCCGATAACGGCAACATCTGGAACAGCCTCTACCTTTTCGGCCAGATTCTGGAAAAGCAGGGGAAACTGGCGCAGGCCCGGCAGGAATATCTGAAAGCGGCGGAATTTAACGGCAGTGACCCGGGCGTGCAGGCGGCCCTGAAGCGTGTGGAAGCGGCTAAAGTCTAATCTGATTTTGGGAGTAGTGACATGGAGTTTGTAGAGACCTTAAAAGATCACAAGAAAAAACTGATCGTGATCGCCATCCTGCTGATCATTTTGGTGGTGGTGCTGCTGCTGCTGATGAGAAAGAAAGCCGAGTCGCAGATCGTCACTTCGGGTTTTACCTTCATTGGGTCTATTAACGGACTTCATTCTCCGCTGGGCGTGGCCACTGACCATTATGAGAACATCTATGTCAGTGACACCGGCGCGGGCCAGGTTACCGTTTATAACCGCGACGGCGGCAAGAAATTCGATATCAACAATACCACCGACGAGACGGGCAAGCCGCTCAAATTCAACGGCCCCTATGGCATCGCTGTTGACGACGTCCACAACAAGATTTACGTCTGCGATTACACCTGGCGCGGTGTGCGCGTCCTGGACAGGGATGGCCATTTCCTCTACAACCTGCCGAAGGATCCCAAAACCGACCTTAAAAACAACCCGAACATAGGTTTCGAGCCTTTCGGCGTTGCCGTGGCCGGCGACCGGGTCTTCGTCTCTGGACAGGACGGCCTCTTTATCTTTGACTCCGACGGCAATTTTATCGAGCACCTGGGCACGTATGGCACCGGCAAGGGCCAGTTCCAGTTTGCCGACGCCATTGCCGTCGACCCCAAGACAAAAAACATATTTATGACCGACACCCTTAACCGGCGCATCACCTGCCTGACCATGGAAGGCAAGCTGCGCTGGATTCTGGGAAGCCCGGACAAGAACGGCCAGGTCACCAGCCCGCTGCAACTGCCGCGCGGCATCGCGGTTGGTCCGGACGGCCTCGTTTACATTAGCGACACCTTTGCCCAAAAAATCATTGTGCTTGACCAGAATGGAAACCTGAAATCAGAGTTTGGCAACCGGGGGGTCCAGGACGCGGAGATCAATTTCCCTGAAGGGATCGCCATTACCTCAACCCGGCGCATGTACATTGACGACCGCGAGAACAACCGCGTGCAGATCTGGCAACTGGCCAATCCGCTGCCGGCCGCCCCCATTAAGGACGTAACCGACTTTGCCAAGGATTTAAAGAAATACTAAGGAGCCGATTGCGTCAAGCCAACGGGAGGGCGGCTCCGGAGCCGTCCTCCCGGCGCATCTTGATAAGCCCTGCAAATTGCGCTATTGAGCAGGGGATGTTTTTTTGATTTATTGTGCGATAAATGTTATAATTTTCACAATATTTCCGACGTGGCTGAAACCCGGGGGCTAAGGGATGCTGGTCGTGAGGCACATCCGGAAGGCAGGTTATCTGAAGGTTGCTTTTGCCGGGCTGGCGTTTGCGCTGGTAATCTCGCTGGGGTTGTTCTTCGCCAATCGGGGCTCGGCCTCCACGACAATAGGCATCAGCAACAATTCCACCGGTGGTGACTGTACCACGGTCGGCGCCTGGGACGCCGCCACCGGGACCTGCACCCTGACCACCGACCTGACCTTCCAGGGAAATAACGGCTTCCAGATCTCGTCCAGCGGCATCACCCTGGATGGAAACGGCCATTCCATCGCCGGCAGCAATCAGGCCGACGGCGTTGTCATCCAGGGCGTCACGGGCGTCACCGTCAAGAACCTGACCGTCCAGAGCTTTGACACCGGGGTTTACCTGAACGGGGCCAGCAGCGTCACGCTCACCGGCAACACCCTTGCCGGCAATGTTTCCTCCGGCGTCAACATTGTCTCCTCAAACAGCAACACCGTCTACCACAACAATTTTATCGACAACGGCGTCCAGGCGCAGGCGAGCGGCTCCGGCAACGTCTTTAACCTGGCGTCGCCCCAGGGCGGCAACTACTGGAGCGACTGGACTTCGCCCGACGCCGACGGCGACGGCTTTGTTGACATTCCCTACGCTTTTAGCGGCGGCCAGGATAACCTGCCCTTTACAACACAGAACGGCTGGGTTGACACGACGCCGCCGGTGGTGACAAACATTCAACCGTCCGCCAGCGTCGTCGTCAGCTCGGTCATCGTCAGCGCCAGCTACAATGACTCCGGCCTCCACGCCAGCGGCGTCGATCCCACCTCTGTCACCGTTACCCTGGATGGAAACATGCTGCCCAATTGCAGCGCCACCGCCACCGACGTTCACTGCCCGGCAAACAACCTCGGCGTCGGCCTGCACACGATCACGGTGACGGTAAGCGACATGGTCGGCAACTCCAGCGGCGCCACCAGCGGCGGCTTCAGCGTCAACGACATTCAAGCCCCCACCGTTTCCGCCGTTGCGCCGTCCGGGGCAATCACCACCAGCACCGCCACCATCTCCGCCAGTTACGTGGACCCGGCGCCCGCCAGCGGAATTAGTACATCCTCGGTTAACCTCAGCCTGGACGGTCAGGCGCTCAGCGGTTGCATGGTCACAACAACAAATGTAAGCTGCAATGTCTACGGCCTCACAGTCGGGCCGCATGCAATCGGCGGCTCTGTCACCGACAACGCCGGCAACACCAGCTCAATTAACGGCAGCTTTAACGTCGGAGACGCGACGCCGCCGGTGATAAGCTCCGTCCAGCCCTCGGGCAGCATCTCCACCAGCTCCGCCGCCATCAGCGTTTATTACAGCGACCCGGCGCCGGCCAGCGGGGTCAACACATCATCGGTTTCAGTGACGTTGGACGGCAGCCCGGTGAGCGGCTGCACGGTCGCGGCGTCGCACGCCAACTGCCCGGTTTACAATCTTGCCGTCGGCAGCCACGTCATCGGCGGCTTGGTATCGGATAATGCCGGCAACCAGACGGCCATTAGCGGCGGCTTCAGCGTCGTTGACAACGCCAAGCCGGTGATAACCGCCGTGACGCCAACAGGCGATATTTATTCTTCCGCCGCCGGCATCACGGTAAATTATTACGATCCGGCGCCGGCCAGCGGCATCAATACCGCTGCCGTTGCCGTCAGCGTTGACGGGAAGGCCCTCAGCGGCTGCACCGTCACGGCTCAAAGCGCCAGCTGCAACGTCTCCGGCCTGGCGCTGGGCACGCATGCCATCTCCGGATCGGTGGCAGACAACGCCAGCAATACGACCACGATCTCAGGCAGCTTCAGCATCGTTGACAATATCAGGCCGGTCGCGACCAGCGTCGCTCCCGCCGGTCCCAACCATTACGGCACCTCTGCGGCCATCAGTGTGTACTATACGGATCCCGTCGGATCCGGCCCCAGCCCGGCGCCGGCCAGCGGCATCAACGCCTCATCGGTATCGGTCACCCTTGATGGAACGGCGCTCAGCGGCTGCACCGTCACCGCCACCAGCGCCAACTGCAATGTTTCCAACCTGGTGCAGGGCATGCACTTGATCGGCGGACACGTTTCTGACAACGCCGGCAACGCCAGCATCATTTACGGCGCTTTTTTCATCGGCCGCTCCGGCGACACCACGCCGCCGCAGATAACAATCGCCAGCATGCCGCCCGCCACGGCGGCGATTGACGTCTACTATTCGGACAGTGAAGCGGGCGGCGCCGGGATTGACACAAACTCGGTTGTGGTTACGATCGACGGCGGCATCATCAGCTGCAGCGTTGGCGCCAGCCAGGCAAGCTGTCCGGTGGCACAGCAGTCACTGGGCTTGCATGAAGTTGACGCATACGCGGCCGACAATGCCGGCAACTGGCAAAAGGCGGCTGGCGCCTTTAACGTCACCGACAATGTGGCGCCGGTGATCAGCAACCTCCAGCCGGCGGGAACAATCGGCGGCTCCAGCACGGTCATCTCGGCCGGGTTTAACGACCCGGCGCCCTCCAGCGGCATCGCCGCGGTATCGGTCTACATGGACGGCGCCGCCCTCAGCGCCTGCAATATTGACAAGAGCGCCGGGACGGTCAGCTGCCCAATTCAGGGGCTTACGCTTGGTTCTTCCCATAATTTCACCGTCAACGTCAGCGACAACGCCAGCAACGCCAGCACCGCCTCCGGCTCCTTTACCGTCGAGGACCTGACGACGCCGGTGATCACCGGCATCTCCCCGGCAGGGGCGGTTAACCCGGGAAACATCGTCGTCAGCGCCGGTTATTACGATCCCAACGATCCGGCTCACATCTCCAGCGGCATTGACGTATCGTCAGTGGCTGTGCAGTTGGACGGCAAGCTGCTGCTTGGCTGCCATGTGACGACATCCAGCGTCGCCTGTCCCGCATACGATCTGGCGCCGGGCACGTCGCCACATGCAATCGGCGTTACGGTCAAGGACGACGCCGGCAACTCCGCCAGCATGAGCGGCAGCTTCACCGTACAGGACACGCTGCCGCCCGTTATCACCAGCATCAGCCCGTCCGGAACGGTCAGCCAGGCGTCCATACCTTCTCCCTGGAACGTGGAGATTGCCTATGAGGACGCCGGCTCGGGGGTTAATGCCTCAAGCATGGTGATAAACCTGGACGGCCAGAAGGTGGCCGGCTGCACTATCAGCGCCAGCGCCGCCAACTGCCCGATCCCGGCCGCCAACGAGGGAATGGGATTGCACTCCATCAGCGGTTACCTGAGCGACAACGCCGGCAACCAGGCCCAGATCGTCGGCAACTTCATGATCACGCCGGCGCTGAGCACTGTCTCGCCTCACGGCGGCTACAGCTCCACCACAAATGACTGCAACCTCTGTCATGAGATGCACGGGGCCGACAGCGATTACAGTCTTGTCCGGGAGTCAACGGTGACCCAGGTTTGCGGCACCTGTCACGGACTCTTCGGCGCCCCGGTGGGCAACAATACCTGGACGCCGCCGCCGCCGTCATTCAGCAGCAACAGCAGCCTCGGCCAGGCGACCGTCTCCCAGTATGCCGTCTATACCGTTGACATGTCGAAGATGACGCCGAGCCAGATGGACGCCGTTCCCGGGCACAGCCTCGGGGTAATGTACGGCGGCACGGTCGTTCGCAACAGCAACAGCATTCCCGACGGCAGCGGCCAGCTGCAGGTCATCTCTGACAGCAACTCCATTTACAGCGGCCAGCCGGCAACCGATTTTGAGGCGCTCCAGGGGTTGAGCTGCGTCTCCTGCCATACCCCGCATGGATCAACTGATATAACCCAGAGTTTCGGCAACCAGCTGACCGACAACGGTTTCAAGCCGGTGACGGCGAGCATGATGCTGACGAATCGGCCGAATCATATCAATACGCCGGTGAAAAGCTATAACGAGTTCTGTGAAGCTTGCCATAACCTGGTAGGAACCGCCAGCGACAGCAACCCGATTCACAAGCACCTGCCTCTGTGCGTCTCCTGCCATGGCGACCCCAGCAACGGTGCTTCCCGGGACTTTCCCCACACCAGCCCCAACGCCGATCTGCTTATCACAGATACGGCCAACCTGTGTTCGCAGTGCCACGACCCGGCAACGCTGCTTTAAAGCCACTCGTCATTTCCGCCGAGAGAACCGGTTTTGAAGCTGCGGGGGGGCAGGCACGGCATTATATAAAGTAACATAAAATAACCAATATGTTAAATCTAATTGCATTACTTTTGTTGATATTGTAGAATGAAAGTGCGGCTGGGCAGCTGCGCGTCCACGCAGCCGCCGGCTAATACGATGCCGGCCTTCGGCCCCGACCAGATCAGCCAGCAGTCATCGATTAACATGGGGTCTCACGTAGCCGGTTTTTAAACATATCAAAATAAAGCAATCGATTAAAAGGCCGGAGCTCTCAGCTCCGGCCTTTTTGCGGCCACATTCAAGTGGGGCATTAATGAGCGGCGGGCTTATCAGGGCGGCAGATTGGACGATAAGATTACAGCGAACTGGATTCGAGGAACATTTTGCCTGTATTAAGAATCTATTCTTAACCGTCCGGAAAGGAAAGCTTCCCAATGAGAGGTCTAAATACTTGCCTGATCCGTCTGAAAAAAAGCCCTGGCGGGAAAATTTTTTTGGCGATTGGCCTAATCATCGCAGCCACACTGGGTTTGCACATCAGCTCCGCGGCGGCCGGCGGCGGAGCCATCAGCTCGAGCACTACTTTTAATATCAGCAATGCTGTCGGCGGCGGGGATTGCACTGCCCGCGGCATCGGCACCTGGAACCAAAGCACCCTCACCTGCACGCTGACAAGCGACGTGACCATGACCGCCGCGGTTGACGGCATTCAAATAGACAGCGACGGCGTCACCCTCGACGGCAACGGCCATACGCTGACGGGAAACGGCTCCGGTGAGTCGGGAGTTTTGGGAGTTTATCTCTCGGGCCGGACGCGGGTAACGGTCAGGAATCTGAACGTTACCAATTTTAACATTGGCATCGGCCTTGATTCATCCAGCAGCAACGTCATTTCCGGCAACACCGCCAATTCAAACGGGGCGGGCATCGACCTGGAAAACACGAGCGATAATAATACAATTTCGGCCAACACCGCTGACTCGAATTATACGGGAATCAACCTTGCCAACTCCTCCAGCAACAACTTCGTTTCTGGCAATACGGCCGATTTTAATGTCGGAAGTATTCTTAGCGCCGGAATTCTGGTTTCCTCTTCCAGTAACACCATTTCCGGGAACACCGCCAATTCGAACGGGATCGTCGGGATCGAACTTTTTAGCTCCACAAGCAACAATAACGTTAACGTTACGGGCAACACCACCAATTCAAATTTCGAAGCCGGTATCGGGCTTTTCGATTTCAACAATAATGAGATTTTGAACAATTCAACTATGTTGAACGCAATAGGAATTGCTGCCACTGACGCCAGCAGCAATACATTTTCGGGCAACACGATCAGCGCAGGTAACAATGGTATTGTTCTTGACACAAGCTCAACGGGCTCCAACAACAACATCATCTACCGCAACAACTTCATCGGCAACACGACCCAGGCGAGCGTGGAAGCCGGCAGCACCGGCAACGTCTTTAACCTGCCGCTTCCCGCCGGCGGCAACTACTGGAGCAACTGGACTTCTCCCGACTCTGACAATGACGGCATCGTGGATAGCCCTTACGTTTTTTCCGGCGGCCAGGACAATCTTCCCTGGACCTCGCAGAACGGCTGGCTTAATGATTATTTCTGGACCTGGTATGATAACCAGAGCCCCGGGGCCAAAGACTGGGTGCTGCTCTCCAACCCCGCCGGCTCGGGCAGCCTCTCCTTTCGCCTTAAAATAGCAGGCTCTTCCAAAGCGCTGCCAGACTCGGGCCTGGTCGGCGCCGGGAAAACCCTCTACGCCCAGTACCCGGGACTGATGGGCGGGCCGGTGGACGCAACCAAGGCGCTTCCCTCTGGCGCGGCCGTAACCTCGCAGCGAACCTTATGGGCGGGAAACTCACTGGAGGAAGTCCTGGGCCAGCGCACAGACAAGCTTTCCAATGATTATTTCTGGACCTGGTACGATAACCAGAGCTCCGGCTATACAAACTGGATTTTAATCGCTAATACGGGTATGGACCACAACGGCAATACCCAGGGAGCAGTCACGGCGACTGTTAAGATCGGCGGTTCGGCGGTCTGGAGCGGCAGCATCCCTCCGGGAGGAAGGGTAACCCCCACCTTTCCCGGCAGGATGGGCGGCCCGGTTGAGGTGACATCCTCAGGCGGAGACGTGATGGCTTCCCAGAGGGTTCTTTCCAACTACGGCTCAGCCTTTAACGAGGTGCCGGGCGTCCCGGCCTCCTCACTGGCTGACACCTACCTCTGGACCTGGTACGACAACCAGAGCCCCGGAGCGATAAACTGGGTGCTTGTGGCAAATCCGCCCGGAGCCCCGGCGCCAATCTATTACAACATCTTTATCGGCAGCACTCTGGTAAAAAGCGGCGGGCCGATCGCCCCCGGCCATGACGTCACCCCTGCCTTCCCCGGCAGGATGGGAGGACCGGTTAAAGTTGTCACGTTCAACAATCCCGCCCATCCGGGAGTGAGCCCCGCGCCTTCTATCTGCTCCCAGCGCTCGGTCTTCGGGCCTTCGTTTGAGGAAGTGCCGGGCTCTTCCGTCTCCTCACTTGCCGGAAGCTACAACTGGACTTGGTACGATAACCAAAGCCCCGGTATGAGCAACTGGGTGCTTGTGGCAAATCCGGGCACAGCTACGGTAAACAATGTCACCGTCAAGATAGCCGGAAAGACGGTTTGGGGGCCGGCCAGCATCGGCTCCGGCGCCATGGTTACGCCAACCTTTCCAGGCAAGATGGGCGGCCCCGTCCAGGTGAGCGCCGGCGGTAACGTGATTGCCTCCCAACGGGTGCTTTACAACGGCTACTTCAACGAGGTGCTGGGGGAGTAGCAGGAAGATCGGGCACAAGTTTTAGGGCTTTTCCCTCCTGCGCCATTGCCCATTGCTTTTCGCTAGCCTCGCTACGGGATCGGCTCTTAAGCAGCAGCGCTGTTTTACCGAAAGAGAGAGCGAGTGATATATAAGTGATAAAGCGGCATCAGCCGCGGCGCCGGCGTTCATTGCCGGTGAGTTTTTAAATGTTGGCATTGGCTTCTTTTTTTCAACAGCAGCTTGACTTTGTCTTATTCATTTACGGGCTGGCGTTAATCCTGCTGGCGGCCGTCTGCCTGCACATGCGGACCTCGCCGCGCCGCCTGCCCTGGCTCTGGCTGGGCTTGTTCGGGCTTACCGGCGGCATCCGGCAATGGGCCAGCCTTGTCTCAATTGTCAATGACGGCGCATCATTCAGGCTGTTACGCCTGGTTTTGCTGGCCGCCTCGTATTTTTTCCTGCTGGAGTTTGGCCGCCGGGGCCTGAAACGAATACTTGGCAAAGGACCCGGCCCCTGGATTTATCTGCCGCTCGGGGCGGCGGCTTTTTCGGGGGTCTTCGGCGGAGGACAGTCCGGAGCAGGCGCCACCATAAGTTATACTCTCGGCATTCCGGGCGGCATTCTGACCGCCCTTGTTTTGCTTTACGCGGCCCGAACGGCGAAGAACGGCGGCAGCCTGGAACGGCTCGCGGCACTGGCTTTGGGGGCGTACTCGGTTTTTGCCGGGCTGGTTGTGCCCGGCGCTTCCTTTGTCCCGGCCTCAGTGCTAAACGAGGCCAATTTCACTTCCAGATTTGGCGTTCCGGTTCAATTGCTGCTGGGTTTGCTGACGCTTCTTTTCACTGCATCAATCTGGTCGTACGGCCAGCGCACTCGCCCCCAGCTGGAATACATTGTCAGGCGCAAGGTCAGCGGCCCGGTGCTGGCAATCATGTTTGTGACCGTGCTTGCCGCAGGATGGATTTCCACGGAGCTCTTTGGCGACAACCATATACAGATGATGAAGAGCGATCTGACCAATCAGACCGCCGCCATCTCGGCGGCGATTGACGAGCATATCCAGAAAATAATTGAGACCCAGGCAAACCCGACAAATCCGGAATACAGGAGCCAGGTGGCCGAGCTTAAGGAGCATCTGGGCGATATCCAGAAGGCGAATCCGCAGATGATCGGCCTGATGATATTCGAAAGCGCTGCGGGGCCGCGGCTGCTGATGTCCAGCGGGCAGGCTTTCCCTCTGGCTGGCGGGCGAGCACAAGCCGGCGAGGCGGAATCTCAGGGCCCGGCTTCAGCATTCTCTGGCCGTGAGCCGGTCACAGGTGGCTCCTATCATTCCGGCTCCCGGTCTTATCTGGTCAGTTACACACCCATCAACGATTCTGCCGGCAAGACAATCGCGGTTGTTGCAGTTGAATTCGACTCTTCACATTTTGACTCCATGATCGCCGTCTACCGGCTGGTGCCCATCAGCATCACGCTGTTTGTCCTTCTGATCATGATCGGCGCCTACGTGACCAGACAAAATCTGGCCGAGAGGGCGGAGATACTGGAGAACGCCAAGAAAAGGTTCTCCGATCTGACCCACAAGGCGATCATGGAGCGCCGCTGGGAGGTCGGCTTTGAGGACGATTTTGTGCCCACCTGCTGGGAAGTTAAAAAGTGCGACAAGACCAATTGCCCCGTCTATGGGAAAGAACACGCGCGCTGCTGGCTGATCGCCGGCACCTACTGCCGCGGCCAGGTACAGGGTCAGTTTGCCCAGAAACTTGGCGACTGTTCACAATGCGATATCTACAGGGAGGCAATGACGCATGGGCCTGTGAGCGAGATTGGCGAGAACTTCAACAGTCTGATGTGGTCGCTTCGGGAAAAGGAGGACCTGCTCAAAGTCACCAACGATGAGCTGGAAAAACATAACCGGGAGTTGAAGGAGCTACACCGCCTTGCCGAAGAGCGAGCCGATACCGATGGACTGACCGGCCTCAAGAACCACAGTTATTTCCAGCAGCGCCTGATGGAGGAGACCGACCGGGCCCAGCGCTACGGCCGCCCCCTGTCACTTATCATGCTGGACCTCGACAAATTTAAAGAGGTGAACGATTGCTTTGGTCACCAGAAAGGAGACCATCTTCTCCAACTGGTTGGCAAGATCCTGTCGGGCGAGGTGCGCGACGTTGACCTGGCCGCCAGATATGGCGGGGAAGAATTCATGATCATCATGCCGGAGATCAAAGGCGAGGAAGCTGTCAAAGCTGCCGAACGCCTGCGCGGCAAAGTGGAGCATCTTTACCGGGAAGTGGACCTGCCGGAGCACCAGACCGCGGCCAGCTTTGGCGTCGCCGATTTCCCCGCCTGCGCCCGGGACAGCAGCAGCCTGATCGCCGCCGCCGACGGCGCACTGCTCTTTGCCAAACGCTCGGGCCGCAACCGGGTTGTCTATCTAGATGAAGAGTTGAAGAAGGCGATCAACTGGGATGAGGACAAGAAGCCTGGCAGTTACGCGGCTTGAAATAGACGCTGCCGATCTATGGTTGCAAGAGCTAAGCCTCGCAAAGCTGCATACTTTTTGCCCTTGGCATCAGTGACCATCTGCCTGCAGAGAAGCTCGGCGTTATACCACGTTAACCGAATCGCAAGATCGAAAAGTGTCGTCAGTTGTGAGCGCGCCGCTGAGGCAGGCCCGCGCCTCCCCGAGTTGGAGGTTCAGTGACTGAGTTAAAAAATGGAAGACCACGTCGGGAATGCCGTCTTCATTGATGTCTTCAACGTTGAAGCTGATGGGGCCGGCGCCGGCAAATATTACTGAGTCGGAAATAATGGTTGTGGCGTCAAAGTCGCCGTAACTGTACACTCCCACAGCGACGTTGCCATTGCTGCCAAGATAATGGAATTGGGGCAACTCCCCGGCTTAATGTCGATGCCGCCGTCAGTGCCGTCCACACAGATGGTTCACGCCCATTACCTGCGGGAATTCTATTTCTTCCGATTCGATTCTTCCGCTGTACCAGTGAATTGCAAATATCAACTTTCCTGCAGTTGGCGGGAAGGCGTAGGAATCGAACCTACCAATGACGGGGTTACCGCCACCTACCGGTTTTGAAGACCGGCTGGGCCACCAGACCCCTGCCCTCCCGTAAGGATTATGGCCACTCGCATTCTATCCTAACCGCAGCCCGGGCGAATATTGATCGTGCCGTATAGATGCTTCTGTATAAGTTCTTTACCCGGTTTTCCGGCGGCGGAGAATGCGGTAATCCTCCAGCCGCCGGGTCAGGCCGTTGCGGTCAAAATATTCAAGCAGCGCCTGGGCAAACTTGCGGCTGACGCCAAGCGCGTCCCTGAGCTCGGCCAAGGTGATGCGGCCGGTTTCCTGGCAGCGCCCGACAACCGCGCGGCGGGCCTGCTCAACCGCTCCGGCGGCAAAGTAGAGCTCCGGCTTGACTTTTACCACCGCGCCGCGCTCCTCCAAAAGCCCAAGGATTAATTGCAAATCCTGGCCGCCGGCGCCCGTTAAGGCTGCAAGTTCCGAGACCGGCGGCGGCATAAGTCCCGCCTCCTTAAGCTGATCCGAGACGCTATCCAAAAGCTGCTCTTGAGCTTTCGAGAGCCTGGTTTCAGCGCTGGCAAGCAAATAGCGCTGTTTTGCAAAAGCGACCCCGCCGGACTTGATCATTCCTGCCAGCAAAGCCTGGAAGGAAGAATCGTCCGGAGCCATGTCAAGCGCTTTGGCCAGCCCGCCGGCGGCGAGGCTGGGTTCGGCAGGGGATTCCTCCTGGCGGAGTTTTAGGGTCTTAAGAATGAGACTCTCGAGTTCGGAAATTATTTGCGGCGAGAAATAAATCAGGCCGCCGGAAGCCTCCCTGCCGACGGCCACAGCCGGGTCTTCCAGGGATCTCTTCAGTTGACCTTTTGGAAGATTACTGCCGGAAATCAGCCCGTTAAGGTTCAAGCCTCTCTTGCCAGCCTCGCTTAAAAGAAGTGAAACGACCGCGACGGTTTTTCCGGTTTCCAGGATCTCAAGCCGCCTGGTGTAAGCTTCTCCCCGGCCATGCTTGCGCGGGGCCGGGTCGATGACAACGCCGCCGCCGATCGTGGTTACCGGGCTGAGCGACCGCAGGATGAAGCGGTCCCCCCGGGCGGGGACAATCTTTTTCTTCAGCCGCACCTGGGCGAAGCAGCTCTCCCCCGGGCGCAGCCGTGCGCGGTCGGCAAACATGAGCTTGGCGGTGGCCTCGGCCGTGCCGTGGTGGAAGCGCACTTGAGCGCCATACTTAAGCTGTGGCGAATTATCAAGGAGGCTGATGCGGGCGTCAACCATGTAAACAGATCTTAGCCCTTCGCCTTTGACTATCATTTGTCCGCGGCTGAGCAGATCCTTGCCGATTCCGGAAAGGTTGATGGCGGCGCGCTGTCCGGCGGCGGCGCAGGCGACGGCCCGGTCGTGCACCTGAACGGAGCGGGCGCGGGCGGGCAGGCTGTCCGGAAGCACGCGCAGGTTGTCATCAGCGCAGATTTCTCCAGACCACAACGTGCCGGTCACTACCGTGCCGATTCCCTTGAGGGTAAAGACTCGGTCTACGGGCAGGCGCGCCGCCGGCGACGCATGATGCGCCTGCGCTGCCCGTGCGGCCGCGTCCTCAAGCGCTCCCAGCAGTAGCGGCAGGCCCGCGCCGGTCTTGGAGCTGACAGGGATGACAGGCGCTTTTGCATAAGGCGTTTCGGTCAGAAAATCATCGACGTCGGCCTGGACCAGCTCCAGCATGTCTTCTTCCACCAGATCCGCCTTGGTAATTGCCACCACTCCTTGGGGAATTCCCAGCAGCCGGATGATGGCCATGTGCTCGCGGGTCTGCGGCATGACGCCGTCATCGGCGGCAACAACCAGTAAAAAGATATCGATGCCGCTGGCGCCGGCGACCATGTTGCGGACAAACTTCTCATGCCCGGGGACGTCCACCACGCTCATCGCCGTCCCCGAAGGGAGCTTAAGCTCGGCGTAGCCCAGCTCGATGGAGATGCCGCGCTGCTTCTCCTCGGCGAGGCGGTCGGTGTCGGTGCCGGTAAGCGCCTTGATCAGGGCCGTCTTGCCATGATCGATGTGGCCGGCGGTGCCTAAAACCAGATGGTGGATGGTGGATGGTGGATGGTGGATTTTTTCCATTTGGAGTCCAGGGCGGCAAACTTCTAGCCTTGGCTGACTGCCTGCTGTAATGCCCCGATAGTTTCGTCCAGTTGCTCTGGCAGGATCGTGCGCACGTCCAGAAGGAGCCTGCCGCCATGGATGCGGCCGATGACCGGCGGGTCCGTCGCCCGCAGCCGCGCCGCCAGCTCGTCAACGGAAATCGAGACAGGGCTTAAGGCGCAGACCCATGAGTCCAGCTCCAGCAGCGGCAGGGCGCCGCCACCCACCTTGGAGGCGGACTGCTGCAGTTGGACGCCGACGCCGGCGCCAACCGCCTGCTTCAGGCCCGCCGCCAACCGCTCAGCCATCGGTTTCAGCGCCGCCGCTGTCTCCGCCAGCATGCGCAGCGTCGGGATTCTCCGGACTGCTTCACGGGGGTTCAGATAAAGCGCCAGCGTAGCCTGCAGCGCCGCCAGCGTCATCTTGTCCACCCGGAGCGCCCGCGCCATCGGGTGCGCTTTCATTTTCTCGACAGCCTCGCGCCTGCCGATAACGATACCCGCCTGGGGGCCGCCGAGGAGCTTGTCGCCGCTAAAGGTGACGATATCGGCGCCGGAGGCGAGGCTTTCAAAAACGGACGGCTCGTCCGCCAGCGCCGGCAGGTCCGCCAGGGCGCCGCTGCCCAGGTCGTCCATGACCATCAGGTTGTGCTTGCGTCCCAGCGCGACCAGCTCGCCGATGCCGACCCCGGCGGTGAAACCGATGACCTTATAGTTGCTGGTGTGAACATGGAGCAGCATTGACGTCAATGGACCGATTCCTTTCCCGTAGTCAGCCGGCCTGGTTTTGTTGGTTGTGCCCACCTCGACAAGTTTGGCGCTGCTGGCGGCCATGATGTCGGGGATCCGAAAAGAGCCGCCGATCTCGATCAACTCGCCGCGGGAGACGATCACCTCGCGGCCGGCGGCGAACGTCGACAGGGCCAGCAGCACGGCGGCGGCATTGTTGTTGACAACGAGGGCGTTTTCGGCGCCGGTGAGGGCGGTAATGATGCGGGTGATGTGGTCGTGGCGCGATCCGCGCGCTCCCGCCGCAAGATTGTATTCCAGGTTGGAATAGGAAGCGGCAACCTCGCCAACGGCCCCGATCGCCTCTTCCGCCAGGACGGAGCGGCCCAGGTTTGTGTGGACCACCACGCCTGTGGCGTTGATCAACGGCTGCAATGTTGGTTTGTAAACGGCTGCCGCCTCTTCCCCGACAAGCGCCGCCAGACGCCCCGGCTCCAGATCGGCCGGGGTGACCGGCTCGCCAGCAAGGATGCGGCGGCGCAGCTTTTCCAGCACGCTCCGGGAAGAATCCGCCACCAGGCGGCGGCCGCGCTGCTCGATCGCGTCCGCCAGCGCCGGGTTTTCCAGCAACTCCTCGACTGAGGGCAGCCGCCGCAAGGCGGAAAGCTCCTTGTCTGCCATAAAATCCCGCTCCTCTCGTTCCGATTCTACTCTACTGGCAAGCAGCCAATCTGTAAAGGAACGGGCGCTTGCCCGCCGTATCACAATTAAAGTAAGATATGCGCAGAGGGCCACCAGAGTGGCGTCTCGGCGGGAAACGGTTTCCCGCGGTGGTCCTGATATGAAAACACCCGCATTTACATTGATAAATTTGCCTTCGCGCTCATGCCGGAGGTCAAGATGAAGCCGGCCGGCGAGGGCGCGGTCTCCTTGAATTCCGCCATTTCTCACCGGGCGGACCTTCATCTCCATTCCCGTTTTTCCAAAGAATCCGACCTGTGGATCCTGCGCCAGGCCCACGTGGGTGAGAGTAACACAGATCCGGAAACTGTCTATAAGGCCTGCAAACAAAAAGGGATGACTTACGTCACCCTGACTGATCACAACACGATCGAGGGCGGGCTGCGGCTGGCCGGGCGCGAGGACTTCTTCCTCAGCGAAGAGGTGACGACCTATTTTCCGGACCAAGACGTGAAGCTGCATCTGCTGGCGCTGGGCATCAGCGAGAATCAGCACCACGAGATCCAGTCGCTGCGTAAGAACCTCTACGAGCTTGTCGCCTGGCTGAACCGTGAGAACATCGTTTACGTGCTTGCCCATCCGCTCACCAGGCTGGGAGGGGAGCTTACCCCCGGTCATATCGAGAGGCTGATGTTGCTGTTTCCCATCTGGGAAGCGCACAACGGCTCCACGCTCGAGCCCGAGAACTCGATGGCGATGAGGCTGGCCCGGCGTTGTTCACCGAGCTTCCTTGCCGGTCTGGCCGACAAGCACGATCTGGAGCCGGTTGCCAGAAGCCGGATCAGCTTTACCGCCGGCTCTGACGACCACGCCGGCTTCGATATTGCCAGCGCCTGGACGGCTACGGCGCCGGCCAGTGACGTATCCGCATTCCTGAGCGAGGTCAAAGCCGGCCGCACCGCTGTGGCCGGAAAGCACGGGAGCACACTCAAGCTGGCCCATACGATGATGGGGCTGCTGGCCAGCAGCATCGAAGGCGCCGAGGTGAAAGAAGAAAGCCGCCGCGGACACGGCGGCCCCTGGCGTTTTTTCAAAACGGGCGGAGGCGCCGCCGAAGCGGGCAAATGGGTTGGCCTGGTGTCGCTGGCGACCGGTTCCGGCAATGCCGCCGGCTTACTTAAGACCGTCATGGGCGACCGCGAGCTGCGCCGGGCGCTGATGCCGTTGCTGGGGGCTGCCGCCCGGCCGGAGAAGAGAAGCGGCGAGCAGTTTCACCGGCAGCTGTTCTCCTTGCTAAATGCCACCTGGGCGACGGGAATGCGCTCGGCGCTGGCCAATCTCTCCGATGTGTCATTTTTCAATATCGTTGACAATTTTGACAAGATCGGGCGCCTCGTGGCGTTGCAAGCGCTGCTGATGCCCCACTCCCTGGCCGCCAACTATCACAGCCGGCAGCGGCATTTTCTCAGCCGTCTGGGCAAGCAAATGTTTCCCGATGAGCCGGAGCCGGATGAGGCCGGGCCGCCCCGCGTGGGCCTCTTCACTGACACATTTGACGAAGTAAACGGGGTAACGAGCATTCTGCGCCGGCTGGCGGAAGATTGCGAAGCAAAGGGAAGGCCCCTGGATATCATCTGCGCGGGCCGGCGTCAGGGGGGCGGAGTGACAAGGTTTCCGGCGGTGGCTTCGGTTGACCTGCCCGAGTACGGATCGCTTGGTTTGAGCATTCCGCCGGTGCTTGACGTCGTCAGCCATTGCGAGGAGCGGCGCTACAGTGTGATTCATGCCGCCACCCCGGGCCCGATGGGCCTGGCGGCCTTCCTCGCCTCGCGGATCCTGCAGGTGCCATTGGTAACCAGCTATCACACTGATGTGCCGCGCTGCATCGGCCGCATAACCGATGACAAGCTGAATGAAGAAATTGCCTGGACTTACACGCGCTGGTTCTACCGTCGCAGCGATCTTACGTTTGTGCCGTCCGTTTACACGGGCCGCGACCTTCGCAGCCACGGCCTCGATCATCACAAGATGGCTGTTCTTTACCAGGGAATCGACTCCGACAGGTTTGCCCCCCGGTTCCGTTCCCGCCGCTGGCGGCAGCGTCTCGGTGGGGATAACAAGAAAATTATACTGTTCGTGGGCAGGCTGTCGCAGGAGAAGGATCTCCTGTTTCTGGCTGAGTGCTACCGGGCGCTCGCCGTCAGGCGCGATGATATTCATCTGGCGATTGTCGGCGACGGCCCCCTGCGCCCGAAGCTGGAGGCAGTTCTTGGAGAAGGGGCAACGTTCACCGGCTGGCTGGGAGGTGAAGACTTGGCCGGCGCTTTTGCATCGGCGGACCTGTTTGTGTTCCCCAGCAGCGTCGACACTTCCGGCCAGGTAATTCTGGAGGCGCAGGCCTCCGGACTGCCCGTGGTTCTTTGCTCGGAGGGCGGCGCCTGCGAGAACATCAGGCCCGGCGTCAGCGGCCTGACAGCGCCGGCGCGAAGCCTGGCAGGATTTGCCCGGCAGGTAGAGACGCTTCTCGATGACGGCAACCTGAGGGAATCGATGGGCGAGGAAGCGAGGAAGTCGGCCAGAGTCCGCTCGTGGGAGAAAGTTTTCGATGACCTTTTTGACACATACGCAGAGCTTGTCAGTTGGTGGCAACCGCTGTCGTCGATCCAGCAGAACAAGGACGGTCATTTTGGGCGCGAAGAATCTGTGGTTGATTTCCTCCTGGGCGCCGGCGGCCAGGCTTCATATCCGCGTTAGCCGCGCATCCGGATGGCTGTGACTTCTTCGGACGGATGTGACGTGTGCCAATGTCGACTCTGCAGTTTCGTCGAAGCGGGCGTTCAGAGCTGCTGTCTCCAGGAGATCCGGGGTAGTTTTGGCGATTGTCCGGGATGAGCATCCGCAGACTCCCGCCCTGGTCCTCTTTGCCCATCATGATGATGAGTTCTTTATTGCCGCAACCCTGAAAAAAATGGCGCAAAGAGGGCCGGCGGCGGCTGTCTGGCTGACCCGCGGCGGCCTTCACGGCCGGCTGCGTCAGGCCGAGTCGCGGCGGGCAATGGATATATTGGGGGTGCCGCGCCGGGCGCTCTTCGAGATAGGTCTGCCCGACAACCATTTGATTGACTATCTGGAAGATGCAGTCAGGCGGCTGGCAAGATTGATGGCGGCCTACCGGCCTGCTTCTGTCATCGTGCCTGCCTTTGAAGGAGGGCATCTTGATCATGACAGCCTGCAGTTGGCGGCCGCCGCTGCCATTAGGCGCACCAACTGGGGAGTGAATCAGCACCCGCCGCTGTATGAATTTCCTCTTTATCACCGGTCCGGCCGCCGGCTGGCCGTCGGCGAGTTTTTGCCCGGCCCGGCCCGGACGATTTTTACCCCGCTGAAACTAAAAGACCGGGTGCTTAAGCAAAAGCTGGCCCGGATTTACAGCAGCCAGAAAATGATCCTCTACCCCATGCTGGCTTTCAGGGGCGGGCCAATGATGCTGCACCGGCGCGGAGAGCCATACCGGCTGGTGTCAGCCGGGCGCAATTACACTAAGCCCCCTCATTCCGGCCGGCTTGCCTATCAGTTCTATACGCGGCGCAAATTCAGCGAATTTGCCAGCGCCGCAGCCATGAATTATAAATGAACTCGGAACTCAAAACTCTAACTTACAGTTCTTCCCCCGCCAGAACCTGCAGCATCGTCTCCACGCCGCTGACCCTTTCCACCAGCAGGTCGGCGGACCGCGGCAGCTGGGCCGGCATTTCTTCCGAGATTACGCCGACGTTGATGGCGGTGACTCCCTTGCGGCGCTTGCGTTTGCGCAGCTCTTTGAAAGCGTCGATATCGGTGGTGTCATCACCGGCGTAAAGCATCAGTTTTGCTCCGAGCCGGTCAACAAGATGCCCGACAGCGACTCCCTTGTCAACGTCAACAGGCGGCCTGACTTCAAATACCTTGCGGCCCTCCCGCGCCAGGAGTCCCAGCGCCTCGATTTTGGCAAAAAACATTTTCTTGATAAGCTCCCGCGCTTCGCCCGGGTCGGGCGCACGGCGAAAATGGAAGGACATGGTCGCGTTTTTGTCTTCGATCCAGATACCCGAATCCACCATTTCAGGCAGCGAACGCGCGTATTCGACCAGCTCTTTCACTCTAGCGACGTAAGGCTGGGCGGCCTCGCACAGAACAACGGCGCGGCCGGGCAGCATCGTCTCAAAGCCGTGGTTGCCAATGTAGGCAAGGTCCGAGTTCCCGGTGATTCGCTTGGCCTCGGTTGCCGGGCGGCCGCTGACCACGGTTACGGCCAGGTACATACGCTGAAGCTGGCGCACCAGCCGGACAATATCCGGCGGCACAGCCACATCAGCCGGCTTGGGCATGATCGGCGCCAGCGTCCCGTCCAGGTCAAGGAAAATGGCGGCGCGGCCGGCTTCACTCACAAGTGGCCGCAGCATCTCCTGCATCTCATCAGGAGAGCTTGCCGTCGGCTTGGTCATTTTCAAGGATTTGCGCGCCATTTTCTAGAAGACTTTCCCGACATGGCCGTCTCGCTTTTGTCTTGGCATCACAGGCGCTATGCTATCATAAGCCGGCGCCGGTGGGCAGCAAACCTGTTTCCAGCCGCCGCCCGGCAGGGAATTTTGCAAGAAGCGGAAGTACGAGAACACGAGGCAAGGAATTGACACAGTTTTTACTGCGCTGCAAACGGATGCCGGCTCCGGGGCGGACCGCGCTTCTCCTCCTGGTTCTTGCGATCGCGTCAGGGGTCTTAAGTCAAACCTGTTTTCAGTCCCGCGCCCGCGCTGCCGGGGCGGCGATGACTGTTTCGACGGACAAGTATCTCTACCACGCCGGCGGCAGCGCCACTTTTAACATCGCCATCAATGCCGCCGGCCAGCCGCTTTCCGGCGACCTGCTGCTCAAGGTATATCCGGCAGCCTCGCCTGCCTCGGCAAACCCTGTTCAGGGCGACCCATTGTCTACTGTGACCATAAAAAATGATTACAGTCTTTCGGGCCAGGACAGCTTCAGTTTCAGCGCCAGCACCGGCAGGCTGGGAGTCAAAGCGGGGGGGTACCCCGTCCGGGTGAGCCTGGAGTCAGGCGGCCGGGAGATGCTGGGCGCGACATGCTGGCTGGCGGTGGCGCCGGCCGGCGGCAGCCAGCCGCTGGACCTGGTGCTAATCTGGACGGTGAGCGCGCCGCCGGCGCAGAATCCGGCCGGCGAGTTCGTGGATGCTTCGCTGCTGGACCGCTGCCAGGCAAATCCCCGCACGCCGGACACGTTGCTCCAGCATCAGGATGTGCAGCAAAAGTTCCCGCAGGTAAAAACAACCTACGCCATCGAGCCGGAGCTGCTCGATGAGCTTGCTGCCATGGCGGGCGGATTTAACATACGCAGCGGCAACGATGTCAAAAACTATCCGGCCGGCTCCCCTGCCGCCGCGGCGGCGGCGGGCTGCCTCGCCGGCCTCAGTCAGGCAGCCTCCGGCGGCGAGATCCTTGCCGCTCCCTACGCGTACACGGACCTTTCCCTGCTGGCCAAGAACGGTTGGGATGACGGCAGCGGCCAGTTCCGCGTCGGCGACAATACCCTGGAGAGCCGGCTTGGTCTGAGCCAGGTTCCGAAGGGGGCTTATGCCCCTGGGTTGAATCTGACCACAGATTCTCTTCACTACCTTTCGGCGACCGGCAGCGAGTATACAGTGCTGCCGGGGTCGCTGCGGGCGGCGGTCCAGATCCCGCAGGCGCTGGCCGGCGCGGTCTCCTACCGCATTCGCGACATAAACGGTGAGCGGATTACGGCCCTGTTTGCCGCCGATGACGCTTCCGCCGCATTGCTCGGCGGCCAGGCCGACCCGGCCGCTTTCTTTGCGTCCCTGGCAAATGCTTATGAAGGCGGCAGCCAGCTGGTGATCGCCGCGGCGACCGTCCCCAGCCCGGCCATCACCGAGCAGCAGCGTGACCAGGTCTATGACATAATCAGCCGGGAGTCCTGGATTAACACGATGACGCTGGGGGAAGCCGTCAAGAAGTATCCGCCAAGCACCGAGCCCGTCATCCTTTTTAAATACGCGGATCCTGTTTCAGGTTATGTCAGCCAGACCTATTACCAGAAACTGGAAGCTGCCCATGAATCTTTCGAGGACTACCGGGCGGCAGTCGATCCTGATGAAGCAGCTTTGATCACGCTGACGCGGAAGATGTTTATCGCTGAAAATGGTTACTGGGCCGGCGAAGGGACGCGGCCCGAAGACGCCAACCGCGGCTTCGCATATTTCGATGACATTATCAAACGCGTCAAGGCCGAGTTCGGCCGGCTGTCGATCTCGGTGGGGCTGCCTCTGCTGCAGGGATCGGCCGACGGTGAGGCGCATGTGTCAGTCACAAATGGAAATCACTATCCGCTAAGCGCCGATATAGTTGTTGAAGGCAATAATGTCCAGTTCCCCCGGGGGGATGACCGGCGCTTGACGCTTCCGCCGGGAGAGACAGACGTGAAAATTCCTTATCGTGGGTCCGGCTGGTCCCGGATCAGGGCCACTGTTCAGTCCCGGGGCCACGTGCTTGCTGATGACAGCGCCACGATTCATCCGATTTCAGACCGCGCCTGGATTGTGATTGCCGTGGCGGCGGGCGCGCTTGCCGGCGGCGCCTCGTATTATTTTTTCGCTGTCCGGCGGCGCGGTTAGCAATATGCTTCCGATTTCCGCATGTGAGGGCAGGGGTAAATAATAGTAATGCATAAACTGATTCGCAACCAGGAAGGCGCGTGCGTCACCAGGCTCATTGTCCTGGCATTGGTGGCGATTGTCATTGTCCTGTTCGTGCTCGACGGCATCTCTGTGCTTAGGGCTTACAACACGGCAGGCGACGTCTCGACGGCTGCCGCCCAGGCGGCCGAATCGGAGTGGAAGGTGAGTAAGAACGACACTCAGGCCCGGGCAGCCGCCGCCGGCTACTGCCAGGATCATGGCCTCACAATTGCCGATTTCCAGGTTCTTGACAGGCCGTTTCATGGATACTTGGTCAGCTGCCCTGCTGACGCCAGCACGCGCATTTTTAAACGGCTGCCCTGGTTCATGAACCTGATCCATCAGGTCAACGCGGGCAGCGCTTACGAGTCCTGAGCCGGCGACTCTCTTCGGGAGCGTCAGATGGGGTGCGCTATTGCCAAGACCAGCCTATCAGGCTAGAGTTCAGGATAAGCTCAATCTTATACGCCGGAGGTTTTTCATGGCAGTCAAAATGATTCTTTCAGAAGACCTGCTTCCCACCCGTTGGTATAACATAGTGCCCGACATGCCGCCCGGCAGCCTCAAGCCGCCGCTCGATCCGGCCACCGGCGAGCCGGTGGGTCCGGAGGCGCTGGCGCCACTGTTTCCCATGTCACTGATCGGCCAGGAAGTCAGCAGCGAGCGCTTTGTTGACATCCCCGAAGAAGTTCAGGAGATCTACAAGCTGTGGCGGCCGACGCCGCTGATCCGGGCGCAGCGGCTGGAGAAGGCGCTTGATACGCCCGCCAGGATCTATTTTAAATACGAGGGCGTCAGCCCGGCCGGCTCCCACAAGCCCAACACCTCCGTGCCGCAGGCCTATTTCAACCGGAAGGCGGGCATCAAGCGCATCGCCACCGAGACAGGCGCCGGCCAGTGGGGAAGCGCCATGGCCTTGGCGACGGAGATGTTTGGCATGGACTGCACTGTTTACATGGTCAGGATCAGCTTCGAACAGAAGCCTTACCGGCGCAGCATGATGGAAGTCTGGGGCGCGGAGGTACTCGCAAGCCCGACCGACCGCACCAGCTCCGGCCGGGCGGTGCTTGAGCAGGATCCGGATTCGCTGGGCAGCCTCGGCATCGCCATTAGCGAGGCGAGCGAGGACGCCGCGACTCACGACGACACAAATTATTCGCTTGGCAGCGTTCTTAACCACGTGCTCATGCATCAAACCGTGGTGGGCGAGGAGGCCGTGCAGCAGATGGAGATGGCCGGCGACTACCCTGACATTGTCATCGGCTGCATTGGCGGCGGCAGCAATTACGCCGGCCTCGCCTTTCCGTTCATGCGGGACAGGCTTGCGGGCAAAAAACAGGTCGAGTTTCTGGCCGCCGAACCGAGCGCCTGCCCCACGGTCACCAAAGGAAAGCTCACCTATGACTTTGGCGACGCCCTCGGGTCAACGCCGCTTTTCATGATGCACACGCTTGGGCACGACTTTACTCCTCCCGGCATTCACGCGGGCGGCCTCCGCTATCACGCCATGGCTCCGTTGATCAGCGCCCTGGTTGACACGGGCAACATGAGCGCTGTCGCATATGGCCAGACAGAGGTTTTCGCGGCGGCCATCACCTTTGCCCGCGCCGAGGCGATCATCCCGGCCCCGGAATCAAGCCACGCCATCAAGGCTGCCATCGACGAAGCAGTCAATGCGCGCGAGGCCGGCGAAGAAAGGGTTATTCTCTTCAACTTGAGCGGCCACGGCCATTTTGACATGAGCGCCTACGATCAGTACCTAAGCGGCAAGCTGACCGATTATGCCTATCCGGAGGAGAAGATCAGGGAATCGATGGCGAGGATTCCCAAGGGAAAGTGGTAGCGCCCCGAAACTCGGGAAACTTGGAGGGAACTAGGGGAGGGGACTCGGGGACATAATACTATTTTTTTTGCAGGGCTTTTTATTTCAATTTGACACCTGTCAGAGTTTCCACTATAAAGCTGTTTTATGGCAAGAGTCGCGCGGGTTGTTGCACCCAGAGTCCCTCATCATGTTACGCAACGCGGAAATAGACGGCAGCGGACTTTTTTCTCAGAAGAGGACTTCAGGCTCTATAAGGTTCTTCTGAAGGAATGGTGTCAATTTCATTGCGTCGAGATTTGGGCATATTGCCTGATGCCTAATCATGTTCATTTAGTTCTAGTTCCTCCAACGGAGGAAAGCCTCCGTTTAGCAGTTGGTGAAGCACACCGCCGCTACACTGCAAAAGTCAATAAAAGACAAGGTTGGACTGGCTGTCTTTGGCAGGGCCGGTTTTTCTCTTATCCAATGGATGATTCTTATCTTCTCAGGACGGTCAACTACATCGAAATGAATCCAGTAAGGGCTGGAATATGCAAAGACCCGGATGAATATCGTTGGAGCAGCGCCGCAGATCGCATTAACGATGTTGGTGATTCAGTGATAACCCCAAATATTTTTACCAATTTTGCCAAGCAGCAGTTTCGGCAGATAATGCTGCTCAGTGATGAGGAACTGGAAGAGATAAGAATCCACGAAAGGACAGGACGGCCGCTTGGCTCAGAAAGTTTCGTCGAGGAACTTGAAAAGAATCTCGGTAGAGACCTGAAACCGCGTAAAAGTGGCAGACCCGCGAAAGTCAGTGCATTGTAAAAACGATGATGGATTCAAAAACACCTGGAATTAAATAGTATTGTGTCCCCGAGTTAAGTGTCCCCGAGTTAAGTGTGTCCCCGAGTTAAGTCAGGCAACCCACGTCCATAGCACAAACTTGGCGGTGAGCAGCCCCAGGAAGGTGAGGGAAAAGACCATCACCAGCCGGTCAAACCACGGGCGCTCTTCGCCCCAGAGGGCCGCCAGGATGAAGAGCGGAAAGGCAGTCAGGACAAAGCGCGGCATCGAGAACAGCGGCACATACTTGGATGGCAGGGAAAGCGGCAGCAGCAGGGCCACCATTGAGTAGAGCGAGTAATGCAGCGGCAGCCGTTTAAAGGCGGCGATGGCCAGCCCCAGGAAAGGCAGCGTAAAAAGCAGGTTCATAACGTTGTAAGTTGACCAGAGACGCGGATCAAAGTCAAGAGGAGTGTAGGAAATGTCCTTTGTTGACAGAATAGTTGACATGCCGTTGTAGGCGGCCCTGATTCCCTCCCCGAGCCCCCCCAGGGGGCCGAAAGGAACGCTCAGCTGGCGCAGCCAGTTTCCCTGCGCCTTGGAGAACAGCAGCGCGTCGCCAAAGTGCACCCCCAGGTAGAGCATCCACGCCGCCAGGCCCGCCGCCGGCAGGAGCAAAAACAGTCCTTCCCCCCTTACCCGCCGCCAGCTCCAGTTTTTGTCTTTAAGAT
>JAJYLW010000028.1 GCA_021787475.1 Actinomycetes bacterium
GATTGTTGAGCAGCGCTTCTATCGACAAAAGCGCTGTTTTTTGCTATAATTATATTGCTTGTTTTTGTATCCGCCCCCGTCCCGAAACGGGGGCACTTCTGTTTTTTCATGACGCTCCTTCCATAAGTAAAGGTGTTGGGATAATAGATAATTGATCGCGACAGCTTATCACTGATGGATTCCATAAGCAAGTCTTATTTTTCTATTCGATGGAAAGATGTCTCTGAGGCAAGGATGGCTCACCCGAGAAGCAACAAGGTAAGATTAATCTTTATATGGTCTAGTTAAAACAAGCTGCCCCCGCAACCGTTGACGCGGTCCGGGGGCCTGGCACACGGAGGTGTTATCCGTATGCAGTCAGATATTAACACAACCTTTTCTTCTCTTGTTTTCAAAAACGGCGTCTGCGTTGTTGACGGCTACGGCGTCAAGATTTGCGTAAACCGCAAACATCTAGTCGTCTCGGACGGCATCGGCCGGAGCCGGAGGGAGCGCATCTTTCCGAAAGCACTGGCAAACATTAAGCGCCTCGTCGTTGTCGGTCACACGGGAATGATTACCTTTGAGGCCCTCCGGTGGCTCTCGGACGTCGGCATCACCTTCGTTCAGATCGATAAAGACGGAAAGCTGCTGGCCTCTTCGGCTGGCTTTGGTCTCAGTGAAGCGAGACTTCGAAGAGCGCAGGCCCTCGCAACCTCAAATGAAATTGGCCTCAAGATTGCCCAAAAGCTAATAGCGGATAAAATCTCGGGGCAGCTTGCGGTTCTAGACCTGCTGCCAGACTCGGAAAACGCCAAGCGGGAAATCGAAAACGCACTTTTTGAGATTGAAAATACCGACTCTATAAATGCTCTTCGGCTTGTTGAATCGGCAGCCGCCCTGGCGTACTGGAATACGTGGAAAACCGTTTCCATCAGGTTCGCAAAAAGTGACATCAAACGCCTTCCTGATCATTGGCAAACCTTCGGTAAGAGGCTCTCACCGTTTACCCGTTCTCCGAGACTTGCCGCAAATCCGATAAATGCTCTTCTTAACTATCTCTATGCAATCGTTGAGGCAGAGACAAGAATTGCCTCTCTTGCCGGCGGTCTTGATCCGGGGCTTGGCTTTATGCACGCCGATCAAGGCAGCCGGGATTCACTTACTCTCGATCTTATGGAGGCTATCCGGCCAAAGGTTGATTTGTTTGTCTTGGAGCTACTGGGGAGCAGGACGTTTCGGGCGGCTGACTTCATCGAGACGCGAAAAGGCGTTTGTCGAATACTCCCGCCGCTTACGCATGCGCTTGCAGAAACTGGCCCGACTTGGGCGCGTCTGGCGGCTCCGCTGGTTGAAGATGCCGCAAGGAATCTGTTGGACGGACAACCGATTAAACTGCCGACGAATTTAACCCAGGCCAATAGAAGCGCCGGCAGGGACAAGGTAAGACAAAGGCCAAAGCAGAATTTAGATTCTGTTTTGCCAAGACTAAAGCCAGTTTGTCAGTCGTGCGGCGGACCACTTGAGAAAGACGGGCGTCTGTTTTGCGACGTATGCCTTCGCAGTGAAAAAGAAGAACATCTTAAGCGTTTAAGCAGATTAGGCCCGGCCAAACTGGCCGCCCTTAGAAATGCGGGCAGCGACCCCACGCACGGAGGCCAGGCGGCGGTAAAACGCGGTAGTGTGATAACTGCTCGCTTTAAAGCTAACGCGGCCTGGGATCGGGATAATAAAAGACCGGACCCCGTTTTGTTTACTGAGGAGATTCTTCCGTTAATTAAGAACATTCCCCTTAGAAAGCTACAGCGGGCGACCGGTCTTTCCATCAGGTATTGTTCGTTTATACGGCGGGGGCTTAAGGTGCCGCATCCCCGGCATTGGGAGAAGTTTCGCCGGGTTGATCAGGGCTCATAAGTTCGCAGCTTGGTGAACGTGCGTATGGTCAGAAGACTTCATCTTGGCCTAGATCAGATAAGAGAGTTAGTTCGAAATTCGAATCCTTTTTGGTCCACCAAACCAAACTACCCTTTAAATGCTTAAGAGGCGTGTAGGTGCAGCGGCTGGCGGCTTCGCATATGCGCCCCCGGGGGGTGACACTTTTTACCCATGAGGTGGGGGGGCAGTAGCCGCCTGAGAGATAACGTGCCCTAAAGAAGCTTAAGCAAAGCCCTGGAAATCTGAGGAAGACCCTTACATGGGGCCTTCCTTTTTGAAAAGCCATAATATCACATATCAGAATTCAGTTAACAAATGACGGAATCTTTGATAAGCGGATGAAGTATGTGGGCAAGAGTAGCCTATGTTTTTACACATCCATGCCCCCCCAAAAGTTCGGGTACCTGGGGCGTCCCTTAGGTAACCCTCATATCAGGCACCGCGGCGGGGGGGGCGTTTCAGGCGGATGCTAGAGGCGCAGGGGACGGCTGGAGACGAGCCAGTCCCGACATCCTATTGTTGCGACCAGAACCCACTACCAGGCCTACTAGAATCCAACAAATACATACCATCGCATCAACTAACAAGGAACCTATAAGTCAGCTACTCAGCCCCCGCAACATCAAGGACGGGGTTCAGTACTTCGTTCCATTTGTTACAAAGGGGTGCACTTTTGGAGGCCTCTATCTCCTATCCCCCTCCTTCATTGACACCCCCCGCTTAAACCTGTTAGAATTCTGGGGCTACAACAGGTAACGTGTTGTTCGCATCCAGAGAGGCGGAGGGACAGGCCCTGTGAAGCCTCGGCAACCTGCGGCAAAGGCGCGGCGTTTCCAAGCCGCGCACCCATAAATAGTCGCAAGGTGCCAATTCCTGCAGACCCAGGCGGTCTGAAAGATGTGGTGATAGGATGAACCCGTCCAGCCTCTGCCACATCTGGCAGGGGTTTTTTCTTGCGACCGCGCCAAACCCATCTGACAAGGAGCCTTTTTCGCTGTGACCGCCGAGAGCTTAAGATGCAAGGAATGCGGCAGAACCTATCCGCTCAAGGCCCTGTTTGTCTGCGAGTTCTGCTTCGGCCCCCTCGAGGTGGCCTACGACTATGAAAAGATCCGGCGCCGGGCCACCAAGGAGCGCATCGCCGCCGGCCCCCCATCTCTATGGCGCTACGCCGACTTCCTGCCGGTAAACGGCAGGCCGGCGGTCGATCTTCAGGCCGGTTATACGCCGCTGTTTCGCGCTGGCAGGCTGGCGGCCGAACTGGGGCTAAAAAAACTGTGGGTCAAGAACGATACCGCCAACCCCACCCATTCCTTCAAGGACCGGGTGGTGACGGTGGCGCTGACGCGGGCGCTGGAGATGGGCTTCGGCGTGGTCGCCTGCGCCTCCACCGGCAACCTCGCCAACAGCGTCGCCGCCCACGCGGCGGCGTCCGGAACGCAGGCGTTTGTGTTCGTGCCCGCCGATCTCGAGATCCAGAAGATTATCGCCACCGCCATCTACGGTGTCAACGTCGTCAAGGTGCGCGGCAACTATGATGATGTCAACCGCCTCTGCACCGAGATTGCCTCCGACAAGAACTGGGCCTTTGTCAACGTCAACGTGCGTCCTTACTACGCCGAAGGCAGCAAGACGCTCGCCTTTGAGACGGCGGAGCAGCTCGGCTGGCGCGCCCCCGACAAGGTGGTGGTGCCGGTGGCCTCCGGCTCGCTGCTGACCAAGATCCATAAGGGGTTCTGGGAGCTGGGCGAAGTCGGCCTCATCCGGCGAAAGCAGCCGGTCGTCTGCGGTGCCCAGGCCGAAGGCTGCGGCCCGGTGGCGGCCGCCTTCAGGGAAGGGCTGGAGCATGTCCGGCCGGTAAAGCCGAAGACGATCGCCAAGTCGCTGGCGATCGGCAATCCCGCCGACGGCGTCTTCGCCCTCGAGGCGGCGCGGCAGACAGGCGGCGTCATCGAGAGCGTCTCCGAGCAGGAGATCGTGGACGGCATCAGGCTGCTGGCCGAGACGACCGGCATCTTCACCGAGACGGCCGGCGGCGTCACCACTGCCGTGCTCGCCAGGCTGGCGGCGAGCGGCAAGATCCATCCCCAGGACGAGACCGTGGTTTACATCACCGGCGACGGCCTTAAAACCCTCGACGCCGTCGCCGATACGATCTCCACTTTTGAGATCGATCCCGTTCTATCGCAGTTTGAAGAGCAGGTTTTGCAGCAGCACGTTGAGGTTATAAAAGAACCGTAACAAAACGGATACTGGATTTTGGACATTGGATCAACCCAAAACCAAATAATTAACTTGACATATAGAAAATAAACGTCATATTTTTCGGAACTCGGAACTCGGGCGTTTGCACAGGCTAAAAGCCTGTGCCTACCTGAAAGGGCGGATTTTTTTGTAGATGGCGGGCTTTCCGGTAGATGTCAGGCTTTTAGCCTGCCTTTGGGAGGGTTAATCTACGCACAGCCAAAACGAAAGGAGCCAAATGAGCGTCAAGGTCAGGATTCCGTCACAGTTGCGCAAGTTGACAAGTGAGGAGAGCGTTGTTGATATCGATCCGGGCACCGTCGGCGGCATCATTATGGAGCTGGAGAACGTTCACCCCGGCATCGCCGAGCGGTTGCTGGATAACGGTCAGGTGCGTCGCTTCATCAACGTCTACGTCGATGGCGACGACATCCGTTTCATGGACGGGCTCGACACCGAGGTCGCCGACGGCAGCGAGGTCAGCATCGTGCCGGCGGTGGCGGGAGGGTAAACGGGGCAATCTGGCAGGCTTTTGGCCTGTGCAGAAGTCCGTGCAGAGGTAGGCACAGGCTTTTAGCCTGTGCGGGCGCGTCTTTGCGTAAATGAAGCATCCCAAAGGCAGGCTAAAAGCCTGCCATCTACCGGAAAGCCTGCCACCTGCCATCTACTTCTTTCTGCCGCTGGCTGCTTTCCTCGATGCCGGGCGGGCGCCGCCGCCCGCGGCGGCCCGGTTCCTGGCCCGCGCCGGGGCTGTTCTCTTTTTCGCCGCCCTTGCCGCCGCCCGGCCGGCAATCGCCGCCTTCAGCACTTCGCCGACTTCATCGACAAGCACAAACTTCATCTCCTTGCGCAGATGCGCGGGGACGTCCTCCAGGTCTTTACCGTTCTCGCGCGGCAGGATGACGGTATCGAGGCCGGCGCGGCGCGCCGCCAGCACCTTCTCCTTGAGGCCGCCTATCGGCAGCACCTTGCCGCTCAAGGTGACCTCCCCGGTCATGCCAACATTGGCGAGCACCGGCTTGCCGGTCACCAGCGAGGTCAGCGCCGTGGTCATGGTGACGCCGGCCGAGGGCCCGTCCTTGGGAACGGCGCCGGCGGGCACGTGCACGTGGATATCATGCTTCTGGAAATAATCTTCCGGCACATCGATGCCATCGGAGTGCGACCGCACCCAGCTGAGCGCCGCCTGGGCCGACTCCTTCATCACGTCGCCCAACTGGCCGGTGAGGGTCAGGTTGCCGCCGCCGGGCATGGAGGTGGCCTCAATAAAGATGATGTCGCCGCCGCTGAGCGTCCAGGCGAGCCCGGTGGCCACGCCCGGCTCCGAGGTCATCCGCCGGGCCTCCGAGAAAAATTTCTTCTTTCCCAGGTACCTGGATACGGCGGTTTCATCAACCTTTACCTTCCTGGCGCCGCCCTCGGCCATCTCGCGCGCCACCTTGCGGCAGATCGAGCCGATCTCCCGCTCCAGGTTTCTTAGGCCCGCCTCGCGGGTGTAATCGGCGATGACCCTGAGGATGGCCTTGTCAGTGAAGCCGATCTGCTTCGGCTCCAGCCCGTTGGCATCCGTCTGTTTTTTGACCAGGTACTTCTTGGCAATGTGGAGCTTCTCTTCCTCGGTGTAGCCGGAAAGCTCGATCACTTCCATCCGGTCCCTCAGCGCCGGCGGGATCGGGTCAAGGATGTTGGCGGTGGCGATAAACAGCACCCGGCTCAGATCGAAAGGCAGGTCCAAATAGTGGTCGCGGAAGCTGAAGTGCTGCTCCGGATCAAGCACTTCCAGCAGCGCCGAGGAGGGATCACCGCGGAAGTCGGCGCCCAGCTTGTCCATCTCGTCAATCATAAAGACAGGGTTGTTTGAATCAGCGTCGCGAATGGCGCGGATAATCGTGCCCGGCATGGCGCCGATATAAGTGCGGCGGTGGCCGCGGATCTCGGCCTCGTCGCGGACGCCCCCGACAGAGATGCGGATGAACTTGCGCCCCAGAGCGCGCGCGATCGAATGGCCCAGCGACGTCTTGCCAACGCCTGGCGGGCCGACGAAACAGAGAATTGGGCCGGCAAGGTCGTGCTTCAGCTTGGCCACAGATAGGTATTCAAGTATCCTGTCCTTGACCTTTTCCAGGTCGTAGTGGTCCTCGTCCAAAACTTTCTGCGCCCTGGCGATGTCGAGGTTGTCCTCGGTGCTTTTGTCCCAGGGGATGGTGATCAGCCAGTCCAGGTAAGTGCGGATGACGGAGTACTCGGCCGCGGCCGGCTGCAGCTTCGACAGCCGGTCCAGCTCCCGCCGCGCCTGGCGGTCCACCTCCTCCGGCAGCTTCAGCTCGTCGATCTGACGCCTGAGGTCGTTGACTTCAGCGGTGATCTCGTCAACCTCGCCCAGTTCCTCCTGGATCGCCTTCATCTGCTGGCGGAGGAAGTACTCGCGTTGGGTCTTGTCCATCTCGCTCTGGACGTTGGACTGGATCTTGCTGCCCAGCTCAAACACCTCCAGCTCCCGGTTGAGGATGACCGTCAGACGCCGGAGGCGCTTCTCCACGTCAATCTCTTCCAGCAGCTCCTGCTTCTCCTCCGTTTTGATTTTGATGGCGGAGGCGATCAGGTAGCAGAGGGCGCTGGGGTCGTCAATGTTGGAGGCCGCCATCTGCAGCTCCTCCGGCAGGTAGGGCACCAGCCCGATAATCTTGGTAAAGACGTTGAGAAGGTTGCGCGACAGCGCCTCGACTTCCTTCGTCTTCTCAACCTTGTCCGGCAGTTCCTCGATCCGGGCGACCAGGAAGGGCTCTGTCTGGGTGTAATCAATGGTCTTGATCCGCTTCAGCCCCTGGACGAGGATGCGCAGGGAGCCGTCCGGGACCTTGAGCATCTTGTGGATGATGGCGGCGGTGCCGATCTGGTAAACGTCATCCGGCCCGGCCAGCTCCACCTCCTTGTTCTCCATCGTCACCAGGCCGATGATCTTGTCCTTGTGAAGGACGTCGTCAACCAGCTTGACGGAGCGCTCCTGGCCGACGGCCAGCGGCGTCACCGTCTCGGGGAAGACGACCGTGCCCCTGAGGGGCAGAATCGGGATAACGTCAGGAATCTCCTGATTCGCGTTGATAATCGGCGTTTCCGCGAGACTGCTTTCCATTATTTCTGTTCCTTTACGCTGATGGGCACCCTGATGGCGGTTTTCTTATGCTCGGCCACCGGCAGCTCCAGTGTCAGGAAGCCGTCCCGGTAGGCGGCCTTGGCGCTTTTTACATCAACATTAACCGGCAGCATGATCTTCCTTTTGAACGGCCCGTAATCTATTTCCATCTGTTGATAGACCTTCTCCCCCTCCTGGCGCTGATCAAAACGGACGCCCTCCACGACCAGGGCCTTGTCCTGGAGGGTGATATGAACATCGTCCGGCGCCACGCCGGGAATCTCCATTTTGACAACGACCGTGTGCGAATCCTTCATATAATAGACGTCGGCAAGGGGCTGGAAGGAACCGGCTTTCATCATCCGCAGCCGGGGGCCGCCATAAAAGCGGAAGAACATCTCTTCAATCTCGCTGGTGATGCGGTCGAATTCGGAAAAGGGGCTGTTCTTCTTGGGAATCATCACAAGTCCTCCATCAGAGACGCCGCCGGCGCCGGTTGCCAACCTCTTTGTAAAGAATTGCTATTAAGAGCCTAGGCCGCGCAAGCGAGGAACACGATACACCGGCGCAGCAAAGGGGTGCGGTGCGCCCCGGCACGCCGCGCCCCCGCGGTGAGACAGTGAAATCATGACCCGTTGGCAAAGATTCCGGTTGAGATCTTTCATCAGAAATAACTACCGGCGGCAACATACAGCCCCCGACGCCCTTATAATATTGCCGGAAAACCGCAATCCTAACCCCCGCCTTTCCCGGAAAGGAAGATGATTTCCAAACCGCCTTCAATCGCGGCACAGCCTTCGTTCAACGTTTCACGAAACCCCTTTGAAATCACCGTTAAACGTGAAACGTCAAACGTGCAACGCGCTTTTATGAAAACACAATAAATGTGACATCGTCAAATTCCGGCTGGCTGCGAATCTCCGCCAGGACTTCCCCCGGAATTGGCTTGTCGAGGGTGACGGACATCACCGCCTTGCCGCCCCGCTTCTTGCGGCCTACGTTCATGTTGGCGATGTTGATGCCGTGGCTGCCGAGAATGCTGCCAACCTTGCCGATCATGCCGGGCACGTCGTCGTAGCGGAAGAACGCCATGTACTGCCCCGGCTCGATGTCGATGTCATGCCGGTCGATCTGGACGAAGCGGGGCCTGTGCTTGGGGCCGATGGTGGTGCCGCCGACGCTGAGCCCGCCGCGCCGATCCGCCGAAGAGACAGTAATCAGGTTGGTGAAATCCACCGCCTGCTTCTGCCTTGATTCGGTCACCTTGATGCCGCGCTCCTCGGCGATGCCGGTGGCGTTGACGTAATTGACCGTCTCCTCGACGCGCCCTTCGAATGCGCCCTTGAAAAAGGCGACCGTCAGCAGGGTGGTGTCGTAGCCGGCCAACGCCCCCTGGTAGTTGATGTCAAATTTCTCCAGCGGCCCGTCGGCGATCTCCATGATCAGCCGGCCGAGCTTCTCGCAAAGGGGCAGGAAGGGGCGGACCACGTTCATCTGCTCGACGCTGACAACCGGGATGTTGACCGCATTACTGACAAATTTGTCATTGAGCGCGGCCGCCACCTGTTCGGCGATGATGGTGCCGGCACGGTCCTGAGCCTCGATGGTGGAAGCGCCCAGGTGCGGCGTCACCACGACGTTGTCCAGCCCGAGCAACGGGTTTCCCTCGGGAGGCTCCTGCTCAAACACGTCCAGAGCGGCGCCGGCGCATTTGCCCGACTGAAGCGCCCGCAACAAGGCCGCCTCCTTGACGATGCCGCCGCGGGCGCAGTTGACAATGCGGACGCCGTTCTTCATCGCGGCAAAGGCGGCTTCGTCAATAAAGCCGGCCGTCTCCGGGCTTTTCGGCAGGTGCACGGTGATAAAATCGGCGCGGCTGTACAAGTCTTCTATATTCTCAACACCTTCGACACCGAGCTCCTCGAAGCGGGCGGCGCTTACGTACGGGTCATAGGCAATCACTTTCATCTTCAGGCCCTTGGCCCGCTGCGCCACCAGCACGCCGATGCGGCCGAGGCCAATCACGCCCAGCAGCTTGTCGGCCAGCTCGACGCCGCCGAAGCTGGAGCGCTCCCACCTGCCCGCCTTCAGGGAGGCGTTGGCCTGAGGGATGTTGCGGCTCTGGGCCAGCAGCAGGCCGATGGTATGCTCCGCCGCCGCGACGATGTTGCTCTGGGGAGCATTGGCGACGATGACGCCCTTCTTGGTGGCGGCTTTAAGATCGACATTGTCAACGCCGATGCCAGCGCGGCCGATCACCTTCAGGCTGCCGGCCGCCTCGATAATGTCGGCGGTCATCTTCGTGCCGCTGCGGATGATGATGGCGTTGTAATCGCCGATCTCGCCGGCCAGCTCGTCCTGGGCGATGTCCAGGCGCACGTCCACGTCAAACTCCTTTTTGAGCAGTTCGATGCCGCTCCCGGCAATCTTCTCCTTGACCAGCACGCGCGGCCGACCGGCCTGGCTGCTGTCTCTCGCCGGGCCGCTCAAGCCAGGCTCTCCGCAAAAACTTTCTCGGCGGCGCCGATGCCGGAGCCCAGCTCCACCGGCTGCCCCAGCTCCTTCAGCGCCAGCTCCAGCGCCGTGATGGCGACGATTATGTCGGTGTAGTTATAGTAGCCGCAGTGGCCGATGCGGAAGATCTTCCCCTTTACCGGCCCCTGCCCGCCCGCCAACTGCACGCCGAACTTGTCGCGCGTCAGGCCGCGCAGCTTGCCGTCCTCGATTCCGTCGGGAATGCGGATGGCGGTGACGGAGCTGGAGCGGTCGTCGTCAGGCGAGAACAGCTCCAGGCCCAGAGCCTTGATGGCGGCGCGGCAGGCTCGCCCGAGGATGATATGGCGCGCAAACAGGTTTTCCAGCCCCTCCTCGCGGATGAGCGAGAGGGCGGCGTCCAGACCCACGACCAGCGACACGGCCGGGGTAAAAGCAGTGGTGGGCTGCGGCTGGCTCAAGCCCTTGCGCGCCTTCAGCCAGTCGAAATAAAACTTCGGCGATGTTGATTGCTCCGCCAGCGCCCACGCCTTGCTGCTGACGCTGACAAAAGCCATCCCCGGCGGAATCATGAGCGCCTTCTGCGAGCCGGCCACCACCACGTCCACTCCCCAGGCGTCGGTCCTGATCTCGGCCGAGCCCATGCCGCTGATGGAGTCACAGACAAGCACGGCGGCGTTGCCGGCGACGGCGGCGCCGATCGCCTTCATGTCGTTGACGACTCCGGTTGAGGTCTCGCTGTGGGTGACAAAGACAGCTTTTATACCCGGGTCGGCTTCCAGCGAGCGGCTGATGTCATCCGGATCGACCAGGCGGCCGTAATCATATTCCAGGTAGCGGCAATCAAGACCGTATGCGGCGGCCAGGTCGCGCCAGCGCTCGCCGAACTTGCCGGCGGCGGCAACCAGCACCCGGTCCCCGGGCGAGCAGAGGTTGGCCACGGCCGACTCCATCCCGCCGGTGCCGGATGAAGCAAAGGAAAGCACCTCGTTTTTTGTCTGGAAGACATACTTGAGGTTGTCATTGACGCGGGCGAACAACTGCGAGTACTCACCGGTGCGATGATGGATGATCGGCCGCGCCATCGCCAGCAGCACCTGCGGCGGGATCTGCGTCGGGCCGGGCGTCATTAAAAACTTTTTAATCATGACGGTTCCTGTTTCCGAAAAATATGCCGAATATTTACTATTTGTCAAACTTCGTGTTTTGGGCTTGGTTTCTAGCCAACACCCGGTATCGAGCGTCCCGGTTTAGATCTCTTCCCCATCGAGAATATCGTCATCGCCCCCGATCCAGCTCATCATGCCGCGCAGTTGCTTGCCGACGATCTCGATCTGGTGATGGGCCTCCCGCTTCTGGATGGCGTTGAAGCGGGGCCTGCCCGCCTTGTTCTCCAGGATCCACTCGGTGGCGAAGGCGCCGGACTGGATCTCGCCCAGGATGGAGCGCATCTCGGCGCGGGTCCTGTCATTGATAATGCGCTTGCCGCGGGTGATGTCGCCATATTCGGCAGTGTCGGAGATGCTGTAGCGCATTCCTGTTATTCCCTTTTCATATATGAGGTCAACGATCAGCTTAAGCTCATGCAGGCACTCGAAGTAAGCGATCTCCGGCTGGTAGCCGGCCTGGACCAGCGTCTCGAAGCCGGCCTTCACCAGCTCGCTGGCGCCGCCGCAGAGCACGACCTGCTCGCCGAACAGGTCTGTCTCGGTCTCCTCGGCAAAGGTCGTCTCGATGACGCCGGCGCGGGTGGCGCCGATGCCCTTGGCGTAGGCAAGTCCGGCCTGCTCGGCGCTGCCGCTGGCATCCTGGTGGACGGCGATCAGCGCCGGCACGCCCCGCCCCTCGGTAAACTGGCGCCGCACCAGGTGTCCGGGGCCCTTTGGCGCAACCATGACGACATCGGCGTCGGCGGGCGGCACAATCTGGTTAAAGTGAATGTTGAAGCCGTGCGCGAACATTAGCATGTTGCCGGCGGCAAGGCCGGGGGCGATCTCGTCGCGATAGGTCTCGGCCTGGGAATGATCAGGGGTCAGGATCATGACGATGCCGGCCTCGGCGGCGGCCTTGTCAACCGGCATCACCGTCAGGCCGGCAGCTTCGGCTTTTTTCCAGCTCCGGCTTGACTGGCGCAGGCCGACGATGACGCTCAGGCCCGAATCCTTCAGGTTGAGCGCATGGGCGTGCCCCTGGCTGCCGTAGCCGATTATGGCAACGGTCTTGTCCTTGATCACGTCGAGATTTGCATCTTTGTCGTAGTACATGGCTTCCCCTTGTCAACGGATAGCATTTATGTCTTTACGTCTTGTTCAAAGCCGGCGCCGGATGTTTTCCGGAGCGGTTCGGCTTGCGGGCCGCCCGGTTACATCCATTCACAGAGTTAATCGCCTGCTGATAAAGTCCCTTCCCGCAAACGTAAGCGGAGG